>NZ_JBITSF010000004.1:0-230586 GCF_044540485.1 Streptomyces sp. NPDC085946 | reverse complement strand
GCCGGGCCCCGCCGGGGGAGAGCCCCCCCCCCCCCCCGGCCGGGCCGGGGGGGGGGGGCCCCGCCCGGCCCCCCCCCCCCGGCCTCCGCCACGCTCCCCTACGCCACCGTGACCGGGTCCCCGACCCGGATCGTGCCGCCGGACAGCGGCACCAGATTCTGCCCGAAGAGCAGCTTGGACCCCCGCCGCCGGTGGCGGCCCAGCGTGAGCAGGGGCTCCCGGCCGCGCTCGGCGGTGCCCTGGTCGGTCGTGGTCACGACGCAGCGCCCGCAGGGCTTGGCGACGCGGAAGGCGACCTCGCCGACGGTGACGCGCGTCCAGTCGTCCTCGGCCCAGGCGGCGGTGCCCGCCACGACCACGTTCGGCCGGAAGCGGTTCATGGGCACGGGACCCTCCTGAGCGTGACCGCCCTGCGCGATCAGGGAGTTGAGGGCGTCGAGGGAGGCGACCGAGGTGAGCAGCAGCGGGTAGCCGTCGGCGAACGAGACGGTCTCGCCCGGCAGGGCGTACTCCGGGTCGACGGGCCGGCGCACGGCCGGATCGTCCAGGTGCACCAGGCGCACGGCGGCGCCGAGGTACGCGCTGCACCAGGCGTGCGCGGCGGCGTCCTCGGCGGGGACCGCCTCCACCTTGTCGCGAAAGATCTCCACGGTCACCGTGCCGGAGGCCCGGGGGACGCGCACCTCCAGCGGTTCCCTGCCGGGTGCGGACAGCCGTACGCCGCCGCCGGGCAGGAGCTCGGCGGCGGCGAGGGCGAGGCGCGGTTGCTGGCGTTGCGTGACGACCTTTCCCCCGTCGTCGATCAGCACCCAACGCCGGTCCCCGGCCAGCCCCCAGGGCTCCACGACGGCCTCCCGGGGCGCCAGGCCCCGGAACGCCTTGACCGGATGGACGTGCAGTGAGTGCAGGTACGCGTTCGCCATGGAGTCATCGTGCCAGGCGGCACCGACGCCCCGGGAAGGACTCAGTAACCGCGGTACTGCTGGTTGTTGTACGGATCCTGATAGGGCGCCGGGGCGGGCCGGGGAGCGGCGGGGCGCATCGCCTCGTAGCCCGCGGCGACCGCCGGCGCGGGCCGGGGCGGCTGGGGCTGCGGCCCGGGGTAGCCGCGCGGCGCGGTGGCCTGCTGCGGGATGTACGCCGCGGGCGCCTGCTGGAGCGGGGCGGGCTGCTGCATCTGCGGGTAGCCGTAGGAGGGCTGTGCCGGGGCCGCCGGGAGGGCGGGCAGCGCCGACGGGAGGGCGGGCAGGTGGCTGCCCGGCGTGTCGTACTGCGCGGGGACCCGGATCGGGGCGATCTGCGGGGTGCCCCGCTCCTTGACGAGCGAGTCGTAGATCGGGGTGTCCGGGAAGGAGGCGGAGTAGTAGCCGCCGCCATAGGTGGAACCGGGGGAGGTCATGGCACATAAGTTAAGCCCACGATGTGCTGGTTGGGGAGACCGATAAGAGGGTTGTTTTCCGTGCGCGGGGTGACGCCGGGTCGCCAATACGAGCGAACATGGCGAAAAAGGGCGCCGATCATGGGTCGGATCCTGTAAAAGCCGAGTTCCGGGCGGGTTACCGGCGGTTGCCCCGGGCTGCCGGCGTCCGCCGATGGGCGTGGCGCGTCCCGGCGCGTAGGTTGTGCGCACGGAATCCGACGACCGCCGGGACGCGGACCGGCGCGGAGACAGGTATGGGGGCGGACATGTCAATGCCGAAAGGATCGAACACTCCGGTGCCGGCCACGGCGCTGCGCGTGGACGTGGGATGGCGTTCCGGACCGGGGGTGCCCGACGCGGACGCCTCGGCGCTGCTGCTGGTCGGCGGAAAGGTGCGTTCCGACGCGGACTTCGTCTTCTACAACCAGCCCGCGCACTCCTCGGGCGCGGTCCGGCACGAGGGCAAGCGGGACGCCGGCGGCCGGGTGACCGACACGCTCCTGGTCGACCTCGCGCGCGTGGAGCCCTCGATCGAGACGGTCATCGTCGCGGCCTCCGCCGACGGCGGCACCTTCGGGCAGGTCCCCGACCTGTCCGTCGAGGTCAGGGACGCGGCCCGGGGCACGGTGGCGGCCCGCTTCGACAGCACCGGCGCCACCACCGAAACGGCCTTCGTGCTCGGCGAGTTCTACCGCCGCCAGGGCGCCTGGAAGTTCCGGGCCGTCGGCCAGGGCTACAGCAGCGGCCTGGAGGGCCTGGCCACCGACTACGGCATCACGGTGGACGAGCCGCAGCGGGCCGCCCCGGCGCCCGTCGCGCCCCCGGTCACCGTGGCACCGCCGCCGGCGCGGCCGGCCGGCCCGCCGCCCGCGGCGCCTCCCGCCGCACCGGTCCGCCTCACCAAGGTGACGCTCACCAAGGCGTCCCCGTCGGTCTCGCTGACCAAGCAGGGCGGCACCTCCGGCGCCCTGCGGGTGAACCTCAACTGGCAGGTGCGCAAGCAGTTCTCCGGGTGGAGCAGCAAGTTCGGCCGCCCCGTCGCCCTGCACGCGGACCTCGACCTCGACCTGTGCGCCCTGTACGAGCTCGCCGACGGCAGCAAGGGCGTCGTCCAGGCGCTCGGCAACGCCTTCGGCGCGCTGCACCGGCCCCCGTTCATCCACCTCGACGGCGACGACCGCACCGGCGCCGTGGAGAGCGGGGAGAACCTCACTGTCAACCTCGACCACAAGGACGCCTTCCGTCGCATCCTGGTCTTCGTCACCATCTACGAAGGGGCCCGCTCCTTCGCCGACCTGCACGCCACCGTCACCCTCAGTCCGCAGCACGGCGCCCCGGTCGACTTCTCCCTCGACGAGTGCACCCTCCCCTCGCCGGTGTGCGCTCTCGCCCTGATCACCAACACCGGCGGCGACCTGGTCGTCCGGCGCGAGGCCCGCTACCTGGTGCCCGAGCGCGGCGTGAGCCCGCAGCGGACCGTCGACCACGCCTACGGCTGGGGCATGAACTGGACCCCGGGCCGCAAGTGAGCCCCCCGGGGCGGGCGTTCAGCCCTCCTCGGGCAGCGCCTCCGGACGCGCGTAGGTGCGGCCCTTCCAGGCCGCACCCCGTCCCCGGTGGTGCCGCACCGCGGAGTCCACCGTCATCAGCAGGTAAAGGAACGCGGTGAACGGCAGCAGGGGAGCGAGCCGGAGCGGCTGCCGGTAGTAGCGCAGCATCGGTACGTACGTCCCCGTCATCACCAGCCACGCCGCCGCGCCCACGGCCGCGGCGGCCGCGTCCCCCGCGGCCAGTCCCGCCACGACCGCCGCCGGCGGCACCAGGTACACCAGCACCAGGCCGGCGACCGTCCCGGCCAGCAGCACCGGGCTGTGGCGGAGCTGCGCGTACGCGCTGCGCGCCACCATCCGCCACAGGTCGCCCAGCCGCGGATACGGCCGCACGCTCTCCACCCGGTCGGCCAGCCCCAGCCAGACGCGGCCGCCGGCCCGCTTGACGGCCCGCGCGAGCGCCACGTCGTCGATGACCGCGTGCCGGATGGCGTCCGGGATCCGGGCCCGCTCGGCGGTCTCCGCGCGCAGCAGCACGCAGCCGCCCGCCGCGGCCGCCGTACGCGTGGCCTTCCCCCCGGCCCGCACCTTCCCGATCCGGCGGAACGGGTACAGCTGCGCGAAGAAGTACACGAACGCCGGCACCACCAGCCGCTCCCACCGGCTCGCCACCCGCAGCCGGGCCATCTGGGAGACCACGTCGTAGCCGCCGGTGCGCGCCGCGGCCACCAGCTGCCGCAGGCTGTCCGGGGCGTGCGCGATGTCCGCGTCGGTCAGCAGCAGGTACTCGGGGGCACGCGCGCGTGCCAGGCCGATCCCGTGGCGCACCGCCCACAGCTTGCCGGTCCAGCCCGCGGGCGGCTCACCGGGCGAGTCCACGGTGAGCGGCAGTCCGCCGTGCCGGCGCGCCAGGCCGCGCGCCAGCTCCCCGGTGCCGTCCCGGCTGCCGTCGTCCACCAGGAAGACCTCCGCCCGCCCCGGATAGTCCTGGGCGAGCAGCGACGGCAGGGCGGCGGGCAGCACCGCCGCCTCGTCGCGCGCCGGGACGACGACGCACACGGACGGCCACGCCTCCGGATCCCGGCGCGGCGGGAGCCGGACGTCCGTACGCCAGAAGAAGCCCTGGCAGAGCAGCAGCCACCACCAGGCGGCGAGTGATCCGGCGGCGGTCCAGAGGAGGGCGCTCACGTGCGCAGTCTGCCCCACCCCGCCGGCCCGGGACGGCTCATCGTCTATCGTGGCCGGGTGAAGATCGCGCTCATGGACTCCGGAATCGGTCTGCTCGCGGCCACCGCCGCGGTACGGCGTCTCCGCCCGGACGCCGATCTCGTCCTCTCCCTCGACCCCGACGGCATGCCGTGGGGACCCAGGACCCCCCAGGACCTGACCGAGCGCGCCCTGGCCGTCGCCGAGGCGGCCGCCGCCCACCGGCCCGACGCCCTGATCGTCGGCTGCAACACCGCCAGCGTGCACGCGCTCACCGCCCTGCGCGCCCGCCTGGAGCCCGGCCTGCCCGTCGTCGGCACGGTCCCGGCGATCAAGCCGGCCGCGGCCGGCGGCGGCCACCTCGCGATCTGGGCCACGCCCGCCACCACCGGCAGCCCGTACCAGCGCGACCTCATCCGGCGGTTCGCCGACGGCGTCCCGGTCACCGAGGTGCCCTGCTGGGGGCTGGCCGAGGCCGTGGAACGCGCGGACGAGACGGCGATCGACGCCGCCGTCGCCGCGGCCGCCGAGCTCACCCCCGACGACGTGACGACCGTCGTCCTCGGCTGCACCCACTACGAGCTGGTCGCCGAGCGCATCAGGACCGCCGTGCAGCGCCCCGGCCGCCCGCCGCTCGTCCTGCACGGCTCCGCCGGGGCCGTGGCCGCCCAGGCGCTGCGCCGCCTCGGCGCGCAGCCCGCCCCGCAGGCCCCGGCCGGCGGCACCCTCACCGTGCTGCTCAGTGGGCGCGAGGGCGCGCTGCCCGCGGCCGCCCTGGCCTACGCGGAAGGCCGTCTCCTGCAGACGGCGGCTCCCGCCCGGTAGCCACCGGGCCCCGCCCGGTCGGCGCAGTCACGCTCCGCGACGCGGTACCCGCGCAGCGAAACGTGAGTAACCTCGAAGCATGAGGGACCACCGCCACGGCGAGCCCGCCCCCCACCCCGACGTCTGGACCGGCCGCGCCACCAACCGGTACCAGTGGCTGCCGGCGCTCGCCGGTGCCGCGTGCATGGCGCTCGGGATCCTGCTGGCCGTGGACTCCCCGTGGACGTCCGGCATCGCCCCGCTGGTCATGGCCGTCGTCGGGTGCATCGCGGGCGGGCTGCTGGTCCTCTTCGGCACCCTGGCGTTCGTGCACGTCGCCCTCAAGATCGACAAGGAGTGGCTGGAGGTGCGGTGCGGCCACATCGGTGTCCCGCGCCGCCGCATCCCGCTCTCGCACGTCGCCGGCGCCGAGTACGTCTCCCACGTCACTCCGCGTCACTGGGGCGGCTGGGGGTACCGCTGGCGCCCCGAGAAGGGCACCGCCGTCGTCGTCCGCCGCGGCGAGGGCGTCCTCGTGCGCCTGTGGGACGGCCACACCTTCACCGTCACCGTGGACGACGCGGAGGCGGCCGTCCGGATCATCAAGTCCAGGCTGCGCCCGGCCGAGCCGGGGGCGGCCGCTCGCTGAGCGGCAGGGGAGGCGGAGGCACGCGCGCGGGGGCGCATCGCGTCGCCCGGAGTCCGCGGGCGGGCCGGGGGCCGTCCCCGCACCCGCCGCGCGTCCGCACACCCTGTCCGGCGCCCGTGATCCGGGTCACCCGGCCTCGCCGTCGTCGCCGCCGCCGGGTGCCGCCCCGCGGACTGCGCTGTCCCCGCCCAGGTCACGCGCCGTAGACTCCCGGGGTGACCGTCACCGCAACCTCCGTCGGCGAGTCGGACCAGCTGGAGCCGCGGACCGCGCCCGCGGCGCGCGGCCGGCGGCTCCTGCGCTTCGTCCCCGCCCTCGCGGCCGCGCTCTCCGGCCTGCTGCTCTACGTCAGCTTCCCGCCGCGCACCCTGTGGTGGCTGGCCCTGCCGGCGTTCGCGGTCCTCGGGTGGGTGCTGCGGGGCCGGAGCTGGAAGGCGGGACTGGGCCTCGGCTACCTGTTCGGGCTCGGCTTCCTGCTGCCGCTGCTGGTGTGGACCGGTGTGGAGGTGGGCCCTGGGCCCTGGCTCGCCCTGGTGGTGATCGAGGCGGTCTTCGTCGCGCTGGTCGGCGCCGGGGTCGCCGCCGTGTCCCGGCTGCCCGCCTGGCCCGTGTGGGCGGCGGCGCTGTGGACCGCGGGCGAGGCGGCCCGCGCGCGCGTGCCGTTCCACGGCTTCCCCTGGGGCAAGATCGCGTTCGGGCAGGCCGACGGCGTCTTCCTGCCGCTCGCCGCGCTGGGCGGCACCCCGGTCCTCGGCTTCGCGGTCGTCCTGTGCGGCTTCGGCCTGTACGAGGTCGCCCGCCTGGCCGTGCGGCTCCGGCGCACCGGCACCGTACGGCGGGCCGCGGCCGCCGTCGGCCTGCTGAGCGTCGCCGTCCCGGTCGCGGGCGCGGTGGCCGCCCGGCCCCTGGTCAGCGGCACGGCCGAGGACGGGACCGTGACCGTCGCCGTCGTCCAGGGCAACGTCCCGCGCCTGGGCCTCGACTTCAACTCCCAGCGGCGCGCGGTGCTCGACTACCACGCCCGGGAGACGCTGCGGCTGGCCGCCGACGTGAAGGCGGGCAAGGTCGCCAGGCCGGACCTCGTGCTGTGGCCGGAGAACTCCTCCGACATCGACCCGTTCGCCCACGCCGACGCGCGGACGGTCATCGACGGGGCGGCCAAGGCGATCGGCGTGCCCATCTCGGTCGGCGGCGTCGTGGAGCGGGACGGCAGGCTGCTCAACGAGCAGATCCTGTGGGACCCGGCGAAGGGCCCCGTCGACACCTACGACAAGCGGCAGATCCAGCCGTTCGGCGAGTACCTGCCGCTGCGCTCGCTCATCGGGGCGATCAACGAGACCTGGACGGCGATGGTCCGCCAGGACTTCAGCCGGGGCGGCGAACCCGGCGTGTTCGCCATGAACGGGGCCGAGGTCGGCCTGGTCACCTGCTACGAGGCGGCCTTCGACTGGGCCGTGCGCGACACGGTGACCGCGGGCGCCGGGCTGATCTCCGTGCCGAGCAACAACGCGACCTTCGACCGCAGCGAGATGACCTACCAGCAGCTCGCCATGTCCCGGGTCCGCGCGGTCGAGCACAGCCGCACCGTCACGGTGCCGGTGACCAGCGGCGTCAGCGCGATCATCCTGCCCGACGGGACGATCACCCGGCGGACCGGCATGTTCACGGCCGACACCCTCGTCCAGGAGGTGCCGCTGCGCTCCTCGCGGACGCCCGCCACGCGGCTCGGCGTGCTGCCGGAGACCGCCCTCGTGCTGGTCGCCGCGGGCGGGCTCGGCTGGGCGGTCGGCGCCGGGATGCGCGGGCGACGCGCCGGTGACGTGTAGCCGTACACCGGTCGCACGCCCCTCGCGGCGCGGCGGGGCGGCCCGGCCGGCCCGTTAGGGTCGGCCCATGGCTACCCCTGACTTCATCCGCACCCTGCGCGCGTCCGCCGGCCACCAGCTGCTCTGGCTCCCCGGAGTCACCGCGGTCGTCTTCGACGACGAGGGCAGAGTGCTGCTGAACCGCCGGACCGACACGCGCAGGTGGTCGGTCATCGGAGGCATCCCGGACCCCGGGGAGCAGCCCGCGGCCTGCGCCGTGCGGGAGGTCGAGGAGGAGACCGGCGTACGGTGCGTCGCCGAGCGGATCGTGGTCGTGCAGGCGCTGAAGCCGGTCACCTACGACAACGGCGACACCTGCCAGTACATGGACATCACCATCCGCTGCCGGGCGGTCGGCGGCGAGGCGCGGGTCAACGACGACGAGTCGCTGGAGGTGGGCTGGTTCGCGGTGGACGCCCTGCCCGACCTCAACGAGGCCGGGGTGTTCCGGATCAAGCAGGCCCTGTCCGACGCACCCACATGGTTCGACACCACGGGTTCCGAGTGAACTATGGGGTGTGACCACATGGGGTGGGGTGGGGGCGCTGCCTAGGGTCGAGGCATGACCGTGCCCCGTGCCCTCCCGGCTCCCCACGCCACCCCGCTCGGCCTCGACGGCCGCACCGCCCTCGTCACCGGCGCCGCCGGCGGCATCGGCCGCGCCTGCGCGCTGCGGCTCGCGGCCGCCGGAGCCAAGGTCAGAGCCGTCGACCGGGACGCCGCGGGCCTGGAGGCGCTCGTCGAGCGGTCCCGCGACCTCACCGGCACGGTCGAACCGCACGTCCTCGACCTCACCGACCTCGACGCCGCCGAACACGCCGCCGCGGGCACCGACGTGCTGGTCAACAACGCGGGGCTGCAGCTGGTCCGCCCCCTCGAGGAGTTCCCGCCGGACGTCTTCCACACCGTGCTCACGGTGATGCTGGAGGCGCCCTTCCGGCTCATCCGCGGCGCCCTGCCCCACATGTACGGGCAGGGGTGGGGCCGCATCGTCAACGTGTCCTCCGTCCACGGTCTGCGCGCCTCGGCCTACAAGTCGGCCTATGTGGCGGCCAAGCACGGACTGGAGGGCCTGTCCAAGACCGCCGCCCTCGAAGGCGCCGCCCACGGCGTGACCTCCAACTGTGTGAACCCGGCCTACGTGCGCACCCCCCTGGTCGAGAAGCAGATCGCCGACCAGGCCCAGGCGCACGGCATCCCCGAGGAGCGGGTGCTGTCCGAGGTGCTGCTGCGGGACAGCGCCGTCAAGCGGCTCATCGAACCGGAGGAGGTCGCCGAGGCGGTGGCGTACCTGTGCAGCCCGCAGGCGTCCTTCGTCACCGGGGCCTCACTCGTCCTCGACGGCGGCTGGACCGCCCACTGACCGCCTCCGTGGGCGAGGCCGGCCGGGTCGTCCACAGGGCTGACGGGACGGCCGTGCCGTGCGGGATCCTGTGACCATGTCGCGTGATCAAGTGCAGTCCGCCGAGCGCACCGCCGAAGGGCCGGGCGCGGGGGCCGTGCCCGGAAGCGGTGAGACGCCGTTCCTGGAGCTGCTGGCCACAGGGGCGTCCGCCGACGCCTACGAGCAGCCGGTGCTGGTCGCCCGCGCCGAGGGACAGCCGCCCGGGCGGATCGCCGCCCTCGAACACGCCAAGCTGCTCGCGCTGCGCGTGCGGTCGGAGCTGGAGGGGCGCCGGCGCCGCGAGGCCGAGCTGTCCGCGCTGTTCGAGACCGCCCACGACCTGGCCGGACTGCGCGACCTGGACGCGGTCCTCCAGGCCATCGTGCAGCGCGCCCGTTCGCTGCTCGGCACGGACGTCGCCTACCTCAGCCTCAACGACCCGGAGCGCGGCGACACCTACATGCGGGTCACCGAGGGGTCGGTCGCGGCCCGCTTCCAGCAGCTGCGGCTCGGCATGGGGGAGGGGCTCGGCGGCCTCGTCGCCCAGACCGCCCGGCCGTACGTCACCGACGACTACTTCAAGGACGACCGCTTCCAGCACACCCTCGCCATCGACGCGGGCGTGCGGGACGAGGGGCTGGTGGCCATCCTCGGCGTGCCCCTGATGCTGGGGCACCACGTCATCGGCGTGCTGTACGCGGCCGACCGCCGGGCCCGGGTCTTCGGACGGGAGCAGATCGCCCTGCTCGGCTCGTTCGCCGCCCTCGCGGCGGCCGCCATCGACACCGCCAACCTGCTCGCCGAGACCCGCGCGGCCCTCGCCGGGCTGGAGCGGGCCAACGAGATCATCCAGGACCGCAGCGCCGTCATCGAGAGGGCCTCCGACGTCCACGACCGCCTCGCCGAGCTCGTCCTGCGCGGCGGCGGGGTCCACGACGTGGCCGCCGCGGTCTCCGAGGTCCTGGACGGCACCGTCGAGTTCGCCGAGGCCTCCGCCGCGCCGGGCGGCGCCCTGCAGGCGTCCCGCGCGGACGGGCACGCGGTGCGGCACGGGGACGACTGGATCGCCGCCGTCACGGCCGGCGGCGAGCTGCTCGGCGCGCTCGTGCTGCACGGCCACCCCGGGCTCGACCCCGTCGACCAGCGCACCCTGGAACGGGCCGCGATGGTCACCTCCCTGCTGCTCCTCGCCCGGCGCTCCGCCGCCGAGGCCGAGCAGCGCGTGCGCGGCGAGCTGCTGGACGACCTGCTCGACGCCCGCGACCGCGATCCGCGCCTGCTGCGCGAACGCGCCGCCCGGCTGCACGCCGACCTCGACGCCACCCACGTGGTCCTCGCCGCCCGCCTGGAGGGCGCCGCCGCCGACGCCGACCAGGAGGCGGACGCCCGCAGACGCCTGTGGGCCGCGGCCTCGCACCTCGCGGCGACCCGGCACGGGCTCGCCGCCGCACGCGACGGCGGCACCGTCCTGCTGCTGCCGCTCGGTCCCGACGACACCGCCACCGACGTGGCCCGCCGCACCGCCCGCCAGCTGGGCACGGCCGTCCACGAGCCGGTCACCGTCGGCGCGTCCGCCCCGCTCGCGGACCTCACCGCCCGCCCCGACGCCGTGGCGACGGCCTACGCGGAGGGCCGGCGCTGCCTCGACGCGCTGCGGCTGCTGGGCCGCCGCGGGGACGGCGCCGCCGCCGAGGACTTCGGCTTCCTCGGCCTGCTGCTGGCCGGGGAGCGGGACGTCGCGGGCTTCGTCGACCGCACCATCGGCCGGGTGGTGGCGTACGACGCACGGCGCGGCACCGAACTGCTGCGCACCCTGGACGCCTACTTCGCCTGCGGCATGAGCCCCGCCCGCACCAAGGACGATTTGCACGTCCACGTCAACACGGTCGCCCAGCGCCTGGAACGCGTCGGCCGGCTGCTCGGCGACGACTGGCAGAGCCCGTCCCGCGCGCTGGAGATCCAGCTGGCGCTGCGCCTGCACCGGCTGTCGGCCCCGGAGCGGCGCTGACCCCCGTACGCCGGGCGGCGCACGGGGGTCGCGGGGCCGGGGATCAGACGGCGCGGGCGTCCGCCTCCCGCGTCGCCGTCTCCGGGGAGCCCGCGGGGGCGTCGGGGGAGACGTCGGACAGGTCCCGGTGACGGGTCTCCGCGGCGGCCGCGACGGCGACGATCGTCAGCAGGGCGGCCGCGATGACGTACAGCGCGATCGGGGTGGAGCTGCCGTAGTCGTGCAGCAGCGCGGTGGCGATCAGCGGCGCGGGCGCGCCCGCCGCGACGGAGGCGAACTGGGCGCCGATGGAGGCGCCGGAGTAGCGCATCCGGGTCGCGAACATCTCGGAGAAGAAGGCGGCCTGGGGCGCGTACATCGCGCCGTGCAGGATCAGGCCCACGGTCACGGCGAGGAGCAGCGCGCCGAAGCCCCCGGTGTCGATCAGCGAGAAGAACGGGAACATCCACAGGCCGATGCCGACGGCACCCAGCAGGTACACGGGACGGCGGCCGATCCGGTCCGACAGCGCGCCCCAGGCCGGGATCACGGCGAAGTGCACGGCCGAGGCGATCAGCACCGCGTTGAGCGCGGTCTGCTTGGAGACCCCGGCCGAGGTGGTGGCGTAGACGAGGATGAACGCGGTGATCACGTAGTAGCTGATGTTCTCCGCCATGCGCGCGCCCATCGCGACGAGCACGTCGCGCCAGTGGTGCCGCAGGACGGAGACGAGCGGCAGCCGCTCCACGTCGTCCGTGCGGGCCTCGGCCCGGGCCAGGGCCTGCTTGAAGACCGGTGACTCGTCGACGGAGAGCCGGATCCACAGACCGACGATCACCAGCACGCCGGAGAGCAGGAACGGGATCCGCCAGCCCCAGCCGGTGAAGGCCGCGTCCGACAGCAGCGCGGTCAGCAGCGACAGCACCCCGGTCGCCAGCAACTGCCCCGCCGGCGCCCCGGTCTGCGGCCACGAGGCCCAGAACCCGCGCCGTCGCGCGTCCCCGTGCTCCGACACCAGCAGCACGGCGCCGCCCCACTCGCCGCCGAGCGCGAAGCCCTGGACCAGCCGCAGCACGGTCAGCAGGACCGGAGCGGCGGTCCCGATGGTGGCGTGCGTGGGCAGCAGCCCGATGGCGAAGGTCGCCCCGCCCATCAGCAGCAGGCTCAGCACCAGCAGCTTCTTGCGCCCGAGCCGGTCGCCGTAGTGCCCGAAGACCAGCGCGCCCAGCGGCCGGGCCGCGAAGCCGACGGCGTACGTCAGGAAGGACAGCAGGGTGCCGACCAGGGGGTCGGACTCCGGGAAGAACAGCTTGTTGAAGACCAGGGCGGCGGCGGAGCCGTAGAGGAAGAAGTCGTACCACTCGATGGTGGTGCCGATGAGGGAGGCGGCGACGATGCGCTTGAGGTTGTTCGGCGGGGGAGGAGCGGTCGCGGGGGTGGACATCGGCACCACTTCCTGGGTGTGACGGGGACGTTTGCGTGTCGCCATACCGTAGGAATGTGCAGGTCACCGGCGTATGTGGTGGGACACCATAGTTCTGGGCCCTGGTGTGCGTGCGGCCACCATGGGGTGGCGGCGTGGACACGCTGACGGAGCGAGGCAGGAGGAGACAGGGCGGACGGCTTGTGGCGAACATCACGCCCGCTGACGTACCTACTGGTCGGTATGGTCGGGTGGAGCCGTAACGACAGGAGGCGCGATGTCCGCGACCAACCGCCAGATCCGTCTGGCAGCCCGCCCGGTGGGCGAGGTCCGAGCCGATGACTGGGAGCACTGCGAGGGGCCCGTCGACGAGCCGGGGCCCGGCCGGTTCGCGGGCCGGACACGCGTCATCTCCCTGGACCCGGCGATGCGGGGCTGGCTGGACGACCGTCCCTCCTACCTGCCGCCGGTGGGCATCGGCGAGGTCATGCGCGCCGGCTCGGTCATCGAGGTCACCGCGTCCCGGCACCCCGACTTCCAGCCGGGCGACCACGTGGTCGGCACGTTCGGCGTCCAGGAGTACGTGGTCTCCGACGGCAGGGGCGCCCTGAAGATCGACACCTCCCTCGCCCCGCCCTCGACGTACCTCGGCGCGCTGGGCATGCCCGGCATGACCGCCTACTTCGGCCTGCTGGACGTCGGGGCGCTGAAGGACGGCGAGACGGTCGTCGTCTCGGGCGCGGCCGGCGCGGTCGGCACCATCGCGGGGCAGATCGCGAAGGCCAGGGGCTGCCGGGTCGTGGGCATCGCCGGAGGCCCCGGGAAGTGCGCGCTGCTCACCGACGAGCTGGGCTTCGACGCGGCGATCGACTACCGCGCCGAGGACGTCAGGAAGGCGTTGCGCCGGCACGCCCCCGACGGCATCGACGTCTACTTCGACAACGTGGGAGGCGACATCCTCGACGCCGCCCTGACCCGGCTCGCGATGCACGCGCGGGTGGTGGTCTGCGGCGCGATCAGCCAGTACAACAACGACACCCCGGTCAAGGGCCCCTCGAACTACCTGTCCCTGCTGGTGCGCCGCGCCCGGATGGAGGGGTTCGTCGTCTTCGACTACGCCAAGCGCTACGCGCAGGCCGCGCAGGACATCTCCGCCTGGATCGCCGACGGCCGCATCAAGGTCAAGGAGCACGTGGTGCGCGGGACCGTGGACGACTTCCCCGAGACGCTGCAGATGCTCTTCCGCGGCGAGAACGTCGGCAAGCTCGTCCTGGAGCTGGCGTGACGGCCGCCGCGAGCGCGGCCGCGCTCCAGGACAAGGTGGCGATCGTCACCGGCGGGGCCAGTGGACTGGGCCGGGCCACGGCGCTGGCCCTGGCGGCGGCCGGGGCGCAGGTCGTGGTCGCCGACCTCGACGCGCGGGGCGGCCGCGAGGTGGCCGAGGAGACCGGCGGCCACTTCCGGGCCTGCGACGTCTCCGACCTCGACGCCAACCGCGCGCTGGTGGACTTCGCCGTGCGGCGGTGCGGAGGCGTCGACCTCGCGTTCCTCAACGCCGGGGTGGCGACCGGGTGCGGCGTCGGCGAGGACTTCGACCTCGCGCGCTACCGCCGTGCGATGGGCGCCAACCTCGACGGCGTGGTGTTCGGCACCCACGCCGTGCTGCCGGCGCTGCGGGCCCGCGGCGGAGGCGCGATCGTGGCGACCGCGTCCCTGGCGGGCCTGGCGGCGGTACCGCTGGATCCGCTGTACGCGGCCAACAAGCACGCGGTCGTGGGACTCGCACGGTCCCTGGGCCCGGCCCTCGCGCCGGACAACGTGCGCTTCAACGCCGTCTGCCCCGGCTTCGCCGAGTCGCGGATCATCGACCCGCTGCGCGACATGCTCGCGGCGCAGGGGATGCCGGTCATCCCGGCCGAGGCCGTGGCGGACACCGTCCTGCGGATCGTCACCGGCGACGGCACCGGGGAGTGCTGGTTCGTCCAGGCCGGGCGTGACCCGGAGCCGTTCCGCTTCCGCAACGTGCCCGGGCCGGGCGCGACCGCCGGCGTCTGAGAAGGGCGAACGGGCAGTCCGCGGCGGCCGCTCCGCATCCGCCGCCGGACTGCCCCCGAGCGGCCTCCGGGGGCGGGGAGGCCCGCCGGGCGGGCGAGGTTGCCCGAGGCGGACCCGGACGCCGGGGGAGTGCGGGACGCTGACGGGCGCGCCGTGCGGTGCGGGGCCGCGCCGCCGGCGGGAACCGGTGCGGGGGACGGTGCCGCCGCCGGTGCGGACGGTCGTCCGCGACCCCGCGCACGGCAGCCGGAAGCCCACGCGCCCCGGCACCACCGGGGCCGGCCGTGCCGCGTCCGTCGCCGCAGGCCGATCCCGCGCCGTCCGTGCGCATCCACGGAGCGCGGGCGTACGTGCGTCTCGGGGAAGGGCCCGGGGTGCGGCATCCCGGCCGGCCGGAGCCGTCCGACGCTATGCGTCCGGAAGGCCACGAGCCCTAGGTGGGTGACTCCGGCACGGGTGCCGGAGCGATCGGGTGCCGGGGTGATCGGGTGCCGGAGCGATCGGGTGCGCTTCCGCGCGGCACCAGGACGGCCGCCGGGACGGTGCGTCCGGCACCGGATCGATCCGCTCCGCCGCGGCCGGCGGCTGCCCGCTCGGTCGACGGCGGCGGTGGCTCCGAGCTCGACCGGGTGGCCGGGGAGGCCGGAGCCGGGGCGCCGGGCAGCGTCCCGGAGGGAGCGGGGTGGTTCCCGCGGTGCCGGGCAGGACGGACGCCACCGGGCCGGCGGCCGGGAACACCGGCCAGTCGATCCGTCGATCCGTCGCTCCGGAGGTGGCTTTCGCGCGCTCACCGGAGGAGGGCCCGCCGGAGGAGGGCTCGGCGGAGAGCCCGGCGGCGGCCCGCCGTCGTGTCAGCCGAGGCCCTCGCCGGCCAGGCGCAGCAGGAGGCCGTGCAGCGTCTCCCGGTCGGCGGGGCCGAGCGGGGCCAGGAGTTCGTTCGTCACCTGGAGGCCCGCCGTGTCGGTGTCGCGCAGGAAGGCCCGGCCGGCCTCGGTCAGGACGACGATCCGGCTGCGGCGGTCGTCGGGGGAGGGGCGGCGCTCGGCGAAGCCCAGCTTCTCCAGGTCGTCGACCAGGCCGACGATGGCACTCGGGTCGTAGCCGAGCCGCGCGCTGAGCTCGCGCTGCAGCGCGCCCTCCGAGGCGGCGAGGAAACGCAGCACCGCGTAGTGGCGCAGACGCAAGCCCGAGCCCTGCAGGAACGTGTTGAACAGCTGTCCGGAGCGCAGCCCGAGGCGGTACAGCAGGTAGCCCGTGTCCGCGTGGAGCCCGCGCATCCACGGTTCGTCCGCGTCGATCGGGGCCGCGTTCACTGCGTCGTGCCGACTGGCGATGGTGAGCTCCTCGGGTTGGCCGCACGGGGCGGGTCGCGTGGAGATCCCAGTATGACGCATCATGCGCGGCAGAAACTATTGACGATGACAATTATTGGTTCCTAGCATCGACCTCGCGACCGAGGCGCCGTCGTCCCCGCAGGCGCTCTACGCGAAGGGATTCACCCGTGTCCTCCTCCCTCGATCCCTCCCTCGACCTGTCCGGCAAGGTCGCCGTCGTCACCGGCTCCGGCCGGGGCCTCGGCCTCGCCTACGCCCGTGCCCTCGCCGCGCACGGCGCGTCGGTGGTCGTCAACGACGTCGACGAGGCGGTGGCCGGGCAGGCCGCGCAGTCCCTCACCGAGGCGGGCGGCACCGCCGTCGCCGAGGCCGTCGCGGTCGGCACGGCCGAGGCCGCCGACCGGCTGGTGGCCCGTGCCGTCGAGGAGTTCGGCCGGCTGGACGTCCTGGTCACCAACGCGGGCATCCTGCGCGACAGGGTGCTGTGGAAGATGACCGACGACGACTTCGACGCGGTGGTCACCACCCATCTGAAGGGCACCTTCACCTGCGCCCGCGCCGCCGCCGTGCGCATGCGCGAGCAGGGCGAGGGCGGTTCGCTGATCCTGGTGGGTTCCCCGGCCGGGCAGCGCGGCAACTTCGGGCAGACCAACTACGCCGCCGCCAAGGCCGGCATCGCCGCGATGGCGCGGACGTGGTCGATGGAGCTGCGCCGGGCGGGCATCACGGTCAACGCGATCGTGCCGGTCGCCGCGACGGCGATGACGGAGACGATCCCCGCCTTCGCCCCGTACGTCGAGGCGATGCGCGGCGGCGAGCCGCTGCCGGACCTCCTGCGCAAGGGCGAGGGCTTCGGCACCCCGGAGGACTGCGCGGCACTGGTCCCGTTCCTGGCGTCCGGGGCGGCCCGGGACGTGACCGGGCAGTGCATCGGGATCGGCGGCGACAAGGTGGCGCTGTGGTCGCACCCGCAGGAGATCAGGACGGCCTACGCGGACGGCGGCTGGAGCCCCGAGGCGCTGGCCGCCGCCTGGCACACCTCGGTCGGCGCCGAGCCGCAGACGGTCGGCGTCCCCGCGCCGAAGGTCCCGGGGGCGTGATGACCCGCACCATGGACGTCGGAGCACTGGCCGCCATCGACGTGCACGCCCACGCGGAGGTCTCCTCGAAGGGACACGCCTCCCTGGACGACACCCTCCACGACGCCTCCAGCGCCTACTTCAAGGTCGAGGGCAAGCGGAAGCCGACGCTGGAGGAGACGGCCGCCTACTACCGCGAGCGGAACATGGCGGCCGTGGTCTTCACCGTGGACGCCGAGTCCGCCACCGGTACGCGGCCGGTGCCGAACGAGGAGGTCGCCGAGGCGGCCGCCGCCCACCCCGACGTCCTCGTCCCCTTCGCCTCCATCGACCCCTTCCGCGGCAGGGCGGGGGTGCGGCAGGCCCGCCGCCTGGTGGCGGAGCACGGGGTGAAGGGCTTCAAGTTCCACCCCAGCATCCAGGGCTTCTTCCCCGACGACCGCTCCGTGGCCTACGGGTTGTACG
This sequence comes from Streptomyces sp. NPDC085946, assembly GCF_044540485.1. Taxonomy (NCBI): domain Bacteria; kingdom Bacillati; phylum Actinomycetota; class Actinomycetes; order Kitasatosporales; family Streptomycetaceae; genus Streptomyces; species Streptomyces sp. NPDC085946. Next base: position 213,365 of record NZ_JBITSF010000004.1, on the reverse strand, counting down.
AGGTCATCGAGGAGACCGGCACCGTCGCGCTCTTCCACACCGGGCAGACCGGCATCGGCGCCGGGGTGCCGGGCGGGGGCGGGATCCGGCTCAAGTACTCCAACCCGCTGCACGTCGACGACGTCGCCGCCGACTTCCCGCACCTGAAGATCATCCTGGCGCACCCGTCCTTCCCCTGGCAGGACGAGGCCCTCGCGGTGGCCACCCACAAGCCGGGCGTGCACATCGACCTGTCGGGCTGGTCGCCGAAGTACTTCCCGCCGCAACTGGTGCAGTACGCCAACACGCTGCTGAAGGACAAGGTCCTCTTCGGCTCCGACTACCCCGTGCTGACCCCGGACCGGTGGCTCGCCGACTTCGCGAAGCTGCCGGTCAAGGACGAGGTCAGGCCGAAGATCCTCAAGGAGAACGCCGCCCGCCTGCTCGGGCTGACGACACCGTAAGGGGGCGCGACGATGCGCAACCAGGGAGTGGGGTCGTGGCCCGCGCGCCGGGCCCGCAAGACCCCGCACCGCACCGCCCTGATCCACGACGGCACGACCCTGACGTACGCCGCCCTCCACGACCGCACGCTCCGGCTCGCCCACGCGCTGCGCGCCCGCGGGGTGCGGCGCGGCGACCGGATCGCCTACCTCGGCCCGAACCACCCCGCCTTCCTGGAGACCCTGTTCGCGGCGGGCACCCTCGGCGCGGTGTTCGTCCCGCTCAACACCCGCCTCGCCGCACCGGAGATCGCCCACCAGCTCGCCGACTCCGGCGCCCAGGCCCTCGTCCACGGCCCCGCGCACGCCGGGCTGGTCGCGGGCCTGCCGGGCGGCACCGGCGTCCGCGTCGAGACCGGGCCCCGGTACGAGGAGATGCTCGGCGCGGCGGACGGCGGGCCGATCGACGAGCCGGTCGGCGCCGACGACACCTGCATCATCATGTACACCTCGGGGACGACCGGCCGCCCCAAGGGCGCGATGCTCACCCACGGCAACCTCACCTGGAACGCCGTCAACGTCCTGGTCGACCACGACCTGATCGCCGACGAACGCGCCCTGGTCTGCGCCCCGATGTTCCACACCGCCGGACTGAACATGCTCGTCCTGCCGGTGCTGCTCAAGGGCGGCACCTGCGTCCTGGTCGAGGCCTTCGACCCGGCCGACACCCTGGACCTGATCCAGCGGCACCGGATCACCTTCATGTTCGGGGTGCCGACCATGTTCGACCGGATGGCCCGGCAGCCGGGGTGGGCCGCCGCCGACCTGTCCAGTCTGCGCATCCTGACCTGCGGCGGTTCGCCCGTACCGACTGCGCTGATCAGGGCGTACCACCGGCGCGGGCTCACCTTCCAGCAGGGCTACGGCATGACCGAGGCGTCCCCCGGCACGCTGTTCCTGGACGCGGAGCACGCCGTCGGCAAGGCCGGCTCGGCGGGCGTGCCGCACTTCTTCAGCGACGTACGGGTCGTCCGCCCGGACCTCACGCCCGTCGACGCCGGCGAGACCGGCGAGGTGGTGGTGCGCGGACCGCACGTCATGGCCGGTTACTGGGGGCTGCCCGAGGAGACCGCCGCGGCCTTCACCGACGGCTGGTTCCGCAGCGGCGACGCCGCCCGGGTCGACGAGGACGGCTACGTCTACATCGTCGACCGCATCAAGGACATGATCATCTCGGGTGGGGAGAACGTCTACCCCGCCGAGATCGAGGACCTGCTCCTCACCCACCCGGACATCGCCGAGTGCGCGGTCATCGGCGTGGCCGACGAGAAGTGGGGCGAGGTGCCGCGCGCGGTCGTCGTGCCGCGCGCGGGCGGCGCGCCCGACCCCGGCGAGGTGCTCCGCTTCCTGGCCGGGCGGCTCGCGCCGTACAAGATCCCCAAATCGGTGGTGCTCGCGGACGAGCTGCCGCGCACCGCCTCCGGAAAGCTCCTCAAGGCCCGGGTCCGCTCGCGATTCGGCACGCCCACCCCACCGGAGGACACCGCATGAGCATCACCGTCGACGGCCTCGGCGAACTCAGGGAGCTCGCCGGCCGCGCACTGGGCAGCAGCGACTGGATCGAGGTCACCCAGGAGCGGATCGACACCTTCGCCGACGCGACGGGGGACCACCAGTGGATCCACGTCGACCCGGAGAAGGCGGCCACGGGCCCCTTCGGCGCCCCGATCGCGCACGGTTACCTCACCCTGTCGCTGTTCATCCCGCTGTTCACCGCGCTGCTGGACGTACGGGGCGTCACGACGAAGGTCAACTACGGCCTGAACAAGGTGCGCTTCCCCGCCCCGGTGAGAGCGGGCTCGCGCCTGAGGCTGACGGCCGATCTGGCGTCGGTGGAGGACGTGCCGGGCGGCGTGCAGATCACCGTCGACGGCGTCATCGAGATCGAGGGCGGCACCAAGCCCGCCGCGGTGCTGCAGAGTCTGTCCCGCTTCTACGCCTGAGGGGCGCCTGAAGGGCGGGGGCGAAGCCGGCTCGCGGGGCGGCGCCTTCGGGGGCGGGGTCCGCACGGCCGGACCCGGCGCCCGCCCCGCGCCGGCCGGCGGGGGCACGGCCCGGTCCGCGCCCGCCCCGACCGGGCGCCCGGCGTGACCGGCCCGCGTGCGGCCGGCGACGCGCACCGCCCGGTCCCCGCGCGCCGGGCGATCACCCGTTCCCCATGGTGTGCCGACGCCGACGCCTGGGCGTAACGTCCTCATATGGGCGAGGTCGGGTGCGTGCGGCGCACGCACCCGAGGGGAGCGACGGGCGGCCCGCCGTCCTCCCCGGCGACGCGGGAGGTGCCCGGTGACCGGCACAGGTGATCCTGCCGACGGCGGCGATGAGCTGGACGCCGCTTTCACGGAGACGGTCCGGCGCACCGGCGCGTCGATCGGCGCCCTGTACCTGCTCTCCCCGGACGGGCAGCTGCTGCGCCTGGTCGCGCTCTGCGGGGCGCCGGCCGCGCTCGCCGCACCGTGGGTCCGGGTCCCGGTCGGCTCGCCGGCGCCGGTGGCCGACGCGCTGCGCGACGACCGCATGGTGTGGGTCGGCAGCCAGGAGGAGATGTCCCACTCCTACCCGCGCACCGCGATGGCGCTCCCGTACCCGCTGGCGCTGGTCGCCGCGCCGGTCACCGGAGTCCGGCGGTGGGGCGCCCTGCTGCTGATGTGGCCGGCCACCCGGCCGCCGTACATGACCGGGCGGGAGCGGAACAACATCGGGTCCAGCTGCCGGCGGCTGGCCCGGCTGCTGGACGAGGCCGCCGAACGCGGGACCCCCCGGACCGGCAGCGGACGGCTCCGGGTCCTGTCCGCCGGGGCCGGCCGGCCGTCGATCGACGAGGAGCGGGCCACCCGCGACTTCATCGAGCGGCTGCCCGGCGGGAGCTGCGCGCTGGACCTGGAGGGACGGTTCACGTTCGTCAGCTCCGGTGCCTGCGAGATGCTCGGCAGCGACGCCGACCGGCTGCTGGGCACCCTGCCGTGGCAGTCGCTGCGCTGGCTGGACGACCCCACCTACGAGGACCGCTACCGCGCCGCCGTGCTCAGCCGCGAGCCCGTCGCCTTCACCGCGTGCCGCCCGCCCAACGAGTGGCTGGACTTCCACCTCTACCCGGACGCCAGCGGCATCAGCGTCCGCATCGTCCGCACCGGCGCGGATCCGCCGCCCGTGCCCGCGCCCCACCGGTCCGCGCGCAGCGCCACGCCCGCCCGCGCCGGGCAGCTGTACCAGCTCACCCATCTGGCCGCTGCGCTGACCGAGGTCGTCGGCGTCCAGGACGTCATCGACCTCGTCGCGGACCAGATCATGCCCGCCTTCGGAGCGCAGGGCCTCGTCCTGTCCTCCGCCGAGGCCGGCCGGCTGCGGATCACCGGCCACCGCGGCTACACCCGGCGGAGCATCGACCGCCTCGACGGACTGTCCCTCGACACCGGCTTCACCCCGGCCGGACGTGCCATGAGCAGCGGCATCCCCGCGTTCTTCGCCGACGCGGAGGAGATGCGGCGCATCTACCCGGAGGTCCCGCAGGTCAGCGGCAAGCAGGCCTGGGCCTTCCTGCCGCTCGTCATCTCCGGCCGCCCCGTCGGCATCTGCGTCCTGTCCTACGACGAGCCCCACCCGTTCCCGGCCGAGGAACGCGCCGTCCTGACCTCGCTCGCCGGACTCATCGCCCAGGCCCTGGACCGGGCCCGCCTGTACGACACCAAGCACGAACTCGCCCACGGCCTCCAAGCTGCACTGCTCCCGCGCACCCTGCCTCCGGTCACCGGCCTGCGCGTCGCCGCCCGCTACCTGCCCGCCACCCGGGGCATGGACATCGGCGGCGACTTCTACGACCTGATCCGGCTCGGCGGCACCGCCGCGGCGGCCCTCATCGGCGACGTCCAGGGCCACAACGCCGCCGCGGCCGCCCTGATGGGCCAGGTCCGCACCGCCGTCCACGCGCACGCGGCCCTCGGCCCCCCGCCCGACCAGGTGCTCTCCCGGACCAACCGGCTCCTCGTCGACCTCGGCACCGACCTGTTCACCAGTTGCCTGTACGCGCACTTCGACTTCGCCGGCGGCCACGTCACCCTGGCCAGCGCCGGGCACCCGCCCCCGGTGATGCGCCTGCCCGGACTCGACGCCCGGCCCGTCGACGTCCCGCCCGGCCCGCTGCTGGGCATCGACCCCGACGCCGACTTCCCCCTGACCGAACTCCCGCTCTCCCCGGGCCTGCTGCTCGCCCTCTACACCGACGGTCTCATCGAGACACCGGGCGTCGACCTCGACGACTCCATCGACCGCCTCGCCCGGCACCTCACCCACGCCGACGACCGGGACCTGGACGTGCTCATCGACGACCTGCTGAGGAAGGTGACGACCGCCGCGCAGCGCGCCGACGACATCGCCCTCCTCGTGCTGCACCACCCGGGCGGCTGAGGGGGCCGGGGACGGCGCGGGCACCGGTGCTCACGCGGAGGGCCCCCGCCGTGCGGCGGGGGCCCTCCGCGTCCGGTCCGTCAGCCCGCCGCGTTGTCGACGCGCAGCCGCACCTGCTCCTCCAGCCGCTCGAGACTGGAGTCCAGTGCCTCGCGCACGGCCCGCTCGCCCGGGTCGTGGCCGTCGTCGAAGAACGACAGGTGCACGGTCACCTCGCTGGCCCCGCTGCCGATCCCCGCCACCTGGAGCCAGCCCGCGTAGCCCCCTTGGTCGCGGGTGCCCCATTCGAGCCGCATCTGCTCGCGCTGCGCGCGGAACACGGCGGAGGTGTCCGCGTCGGTGCGGTCCTCGTGCACCGTGACGGCGGGCAGGTCCCCGGCGTCCACGTGCAGGTCGTCCGGGAGCCAGGTGTCCATCTGGTCGATGTGGGCGGCCTGGTCGAAGACGTGCTCGGGCGGGGCGGGCATGGTGCGGGAGCGCTCGTATTCGGTCATCGCGACACCGTTCCTCCGCTCGCGGTCGTACACCTGAAGGCCCGCCCCGGGTACCCCGCCGCCGGACCGGCGAACCGGCGCCGCCGCGCCGGGCGCGCCCTCCGGCCTCCGCGCCCCCGCCTACCAGCCCCGCGCCGCCTGCCGGAGCCGCTCGCGGACCCTGAGGACGGCCGGGTTGGCCTCCGCGCCGGGGCGCTGGACCAGGAACAGGGTGGTGAGCGGGGGCTCCTGCGGATCGTGCAGCAGGACCAGGCGGCCGCTGTCCAGGTGCTCCTGGCACAGGGAGCGGGGCAGGACGCTGCAGCCGGCGCCCGCGGTGACCGCCGACAGGACCGCGTACAGGTTCGGCACGGTCAGGGCGGGCCGGGCGGTGAGCTGCCGGCCGAAGACCGTGCGCCAGTACCGGCGGACGATCGGCAGGTCCTCGGCGCAGGCGACCAGGGGGACGCCGCGCAGCGCGGAACACGGGTCGCCCGACGGCCGGCGACCGGGCCCGGACGCCCAGGCGGGGGCCGCGACCAGTACGTACTCCTCGTCCGCGAGCGGCACCGGGTCCAGGGCGCGGCCGCGCGGGCGGCGGGTGGCGATCACCAGGTCGTGCCGCCCGGCGCGCATCTCCTCCAGCAGCGGCTCGGGCAGGCCCTGCGCGACCCGCAGCACGAGCCCGTCGGTGACCAGCGGGGCCAGGGCGGGCAGCACGCGGACGCACAGCAGCTCCGAGGGGCCGGCGAGGTGCACCGGCGCGGCGTGCCCGGCGGCGGGGCCGTTCTCCAGCGCGGCCAGCGCGTCCAGGGGGCCCGCGACCCGTGCGGCGAGTTCGTGGGCCTGCGGGGTGGGTTCCACCCCGCGCGGCAGCCGGGTGAACAGCTCGCGGCCGGTCTGCTGCTCCAGCGTGCGGATCTGGGCGGTCACCGTCGGCTGGGAGAGGCCGAGCGACGGGGCCGCGGCGGTGAGGGTGCCGGTGCGGTAGACGGCCAGGAAGGTGCGCAGCAGATTGAGGTCGGCGTGCGGGGGGAGCTGCCGGCCTGCTCCGGCCGCCGTGCCGGTCACGTCGGGCGTCCGGTTCTCCATGCCCGTATCGTACCCACTGCACCGATCGGAGGGACGATGGCAAGGATCGGCGGTCCTATTGGTATTCCGATGAGGGCCGGGGCTGACGTCGCGGCCATGGACAAGCACCCCCGCACCACCGTGCGGAACGCGATCGACCGGCCCGAGAAGTACCTGCCCGGCACCGGCGACAACTTCGTGTCGAACGAGGTCGTCGTCCGGGGCCTCGACGCCGCCCGCGTCCGGCGCCACCTGACCGACACCTCGACCTGGGAGTCGTCCTACGACGACGTCGCCGACATCTCCTTCCCGCGGGGCGGCGGCCCGCGGCCGGAGGACGGCACGGTCTTCCGGTTCGCCACGTTCGGCTTCCCGCCGCTGGGCGCCCGGGTCGTCGCGTACCAGGCCCCGGCCCCGGGCGTTCCCGGGCGGCTGTCCTGGACCGCCGTGCAGGACGGCGGGCCCGAGGAGCGGCTCGACGTGCCGCACGCCCGGCTGGTCGAGGACCTGCCCGGCGGCCGGGTCCGCGTCCTCACCCAGGAGACCCGGCTCGGCCGGCCGGCCGCGGAGCCGGCCGCGCGGCGGCCGGACCCGATGCCCACGGGCACCAGGCGTGGCTGGACGGTCTGGTCCGCGCCGCCTCCCGGGAGGCCGCGGCCTGACCCGCCGCCTCCGGACAGGCCGCCGTGCCCGCCGCCCCGGTACACCGGGCCAACCGAGCACACCGGGCGCATCGGGTACACGCACCGGGGCGCACCGGCACCGCAAGCACCGCACCGCACCACCACCCCACTGATACGAGGGAGTTGACGTCATGACCGACACCCGCACCGTGAGCGTCCTGGGCACCGGCATCATGGGCGCGGCGATGGCCCGCAACCTGGCCCGGGCCGGGCACGCCGTCCGTGCCTGGAACCGCACCCGCGCCAAGGCCGAGCCGCTGGCCGCGGACGGCGTGCACGTCGCGGACACCCCCGCCGAGGCGGTCCGGGACGCCGACGTCGTGCTGACCATGCTCCACGACGGCCCCGCCGCCCTCGACGTCATGCGCCGGGCGGCCGACGCCCTGCGCCCGGGCACCGTCTGGGCGCAGTCGACCACCGCGGGCGTCGCGGCCCTCGGCGACCTGGCGGCCTTCGCCCGCGAACGGGACCTGGTCTTCTACGACGCCCCGGTGCTCGGCACCCGGCAGCCCGCCGAGGCCGGGCAGCTCACCGTCCTCGCGGCCGGGCCGGTGCGGGGCCGGGAGCGGGTGGCCCCGGTCTTCGACGCGGTCGGCACCCGCACGGTGTGGACCGGCGAGGACGGCGCGGCGGGCAGCGCCACCCGCCTGAAGCTGGTCGCCAACAGCTGGGTGCTCGCCGCCACCGCCGCCACCGGCGAGGTCCTGGCCCTGGCGAAGGCACTGGACGTGGACCCGGCCGGCTTCTTCGACCTCATCGCGGGCGGCCCGCTCGACATGGGCTACCTGCGGGCCAAGGCCGGGCTGATCCTCGACGGCCGGCTGTCGCCCGCCCAGTTCGCCGTGGACACCGCCGCCAAGGACGCCCGTCTCATCGTGGAGGCCGGGCGGGACGGCGGCGTCCGCCTGGACGTGGCGGCCGCCGCGGCCGAACGCCTGGCACGGGCCGCCGCCCAGGGCCACGCCGCGGAGGACATGGCCGCCGCGTACTTCGCCAGCTTCGACGAGCCGGGGGGTGCCTGAGACGGCGGCGGCCGGGGGGTGCCTGAGACGGCGGCGGCCGGGGGGTGCCTGAGACGGCGGCGGCCGGGGGTGCCTGAGACGGCGGCGGCCGGAGGGTGTCTGAGACGGGCGGCAGGAGAGGGCCTGGGACGGCGGCGGCCGGGGCCGTGCGGGCCGCGCTCCACGGCGGGTCCGGTCCGCGGCGTGCGGTCCGCCGCCGCGGAAGGTCCTGCCCGCCCGGCGGAGCCACCGGCCGACACCCCGGTTTCCGCGGGGGCGGGGCGGGAACCCCGGGGAGGCGGCAGGCACCGGTGCCGCCGCGGCCGGCGGAGCACCAGGCGTACGACCAGGGGCCGCGCGGTCCACGACGACCACGGACGCTGACATGACGAGCGCGAGAGAACTGCGCCGGACCGCCGCCGAGGTGTTCGGCTGGGACACCCTCCTGCCCGAGCAGCTCACGGCGATGGAGTCGGTGCTGGCGGGCCGCGACACCCTGGTGGTCATGCCCACCGGGTCCGGCAAGTCCGCCGTCTACCAGGTCTCGGGCCTGCTGCTGGGCGGACCGGTCGTGGTCGTCTCCCCGCTGCTCGCCCTCCAGCGGGACCAGATCGCCGGCCTGCCGGACGGCGACCGGGCACCGGGCGCCGTCGCCGTGAACTCCGACCTGACCGCCGCCCAGGCCGAGTCCGCCTGGGAGGCGGTGCGCACGGGCGAGGCGCGCTTCGTGTACCTCTCGCCGGAGCAGCTGGCCAAGGACGAGGTCGTGGAGCGGCTGGCGGCGACGGACCCCGCGCTGTTCGTGGTGGACGAGGCGCAGTGCGTGTCCTCCTGGGGACACGACTTCCGCCCCGACTACCTGCGCCTGGAGCAGGCGGCCCGGCGCATCGGCCGGCCGCCGCTGCTCGCGCTGACCGCGACCGCGGCCCCGCCCGTGCGCCAGGAGATCGTGGAGCGGCTCGGCATGGACCGCCCGCGGCTGACCGTGGCCGGCTTCGACCGCCCCAACATCCGGCTGGAGGTCCGCCGCTTCCAGGACGACGACGACCGGCGCCGCGCCGTGGTGGAGCGGGCGGCCGCCGAACCCAAGCCGGGCATCGTCTACGCGGCGACCCGCAAGGACAGCGAACGCTACGCCGGGGAACTGGCCGCACTGGGCCTGACCGCCGAGGCGTACCACGCCGGGCTGCGCGCCGCCGAACGCGCCCGCGTCCACGACGCGTTCCTCGCCGGCGAGACGGACGTGGTGGTGGCGACCTCGGCGTTCGGCATGGGCATCGACAAGGAGGACGTACGGTTCGTCCTGCACACCGCGCTGCCGGGCTCCCTGGACGCCTACTACCAGGAGATCGGCCGCTGCGGCAGGGACGGCGAGCCCGCGCTGGCGGTGCTGCACTACCGCCCGCAGGACACCGGCCTGCAGGCGTACTTCGCGGGGCGCACGCTGGGCCGCGACGCCCTGGAGCAGGTGGCCGAGGCCGTCCACGAGCACGCCGACGACCCCGCCGACCTGGACGACCTGCGGCGGGAGACCGGCCTGTCCCGCAACCGGGTCACCGCCGCCGTGAACCTGCTCCAGGAGGCCGGCACGGTCGACACCGGGGACGAGGGCGAGGTCCAGCCGGACCCCGGCACCCCGCCCGGGGCCGCCGCGGAGCGCGCCGGGGAGGCGGCCGAGGCACACCGCGAGACCGACCGGTCCCGGGTCGACATGGCCCGGGCGTACGCCGAGACCACCGGCTGCCGGCGCCGCTTCCTGCTCGGCTACTTCGGCGAGGGGTACGAACCGCCGTGCGGCGGCTGCGACGTGTGCGACGAGCAGGCCGCGGACGGCCGGCCCGCGGAGCGGCCCGCCCACCCCGCGGCGGCCGCCTACCCGGTCGGCGCCCGCGTCCGGCACGCCCGGTGGGGGGACGGCACGGTGCTCAGCGAGGAGGGGGACCGGATCACCGTCCTGTTCGACCGGGCCGGCTACCACACCCTCTCCCTGGAGGCGCTGGCCGCCCGCGACGACCTCGTCGAGGTGGTGGGGGAGCCGGACGGCGGCCGGCCGGACACCTGATCCGGTGGAGCGCCCGACGGGCGTGCATCAGCCGGTCCGTCCCGGAAACCCGGTGGGCCCGGACACGGGGCCGGCCCGTCCGGGCGTGAGAGAGGAGAGGCACTGTCCATGGCTGACGACCTGATCACCCTGGTCACCACCGACCACCGGGAGCTGAAGCGCCTGTTCGACATGATGCGGACGGACAAGAGCTCCCGGCCGCTGGCGCTCCCCCTGGCCGTGGCCATGCTGGAGGCGCACAGCGAGGCCGAGGAGGACCGGGTCTACCCGGTCGTGGCCCGCGAGGCCGGCGAGAAGGAAGGCGCCGAGCACGCCGCCGAGGAGCACCACGAGGCCGAGAGCCTCGGCAAGCACCTGCTGGAGATGGACTGGGAGAGCGAGGAGTTCGACCGCGCCCTGCAGGAGTGGATCGACGCCGTCCTGCACCACGTCGAGGAGGAGGAGAACGAGATCCTCCCCGCGCTGCGCGACGCCGTCGACGCCGACCGGCTGCGCGAACTGGGGCGGCAGTTCGCCACCCGGCGGGCCCGGGCCCTGGTGGGACAGCCCCTCGGCGCCGTCGGGGACGGGACGGGCACCGGGGACCGGCAGGACGGGCCGGGCGGGCAGGACGGCACCGGCGTGACCCGGGCGGAGCTGTACGACAAGGCCCGCGAGCTCGGCGTCGAGGGCCGGTCCACGATGAAGAAGGACGAGCTGGCCCAGGAAGTGCGCAAGGCCGAGGAGCAGGGGAAGCGCTGAGCCGGGCGCGGCCCGTCCCGCATGGCCGCGGTCCCCGGGGGCACCCGGGGACCGTGGCAAGGAAACAGCGCTATGCGGTGGCGGCCTCCGGCCGCTGGTGGGACGAGGACGACGGACGGTGGCTGCCCGCCGGGGAGGCGCACGCCTGGGAGCAGGGCATGAACCAGACCGCGTGCGGCCTGTCCCTCCACCGGTCGCAGCTGTCCCGGTTCGCGGGCGTCGAATGGGCCGACATCCTGCCCGAGTCCGGCGGCGCGGCCGACCAGGTGCGCCGCGTGTGCCCCCGCTGCGCCGCCGCGGCGGGACGGCGCGGCGGCGCGGACGCCCGCCGGGGCACCGGCCGAGGCTGGCAGCGCACCGACCCCCGGCCGTAGCGCACCGATCCCTGGCCGTAGCGCACCGATCCCCGACCGTGGCACACCGATCCCCGGCCGTAGCGAGCCGGTTCCGCGGCGGACCGGTCCGCCCCGGTCCGTTCGGCTGATCCCAGGTGTCCCCGCAGACCCCCCGGGCACCCGGCCGTCATGAACACCTCTCACCGCACCCTCACCGACCACACCCTGCCCCTGCTGGCCGAGGGATACGCCTGGCTGCCCAACCGCATGCGGAAGCAGGCGGAGCCCGTCCTGCGCACCCGGCTCATGGGCCGGCCGGCACTGGCCGTGCGCGGGCCGGAGGCGGTGCGGTGGTTCTACGACGAGCGGCACGTGCACCGCCACGGCGCCATCCCCGGCCCGGTGCGGAGCACCCTGTTCGGCCACGGGGCGGTCCACACCCTCGACGGGGACGCGCACCGCGCGCGCAAGGCCCTGTTCCTGCCCCTGCTGCACGCCGACCGCATCGCCGGTGTCGTCGAGCACGTCACCGCGGCCTGGGACGAGGCGGCCGCCGGCTGGGCCGGGCGGGACCGCGTCGTGCTCTTCGACGAGGCGAGCGTGGTGCTCACCCGCGGGGTCTGCCGCTGGGCCGGCGTCCCCCTGCGCGACGACGAGGCCGAGCCGCTCGCCCGGGACCTGGTGGCGATGGTCGACGGGTTCGCCGCACCCGGGCCGCGCCACCTGCGGGCCCGGCGCGCCCGCAGCCGGCAGGAGGCCCGGCTGGCCGAACTGGTGCGGGACGTCCGCTCCGGTGTGATCAAGGCGCCCGCGGACTCCGTCCTCGACCGGGTCGCGCACCACCCGCACGCCACCGGCGAGCCGCTGGAGCCCAGGACGGCCGCGGTGGAACTGCTCAACGTCATCCGTCCCACCGTCGCCGTCTGCTGGTTCGTCGCCTTCTCGGCGCACGCCCTGCACCGGTGGCCGGAGAACCGGGAGCGGCTGCGCGACGGCGGCGCCGCGTACGCCGCGGCCTTCACCCACGAGGTCCGCCGCTTCTACCCGTTCGCCCCGTTCCTGGGCGGCCGGGCCGTCACCGACCTGGTCTGGCACGGCCGGCACGTCCCGGCCGGGAGCATGGTGCTGCTGGACGTGTACGGGCAGAACCACGACGAGAAGCTGTGGGGCGACCCGTACGCCTTCCGCCCGCAGCGGTTCCTGGAACGGCCGGCCGAGCGGGACGAACTGATCCCGCAGGGCGGCGGCGACCCCGGCACCGGGCACCGCTGCCCGGGCGAGGGCGTCACCGTCGGACTGCTGGAATCCCTCGCCCAGCGCCTGGCCCGCCTGGAGTACACCGTCCCCGACCAGGACCTGAGGATCTCGCTGCGCCGCATCCCGGCCCGGCCGCGCAGCGGCGTCGCCGTCACGGACGTACGCCTACCGGCCGCCTGACGGGCGCACCCGCTGCACGGGGACCGGCCGCCCGGCGCCGCCGGACGGCCGCCCGCACCGCGGCGGCGAGCGCCCGCCCGGGTCACCGCGGCCGACGTGACGGACCCGGGTGCCCCCCTCCCGTCCGGCGTCCGCCGCGGCCCCGCGACAGGCCCGGGCACGTGCGGCGCCCCCGGCCCCCGTGACGAGCGCCATGATCCCCTCGACGCCCCGCCCCTTCCCCCGGCCGCCCCGCCCGGCGAGCATGGGAGCGATCACGTAACGCCCTGGCACGCTCCGCCCCACCCGGCCGCCCGGGCCGGTGCCCGCGAGGCGGGGCCGCCCACGCTCCCGGAGGCCGCCGCATGACCGCACACCCCGCAGACCTGCCGCTGTCCGGGATCACCGTCGTCAGCGTCGAACAGGCGGCGGCCGCCCCGTACGCCACCCGGCAGCTCGCCGACCTCGGCGCGCGGGTGATCAAGGTGGAGCGGCCGGGCGGCGGCGACTTCGCCCGCCGGTACGACACCACGGTGCACGGCGAGTCCAGCTACTTCGTGTGGCTCAACCGGTCGAAGGAGTCCGTGACGCTCGACCTGAAGACCGGGCCGGGGCGGCGGATCCTCGACCGACTGCTCGCCGACGCCGACGTGTTCGTGCAGAACCTGGCCCCCGGCGCGGCGGTCCGCATGGGCCTGGGGCCGCAGGACCTGCGCGAGCGCTTCCCGTCCCTGATCCCGTGCACCATCTCCGGCTACGGCACGACCGGGCCGTGGGCCGACCGCAAGGCGTACGACCTGCTGGTGCAGTGCCAGACCGGCCTGGTGTCCCTGACCGGCAACGAGCACGGCCCCGCGCGGGTGGGCATCTCGGTCGCCGACATCGCCGCCGGCATGTACGCCTACTCGGGCGTCCTGACCGCCCTGTTCACCCGGGCGACCACCGGCACCGTACGGGCCGTCGAGGTGTCGCTGTTCGAGGCGCTGGCCGAGTGGATGGGCCAGCCCGCCTACTACACCCGCTACGGCGGCAGCCAGCCCCCGCGCATCGGCACGCAGCACGCCACCATCGCCCCCTACGGCGCCTACCCCACGGCCGACGGCAAGGACGTGCTGTTCTCCATCCAGAACGAACGGGAGTGGGCCGCCCTGTGCGAGCGGTTCCTGCGCCGCCCCGACCTGGTCGACGACCCGCGCTTCGCCACCGGCTCCGACCGGGTGGCCCACCGCGACGAGCTGAACGCCGTCGTCGCCGCCCGCTTCGCCGAGCTGACCGGCGACGAGGCGACGAAGCTGCTGGACGGGGCGGGCATCGCCAACGCCGGGGTCAACGACGTCGAGGACTTCCTGGCCCATCCCGTGCTCGGCGCGCGCGACCGCTGGCGGGACGTGCGGATCCCCGGCGGAGCCGTGGTCTCCGCGCTCCTGCCGCCCGCCGACCTGGCCGGCACCACCGCGCGCATGGACCCGGTCCCCGCGGTCGGCGAGCACACCGAGACCGTCCTGGCCGAACTGGGCTACGACGCGGCCGACATCGCCCGCCTGCGGTCCGACCGCGTGATCTGATCCACGCGGGGGCGCCGCCCGGCCACCGGGCGCACCCGCCTGCCCTGCGGTCCTACGGCAGCCTGCCCGCCGACAACTGCCCGCCGATGGCTGTTCGTTGCCGTTGCCGTTGCCGTTGCCGTTGCCGTTGCCGCTGTCGGCTGTCCGCCGACAGTCGCCAGTCGACCGGGACCGCTGCCCGCCGCCAGTCGACCGGGACCGCTGTCCGCCGACAGCCGCCTGTCCGCCGGCAGCGGCGGCCGCCTGCCCGTCCCCGTCGGCAGCCGCCGTCGGCCACGGTCCGCCGGCAGGGCCTCCGCCCCGGCACCCCGCGCCGCGCCCCGCCGTCACCCCCGCCGCGTCGCCCCGTCGAGGCCGATCCCGGCGAGCAGCTCCAGCATCCGGCCGTGCAGCCCGGGCGCCGCGACGAGGACGCTGTCGGAGCCGGCCGTCCAGTGCCGCCCCCGGGCGTCGGTGACCAGCGCGCCCGCCTCGCGGGCGATCAGCGCGCCGGGCAGCAGGCCGGTGCCGTCCCGGCCGAATTGCCAGAAGGCGTCGAGGCGTCCGGCCGCCGTGTCGGCGATCTGCCACGAGGCGGGTCCGAGGCTGCGCACGGCGCCCACGTGGGGCAGGACGGCGGTCAGCGACCGGCCCGCCGCCTCGGCGGCCCCGGGCTGCCGGGCGGCGAACGGCGGGTGGCCCGTCGCCACGAGGGCGGCGGCCGGGTCGGTCTTGCCGGAGGGCGTGACGGGCCGGCCGTCCAGGGTGGCGCCGTGGCCGCGCGCGGCCAGGTAGGTGCCGCCCAGCAGCGGCGCGTGCAGGACGGCCGCGACCGGCTCGCCGTCGCGGACCAGGGTCAGGCTCACGCAGAACTGCGGCAGCCCCTGCACGTACTGCACCGCCCCGTCGACGACGTCCACGATCCACACCTCGCCGCCCCGGGAGACGGGCACGACGTCGTCGTCGAGCCCTTCCACCCACGGCACCCCCGGCCGGATCTCCGCCAGGCGGTGCCGCAGCACCTCGGCGGCCGGCTCCTCCAGCGCGATCAGCTCCTCGGCGAGCTGCCCGGGGGTGTCCGCCGGCGCGGGCCGCGGCACGGCGGTCAGGGCGGCGCCGGCCTCCCGCGCGGCGGCGGCCAGGGCGGCGAGCAGGTTCCGGTGGGGCACGGCGACTCCTGTCGGTGCGTCGGGCCGGTGCCCCGGTCCCCGGGGCACCCTGACGCCTTCCGGCGCCGCACGGGACCGCGGCGGGCGGGTACCTCCCCGGGGGACGACGCGGTGGTGCGCACGGGCACCGGACCCCGGGTAACCACGACCGCGCCCGCACTCACCCCCCGGGGCCGCCGATGCTCCCTCGAACCCGCCGCACATCCGCCCGGCGGGGCGTGCCTCGTGCCCACGGCCCACGGCCCACGGCCTGCGGAGACGCCGAGGCGCACGCCGGGCCGCGCCGTGGGTGCGCCCGCCGCGAGCAGACCGGTCGTGGTGCGGGCGGACGGAGCCGCGGAGCGGGCCCGGCCGTCCGGCGGGTGCGTCCGGCGGGCCGCGGGAGGCGGTGTGCGGGCCCTCGGCCCAGGAGCCGGCGCCGCGCCGATGCCGCGCGGGAGGACGGGGGACGCGGGGCCGCCCTGTTCGCCGGCGGCGTCCTGACGCGGAGCCGTGACACGCGCGCCCTGCGCACGGGTGCCCCGGGTGTCCCGAACGCCCCGGCGGGACCGGGACGGACCGCCGGGGCGCGTACGGACCCGGTGGCCCGCCGGCTGCTCGGCCCGCCCCTTCCCGCGCCCCGCCGGTCCCGGTTCCTCCGGCTGTCCACCGCAATCTCCTGGTTCCCGCAGGATTGCCCCGGGACCGGCCGGGTACGCGTGGCTGGACGCGTTCGGGAGCGATCATGTCCCGGGCGGTCCGGACGACCCGCCGCTACCAGGGGATCTGCCATGGAGACACCCGCCAACAACCACAGGCCCACGCCCGCCCAGCGCGCGCTCGACGTGCTCGTCGAGAACGCCGAGGACACGGCGGCCCTGGACGCGCTGGCCGACAGCGAGGTCCTCGTACCGGTGCCCGAGGACACGAGCGAGGAGGACGCGACGGACCCGGGCACGGTGACGCTGCCGGTGCTGGAACAGCCGGACGGCGAGCCGGTGGTGCCCGTGTTCACCTCGGAACTGGAGATGGCCGGGCTGCTGCCGTTCGTCTCGCGCTACCGCCTCGTGCCGCTCGGCGCCCTCGCCGCGCACTGGCCGGCCGACGACCTGTCGCTCACCATCGACGGCAGCTCGGCCCACCGCCTGACGCTCACCTCGGAGGGGGTACGCACCCTGCTGGCGCGTCCGTAGCGCCGGC
Organism: Streptomyces sp. NPDC085946; assembly: GCF_044540485.1. Taxonomy (NCBI): domain Bacteria; kingdom Bacillati; phylum Actinomycetota; class Actinomycetes; order Kitasatosporales; family Streptomycetaceae; genus Streptomyces; species Streptomyces sp. NPDC085946. The sequence goes on along the minus strand of NZ_JBITSF010000004.1, from coordinate 196,805 downwards.
GTCCTCGCCCAGCGCGCGGGCCAGCGCGGCGCGCTGCAGCGGCAGCACCTCCGTGTGCAGGTCGCGCCCCTTGCGGGTGAGGGTCACCCAGACACCGCGCCGGTCCTCCGCGCAGACCGAGCGCGTGACCAGCCCGTCCTTCTCCAGCCGGGCGATGAGCCGGGACAGCGCGCTCTGGCTGAGGTGGACCCGGCCGGCCAGGTTCTGCACGCGGCACTGGTCGCCCTCCTCGGGTGCCGCGGTCGCGAGCAGGTCCAGTACCTCGAAGTCGGAGGCGCCCAGACCGTGCGGGTGCAGCGCGCGGTCGATCTCGCACAGCGTCCGCGCGTGCACCGAGAGGATCTCCCGCCACCGTTCCTCGAGCCGCGCACCGGCCGTCTTCGCTCCCATACCCGAACGGTAACACCGGCCGACCGTTCGATGAACGTGCAACTACCGCAGGCCGACATCCGGCCGCCCGCTCCTGACGGACCCGTGCCGGAGGGGCCCTCTAGGTCGACTCCCTCTTCACCAGCTCCGTCGGCAGGATCACCGCCGCCGGGTCCTCCCCGCCGATCTGCGCGAGCAGCACCCGCACCATCTCGGCGCTGATCCGGTCCCACGGCTGCCGGATGGTGGTCAGCTCCGGACTGGAGGCGAGCGCGGCGGGGGAGTCGTCGAAGCCGCCGACCGCGACGTCCTCGGGGACCCGGCGGCCCGCCCGGTGCAGGGCGGCCAGCACGCCCTGGGCCATCAGGTCGGAGGCGACGAACACGGCGTCCATGCCGGGGACCTGCGCCAGCAGTTGCTCGGCACCCGCCTCCCCGCTGGCCCGGCTGTAGTCGCCGGAGACGACCAGCCGTTCGTCGAGGGCCACGCCCGCCTCGGCGAGGACCTCCTGGTAGCCGGCGAGGCGCTCGACACCGCCCGGGGTGTCCAGCGGGCCCGTCACCATGCCCACCCGGCGCCGCCCGAGGGACAGCAGGTGGCGGACCATGTCGCGGGCGCCGTCGCGGTCGTCGGCGGCCACGTAGCTCACCTTGGAGCCCAGCCCGATCGGCTTGCCGCACGCCACCAGCGGCACGCCCGCCTCGCGGAGCTGCTCGGCGACCGGGTCACCGGAGTGGCTGGAGACCAGCAGCACCCCGTCGACGTGCCCGGCGGTGATGTACCGGGTGATGCGCCGCCGTTCGTCCTCCGTGCCCGCCAGCATCAGCAGCAGCGGGACGTCGTGCGCGGCCAGCGCCTGCGTGCACCCCCGCAGCAGGACGTTGAAGTTGGGGTCCTCGAAGAACCTCTCCTGCGGCTCGGTGAGCAGGAAGCCGACCGAGTCGGAGCGGCCGGTGATCAGCGAGCGCGCGTGCCGGTTGACGACGTACCCCGTCCTGCGGATGGCCGCGTTGACCGCCTCCTGGGCGGCCGGACTGACGTAGTGCCCGCCGTTGAGCACGCGCGAGACGGTGCCGCGCGAGACCCCCGCCTCGCGCGCCACGTCGTGGATCGTCGGCGGCTTGCGCCGGCCCCCCGTGTTGCTCATGGTCATGACTTTACGGCTCCGGAGAGCAGGTCCAGGCTCCAGAAGCGCTGGATGACCAGGAAGAGGACGACCAGCGGCAGCACCGCCAGGAACGCGCCCGTGACCACCAGCGTGTACAGCGCCGGGGTGTTGGCGCCCTGCTCCAGGAGCGTGTACAGGCCGAGCGTGATCGGGAACTTCTCGTCGTCGCTGAGCATGATGTACGGCAGCAGGAAGTTGTTCCAGATCGCCACGAACTGGAAGAGGAACACCGTCACCATGCCGGGGATCATCATCGGCAGCGCGATCCGTGTGAAGATCCGCCACTCGCCCGCCCCGTCCATCCGCCCGGCCTCGACCACGTCGGCGGGCACGGCCGCCGCGGCGTAGATCCGCGAGAGGTAGACGCCGTACGGGGAGAGGATCTGCGGCAGCAGGACGGCGAGGTGGGAGTCGGTCAGGTCGGCCTTCGCCAGCAGCAGGTACTGCGGGACGGCGAGGATCACCGGCGGCATCAGCACGCCCGCGAGCAGCACGTTGAACATCGTCTCGCGGCCCGGGAAGCGGTAGGTCGCCAGCGCGTAGCCGCTGAACGCCGACACGCACGTCGACAGCAGTGCGCCCAGACCGGCGTACAGCGCCGAGTTGCCCATCCACTGCCAGTAGACGCCGTCGCGGTAGGCGCTGAGGTCGGAGAGGTTCTGCGTGAAGCCGGTGCCCGGCAGGAACGTGAAGGTGGAGAACAGCTCGCGGCCGGACTTGGTGGCCGCGATGATCACCCAGGCCACGGGCAGCAGGCAGTACACCGCGCCGAGCAGCAGGGTGACGGTCGGGACCAGCGCGATGCGGCGGCGCAGCGGGGGTCCCTGAGCGGTGCCCGGCGTGGTGCCCGCGGCCGGTCCGGCCTTGCGCAGGGCGAGAGAACTCATCGTGCCGCCTCCTGCTTCTGACGACGGTTGGAGGCTCGCAGGAAGCCGAAGGACAGCAGCAGCGTGACCAGGGCGATGATCGTCGCCTGGGCGGCCGCCGCGTGGATGTCGCCCTTGCCGAAGGCGTCCTGGTACACCTTCATCAGCGGACTCCAGGTCGTGGACACGGAGTTGGTGAGCGGCTTGAGGGTGGTCGGCTCGTTGAACACCTGGAGCGTGGCGATGATCGAGAAGAAGAAGGTCAGCACCAGCGAGGGCGCCACCATCGGGATCTTGATGCGCAGCGCGATCTGCAGCGGGGTGGCGCCGTCCAGCCTGGCCGCCTCGTACACCTCGGCCGGGATGGCCCGCAGCGAGGTGTAGATGACGATCATGTTGAAGCCGGTGCCGCCCCACACCGCGATGTTCGACAGGGCGAGGTAGAGCGGACCGCCGTCCAGCAGGTCGGGCTGCGGCAGGCCCAGCCGGTCGAGCACGAAGTAGAAGGGGCTGACGTCCGGCAGGTAGAGGAAGCCCCACAGCAGGGCCGCCACCACGCCGGGGACGGCGTACGGCAGGAAGATCGCGAGCCGGGTGAACGGCGCGAGGCGCACCTTGTCCGAGTCGAGCATCAGCGCGAAGAGCAGCGCCAGGCCCAGCATGACGGGGACGACGATGCAGCCGTAGCCCAGCACGCGCAGCGCGCCCCGCAGCAGTTCGCTGTCGGAGAGGGCGGCGGTGTAGTTCTCCAGGCCGGCCCAGACCTCGGTGCGGGCGCCGGAGCCCAGGCCGAGGCCGGACACCTTCACCTTGCGGAAGCTGAGCCAGACCGCGTAGCCGATCGGCAGCGCGAAGAAGAGGGCGAACAGGACCGTCGCGGGGAGGAGGAAGAGGTAGGGGGCGCCGCGTCCCGTTGCGCGTGCGCCGGTGCGGGAGGGGAGGGCGTACGGGGCCTCCTCGGCCCCGTACGCCCTCCGGCGTGCTGCCGTCTTCACCGAGCGACCTCGAAGCCCTGCTTCTCCAGGTCGGCGACCGTGTCGTCGTGCATCTTCTTCAGCGCGGCACCGAAGTCCGACTTGTTCTTGGTGGCGGCGCCGAAGGCGTCCTTGAAGGACGTGTAGGCGACGTTGACGTTGGGGCCCCAGGCGGAGGGGGCCGTGGTCTCCGCTATCTCGGCGGCCTGCGTGTAGAAGTCCGCCTGGTTGGAGAAGTAGGCCGGGGGCTCCTGGAAGGCGCCGCTGGTCTGGGCGCCGGTGGCGGCCGGGTAGATGCCGCCCTCCCTGGCGAGGGCGTTGAGGGCCTCCCGGTCGGTGTTCAGCCAGGCGGCGAACTTCGCGGCGGCGTCCCGGTGCTTGCTGTCCGTGGTGACGGCGGTGGAGGAGCCGCCCCAGCTGCCGGTGCGGTTCTCGTCCGCCGACCACTGGGGGAGCGGGGCCATGGCCCACTTGCCCTTGGTGTCGGGAGCGGCCGTGGTCAGCGTGCCCGGTGCCCACACGGCGCTGACCCAGGCGATCTGCTTGCCGGTGTTGAGCGCCTTGTTCCAGGCCGGGGTGTACATCGGCTGGTCGTCGATGGCGCCCTCCTTGACGAGGCCGCCCCAGAAATCGGCGACCTTCCGCGTCGCCGCGTCGTCGATGCCGACCTTCCACTTCTGGCCCTCGGTGGTCCACCACTTCGCGCCGGCCTGCTGGGCCAGACCCGCGAAGAGACCGGAGTCCCCGGCGGAGAAGGTGGTGAGGTCCTTGTCCGGGGCCTTCTTCTTCAGCTCGCGGGCGGTCTCGGCGAACTCCTCCCAGGTGGCCGGGACGTCCAGGCCGTACTTCTCGAAGAGGTCCTCGCGGTAGTAGAACATCATCGGCCCGATGTCCTGCGGCACCGCGTAGACCGCGTCCGTGCCCAGGGTGGTCTGCTGCCAGACGCCCTCGGCGAACTCGTCCTCCGCGTCGCCCACGGTGTCCGAGATGTCCGCGAGCGCGTCGTTGCTGACCAGCGTCGGCAGCGCCTGGTACTCGGCCTGCACCAGGTCGGGGGCCTTGCCCGCCTTGTGCGCGGTGAGGATCTTGGTGACCAGCGTGTCGCCGGACGCCTGCTTCTTCACCGTGACGGTGATCCGCTCCTTCTTGCCCGGGCCCTTGTTCCACAGGTCCACGACCTTGTCCATGCCGGGCGCCCAGGTCCAGTACGTCAGCGAGACCGGGCCGGACCCGGTCCCGCCGTCCCCGGAGTCCGAGCCGCAGGCGGCGAGGGTGGTGGCGCCGAGCGCGACGGCGACGGCGGAAGTCACGAGGCGACGGCGCTTCGTGTACGGCATGGAGTTCTCCCCTGACCTGGGCCCCCGCCTGCTGCGGGAACCTGCCCTGCAGTTGCCGGCCGAACCTGCCGCGCAGGTGCCGGCTGACCGGGTCCCCGCCCGTCGCGAGGCCCTGCCATGCTTCTGTGAGCGTTCACAGTAGAGAAACATCCCAGACACTTGTCAATGGTTGTTGCTGTGCGGTTATGTTGGGCTCCGCACCGCCTCGCTGTGTGTGCACGTTCCCAATTGATCGATCACCGGGAGACATTCCATGCCGGAGACCACCCCCAAGGGCCTGGCCGGGCTCGCCTTCGGTGGGGACTACAACCCCGAGCAGTGGCCGGAAAGCGTCTGGCAGGAGGACGTCCGGCTGATGCGGGAGGCCGGCGTCACCATGGTGAGCGTCGGGATCTTCTCCTGGGCCCTGCTGGAACCCGCTCCCGGGGAGTACGACTTCGGCTGGCTGGACCGGGTCCTCGGCCTGCTGCACGAGAACGGCATCCGCGTCGACCTGGGCACGCCCACGGTGGCCCCGCCCGCCTGGTTCTACCGCGCCCACCCCGAGGCGCTGCCGGTGACCGCCGAGGGCGTGCGCCACGCGTTCGGCTCGCGCGGCGCCATCTGCCACAGCAACCCCGACTACCGCGCGGCCGCCGCGGCCGTCACCACGCGGCTGGCCGAGCGCTACGGCGACCACCCGGCCCTGGCCCTGTGGCACGTGCACAACGAGTACGGCGTCCCCGTCTCCGCCTGCTACTGCGACTCCTGCGCCGCCCACTTCCGCCGCTGGCTGGCGACCACGTACGGCACGGTCGACGCGGTCAACGAGGCGTGGGGCACCGCCTTCTGGGGCCAGCGCTACGCCTCCCTGGAGGAGATCGACCCGCCGCGCCTGACGCCCACGGTCGGCAACCCGGGCCAGGCGCTGGACTACCGGCGCTTCGCCGACGCCACCATGCGCGAGAACTTCTGCGCGGAGCGGGACATCCTGCACCGGCTCTCACCCGGCGTCCCGGTCACCACCAACTTCATGACCGCGCTCAGCCAGTGCGACTCCGTGGACTACTGGGCCTGGGGCCGCGAGGTCGACCTCGTCACCAACGACCACTACCTGATCACCGACGGCCGCCGCACCCACGTCAACCTGGCGATGGCCGCCGACCTCACCCGTTCCGTCGCGGGCGGCGCCCCCTGGCTGCTCCTGGAACACTCCACCTCGGGCGTCAACTGGCAGCCCCGCAACCCCGCCAAGGCGCCCGGCCAGATGGCCCGCAACTCCCTGGCCCACGTGGCGCGCGGCTCCGAGGGCGCCATGTTCTTCCAGTGGCGCCAGTCCCGGCGCGGCGCCGAGAAGTTCCACTCCTCGATGCTCCCGCACGGCGGCACCGACACCCGGGTCTGGCGGGAGGTCGTCGAGCTGGGCGCCTCCCTGGAGTCGCTGGCCGGCATCCGCGGCACCCGCACGGAGGCCGACGTCGCCGTGCTGTGGGACTGGCACTCCTGGTGGGCGCAGAACCTCGCGTGGCGCCCCAGCGAGGACCACGACGCCCGCGAGCGCGCCGACAGCTTCTACGCGGCCCTCTACGACCGCCACCTCACCGTCGACTTCGCCCACCCGGAAGCCGACCTGTCGGGGTACCCCCTCGTCGTCGTGCCCGCCCTGTACCTGATGACGCGGGCGGCCGGGGACAACCTCCGGCGGTACGTCGAGAACGGCGGCACCCTCGTCGTCTCGTACTTCTCCGGCATCGTCGACGAGCACGACGCCGTCCACGAGGGCGCCTACCCGGGCGCGCTGCGCGACGTCCTCGGCCTCACGGTCGAGGAGTTCTCGCCGCTGCTCCAGGGCGAGCGGGTCCGCCTGACCGGCCCGGACGGCTCCGAGCTGAGCGGCGACGTGTGGACGGAGTTCGTGGTGCCGCGCGGCGCCGAGACCGTCTGGACGTACGCCGACGGCCTGACCGCCGGCCGCCCGGCCGTCACCCGGCACCGCCTCGGCGCGGGCACCGCCTGGTACGTCTCCACCCGCCTGGGCGCCGACGGCCTGGAGGCCCTGCTCGGCCGGGCGGCCGAGGACGCCCGGCTCGCGCCGCGCGCCGACCTGCCCCGCGACGTCGAGGTCGTCCGCCGCACCGGCGGGACGGGCAGCTACCTGTTCGCGATCAACCACACCGACGCCGACGCCAAGGTGCCGCTGGACGCGCCCGGCACCGAGCTGCTCACCGGCGAGCGGGCCGCGGGCCCCCTCGTGGTCCCGGCCGGGGCCGTCCGGGTCGTGCGGCTCGACGGCTGAGCCGACTCCCCTCCGCCCGTGCGAGCCGCGAGCCGCGGGCGGAGGGGGGCCCTCGCCGCACGGCGGGGGCCACCCCCATCCCCCTCTCACGTCGAAGGGACGACGGACGACGATGTTCCATCCCAGACGCACCCTCAGGGCCCTGCTGCTGCCGCTCGCCGCGGGCCTCGCCCTCACCGCCCTGCCCGCCCAGACCGCCCAGGCCGCGAGCACCCTCACCAACGGCGGCTTCGAGGCCGACGGCTCGGGCGCCGCCACCCCGAGCGGCTGGTCGGAGTACGGCTCGGCCGGCGCCTCCTTCGTGGAGTCCGGCGGCCGCAGCGGCACCTACCGCCTCAGCCACTGGGCGTCCTCCGCCTACAAGGTGGAGACCTACCAGTACCTGTCCGGACTGGCCGACGGGAACTACCGGCTCACCGCCTGGGTCCGCTCCGGCGGCGGGCAGAACGCCGCCTACATAGCCCTGAAGAACTGCGGCGGCCCCGAGCAGCGCACCGACCTGCCGGTCTCGGCCAGTGGGTGGATCAGGATCGTCGTGCCGGTCAGGGTGACGGGCAACCAGTGCACGATCAGCGTCAACAGCGACGCGAACGCCGGCAACTGGATCAACGTGGACGACCTGACCTTCACGTCCGGCACCTCCGGCCTGTCCGTCAAGGGCGCCGACATCTCCTCCCTCGCCAAGAGCGAGGCCAGGGGCGGTGTCTACCGGACCGCGTCCGGCACCGTCGCGGACCCGGTCGCCGTCCTGAGGAAGGCCGGCATGAACTACGCGCGCCTGAAGGTCTGGGTCGACCCCGCCGACGGCTACAACAACAAGGCGCGCGTCCTGGCGACGGCCAAGCGCGTCAAGGCGCAGGGCATGAAGCTGCTCGTCGACTTCCACTACTCGGACACCTGGGCCGACCCGGGCGCCCAGTCCAAGCCCGCCGCCTGGGCCGGGCACACCTACAGCCGGCTGAAGACGGACGTCTACCAGCACACGTACGACGTCCTCGGCGCGCTCAAGGCGCAGGGCACCGCCGCCGACATGGTCCAGGTCGGCAACGAGATCAACGGCGGCATGCTGTGGGACGAGGGCTCGACCGCCAACTGGCCGCAGCTGGCCGGACTGCTCAACAGCGGATACGACGCCGTCAAGGCGGTCGACCCCGCCACCCCCGTCGCCCTGCACCTCGCCAAGGGCGGTGACCTGGCCGGCACCCGCTGGTGGTTCGACAACGCCGTCTCCCAGGGCGTGAGGTTCGACGTGATCGGCCTGTCGTACTACGGCTACTGGCACGGCACGCTGGCCGACTTCCAGACCACCCTCGACGACGCCGCCGCCCGCTACGCCAAGCCGGTGTTCGTCGCCGAGACGGCCTACCCGTTCCGGCTGGGCAGCGAGGACGCCCACGAGGACATCATCGACACCACCGGCGAACTGGTGGCCGGCTACCCGGCGTCCGTGGCCGGGCAGACCCGGTGGATGAACGACGTGGCGAGCATCGTGGAGGCCGTTCCGGGCGGCCGCGGCCTCGGCGTCTTCTACTGGGAGGCCACCTGGACCGCGGTCCCCGGCAACGGCTGGGACCCGGCGGACGCCGCCTCCGGCAACGGCTGGGAGAACCAGGCGCTGTTCGGCTACGACGACCGGGCGCTGTCGTCGATGTCGTGGTTCGGCCACCGCTGAACCCGGCCCTTCCGGGGCCCGGCCGCACCCCTGCGGCCGGGCCCGCCCCCGTCACCGGCCGCCGGGGCCGAACTGCCGTGCCGCACAAGGCCGTTCGGTACCGGACAAGGGGCCGCGAGTTCCGGCCCGGGCCGCATTCGCCACGGCACAGTGGGAACACGCCGTAGAGGAAGCCCGGGCCGAGGGGGCGAGATGCTGAGGAACCCCGTCCGTCGCACGCGTGCGGACATCCTGGACTGGCTGAAGGATCCGGGCCGCGCCGAGCGGGGGGTCACCGCGGAGGCCGTCGCCGCCCGCTTCGGCCTGCCCCGCGCGGTCGCCGCCACCCACCTCCGGGTGCTCGCGGCCGCCGGCCTGCTGCGCACCGGCACGGCCGGAGGACGCCCGACCTACCGGCGCGACGAGATGCGCGTCGCCGACGTCGCCCGCATGTTCGAGAAAGGCTGGTAGGGGGCGGACCCGAGGTCCGCGTCCCGCCCGGTACGGCAGGCCGGGGGCGGGTGCGGCTCCGGCCGGCGTCCCTGCGCCGGCCGGTCCGGACCCGAGGCGCCGGACCGCCTTCGGCCGCTGCCCCCGCCCGCACCGCCTCACCCGCCGCCCCGGCCCCGCGGGGACACCGGCGCGCGGGAGACCGCCGGACCCCCTCGTGCCCGGTGGCCCGCGGGAGCGCGGCGTGGCGGTGTGCGAGGGCGCGCCCGCCACGACGTGACCCGCCGCCGTGCCGGTGGTTACCCTGTTGACCGGCCGCGATCACCGCGCGGCCCGGCGGCCGGGCCCGCCGCACCCGCCCCGCGGGACCACCGCCTCAGGGCCCCGGCGAGCAGGAGACGCACGACATGACAGCCCCGGAAGCGGAGGGACTCCGCCTCCCGTCCCGCGCCCCCGGGCGGCGGTCCGCCCGGCGCGGCCAGGCACCCGTCGTCGCGGTGGTCGCGCTCGGCGGGGGAGCGGGGGCCGCCGCCCGCTACGCGGCCTCCCTGGCGTGGCCCGGCGGCACGGACGCCTTCCCCTGGACGACCTTCTGGGTCAACGTCGCCGGGTGCGCCGTGATCGGCGTGTTCCTGGTGGTCGTCACGGAGTTCCGCCCCGCCCACCGCCTGGTCCGCCCCTTCTTCGGCACCGGCGTCCTCGGCGGGTTCACCACGTTCTCCACGTACGCCGTCGACGTCCAGCGGCTCGTCGACCACGGCCGCGTCGGCACGGCGCTGGCCTGCCTCGCCGCGACGCCCCTCGCCGCGCTCACGGCGGTGTGGCTCGCCGCCGCGGCGACCCGCCGCGCCCTGCGCGGGAGGCGACCGTGACCCGCACGGCCGGCAGCGGGCTGCGCGCCACCGTCTTCGTCGGCGAGCGGGACACCTGGCGGCACCGGCCCCTGTACGCGGAGATCGTCCACCGGGCCCGCGCCGCGGGCCTCGCGGGAGCCAGCGTGTTCCGCGGGGTGGAGGGGTTCGGCGCCTCCTCCCTCGTCCACACCGCGCGCCTGCTCTCGCTGAGCGAGGACCTCCCGGTGGCGGTCGTCATCGTGGACACCGAGGAGCGCGTACGGGCCTTCCTGCCCGAGCTCGACGCCCTGGTCGGCGAAGGGCTCGTCGTCCTCGACGCCTGCGAGGTCGTCCGGTACGGCGCCGCCCGCCGCGAGGAGGCGCCGTGACCTGGCTGCTCGTCGTCGCGGGCGCCATGGTCGGCGCCCCGCTGCGCTACCTCACCGACCGCGCGGTTCAGGCGCGGCACGACTCGGTGTTCCCCTGGGGCACCTTCACCGTCAACGTCGCCGGCTGCCTCGCCCTGGGCCTGCTGACCGGCGCGGCGGTCGCGGGCGCCGCCGGCTCGCACCTGCGCCTGCTGCTGGGCACCGGCCTCTGCGGCGCCCTGACGACGTACTCGACCTTCTCCTACGAGACCCTCCGCCTGGCGGAGACCGGGGCCCACCGCTACGCCGTCCTGAACGTGGCGGCGAGTGTGGCGGCCGGCCTCGGGGCGGCGTCCGCGGGCGTGCTGCTGGCCCGCGCGTTCCTGGCCTGACGGGCACCACCCGGCCCGCGCGTCCCGGCCCGACAGGTGCCACCTTGACAGTCACCCCTGACACGCCGCAGGATCACTCCGTGAACCTGTCAGACAGCCAGACAGGTGGGCCGGTCCCGCGGCGCGTCAGCGCGATGGAAGCGGTGCTCACCCACCTCCGCGGCGCCATCGAGCGCGGCGAGTACGCCATCGGCGCCAAGCTGCCCTCCGAGGCCGAGCTCTGCCGCACCCTGGAGGTCTCCCGGCCGGTGCTGCGCGAGGCGCTGCGGGCGCTGCAGACCATGGGCCTGACCGTGTCCCGGACCGGCAAGGGCACCTTCGTCGTCGCGCACGCCGTCGGGGACCCCACCTTCGGCGACTACGCCGCCAGCGACCTGCTGGAAGTGCGCCGGCACGTCGAGATCCCGGTCGCCGGGTACGCCGCCCGGCGCCGCACCCCGGAGAACCTCGACCACCTGGCCCGGCTGCTCGACCGCATGGAACGGGAGACGGACACCACCGCGTGGGTCGCGATGGACACCCTCTTCCACCTGGCCCTGGCCGAAGCCGCCCAGAACCCGGTCTTCCGGCGGGTCATCGAGGAGATCCGGGACGCGCTGGCCCGCCAGTCCGCCTTCCTCAACGAGCTGGGCGGGCGCCGCGAGCAGTCCGACCGCGAGCACCGGGCGATCGTCGAGGCCCTGATCGACGGGTCCGCCGACGACGCGGAGCGGGCCATGGCCCACCACATCGACCGCGTCGAGACGACCCTCACCGACATCGTGCGCCCCGCGCGCACGGACCCCACCGCCGGAGCCGGCGCGTGACGCACGCCGCCGGCCGCCGGACCGCGCCGACCCACGACCACCAGGCAGACATGAACAGCAGCTCCCCCGCGGCCGCACCCCCGGTCCGCGCACCCCGCCACGCCCCCGTCGCCCACCTCGTGCGCGGCGGCGTGGTGGAAGGCGTCCACTACGGCTCCGTCGTCGTCCTCGGCGCCGACGGCGAGGTCCGGCTCGCGCTCGGCGACCCCGAGGCCGCCTTCTACCCCCGCTCCGCGCTCAAGCCCCTCCAGGCCGTCGCCCTGGTGCGCGCCGGGCTGCCGCTCGACGGCGAGCTGCTGTCGCTGGCCGCCGCCAGCCACTCCGGCGAGGACCGCCACCTCGCCGGCACCCGGCGCATCCTGGAGCGCGCCGGGCTCACCGAGGACCACCTGCGCAACGTCCCGGACCTGCCGTTCGACCCGGCCGTCCGCGACGCCTGGGTGCGCGCGGGCCGCCCGGCCTCCCGCCTCGCCCAGAACTGCTCCGGCAAGCACGCGGCCATGCTCGTCACCTGCCGGGTCAACGGCTGGTCCCTGGACGACTACCTCGACCCCGCCCACCCGCTCCAGCGGGCCGTCGCCGAGACCGTCGAGGACCTCACCGGGCAGCGCGTCGCCCGGGTCACCGTCGACGGCTGCGGGGCACCCCTGTTCTCCGTCTCCCTGCACGGCCTGGCCCGCGCCGCCGCCCGCATCACCACGGCCGCGCCCGGCACCCCCGAGGCCCGGGTGGCCGACGCGGTGCGCGCGCACGCCGAGATGGCCTCCGGAGCCGGCCGGGACGTCGCCGCGCTGATGCGGGCCGTGCCCGGGCTGCTCGCCAAGGACGGCTTCGAGGGCGTCCAGGTCGCCGCGCTGCCCGACGGCCGGGCCGTCGCCGTGAAGATCGCCGACGGCGCGAACAGGGCCCGCGTCCCGGTGGCCGCGGCCGCCCTCGCCCACGCCGGGGTCGACCCGACGGCGCTCACCGCCTTCGCGGGGGAGCCGGTGCTCGGCGGCGGCGTGCCCGTCGGCGGCGTCCGCCCGGTCCCCGCCCTGGACCCGGCGGTCCGGCTCGCCCCGGCCGCCGTCCGGGAGGAGGCCCGCACCGCATGACCGCCGCAGCCACCCGCGCCGAGCACGACCTGCTCGGCGACCGCGAGGTCCCCGCCGAGGCGTACTGGGGCATCCACACCCTGCGCGCCACGGAGAACTTCCCCATCACCGGCACCCCGATCTCCGCCCACCCGCACCTGATCGAGGCCCTCGCCGCCGTCAAGGAGGCCGCCGCCCTCGCCAACGAGGAACTCGGCCTGCTGGACCCGGAGAAGGCCGCCGCCGTCGTCGCGGCCTGCCGCGAGATCCGCGCCGGGAAGCTGCACGACCAGTTCGTCGTGGACGTCGTCCAGGGCGGCGCCGGGACCTCCACCAACATGAACGCCAACGAGGTCGTCGCCAACCGGGCCCTGGAACTGCTCGGCCACGCCAAGGGCGACCACCACCACCTGCACCCCAACGAGCACGTCAACCTCGGCCAGTCCACCAACGACGTCTACCCGACCGCCGTGAAGGTCGCCACGGTGTTCGCGGTGCGCGGCCTGCTCCGGGCCATGGCCGTCCTCCAGGACGCCTTCGCCCGCAAGGCCGCCGAGTTCCGCGACGTGCTGAAGATGGGCCGCACCCAGCTCCAGGACGCCGTGCCGATGACGCTCGGGCAGGAGTTCTCCGCGTACGCGGTGATGATCGGCGAGGACCGCAGCCGGCTCGCCGAGGCCGCCGCACTCGTCCACGAGATCAACCTCGGCGCGACCGCGATCGGCACCGGCCTCAACGCCCCCGCCGGCTACGCCGAAGCGGCCCGCCGCCACCTCGCCGGGATCACCGGCCTGCCCCTGGTGACCGCCGCCGACCTGGTCGAGGCCACCCAGGACTGCGGCGCGTTCGTCCAGGTGTCCGGCGTGCTCAAGCGGATCGCCGTCAAGCTGTCCAAGACGTGCAACGACCTGCGCCTGCTGTCCTCCGGGCCCCGCGCGGGCCTCGGCGAGATCAACCTGCCGCCGGTGCAGGCCGGTTCGTCGATCATGCCCGGCAAGGTCAACCCGGTGATCCCCGAGGTCGTCAACCAGGTCGCCTTCGAGGTGATCGGCAACGACGTCACCATCACCATGGCCGCCGAGGCCGGACAGCTCCAGCTCAACGCCTTCGAGCCGGTCATCCTGCACTCCCTGTCCCGGTCGATCACGCACCTGCGCAACGCCTGCCTGACGCTGGCCGAGCGCTGCGTCGACGGCATCACCGCCAACGCCGAGACGCTGCGCGCCACCGTCGAGAACTCCATCGGCCTGGTCACCGCCCTCAACCCGCACATCGGGTACACGGCCGCCACCGGCATCGCCCAGGAGGCCCTCGCCACCGGCCGGGGCGTCGCCGAACTCGTCCTGGAGAAGGGCCTGCTGCCCGCCGGCACCCTCGTCGGCCTGCTGCGCCCCGAGACCCTCGCGGGCAGCCGCCGGGCCCCGGCCCGACCCGCGGACGCCCCGGGACCGGCCGCTCCTTGTCCGGTTGTGGACGCACCCGGGCACGGGTGAGGATCCTGCGCATGTTCGCGCGCAAGAACCGCCGCCCCACGTCCCCCGAACTCCTCGCGGCCTGGCAGAGCCTGGACGAGGGGGACGTCCCCGGGGCACTGCGTCACCTCCGGCACGGCACCGACGGCCTGCCCCTCGCGGAGGTCGCCCTCGTGGTGGCCCGGGCCGCCGGCGCCGCCGGCTTCACCGACCTCCGGGAAGCCGCCACGACCCTGGCGTCCCGTCCCGGCACGGTCCGCGCCCTCTACGACTTCGGCTGTGCCTGCGTCGAGCGCGGCGTGTCCTACCTGGCGGTACCCGCCCTGCGCGAGGCCCTGCGGCTGGCCCCGGACACCCCCGCGGTGCTGCGGGAACTGGTCTCCGCCTACGAGGACGAGGGCCGCCACCGCGAAGCCGCCGACGTGCTCGGCGCGCACGAGGCCGGCTTCGCCGACTGGCCCGACCGCTACCTGCTCGTGCACAACGCGCTCATGGCCGGCGACCTGGACCTCGCCCGCCGCCAGCACGCCCTGCTGCCCGACCCGGACGACGCGATGTGGCGGCCCCCGCGGGCCCGGCAGCAGCGGATGCTCCAGCGGGCCGACGCCGCCCGGCGGGCCGCCCCGCTGGACGGGACCGACCTGCGCGGCTGGCAGTACGTCATGGGCGGCACCGTCCTCGGCTCGCTCTCCCCGTTCGGCCACGACGCGGGCATGGCCGGCCGGTACGCGTGGCTGCAGGACACCCACGCCGGCTGCCTGCGGGGGCTGCTGCGCCTGCGGACCGTGCTCGACGCGGCCGGGACGCGTCCGGAGACGGTGTCCCTGCTGCCCGACCGCGGCAGCCGCGTCCTGGGCCTGGCCGCCGCCGAGGTCCTCGGCCTGCCCGCCGTGCCCTTCGCCCCCGGACGGCACGACACCGTCGTCGTCGCGTACGACCTGAACGACCTGGCCCGCGAGGACGGCGGCCCCGAACTCCTCGGGGGACTGTTCCACCGCGTGCCCGGCCAGGTGCTCCACGAGCACGCGAGCTGCTGGACCGACCCGCCGGCCGTCACCCCGGACAGCGTCGCGCTGCTCCACCAGTCGGTGGTGGCGCCCTGGGGCGCGCGGCTGCGGCAGGGCGCCGACGGCGGGATCGAGCGGGAGGAGCCCGACCCGCGGCCGGAGGCGGAGATCGCCGCGGACGTCGTGGCCGCCGACCCCGCGCCGGACGAGGGTGACGGGAAGACGCCCGCCGACCCCGACGAGCACGTCGCCGCCTTCGTGACGGCGGTGCGCGACACCTGGCTGCGCGGCGACCGGGCCGCCCTGAAGACGTCCGGGCCGGTGCGCAGTTCCCGGTTCCTGTGAGCGGGCACCGGCGTGCTCACGCGCCGGCGCCCGCGCCGTTCCTCGCCCTGCCGCCGGTGGCCGGGCGAAGGCGGTCCCGCCGGTGCTGTGCGTGAGGGCGCGGCGGACCCGCAGGGCGGCCGCCCGGTGCGCGGTGCCCTGCCGACGGGTGCGCGGCGCCCGCGGGTACGCGTGGCCCCCCGGCCCGCCGCCGCGGCCGCCCGCCCGTCACTCCTGGACGAGGCGGCAGCCCAGGAGCCGCAGCGCCAGCGTCACCACCCCGGCGCCCAGCGCGGCGGCGCCCGCGATCGTCCCCGCCTGCGCCCAGCCGGAGCCGGCGCCGGGCGGCGTCACCGCCGCGGACGCGGGGACCTCGTGCGCGACGGGCCGGGCGCGCAGCGCCTCCAGCGAGCCGACCGGGTCGACCCGCCCGGCGGACGCGAACCCCCAGTCGAGCAGTGACCGCGCCTCCTCGTACACGGCGAAGCCGTCGCCGTCCTGGGGGTTCATCACCGTCACCACGAGCGTGCGCCCGTCCCGGCGCGCCGCCGCGACGAGCGTGTGCCCCGCCTCGCTGGTGTAGCCGTTCTTGATGCCGATCAGCCCCCGGTACCGCTGCACCCCGTCGGAGCCGGTCAGCAGCCGGTTGGTGTTGCGGATGGGGTAGGACCAGTCGCCGCCGCGCCCCGGGAAGTCGGCCTCGACCGTGGCGCAGTACCGGGCGAAGTCGGGGTTGCGCAGCCCTTCCCGTCCGAAGAGCGTCAGATCGTACGCCGACGACACCTGCCCCGGGGCGTCGTAGCCGTCCGGCGACAGCACGCGCGTGTCGCGGGCGCCGAGGGACCGGGCCTTGGCCTCCATCCGCTGGGCCGCGGCCCGCCGGCCGCCGCTGAGCGCGGCCAGGACGTGCACGGCGTCGTTGCCCGAGTTGAGGAACACCCCGTTCCACAGGTCGGTGACCCGGTACGTGTTGCCCTCGGCGACCCCGACGAGGCTGCTGCCGGAACCGACCTCCCGCAGTTCCCGCTCGTCGACCGTGTGCCGGACGCCGCCCGGCAGCACCGGCAGCACCGCCAGGGCGAACAGGGTCTTCAGGGTGCTGGCGGGCGGCAGCCTGCGGTGCGCGTCGTGCGCCGCCAGGACCTCCCCGGTGCGGGCGTCGGCGACCAGCCAGGACAGGGCCGACACGTCCGGGACCCGGGGTGCCCCGGCGCGCGGCCGGACCTGCGTGCCGGAGCGGTACAGCAGTGAGGGCTGCGGCACCCCGGCCCGCTGCCCGCCGCCGCGCGGGCCGGGATCCGCCCCCGAACGGGTGGCCGCGGCGGCGGGGGAGAGCGCCAGCAGGCCCGCGACACAGAGCGCGCAGGTGGACACGGCCGCCCGGGAAGTCAATCGGATCGTCATACCGCAAACGTAGGAACGAGCCCTTCGAACACCGCGCTGGCCGGGCCGGACGGTCCGCGCGAGCACCCGGACGGGGGATGCGGCGGGCGCCGGACGCGGCGTCAGGCGGCGGGCAGCGTCGGCTGGACGCGCCGCACGAACGCCGCGTTGTCCGCGGTGGCGCGCATCCGCTCCAGCAGCGTCTCCAGGGCGCTGTGCCCGTCGCGGTCCCGCAGGGCCCGGCGCAGTCCGCGTGCGGCCGTCAACTCGGCGGGGGAGAGCAGGAGTTCCTCGCGGCGGGTGCCGGAGGCGGTGAGGTCCACGGCCGGGAACAGGCGGCGGGAGGCCGGTTCGCGGCCGAGGCGGAGCTCCATGTTGCCGGTGCCCTTGAGCTCCTCGAAGAAGAAGTCGTCGGCACGGGAGCCGGTCTCCACCAGCGCCGTGGCGAGGACGGTGAGGGAGCCGCCCTCCTCGGTCCGGCGGGCGGCGCCGAAGAACCGCTTGGGCCCGGCCAGCGCGGCCGCGTCGACGCCGCCGCTGAGCGTGCGGCCACCGGCCGCGGCCGCGTTGTTGTGCGCCCGGCACAGCCGGGTCAGGGAGTCGAGGAGGATCACGACGTCCTCGCCCGCCTCGACCAGCCGCTTGGCCCGTTCGATCACGAGTTCGGCGAGCGCGATGTGCTGCCCGGCCGCCCGGTCGAAGGTCGAGGCGTACACCTCGCCCCGCACCGAGCGCCGCATGTCGGTGACCTCCTCGGGACGTTCGTCGAGCAGCACGACCATCAGCCGGCACTCGGGGTGGTTGCCGGCGATCGCGGCGGCGACCTGCTGGAGGAGCACGGTCTTGCCGGTCTTGGGCGGGGCCACGAGCAGGCCGCGCTGGCCCTTGCCGACCGGCGCCATCAGGTCCAGGACCCGCCCGGCCAGGCCGGCCGCCGGGTGTTCGAGGCGCAGCCGCTGGTGCGGGTGCACGGGGGTCAGCTCCCGGAAGTGGCGCCGTCCGCGCAGTGCGCCGGGCGTACGGCCGTTGACCCGTACGACGTCGCCGACGCCGCCCCGGTCGCCCCGGACGCCTTCGACGAGGTCGCCCGCGCGCAGACCGAGCCGGCGGACCAGCGCGGCGGCGACCGGCGGGTCGGCCGGTGAGGGCAGGCAGTTCGCGCCGCGCAGGTGCCCCTTCCCGCTCGCGTCGAGGTCGAGGAGGCCGGTGACGATCCGGGCCGCGGAAACGGGCCGGGCGGCGGGCTGTTCGAGTGTGGTGGTCATGGGTGGGTGTCCTTTCGAGGACGTGCGGCACGAGGCATGCGAAGGAAGGGGAGAAGCCGCGCGGGGAGGGCGGACACGCGCCTCCGGGCGGCGGGAACAGCACCGGAATCCGAGGGGGAACCCCTGCTCGCGGAGTGGTGCGGGGAAGCCGGCACGCCGGTCGCGCGGCGACGGACGGGCTCGGCGAAGGGAGAGGAGGAACGGCACCGGCACCCGGTACGGGGCGCACAGACATGCTCGTCGCACTGTACCACCCGGTGCGGATGGCGTGAAGGACGGACGGTGCGGGGCGGGCAGGCGGTGCACGGGCGTCAACGCGAGCGCCGGCGGCCGCATTCCCGCACCCGGACACCGGGATGGAAACGCCGAGGAGGCGGGAGGCGCCGAACGGCCGCCCTGCCCCGCCTCCCTCGCGTCACACCGCGGCGGACGCCCGCCGCGCCGGCCCCTCCCGCGTGACGGCGCGTCCCTGACCGGGCGTCACCCCGCGGGCGCGCACGGCTGCTGCCCGGTGGTCACGCGGGAGGGGGCGGGCACGAGGCGCGGCTCACGCGGACCGCGTCTGCGCGTCCCGTGCGATCTGCTCGAACCGCGCCCCCATGGCCTCCGCCAGCGCCTGGGCGCCCGACAGCGGGCGGACCATGACCATGAGGTCGTCGATCAGGCCGTCCTCGCCGACGTGGAGGAAGTCGCAGCCGGTGATCCGGCGGTCGCCGACCCGCGCGGTGAAGACCAGCGCGTGGTCGTGGCCGTCCGCCCCGCTCATCTCCCGCTCGTAGCGGAAGTCCTCGAAGACCTCCACGACGGCGCGCAGGATCGCCGCCGTGATCGCCTTGCCGGTGTACGGCTTGAAGACGACGGGGCTGGTGAAGACGACGTCCTCCGCCAGCAGCGCCTCCACGGCGTCGAGGTCGGACGCCTCGACCGCCGCCCGGAATGCCTTCATCGCAACCCCTGTAGTCAACTTGTTGAATAGGTGCGGAGTAGAGTAGTCAACCGCCGTTAGCATGTCCACATGTCCCTGAAGTACGCCGTCCTGGCCGCCCTCCTGGAAGGCGAGGCCTCGGGCTACGAGCTGTCCAAGGCGTTCGACGTCTCGCTGGCCAACTTCTGGGCCGCGACACCGCAGCAGCTCTACCGCGAGCTGGAGCGCCTCGCGGGGGACGGGCTGATCGAGGCCCGGGTGGTGCGGCAGGAACGCCGGCCGGACAAGCGGATGTTCACGCTCACCGAGGCCGGGCGCGCGGACCTGCGCGCCTTCGCCGCCGAGCCGCCCCGGCGCCCCACCGCCATCCGCGACGAACTCCTGATCAAGATCCAGGCCATGGACGGCACCGACCCCGAGGCGACCCGGGCGCTCGTCGAGGAGCGCGGGGCATGGGCCCGCGCCAAGCTCGCCCGCTACGCGCGCGTCCGGGAACGGCTCCTGGCGGGCCGCAGCGAGGAGCGGTACCTGGAGGAGGCCGACCGTATCGGGCCGTACCTCACGCTGATGGCGGGCATCGCCTTCGAGGAGGAGAACGTGCGCTGGTGCGAGCGCGTACTGGCGGTCCTGAAGCGGCGGGCTCCCCTAGGCTGAGCCGATGTTCAGCCCTGAAGGCCCGAGTCTGCGCGAACTCGCCGTCCAGGCGCTGTCGTCCGTCCAGCGCGGCTACGACCTCCTCGCCCCCAAGTTCGACCACACCCCCTTCCGGACGCCGCCCGCCGTGCTCGACGCGGTGGCGGCGGCCCTGGAGCGCACGGGGCCCGTCGACGCCGGGCTCGACCTGTGCTGCGGCACGGGCGCCGGCGTCGAGGTGCTCGCCCGGGTGTGCCGGGAGCGGGTCACGGGGGTCGACTTCAGCGCGGGCATGCTCGCCGAGGCGCGGCGGCGCACCCGCCCGGCGGGCCCGCCGGTCTCCTGGGTCCGTGCCGACGCCCGCGCCCTGCCGTTCGGGCCCGCCTTCGACCTGGTGGTCAGCTTCGGGGCGTTCGGGCACTTCCTGCCCCGGGAGCTGCCGGGCCTGTTCGCGCAGGTCCACGCCGTCCTCAGGCCCGGCGGCCGGTTCGCCTTCCCGCTGGTCGCCCCGCCCCGTCCGAGCTCCCCCGGGTACTGGGCGCTGCTGGGCTTCGACGCGGTGATGCGGGTGCGCAACGCGCTGTGGCGGCCGCCGTTCGTCATGTACTACCGCACGTTCCGGCTCGGGGAGGTGCGCCGCGAGCTGGAGCGGGCCGGGTTCCGGGTGGAGCTCCGGGCGCTGCCCGAGTTCGGGCGGCGCCCGGACGGCAGCCCGCGGGTGCGGCTGGTCGTGGCCCGGCGGCGGGACCGGGCGGATTCCCCGGACCGTACCGTTTGATTTTCCAACTCACCCGGCTAGGGTGGGCCCGTGACCGTAACCACCGACACCGAGACCCGGATCGACCCCGCGTGGCGGTCCTGGGAGGGAGGGCACGGCGGCCACGTCGCCGCCGTGGCCCTGGCCGCCGTCCGCGACCGGTTCGCCGGCGGCGCCCACCCGGTCCGCACCCTCACCACCCACTTCCTGGCCCCCGTCACCGCGGACCCGCTGCACGTCTCCGGCACCGCCCCGTCGACCGGGCGCCGCACCGCGGCCTGCGTCTTCACCGGCCACCAGAACGGAGCGCCGGTCCTGCTCGGCTCGGCGCTGTTCGGCCCGGCCCGCCCGGGGCCCGCGCACGCCGGGCGCCCCGCGCCGGACGTGCCCGGCCCGCAGGACCGCGCGCCGCTGCGGCTCGCGCCGTGGCTCGCCCCGTTCGCCGGGCAGCTGGAGATCCGGCCCGCCACGGCCGACCTCCCGCTCGCGGGCGGTCCCCGCGCCGAACTCGTCGCCTGGGTGCGGTTCCTGGACGGGCGGGCGCTCGACGCCGCGGCCGTCACCACCCTCACCGACGTGCTGCCGCCCGCCCTGTTCGCCCGCTGGCGCAGCCCGCGCCCGGTCCCCACGGCGGAACTCACCGTCCACTTCACCGGCGCCCTCGACGACGCCCCCGAAGGCTGGGCCCTGGTCCGGATCCGCACCGAGGAGGCCGGTGGCGGCTGGGCGGTCGACGACAGCGCGGTGTGGTCGGCGGAAGGTGCCCTGCTGGGCCTGGGGCGCCAGGCGAGGGTCGTCCGCGGCGCGCCCGGTCAGCCGGCGGACGGCAGGGTGAACTCGTAGACCAGCGCCTCCTGCTGGGCGCTCACCACCAGGTCGGTGATCTCCAGCGGCCGGCCGTGCTGGTCGTGCACCCGCCGGGTGACCCGGACCGACGGCGTGCCGGGGAGCGGGGTGATGCAGTCGCGGTGGTGCAGGGTCAGGCCCGCCGAGCGCATCCAGTCGTAGGCCCGCCGCAGCTGGGCGCGGGCCGGCCCGTCGGCGCGGTCGCGGTAGCGGGCCAGTTCCTCGACCTCGGCGAGGGCCACGGCGGAGAACGACGTCACCGCCGTGCGCAGTCCGCGCCCGTCGGCGGTCGCGCACCGGTAGCGGTGCACCAGCGTGGGCCGGTCCGGGGCCAGCCCCAGCGCCCTGGCGTGCTCCGCCGGGGGAGCCTCCCAGGCCACGGTGGCCCGGGCCGCGGCACCCGGGTCCGCGGCCCGGGCGCCGACCGGGAAGGTGAGCCAGGCCGGGGTCTCCACCGGCAGCCCGGGCAGCGTCGCGTGGCTGCCGCGCCGGTCGGTGGTGACCAGCCCGTCCCGGCGCAACAGCTCCAGCGCCTGCCGTACGGTCTCCCGGCTGACCCCGAAGCGGCCGGCCAACCGCCGCTCGCCCGGCAGTCGTTCACCGGGCGGTATCGCCCCGTCGCGCAGCTCGCCGAGCAACTGCGCCGCGATCCGCCGGTACAGCGGACCTCCTTGGGTCGGCGGGGGGTCGTGCGGGGTGGTGCGGGCCATGCCGCGCCTCCTGGTGGTCACGTGCGGTAGCCGTACGGGCTCGGTGCGCCACCAGATCTAGCATTGGTCTAAACCACTAGGGAAGGGTGGTCCGGGGGTTCGGCCGAAACAGCACCGCCCCCGCCCGTGTCACAGCGCGCCGTACACGGCGTCCACCAGCGCCGTCTTCCGCGGGTCGTCGGCGATGCGGGAGCCCATCCGGTTCATGACGTACCCCAGCGACACGCCCGCCTCCGGGTCGGCGAGCCCGCACGAGCCGCCGAAGCCGTCGTGTCCGAAAGCGCGCGGGTTGGGGCCGTACGAGCCGTTCTCGCCGCTGAGCCACAGACCCAGCCCCACCTCGGTCTCGTGCTCGAACCCCGCCCCGAGCACCAGGTCCCGGCACCTGCCCTGCCCCTCGCGCACCCGCTCGGCCGCCTCCGCGCCGAGCACCCGGTGGCCGTCGTACGTGCCGCGGCCCGCGAAGACCGCGTAGAGCGCGGCGACGGCCCGGGCGGTGCCGTGCCCGTTGGCGGCCGGTATCTCCGCGGCCCGCCACCCGGGTGTGTTCGCCTCGGCGGCGCCCACCGAGGGGTTGGCCAGCGCGGCGATCGCGGCGGGCTCCAACTGGGCGAACACCGCCGCCTGTTCACCGGCGGCGACGGGCGGCCGCACCAGCTCGGCCACCCGTCCGGCCTCCTTCTCCGGCAGCCCGACGGTGAAGTCGACGCCGAGCGGCCCGGTCACCTCCCGCTCCAGGAACGCCCCGGGCAGCAGCCCGGAGACCCGCCGCACCACCTCGCCGACGAGATGACCGAACGTCAGCGCGTGGTACCCCGACCGCGTCCCCGGCTCCCACCAGGGCGGTGTCGCCGCGAGCCGCTGGGTGGTCAGCTCCCAGTCGTACAGCTGCGCGAGCGAGTGCGGCTCCCGCAGGCCGGCCAGCCCGGCGCGGTGCGACAGCAGGTGCCGTACGAGCACCCGCTCCTTGCCCGCCGCGGCGAACTCCGGCCAGTACGCGGCCACCGGCGCGTCCAGGTCGAGCAGGCCCCGGTCGGCGAGGAGGTGTGCGCACAGCGCCACCGGCCCCTTGGACGTCGACCACACGTTGACCAGGGTGTCCCGCTCCCAGGGGCGGGTGCGGGCCGCGTCGGCCCAGCCGCCCCACAGGTCCACCACCGTCACGCCGCCGACCATGACGGTCACGGCGGCCCCCAGTTCCTCCCGCACCCGGAAGTTCTCCTCGAACGCCGTGCGCACCGCCGTGAAACGCGGGTCGCAGTGGCCGTGAACCGCCACCTCGTGCTCGGGCATCGCCCCTCCCTCGACCGTCGGAAGCCCGGGCCGCGTCGCCGCGCACCCGGGCGCCCAGAACGTACCGACTGGTCGGACCAAGAGGGAACCCTGTCGGCGGAACACGGCCGGATCAGGCGTACGACCGCATCCAGCGCAGCTTGGCCGCCTCCTGGTGGGCGCCGCCGCCCTCGTGGTCGTTGAACTCGTACACCTCGATCGCCTTGTCGTCGTGCGCCCAGGCGTTGAACGCCGCGAACACCGTCGACGGCGGGCAGGTCTGGTCCTCCAGGGCCGCCGAGAACAGCGCGGGCGCCCGGCCGCGGGCGGCGAAGTGCACGCCGTCGAAGTAGGAGAGCGTGCGCCGCGCCTCCTGCGCACGGCCCCGGTGGGTCCTCAGGTACAGGCCGATCTCCCGGTACGGGTGGCGGTCCGTCGTCGTCGTCGCGCGCGGGAAGTCGCACAGGAACGGCACGTCCGGGGCCACCGCCGCCAGGTCCGGGACCAGGCCGCCCACCGCTATCGTGATGCCGCCGCCCTGGCTGGTGCCGAGGGCCACCGTGCGCGCCGGGTCGGTCAGCGGGTGCGACCGGGCCGCCTCGACGGCGCGCACCGCGTCCGTGAACACCCGCCGGTAGTAGTAGTGCTCGGGTGCCTCCAGGCCGCGCGTCATGTACCCCGGGTACGCGGGCCCGCCGCCCACCGGGTCGGGGGTGCCGCCCCCGCCGCCCCAGGCGCTGCCCTGCCCGCGGGTGTCCATCACGAAGTGCGCCCGGCCGGTGGACGCCCACAGCAGGTGCTCGTGCGGCAGGCCCCGCCCGCCTCCGTAGCCGACGAACTCCACGACCAGCGGCAGCGGCGCGTCCGCACCGGCGGGCAGCGTCAGCCAGCCCTTGACCGGGTGCCCCCCGAAACCGGCGAACGTCACGTCGAACACCTCGACCGTGGTCAGCCCCGTGTCGACCGGCTCGAAACGGGCGTCCAGGTCGTGCTCGCGCGCCTCCTGGAGCGTCTTGGACCAGAACGCGTCGAAGTCCTCCGGTTCGGTGGAGGCGCTGCGGTACTCGCGCAGTTCGTCGAGCGGCAGGTCGAACAGGGCCATCGGGGACCGCCTTTGCGGGGAGAGCCGTGCGGATGATCGATCACACCGTACGTCGGTGATCGGAGGACTGGCCAGAGTCCCGCCGCACTCCGTCCGCCGGCCCGACGCCCCGGGTGCGCGCTGCTCCGCTGGTCACACACGTGTCACCGCGCGCCGGGGGCGACGGGCGGAGGCGCTGCCGGAGGGCTTGACGGGGGCAGGTGGTCGGGTCACCGGGCCGTCGGTGTCCGGAAGGGCCGGTGTCCGGAAGGGCTGGCGTCCGGAAGGGCCGGAGTCGGAAGGGCCGCCGCCCGGAGGGCCGGGCAAGCCGCCGTGGACCGCCGCCGGGTCCTCCGCGCCGCGCCACGGTTACGCGCGCCCGCACGGAAGAGGTGTCCCGCACGGCGGACACCGCCCGCCGCCGCGGCCCGCGCGGGCGCCGGGCGGAGCGTGCCCGCCCGCGGATCGGCGGGACGCGGGAGGCGGGGCGGTACCTCGTGAGGGTGGGCCCGTGGGCCCGTGGGCCCGTGGGCCGGGGGTGGAGGGCGGCGGGCGGTGCTCCCGTCGTGCTTGCCGGGCCCGTGCCGCCGTGCCGAGCCGGCGGGCAGGGGCCCGGCCGCGGCACGGCGAAGCGCCGGCCGCCCGCGGGGAGACGGCGCGGCCGCCACCCCGCGGGCGGGTGGCGCGGCCGTCAGCCGAAGCGCTCGATACGGATCCGGTCCACCGGCTGGCCGGCCGCCACCAGCAGGCGGGAGGCGTGCTCGGCGAAGGCGTTGGACCCGCACACATAGGCCTCCCACCCACCAGGCACGCTCTCCGCCAGGAGCGGCGCCACATGCGCGGCCGTCATCCGTCCCACGGGCACGCCCTCCGGCGCGCGCCGGGTGAACACGGGGGTGGTCTCCGCGCCGTACTCCCGCGCGTAGAGGAGGTCCTCCGGGGTGCGCGCCGACACCAGCAGCCGCAGCGGCACGGACAGGCCCCGCGCCCGGTGGTGCCGCACCATCGACATCAGCGGGACGACGCCGGAGCCGGCCCCGACCAGCAGCGCGGGCCGGTCGCCCGGCCAGGCGAAGAAGCCGCTCAGCGGACCGCGCAGCTCCACCCGGTCACCGGGCCGGGCCACCGTGTGGAACCAGCCCGAGACCTCGCCGCCCTCGACGTGGTCGAGGGTGAGCTCGACGTGGCCGGAATCGTCCGGCGCGGACGCGATCGAGTAGTGGCGCTGGGCCACGTAGCCGTCCGCGGCGGTCAGCCGCAGCATCAGGTGCTGGCCGGGCAGGTGCCCCGGCCAGTCGGGCACGGCGAACCGGAAGGTCGCGGCACGCGGCGTCTCGCGGCGGATCGCCGTGAGCGTGGCGGTCCGCCACACCGCGGCGGCCTGCTCGCTCACGGCGATCCGCCCGGGCACGGCGAACCGCGTCGGGGGAGTGAAGGGGAACCCTCCGGCCGGCTCGTCGGACAGCTTCTCAGTCACCGGAGTACCGCTGCTCCTCCCACGGGTTGCCCCGCGCGTGGTAGCCGTTCTGCTCCCAGAAGCCCGGCTCGTCGTGGCCGAGGAGCCGCAGGCCCGCGATCCACTTGGCGCTCTTCCAGAAGTACAGGTGCGGCACGATCAGCCGGGCGGGACCGCCGTGCTCGGCGGCGAGCGGGCGCCCGTCGTACTCCCAGGCGATCCAGGCGCGTCCGCCGGTCAGGTCCGCCAGCGGCAGGTTCGTGGTGTAGCCGGTGTGCGCGTAGGCGACGGCATGGGTGGCGGACCCGTGGGGCCGCACCGCGTCCAGGAAGGCGTCGAGGGAGACGCCCGCGAACCGGGCCCCGAACTTCGACCAGCCGGTCACGCAGTGGATGGCGCCCTCGTACGCCGAGGAGGGCAGCCGGTGCGCCTCGTCCCAGGTCCAGGTGCGGGGCTCGGCCACCAGCCCGTCGATCCGGAAGGTCCAGTCGGCGGGCGACAGGTCGGGGGTGACCTCGGCGGACAGGACGGGCCAGTCGTCGCCCGCGTCGTACTGGCCGGGCGGCAGCCCGGGGTTGTCGACGCGCGGACGCCCGGCGAAGCCTCGGGTGACGTTCATGCGGGTGGTGCCTCCGTACGTGTGTGCCCCCCAACCGTACGGGGTCGTCCGGCCGAACGGGCCCCCGGACCCGGCCCATCGGGTAGTGTGACGCTCCGGCTGCGGACGGTCCCGGCCGTCGGAAGCCGAGGAGGTGAGACCCATTACCGCTGTGCCGGCTCGGGTGCTCTCACCTCAAGGCAGCGCGGATCACCGGCAGTAGGTGACCGCGGGAGCGCCCTTCGTCCTCCGAAAGGCTCCTGGCTTCCATGCCGTCTTCCTCTTCCGTCCCGTCGTCGTCCTCGTCGGCGTCACCGGTGCCGTCCCCTTCCCCGTCCTCCCGCGACTCCGTGGTGGCCGCGCTGCGCGCCGCCGGCTGCGTCTTCGCGGAGGACGAGGCCGAGCTGATCCTGACCGCCGCGCGCACCCCGGACGAGGCCGCCGCCCTGGTGGCGCGCCGGGCCGCGGGCGCGCCCCTCGAACTCGTCGTCGGCTGGGCCGAGTTCCGCGGCCTGCGCATCGCCGTGGAGCCGGGGGTCTTCGTCCCCCGGCGCCGCACCGAGTTCCTCGTCGAGCAGGCCCTCGCCCTGGCGCCCGGCGCGGCCGTCGTGGTGGACCTGTGCTGCGGCTCGGGTGCCGTCGGGGCGGCGCTGGCCGCCGGACTGGGCCCCGTCGAGCTGCACGCCGCGGACATCGACCCGGTGGCCGTGCGCTGCGCCCGCCGCAACGTCGCCGCGGCCGGCGGACAGGTGCACACGGGCGACCTGTTCGAGGCGCTGCCCGCCGCCCTGCGGGGCCGCGTCGACATCCTCGCCGCCAACGTGCCCTACGTACCCAGCGGCGAGATCGGGCTGCTGCCGGCGGAGGCCCGGGACCACGAGCCGCTGACCGCCCTCGACGGCGGCGCGGACGGCCTGGACGTCGTGCGCCGGGTCGCGGAGGAGGCGCCCCGCTGGCTGGCGCCGGGCGGCTGCGTCCTGGTGGAGACCGGCCGGCAGCAGGCGCCGGCGGCCGTCGACGCCTTCGAGCGCGGCGGCCTGACGACGCGTCTGGCCGTCTCCGAGGAGGGGTACGCCCATGTGGTGACCGGCGTACGGCCGTGAGGGCGCGGGCCGTCAGGCCGACTCCGTCACCCGGGCGATCAGCAGGGCCACGTCGTCGGAGTTGTCCGGCTCGTGCAGGGTGCGCAGCAGGAGGTCGCAGACCTCCTCCAGGGGACGGTCGGGGCCGCCGAGCAGGTCCAGGAGGGTGGCGAGCCGTTCGTCGAGCGGGTGCCGCCGCGTCTCGACGAGACCGTCGGTGTAGAGCACCAGCCGGTCGCCGGGCTCCAGGTCGACGGTGGTCGTCGAGAAGGTGACGCCGCCGACGCCGAGCGGCACCCCGGTGGGCAGGTCGAGCAGCTCCGGGGCGCGGCCCGCGTGCATCCGGACCGGCGGCAGGTGCCCGGCGTTGGCGATGTGGCACTGCCGCAGCCGGGGGTCGTGGACGGCGTAGACGCAGGTGGCGATGGCGTCGTCCAGCCCGATGGTGATCTTGTCGAGGTGTTCGAGGAGCAGGGCGGGGTCCAGGTCGAGGGAGGCCAGCGTGTTCGTCGCGGTGCGCAGCCGCCCCATGGTGGTGGCGGCGGTGATGCCGCTGCCCATCACGTCGCCCACCACGAGCGCCGTCTTGCCGCCGTCCAGCGGGATCACGTCGAACCAGTCCCCGCCGACCTCGCTGGTGGCCCCGGCGGGCTGGTACCGGGAGGCCACCTCCAGCCCGCCGGTCATCGGCGGATGGCTGGGCAGCAGGCTGCGCTGGAGGGTGAGCGCGGTGTCGCGGGCGTTCTGGTACCAGCGCGCGTTGTCGATCTGCACGGCCGCGCGGGCGGCCAGCTCCCGGGCCAGCAGCAGGTCGTCCTCGCCGAACGGCACCGGGTTGCCGGTGCGCTTCAGGTCGAGGGCGCCGAGCACCTCGCCGCGCGCGATCAGCGGCACCGCCAGGTAGGAGTGGACGCCCGCCCGGCGCAGCAGCTCCGCCGCCTCCGGGGAGCGGGCGATGCGGGGCAGGTCCTCGTCGGCGACGTGCGGCAGCATCACGGGGTGCGCGGTGCGCACGCACTCGGTGACGAGGCGGTCCGGGGCGTACAGCGCGACGTGGCCGGGCGGGTCGGCCGCCAGCACCGCGTCGGGGGCGTGCGGCCCCTGGACGGCCAGGGCGCGGATCACCGCGGACTCGGCCGGTCCGAGGCTGCTGCGGTGGCCCTTGACCACCGCGTCCAGCAGGTCCACGGCGGCCACGTCGGCCAGTTCCGGCACGGCCACGTCGGCGAGCTCCCAGGCGGTGTGGTCCAGGTCCAGGGTGGTGCCGATCCGGGTGGAGGCGTCGGCGATGAGGGCCAGGCGGCGCCGGGCGGCCTCGGTCTCCAGGCCGGCCCGGTACTGCTCGGTGACGTCCTGGGCCATGCCCGCCAGGCCCAGGACGGCCCCGTTGGGGTCCTCCAGCCGGTACAGGGAGACGGACCAGGCGTGGTCCTCGTCCGGGTGGGCCGGGGTGCGGCCCACCATGCGCTGGTCGATCACCGGGCGGCCGGTGGCCAGCACCTCCCGCATGGCGGCCTCCACGGAGTCGGCGTCGAGCTGCGGCAGCAGCTCCCGGACCGTGCGGCCGATCTGCTCCTCGGCCGGGATGCCGTTCAGCCCCTCCAGCGCCCGGTTGACCGAGACGTAGCGCAGCTCGGTGTCCACGACCGCCAGCCCGATCGGGGACTGCTCGATCATCCGCGTCGACAGCGCCAGCTCCCGCTCCAGACGGCGCACCGTCGACTGGTCGACGCACAGCCCCAGCGCGTACACCTCCCCCCGGTCGTCCTGGAGCCGCATGTTGCGGAACTCCACCAGGCGGGTGCTGCCGTCCCTGTGCCGGACGGGGAAGGCCCCGGCCCAGTCCCGGCCGGTCTCCATCACGTCGGCGAACAGCTTGACGACCAGGTCCACGTGCTGCTCGTGGATCATGATGCGGGCGGCGTACTGCCCGAGGGCCTCCTGCGCGGTGTACCCGAACAGCTCCTCCGCCTGCGGGCTCCACAGGACGATCCGGCCCGCGGCGTCCAGGACGACCGAGGCGACGCGCAGCACGTCCAGCAGCCCGCTCGGCTCCACCGGCCCGCGCGCCGGCTCGTCGCCCCCGGCCACGGGAGACCCGGCTGCACTCATCCCACGCCCGCCTTCGCCGATCCTTCGCGGCACGCCGTCGCGGTGCCGACTCCCCTTGTTCTACCGCGCGAGGAGCCGTTCCTCGACGCCTGCGCGGTCTCCTTCCACCTTCTCCCAACACGGCGGCCGCCGCCGTGCGGAAAACGGCGGGACGGCGGCGCTCCCGCCGGTAGTGCTCGGCGGAAGGTGGTGCTTTGCTGGGGTTGGGGTGGGTACGGCAGTGCCGCCACGAGAGGAGCGACCACGATGGACCGCGAGCGAGCGCACCCGGAGTCCGTCTCGGTGGAGATCAGCGGATGCGGCAAGGACGACGCCCGGATCGTGTTCGACACGCTGTGCGCCTGCTTCGCGTCGGACCGCTGCTCGGACGACGTGCCGGAGGAACTCCATCGGACGCGTCCGACGGTGTGGCTCGGCACGTTCGACGTCGCCGACGCCCACGAGGCCGCGCGCCCGGCCCGGCTGCACGCCTCCGTCGTCGCGGACGCGCACGGCGGGTACTGGGCGATCGACCGCTTCCGCGAGACCCTCGACTCCCTGTTCGCCGTGCACGACCTGAGCTCGGCCTCCGGCGACCAGGAGAAGGAACTGCACGTCAGGCTGGAGAACCGGTGAGGTGAAACGAGGGGTCCGCCCGCGGGCACCGGCCGGCGGGCCCTGGGCTGTGCCCTGCGTCACGCCTTATGCAACTAGTTGCATAAGGCGTCCGTCGTCCTCTACAACTACGGGGACGACACCGCGCACGGAGGGCCCGATGACCCGTTACCCGCACCTGCTGACCCCGCTCGACCTGGGTTTCACCACCCTGCCCAACCGGGTCCTCATGGGCTCCATGCACGTGGGTCTGGAGGAGGCCGACAACGGCTTCGCCCGCATGGCGGAGTTCTACGCCGAGCGCGCCCGCGGCGGGGTGGGCCTCATCGTCACCGGCGGCATCGCCCCCAACGAGGAGGGCCGGCCGTACGAGGGCGGCGCCAAGCTCACCACCGAGGCCGAGGCCGAGCGGCACACCGTCGTCACCGACGCCGTGCACCGCGCGGGCGGGCGGATCGCGATGCAGATCCTGCACTTCGGCCGCTACGCCTACCACCCGGACCTCGTCGCCCCGAGCCCTCTCCAGGCGCCGATCAGCCCCTACCCGCCCCGCGAGCTCACCGACGCCGACGTCGAGCGCACCGTCGACGACTACGTCCGCGCCGCCCGCCTCGCCCGGCGGGCCGGCTACGACGGCGTCGAGATCATGGGCTCCGAGGGCTACCTGATCAACGAGTTCGTCGCCGCCCCGACCAACCGCCGCACCGACCGCTGGGGCGGCGCGTACGAGAACCGCATGCGCTTCCCCGTCGAGATCGTGCGCCGCGTGCGCGAGGCGGTCGGCGAGGACTTCATCCTGATCTACCGGCTGTCCATGCTGGACCTGGTGCCGGGCGGCTCCACGCTCGACGAGGTGATCGAGCTGGCCCGGGCCGTCGAGGCCGCCGGGGCGACGATCATCAACACCGGCATCGGCTGGCACGAGGCCCGCATCCCCACCATCGCCACCTCCGTGCCGCGCGGCGCCTACACCTGGGTCACCAAGCGGCTCATGGGCGAGGTGTCGGTCCCGCTGGTCACCACCAACCGCATCAACACCCCCGACCTCGCCGAGCAGTTGCTCGCCGAGGGGTACGCCGACATGGTGTCGATGGCCCGGCCGATGCTCGCCGACCCCGACTTCGTCGCCAAGGCCGCCGCCGGCCGCCCCGAGGCGATCAACACCTGCATCGGCTGCAACCAGGCCTGCCTCGACCACACCTTCAGCGGCAGGATCACCTCCTGCCTGGTCAACCCGCGCGCCTGCCACGAGACCGAACTGGTCCTCGCCCCGACCCGGCTGCGCAAGCGCGTCGCCGTCGTTGGCGCCGGACCCGCCGGCCTGGCCTGTGCGGTGAGCGCCGCCGAACGCGGCCACGACGTCACCCTGTTCGACGCCGCGAGCGAGGTCGGCGGCCAGCTCAACGTCGCCCGCCGGGTCCCCGGCAAGCAGGAGTTCGACGAGACGCTGCGCTACTTCCGCACCCGGCTCGACGAGCACGCCGTCGACGTCCGGCTGAACACCTGGGTGGGCCCGGACGACCTGGCCGGTTACGACGAGGTCGTCGTCGCCACCGGCGTCACCCCGCGGGTCCCCGACATCCCCGGCGTCGACCACCCGAGCGTCGTCGGCTACCTCGACGTGCTGCAGGGCGGCGCCCCCGTCGGCGAGCGCGTCGCCGTCCTCGGCGCCGGCGGCATCGGCTTCGACGTCGCCGCGTACCTCACCGACGGCGGCGACAAGGCCCACGAGGACCCGGCCACGTACTTCCGTCACTGGGGCGTCGACCTCGACTACCGCGCCCCCGGCGGCCTCGCCGCGCCCGAGCGCCCCGCCCCGCCGCGCACCGTCCACCTGCTCCAGCGCAAGACCACCAAGGTCGGCGCCGGCCTCGGCAAGACCACCGGCTGGATCCACCGCACCGAGCTCAAGCACCGCGGCGTCACCATGGTCCCGGGCGTGCGCTACGACCGGATCGACGACGCCGGACTGCACGTCACCGTCGGCGGCGAGAGCACGGTGCTGGAGGTCGACACGGTCGTCCTGTGCACCGGGCAGGAACCGCGCCGCGACCTGTACGAGCGGCTCGTCGCCGACGGGCGCTCCGTCCACCTCATCGGAGGCGCCGACGTGGCCGCCGAGCTGGACGCCAAGCGCGCCGTCAAGCAGGGCACCGAGCTGGCGGCGGCCCTGTAGGGGAGGCCCGGGGCGTCCGGCGCGTCCCTAGGATGACCGCATGTCACTCCCGCACGCGATCCTCACCGCCCTGCTCGAGAAGCCGTCGTCGGGGCTGGACCTGACCCGCCGGTTCGACAGGTCGATCGGCTACTTCTGGTCGGCGACGCACCAGCAGATCTATCGCGAGCTGGGAAAGCTGGAGGCCGAGGGCCTGATCCGGGCCCTGCCCTCCGAACAGCCGGCGCGCGGGCAGAAGAAGAGCTACGAGGTCCTGCCCGCGGGCCGTGCGGAACTGGCCCGCTGGACCGCCGCCTCCCAGGACCCCAAGCCGCACCGCGACGCCCTGCTGCTGCGGCTGCGGGCGGCGGCCGTGGTCGGCACCGCGGGCCTCGAGGCCGACCTGCGGCGCCATCTGGAGCTGCACGAACGCCAGTTGGCGGAGTACCGGGAGATCGACGAGCGCGACTTCCCGCCCGGCCGGGACAGTGCCCAGGACCGGCTGCGGCACCTGGTGCTCCGGGCCGGCATCGACCTGGAGACCTTCTGGACCCAGTGGCTCAGGCGCGCGCTCGCCGAGTTCGACGACCTGCCGGACCGCGAGGCGGGCTGACACGGCCGGGCCGGGAACCGGCCGACGCGGCCGGAGCGCGAACCGGGCGGAGACGGCCGCAGCGCTGCTGACCGGGCCGACGCGGCCGGAACGTGCCGTGCCCGTCTCAGAGGCGGTACGGCTTGTTGCGGCGGCGCAGGTACCAGCCCGTGGCGACGAGCCCGGTGCTCACCAGCGCGCCGCCCGCCACCAGGGTGAGGGTGCCGTAGTCCTTCGAGCCTCCGCCGAGCCCGCCCATGACGCCGCGGGACGGCGACACGGTGGGGGTCGGCCGCGGGGTGGCGGGCGCCGAGACGATGACGGACTGGGAGCCCGCGGTGGTCCCGTTCGAGCAGATGACGATGACGGTGTACGTGCCCGGGCTGACGTTCGACCAGGCGGCGGACTGGTTGGCGGCCGAGCCCGACAGGGCGACCTGGCGGCCCTGGGAGAAGTTCGCCTGGCCGCTGGTCAGCAGCGAGGCGGTGCCCCAGGCACCGCTGCTCTCGGTGCACGCGCTGGTGGTGACCGAGACCGTCGAGCCGCTGGTGCTCACGGAGATCCCCGGAGCGGCGGCCGCGCCGGTGGTCAGGGCGAGCGGGAGCGCGGCGGCGGCTGCCGCAGTCAGGCCGTAGCGGACAAGTGGCTGTGCGTTGCGCATGGTGGCTGCCTTCCGGCGGCACGGCTGGCGGTACATCCCTTGCGCCGCCGAGGTCGGGGAAACGCCCGTGCTGCCTTCAGGGGCATCCCATGCGCCCGGCGGCCGTGCCGCAGCCCGGCCGCCGCCGGGCAGGTGACGAACTGGCCCGTACGGGGGAACCCGGGCAGCCGGTCACGCCGGCCCGCCGCGCGGCGCGCCGGCCCCCTTCGGCGCGCCGGCGCACCGCCTCCTCAGCGCCCCGCGCCCGTCGTCACCGTCCGCTCCGCGGAGAACCCGCCCCAGGTGCCGTCCGGCAGCTTGGCCCGCAGCCGCACCCGGTGCCTGACCCCGCTCTCGCGCCCCACGTAGAAGCTGTACGTCGCCCGGTCGCGCGGCGCGTTCCCGCCGAACACCAGCGAGGTGGCCGGCCGGCCGTCGAGGTGGACCTGGTACTCCGTGATCACGCCGTCCGTGCGCGGCGGGACCCAGCTGAGGTCCAGGTGGTACGCCCCGTCGGCCGCCCGGCTCGTCACCCGGAACCCGGTGGGCGCGGTGGCCCCGCCGGCGTCGCGGCCCGGGGTGGTGAGCCGGACGGCGGTGCCGGCGGGGGAGACGTTGTCCGCCGCGTCCCGGGCCCGGACGGTGAAGACGTACCGGGTGCCAGGCCGCAGCCCGGTCACCACGGCCGCCGTCTGCGACCCGCCCACACTGTGGATCTTCGTCCCGCCCTGGTGGACGTCGTACGACACCACGCCCCGGTCGTCCGTCGACGCGGACCAGGACAGCTGGACGGCCCGGCTGCCGACCGCCCGCCCCTTGAGCGCCGAGGGGCGGGTCGGGGCCGCGCGGTCGGCCGGGGCCGCCTCGGGCGTGGTCGCCCGGACCTCCCGGCTGGGCGGCCCGAGCCGCCCCTCCGTGTCCCGTGCCCGCACGGTGAAGGCATAGGTGGTGGACGGCCGGAGCCTGGTGACGTCCACCATGTGCTCGGAACCGGGCACCTCCTTGACCTTCGTGGCGCCGCGGTACACCTCGTAGGCGCCGATCCCCGCGTCCGTGGTCACCGCGTTCCACATGACGTGCACGCTCGTCGCGCTGCCGGCCGCGGCGGTGATCCCCGTCGGCGCCCCGGGCAGCCGCCCGCCGTCGTCGCCGTCCGGACCGCCCCACCCGCAGGAGGCGAGGGAGGCGACGAGGCCGAGCGCGCCGCAGAGCGCGGCGCCGCGGCGCAGGGCGGCGGGGAAGGGAAAGGGAACGCCTCGCACGACTCTGCCTCCCCGGGCGTACTCCGCATTGGTCCACACCAATATGGCGCCGTCGACGCGTCCACATCAAGAGGGTGGCGCGGGTGACCCTGCGCCCAGGGGTACGTATGCTGAAGTTGCTCACGGCCGAACTCCTCCCGAGAGGCGATGAGTTCGTGCCTGTGGCGCGGACCGCTGTCGTCGCAGATCCCGCGCCGGCGCCGCGGCCGGGCGGCCGGGCCCCGCGAAGGGCCCAGGCCCCCGGCCGCTGTCGGCGGACCGGCGCACCGCACCGTCGGGCCCTCCTCCGGCAGCCGCCCGCTGGGCGCCGAGAGTCTTTTCCTCGTCGTCGTGCCCGCTCCCGGGCCCGTTCCGGTACCACTGGCCCACGGCATCCGGAGCGGACCGGTCGTGGCCGTCGCCCACCGGGACCGGAACCGGGTGCGGTACGCGGTCGTCGGCGACACCGGCCCGCGCGGCGGCGGCACGGGTTCCGGCGTCACGTACATCCTCTTCGCGGGCGCGCGGGCGCGCGGGTGACGCCCGCCGAGGACGCGAGGCGGCCGTGGCGGCCGTGGCGGCGGGCGAGCGGCCGGCACGGGAGTCGTCGTCGTCGGCTGAACCACCGCCCCGCACAAGGTCGGTGGCGATGTGTCAGACGGCTGCCCAGCCGTCGTCGACGGGCAGGATCGCGCCGTTGATGTTGCCCGCCGCGTCCGAGGCGAGGAACACGATCGCGGCGGCCTGCTCCTCGGCCCGGGCCAGGCGGCCGAGGTTGACGAAGTGCGGGCCGAGCGTGGCCGGGCCGTGCGCGCCCTGCTCGGCGTCCACGGCGATGCCCGTCCGGGTGCCGCCCGGGCAGACGGCGTTGGCGCGTATGCCCTGCTTCCGGTACATCACCGCCAGCGACTTGGTCAGCCCCACCACGCCGTGCTTCGAGGCCGTGTACGCGGCGCCCGCCGCGCTGCCGCGCAACCCGGCCTCGGAGGCCGTGTTCACGATCGCGCCCCGGCCCGCCGCCAGCATGTGCGGCAGCACCGCCCGGGTGAGCAGGAAGGGCGCGGTGAGGTTGACGCGGATGACCCGCTCCCACTCGGCGTCGCTCACGTCCGCGAGGGCCGACATGCGGTCCATGATCCCGGCGTTGTTCACCAGCACGTCCACCCCGCCGAAGCGCTCCAGGGCGGTGGCGGCGACCCGGTCGACGACGTCCTGCGCGCTCAGGTCGCCGGTGACCGCGACCGCCGTGCCCCCGGCCCGCCCGATCTCCTCGACGACCGACTTCGCCCCCTCGGCGTCCAGATCGGCCACCAGTACCAGGTCCCCCTGCGCGGCGAAGGCCAGCGCGGCGGCGCGCCCGATGCCCGACGCCCCTCCCGTGACGATGACGCCGCGCCCGTCCACTCCACTGCCCGCCATGAGGTCTCCCCTCCCTGTGTGGGCGGACACCATGTCCGCCGCGCACACCCTACGACTTAATGTCGCTCAGTGACGGAAAGTCGTCGTGGAGAATTCCGGGAGAGCGACGACCGCGCCGGAGGAACAGCAGATGACCGCAGCCCGCGGACGCACAGGACGACCGCCCCTCACCGAGGAGCGCAGGGCCGAGATCCGGCTGGACATCGCCCGGGCGGCGGTGGACCTGTTCGTCGCCCAGGGCGTCGCCGCGACCACCGGGGAACAGATCGGGCAGGCGGTCGGCGTCTCGGCGCGGACCGTGTGGCGGTACTTCCCGAGCAAGGAGAGCTGCGTCCGGCCGCTGTTCTCGGCCGGCATCGACCTGATCGCCGGGTGTCTGCGGCGCTGGGCCCCCGGCCGGCCCCTGGAGGAGGTCCTGGACCGCGAACTCCTGGCCGACGACCGCCTCCTCGCCGGTCCCGAGCGCGTCACCGTCGGGGCGCTCGTCCGCCTCACCCGCACCGAGCCGGGCCTGCGGGCGGTCTGGCTCCAGACCTACGACGAGGCCGAGCCGGCGTTCGCCCGCGCCCTCGCCGACCGCGCCGGGCTGCCCGCCGGCGACCTGCGGCCCGCGATCCAGGCGGCCATGTTCAACGCGGCCCTGCGCGCGGCGGTGGAGCACTACGCCTGGCGTACCGCCGACCCGCGCACGGACGCCGCGACGGCCCGGACCGAGCTCGCGGCGACCCTGCGCGCGGCTCTCGCCGTCGCGTCGCAGGGACTGACCTGACGGCGGGACCCGCCCGGCCGGGCCGGACCGGCGGCCCGGGGCACTCCCTGTGCCGGCCCGTCCGACCTGCCCGTACCCGACGCCCCGTCCGGACGGAGACCGGACGCCCCTTCCGCCCCGTCCGGGCCGAACGGTTCCACCGTCCCGTCCGGGCCGAACGGTTCCATCACCCCGTCCGGGCCGAACAGCTCCATCACCCTGTCCGGACCGGACGGCTCCATCACCCCGCCCGGCCCGGACGGTTCCACCGTTTCCGCCGGAACGGCCCGCCCGGGCCGGCCACCTCACCCGATCACGCGATCACCCGATCACCCGATCACGCGATCACCCGATCACGCGATCACGCGGAAGCCCTTCACACCTTCCGGTACGCGTACGCCTCCGCGGCCGCCGCCTCCACCGCCGCGAGGTCGGCTCCCGCCGAGGCCGTGACGACGGCGGCCACCGCGCCCTCGACGAACGGCGCGTCCACCAGGCGGGTGCCGGCGGGGAGTTCGTCCCCCTCCGCGAGCAGCGCCTTCACGGTGAGCACCGCGCTGCCCAGGTCGGTGAGGACGGCGACCCCGGCACCGCGGTCGACGGACGCGGCGGCCGCCGCGATCAGCTCGGCGCTCGTGCCGAGCCCGCCGTCCTCGGTACCGCCCGCCGCGGCGACCGGCACCGCCGTGCCGCCGCCGGCCAGCCCCTTCGCCAGGTCGGCCACGGACCTGGCCACCTCCGCGCTGTGCGACACGAGGACGATCCCGACCAGCTTGCCGTCACTCACCTGCGGCCTCCACGAGTCCGGCGACGAGCAGCGCCGCCGAGGTGGCGCCGGGGTCCTGGTGGCCGATGCTGCGCTCGCCGAGATAGCTCGCCCGGCCCTTGCGCGCCTGCAACGGGATCGTCGCCTCGGCGCCCCGCTCGGCGGCGTCCCGCGCCGCGGCGAAGGACTCGCCGAGCGCGTCCACGGCGGGCACCAGCGCGTCGATCATGGTCTTGTCGCCCGGCGCGGCACCGCCGAGGGTCCGCACCGCGTCCACCCCCGTGCGCAGCGCCTCGGCCAGCTGGGCCGTGCTGACCTCGGGGGCGTCCCCGAGCGCCTTGCCGGTGCGGCGCAGCAGCGTCCCGTACAGCGGGCCGGAGGCACCGCCGACGGTCGAGATGAGCTGCCGTCCGGCCAGCGTCAGCACCGCACCGGGCGTGGCGGGCGCCTCCTTCTCCAGGACGGCGGTCACGGCGGCGAAACCGCGCTGGAGGTTGCTGCCGTGGTCGGCGTCCCCGATGGGGGAGTCGAGGGCGGTGAGCCGTTCCGCCTCGCGGTCCACGGACGCGGCGGTCGCCGTCATCCAGCGGCGGAAGAAGTCGGCGTCGAGCACTGGATCTCCTTGCGTGGTAGGTACGTCGGGGTCCCGCGGACGGGCACGTCGTGGTCCTTTCCCCGCCCGTGT
This sequence comes from Streptomyces sp. NPDC085946, assembly GCF_044540485.1. NCBI lineage: Bacteria > Bacillati > Actinomycetota > Actinomycetes > Kitasatosporales > Streptomycetaceae > Streptomyces > Streptomyces sp. NPDC085946. The sequence goes on along the minus strand of NZ_JBITSF010000004.1, from coordinate 158,480 downwards.
CTCACATGCCCCAGCGCAGCCCCGGCGTCTTCACGGGCGCGTCCCACAGCCTCAGCATCTCCTCGTTCACCTGGCACAGGGTGACGGAGGCGCCGGCCATGTCCAGGGAGGTGACGTAGTTGCCGACGAGGATGCGGGCGACGGGGACGCCGCGCTCGCCCAGCACCCGCTGCACCTCGGCGTTGAAGCCGTACAGCTCCAGCAGCGGCGTCGCGCCCATGCCGTTGACGAGCACCAGGACGGGGTTGCGCGGCGTGAAGTCCGCCAGGATCGCGTCGACGGCGGCCTCGGCGATCTCCCCCGAGGTCATCATCGGCCGGCGCTCCCGGCCGGGCTCGCCGTGGATGCCGATGCCCAACTCCAGTTCGCCCTGCGGCAGGTCGAAGGTGGGGCTGCCCTTGGCGGGGGTGGTGCAGGCGCTCAGGGCCACGCCGAAGCTGCGGGAGTTCTCGTTGACCTGCCGGGCGAGGGCCTCCACCCGCTCCAGCGGCAGGCCGGCCTCCGCCGCCGCGCCCGCGATCTTCTCCACGAACAGGGTGGCGCCCGTGCCGCGCCGCCCGGCCGTGTAGAGGCTGTCGGTCACCGCCACGTCGTCGTCGACGAGCACCTTCGCGACCTGGATGCCCTCGTCCTCGGCCAGTTCGGCGGCCATGTCGAAGTTGAGCACGTCACCGGTGTAGTTCTTCACGATGAACAGCACGCCCGCGCCACTGTCCACGGCGGCCGCCGCCCGCACCATCTGGTCCGGCACGGGGGACGTGAACACCTCGCCAGGACAGGCCGCCGACAGCATGCCGGGGCCCACGAAGCCGCCGTGCAGCGGTTCGTGCCCGGAGCCGCCCCCGGACACCAGGGCCACCTTCCCGGCCACAGGCGCGTCCCGCCGTACGACCACCCGGTTCTCCACGTCCACGGCGAGCTCGGGATGGGCGGCCGCCAGACCGCGCAGCGCGTCCGCGACGACGGTCTCCGGGACGTTGATGAGCATCCTCATGGGTACCTCCTGGGGCTTGGCAGGTGGATGGCTTCCGTACCGTCCTGACAGGTGCCTCGGCAGGGCACCCGTATGTCGACCGGAGCCCTATGGGGGCAGTATCTGCCCTGGGACGGCGAAGGTCACGTGAGAGCGGTGATCGGGCCGTGGTGGCGGACGCCGCCGGTGACCTCCCGGGGCGCGGCGGCCGAGGACCGCACCGGGCACCGGGCGCACGGCCGGCCTGCGGGCCTCGGGGACCCGGGGCGACCGCCGGAAGCGGGCCGTGTCCGGTCAGGGGCGGGGTGCGGCGCGGTGGAACAGCTGGGCGCTCAGCGCGCCGACGAGGAGGGCCCAGGCCACCGCGGTCACGCCGAGCCGGTTCCAGCCGAGCAGGACGACGGCCGCCGCCGCGGCGGCCCCGGCGGCCAGGGCCGTGCGGTCGGCGGCGAAGGCCCACTGCTCGCGGGCGCTGCCGGGGCGGCGCAGTTCGCCCAGCGCCGCCTTGACGACCAGGGCGGCGACGCCGAGCACGGGGACGAGCAGTGACGCGTCCACGGTCATCGGCCCGCCTCCTCGCCCTGCTGCTCCGCCCCGGTGACGCCGTGCGCGCACGCCCCGGGACCTGAGGCGTGCACGTCGTGATTCTCCTCCTCGGGCCGGCGCCGGTACAGGGCCCCGCGCCCGGGCGTCCGCCTACGGCACGCCCAGCTCGAACAGCGCGTACCCGGCGTACGAGCCGGAGGCCAGCGCCGCGACGCCGAGGAGGGCGGCCAGGGAGGGCAGGGTGAGGCGGCGCAGGCCGAGCGCGACGGGGACGAAGAGCGGGAAGAGGGGGAGCAGGTAGCGCGAGACGTTGGCGAAGTACTGCTGGGTGCCCATCACCATGGCGAAGGACAGGACCGTGTAGACGACGAGCACGGCGGGCGGGCGGATCTGCAGCAGCAGCACGGTGAGCACCGGCACGAGCAGTACCACGCCGACCCCGATCAGGTCCGGGTAGGGCATCGCGAAGAGGTAGTCGAAGTGGCCCACCGGGACGGACGACAGCACGTCGAAGGTGTGCTTGCCGTAGTCGAACGTGTGGGCCCAGGCGCCGTCCTGGAGCTTGGAGTAGCCGTTCCAGTCACCCATGCGGTGGCCGACCCAGGCGAGGTAGCCGGCCAGGCCCAGCGGGGCGATCGCCACCGCGGCCAGCGGGCGTCCGACCCCGTCCCGGCGGCGGCGGACGGCCAGCAGCGCGGCGACGGCCAGGGCGGCCACCAGGGTGGCGGCGGTGGGGCGGCTGAGCCCGGCCGTGCAGGTCAGCACCCCGGCGGTGAGCCAGTGCCGGGTCATCACGGCGTAGCAGGCCCAGGAGGCGAGGGCCACGTAGAGCGACTCGGAGTAGACCGCCCACTCCGCGCCGGAGCCGGGCCACACCGCCCACAGGCCGACCGCGATCAGACCCGCCCGGCGCCCGCCGAGGCGCGCGGTGACGGCGTGGATGCCGAGCGCGGCCACGAACGAGGCGAGGACGGACACGGCCATGCCGGCGCCGTACGGGCCGAGGCCGGTGCACTCGCGGACCAGGCGCATCAGCGCCGGGTACAGCGGGAAGAACGCCGCCGAGTTGCCCTGCAGGGTGATCAGGCCGGTGGCGCCGGGGATCGGCTCCAGGGCGGGGTCGTAGCCGTGCAGGACGATCTGCTGGTACCACCAGCCGTCCCAGCTGCCCAGCACGTCCCAGGGGTGGGCGCCGCCGCCGAAGCGCGGGTGCTTCTCGCGGAAGTCGCCCGCGGAGTCCAGCAGGAACAGGAAGGCGCCGAAGCCCATCAGCTTCAGTACGCCGTACGTCGCCAGCACCGGCCCGTGGTGCGCGGCGGCGCGGCGCAGCCGCCGCCGGCGGCCCGGGGCGGGGGAGGGGCCGGGCCGGCCGTCGCCGGAGGGCCGTGGATCGGCCACAGGGGCCGGGGCGGTGGTCATGAGACGGAGGGTCCCGTCGTACGGCGGTCGTGCCGGGCGGGGAAGACCCAGGCCCGGAAGAGGAGGAAGCGCAGCAGGGTCGCGGCCAGGTTGGCGGCGACCAGGACCGCGAGCTCGACGCGGGCCCCGGCCGCGGGCACCGTGTGGTGGAGGACGGCCAGCGCGCCGCTGGTGAGCGTCAGGCCGATCAGGAAGGCGGCCAGGCCCTTGAGCTGGTGGCGCACGGCCCCGGTGCGGCCCCGGATGCCGAAGGTGAGGCGGCGGTTGGCGGCGGTGTTGGCGACCGCACTCGCCAGCAGGGCGAGCGCGTTGGCGGCCTGCGCCCCGGTCGCGGGCCGCAGCGCGGTGTACAGCAGCAAGTGGAAGAGGGTGCTGGCCGCGCCGACCGCGGCGAAGCGCAGCAACTGGGGGAGGAGCCCGGGCGGCACCCCGTCCCCGGCGCCGAGGCCGTCGCTGCGGCGCAGCGCGGTCAGCGGCAGCCGGCCGCAGGCCAGGGCTCGGCCGAGCCGGGCGATGCCCCGCAGGTCGGCCAGGGCCGTGGACAGGATCCGCACCCGGCTGTCGGGATCGTCCACCCAGTCGACGGGCACCTCGTGGATGCGCAGCCCGGCGCGCTCGGCGATGACGAGGAGTTCGGTGTCGAAGAACCAGGACCGGTCCTCCACCAGCGGCAGCAGCCGCTCGGCGACGTCCCGCCGCACCGCCTTGAACCCGCACTGCGCGTCGCTGAACCCCACCGCGAGGGTGCCGCGCAGCAGGGTGTTGTAGCAGCGGGAGATGAGCTCCCGCTTCGGGCCGCGCACCACGCGCGAGCCGCGGGCCAGCCGGGTGCCGATGGCGATGTCCGAGTGACCGGATATCAGCGGGGCGACCAGCGGGAGCAGGGCCGCGAGGTCGGTGGACAGGTCGACGTCCAGGTAGGCGAGCACCGGGGCCGAGGAGCGCGACCAGGCCGTGTGAAGGGCCCGGCCCCGGCCCTTCTCGGCCAGCCGGATCCAGTCGGTGCCGGGGAGTTCGGCGGCCAGCCGGGCGGCGATGCGCGGGGTGCCGTCGGTGCTGGCGTTGTCCGCGATGGTGATCCGGAACGGGTACGGAAAGGTTTCCGCAAGGTGGGTGTGGAGGCGCCGGACGCACGGCTCCAGGTCGTTCTCCTCGTTGTGGACGGGGACGACCACGTCCAGGACCGGGTCCGGGTGGTGCGCGGGCAGCGGAGCGCGGCGCGGCAGTGCGACCGGGGCCGGGAGCGGATCGGGGGTCCGGCGGCCGGTCGGGGCCGGCCGCCTTGCGGTTCTCATGGCTGGTTCACAGTCTCTTTCCGGCCCACGGCATGCCGGGGGCACCCGGAGGGTGAGTGGTCGGACGACGGGCCCGGGCGGTGGGGCGCCCAACGGGCGGGCGGGGTGGGGCGGGTGGTGGTGCGGGGTGGTGGTGCGGTGGGCTGCTTGGCGGTGGTGCGGTGCCTGGCGGTGGTGCGGTTCTGTCCGGTGCGGTGCGGTGCGGTGCGGTGGGTGTGCTGCTGTGGTGCGGTGCCACGCGGTGCGGCGACGCGGTGCGGCGGTGGGCGCGGAGCCCGACGCGGTCGGTCGGGGCCCGGACCGGGAGGGCGGCGCGACGCGGGCCGGGACGCCGCGCCGGCCGCTTCGCTACCCGGTCGCCTCCGCCTCCACGTCGGCCGAGGCGGAAGGCTCCCGCGTCTCCGCGTCCGGCGGCGGGGTCGTCGTGGGCGTCCGGGTGGCGGGGGGCGCGGGCGGCGTCGTCGTGGCGCCGCCGTCTTCCGGTCCCGCGCCGGACGTGGCCGGCGGCGTCCGGGTGGCCGGTGCGGTGGTCCCCGCCGCGGTCCTCCCCGGGGTCGTGACCTCGGGGGCCGGGCCGGCGTCCGCGGTCGCGGGCGGGGTGGCCGACGGGGGCGTCGTGGTGCTCCGGCTCGGGTCGGGGGGCCGGCTCGTGGGTCCGGTGGTGACCGGGGGCCGGGGGCTGGTCGTCGGCCGGGGCACGGGATCGGCGGGCTGGGCCTCGGTGAGCATGCCGGGCAGCAGGGCGAGGGCGAGACACAGCCCGGCCGCCGCGACGGCGGAGCCGCCGGCCCGCCACAGCAGCCGGGCGCGGTGCCGGGCCCGGATGCCCTCGTGCAGCCGCTGCCGGTGCCGGGGTTCGAAGGGGGCGTGCTGCCGGGAGTCGCGCATCAGCCGCGCCAGTTCCCGCTCGAAGTCGTCCATGGCGTCTCCCTTCACCCCACGGTCCTGACGGTGCCGGACAGGATCTTCCGCAGCCGGGCGACGCCGCGGGAGGCGTGCGAGCGGGCGGTGCCGACGGGGCAGCCGAGCGCCTGCGCCACCTGCGCCTCGGGCAGGTCCTCGTAGTAGCGCAGCACCACCGCGGCGCGCTGCTGCGGCGACAGCAGGGCCAGGGCGGCCTCCAGGCGCGAGCGTTCGGCCACGGCGGACGACACGTCACCGGGTTCGGCCTGCTCGGGCAGCCGCTCGACGGGGCGCTCGCCCCACCACCGCCGCCGGGCCGAGCGCGCCGCCAGCCGGACCAGCACCTGGCGGACGTACGCCTCCGGCGCCTGGTCGGCCACCCGGGGCCAGGCGAACCACAGCTTGACCAGGGCCTCCTGCACCAGGTCCTCGGCCCGCTGCCGGTCCCCGCCGGTCAGCAGCCGCGCGACGTGGAGCAACGCCGACCACCGGGCGGCCACGAACGCGTCGAAGCCGTCCGCCCGAAATCGCTCCATCCCCACCGTCCCGCGTCCGACGAACCCCCTGCACCCCTGCTAAAGACGCTGGACCCCGTCCCGCGATGCGCCCTTCCTGTGTGATCCACCTCACCACCGAGGCCGTGCGGGGCACGGACGGCGAAAAGGGCTTGGGCAGCGCGAAGGGCCCGGCGGCGAAAAGAGCCCGGGCAGCGCGAAGGGCCCGGGCACGAGGCCCGGGCCCTTCTCCGGCCGCGCTCCGGACGCGGTCTGCGGTCTAGCGGTCTAGTGGCGGTCGCCCTCCGGCTTGCCGAACCGGCCGGGGGTGCCGTGCGGCGACGGGCGGAACGGCTCCGGCGAGGCCGCGGGGGAGACCGGGGAACCCCCGTCTCCCTCGCGCTGCCCGGGGCGCCCGCAGGCCCGGCCGTCGGACGCCGGCTGCGCGCCCTGGCGCGGTTGCTCCAGCCGGTTCGACAGCGGCCCGGTCGCCGGGTGGCGGCCGGCGTGCGACCGTCCGGACGCCGGCAGTTCCGCCGCCTCGTCCGCGGTCACCGACCGCACCCGGCTCTCCGGGCCGCCGATCGGCGGCCCGGAGAGCCGGGTGCGGTCCGGCGGCAGGGTGCCGGAGGCGGCGTGGCCGGCCATGGTTCTTGCTTCCCTGGGATGGGTGGTCGTGTCCGACGGGGGAGCCGGGACTCCCCGGCGGTGCGGCTCAGCGCCCGCCCGGGCCGCCGCTGCCGAAGGAGCCGCTGCTGCCCTCGTTCCAGCGGGGCCGTTCCTGCGACGGGCTGGTCCGGTCGCCCGTCCGGCCGTTGCCCTTCAGCTCGTGCGGCGTCAGCCGGGTGTCGCTCTGCGGCATCTCGTCGGGCTCGCGGACCTCACGCGTCTCGCGGACCGGGCCCCCGGCCGGCATGCGGGGCTGCTCCTCCGGCCTCGGCGTCGGCGACTCCCGGCGCATGACGCGGATGCCCAGCACGAAGGCGCCCAGCAGCAGGGCCAGGACCACCACACCCGCCACGATCAGTCCGACGCCGAGGGCTCCCCGGCCCGCGGCCAGCTCCATCCATGCGGTATTCATGGCACGCGAGTACCCGGGGAGCGCCCCGTGAACCGGCTCACCTCTCCCGCGCCGCCCTGGTCCGCGAACGGTTCGCCTTGCGGACCGCCTCCAGCAGCTCCCCCTTCGACATCCGCGACCGCCCCGCGACGCCGAGGCGCCGGGCGAGGCCGTACAGGTGCTCCTTGGAGGCCTGCTCGTCGACGCCCTCGCCGCTGCGGCCGCCCTGCTGCCGGGGCCGGGCCGAGCGGGGGTCCGAGGGGCCCTTGCGGCCGCCCTCCTTGCGCCCCCAGTGGTCGCCGACCTTCTCGTACAGGTGCTTCAGCGCGCCGTACGCGACGCGGTGCGCGCGCTCGCCCTCGCCGTACTGCTCCACGGCCGAGTCGTGCGCCTTGATCCAGACGTGCCGGGCGTCCTCGGAGGAGCGCTCCAGGGTCGACGGGATCTCTTGCCGTCCGGGCATGGCACCCACCTCCGCGACGTCGTGCGTCCGGGCCGGACGAGTGCCCGGCGGGCAGGGCCGGAAACGGCGCGGACGCCGCGCGGACGCCGGTTTGACCGTGAGGGGCCGGGGCTACCCGCGCGGTGTGACATCGACGACATCGCAACAGGAGCTGTTCCGGTTCCTCGAGGACCGCTTCGCCTGCGCCCAGGCGTGCACGGAGTGCGCGCGGGCCTGCGCGCTGCGCGCGAGCCTCGTGGACCCGGACGGGACCGAGAACCAGGACCTGGTACGGCGCAAGGGCATCCTGTGCGCGGAGGTCTGCGACGCGACCTGCCGGGTGCTGTCCGAGCAGAACCAGGTGGACGAGGCGGGCATCCGTGCGCAGGTGGAGTGGTGCCGCACGGTGTGCCTGGAGAGCGCGCGCGTCTTCGAGGCGCATCCCGGAGCGGAGGAGACGGCCGAGGCGTGCCGGGCGTGCGCCCGGGCCTGCACGGACTTCCTCGCGACACTGAGCTGACGGCCGTCCCCGTGAGGAGGTGCGCGAGGGAGAGCCCCGGGAGACACGGGACGGATGCGGAGGGGCCGCCGCACGGTGACCTGCCGGATGCACGGCGGCCTCCGGCGACGCGGGTCGCCGGCTTCGCCGGCACGACGGCGTACGCACCACCGAGGAGCCCGGGCGGGGCCGGTGCCCGCGTCGCAGTACCGGGCCGGGCCGGCGGCCTGCTCCGCGCGGGGACGGCCCCGACCCGCCGCGGTCCCGCGAGGCGGACGACCTGCCGCTCCGCCCGCCGGCGCCCCCGCTGCCGGTCCCGGTGCGCGAGGTGCCGGACGACGGGCGGCGCAGGGGGCGTACGTCTTCCCGCCGCCGTGCGCCCACGCGCTGTACGGCGGAGCGGCCCCCGCACCCGCCGCCGCCACCCGGCGACCGCGCCCCACCGGCACCGCCCTGCGCACCGTCCCCGCCCGTCCGCGCCGGCGGCTCCCGCCCGGGCACATCGGGCGCGCCCCGGGCGGACCCGGCCCCGCCGCTCGCCCGGCCCCGTACAAACTCGGGCGAGAGGTGGCCATACTGGACGGGCCAGGGGAGGGCGCGGCGGACAGCGACGGGGGCGTGCGCGGCAGATGGGGGACAGCAGGCTGATCCACGGCCGGTACCGGCTGCTCGACCTGATCGGGCGCGGGGGCATGGGCGAGGTGTGGCGGGCGCGGGACGAGTCGCTGGGCCGGCACGTCGCCGTCAAGTGCCTCAAGCCGCTCGGCCCGCAGCGCGACCAGGCCTTCACCCGGGTGCTGCGGGAGCGGTTCCGCCGCGAGGCGCGGGTGGCCGCCGCCCTCCAGCACCGCGGGATCACCGTCGTGCACGACTTCGGCGAGTCCGAGGGCCTGCTGTACCTGGTCATGGAGCTGCTGGAGGGCCGCAACCTCAGCCAGCTGCTGGAGGACAACAAGCACCACCCGCTGCCGGTCGCCGAGGTCGTGGAGATCGCCGAACAGGTCGCCGCGGCCCTCGCCTACTGCCACGAACAGGGCATCGTGCACCGGGACCTGAAGCCCGCCAACATCGTGCGGCTCGGCGACGGCACCGCGAAGATCTGCGACTTCGGCATCGCCCGCCTCGGCCACGACATCGGCTTCACCTCCCGCCTGACCGGCACCGGCATCGCGATGGGCACCCCGCACTACATGTCGCCGGAGCAGATCAGCGGCACGGAGGTCGACCAGCGCAGCGACCTGTACTCCTTCGGCTGCGTGCTGTACGAACTCGCCACCGGTGTACCGCCGTTCGACCTCGACGACGCGTGGGCCGTCCTGGTCGGCCACCGCGACACCCCGCCCCGGCCGCCGCGCGACCACCGCCCCGGGCTGCCCGGGTACCTGGACCGGATCATCCTCGACCTGCTCGCCAAGGAACCCGGACAGCGCCCGGGGGACGCCAGGGAACTGGCCCGCCGGATCAGCGCGCACCGCGCCGCCCCGCTGTACGTGCCGACCGTGGCGGCCGCCGGCCCCGGCACCGCCCCGGGCCCTGCGGCGCGCGGCGCGCGGCTGCCGTCCTGGACGCGCGGCATGACCACCGGCCACAAGGCGGCCGGCGCCGGCCCGCGCGCCACGCCCCCGGACCCGGCGGCCGGCCTGTCCGGCGAGTGGGTCGCGCGGCCCGCCCCCGCCGAGCGGCCCGCCCCGCCGCCGGAGGCCCTCGCCGCCCTGGCCGCCCGGCACGACGCGGGCCTGAGCCTCGGGCGGCTCGGCCGCTGGACGGAGGCGGGAGAGGTGCACCGCGCGGTCGCCGCCGAACGCGAGCACCTCCTCGGGCCCGACCACCCCGACACCCTCGCCAGCCGCTACGAGGTCGCCTTCACCCTCAGCCGCACCGGCCGGGCCGCCGACGCGCTGCGCGCCTACAAGCACGTGACCGAGGCCCGGATCCGCGTGCTCGGCGCAGACCACCCCGACACGCTCGCCGCCCGCCAGGAGATGGCCTACGTCCTCGGCCGGCTGGGCCGCCCGTCCGACGCCCACCGGGTCTACCTCTCGGTGCTCGCCGCACGGGAGCGCACCATGGGTCCCGACCACCCCGACACCCTGCGCTGCCGGCACAACCTCGGCTTCAACCTCGGCCGTCTCGGCCGCCCGGAGGACTCCCACCGGGTGGCGTGCGAGGTGGCCGCGGCCCGCGCCCGGGTGCTCGGCCCCGACCACCCCGACACCCTGGTCACCCGGTACGAGGTCGCCTACTGCCTGGGCCGGCTGGGCCGCTGGGACGAAGCCCTGGAGACCTACCGGGAGGTCGCCGGGGCCCGTGCCCGCGCCCTCGGCCCCGACCACCCCGACACGCTCGCCGCCCGCTACGAGGTCGGCATCAGCCTCGGCCGCCTCGGCCGCGGCACCGAGGCGCTCGCCCTCTACCGGGACCTCGTCGCGGATCGCACCCGCGTCCAGGGCCCCGACCACCCCGAGACGCTGCGCGCCCGCCACGGCCTCGGCGTCAACCTCGGCCGGCTCGGCCGGTGGGAGGAGGCGCTGGCCGAGTCCCGGGCGGTGTGCGCCCTGCGCGAGCGGGTCCTCGGCCCCGACCACCCGGACACCCTGGTCAGCCGCCGGGAGGTCGCCGTCGGGCTGGGCTGGCTCGGCCGGTGGGCCGACGCGCTGGCCGAGTACCGCGGCGTGGCCGCCGCCCGCGAACGGGTCCTCGGACCGGACCACCCCGACACCCTCGCCGCCCGCGACGACGAGGCCCACTGCCTGGAACGGCTCGGCCGCGGCCCCGGGGCCGCCGCACCGCACCACAGGGCGGCGGGACCGCGGCAGCGCCGCACCTCCTGACGCCGGGGACCCCGCGAGCGCCCGCCCGCCCCCTGGCCGACCCGGATCACCGCGTGTTACCAAGGACCATGACCGCACCCGAGGCACCCCGGACGGACCGGACGTACGACGCCGTCGTCGTCGGCGCGGGCCACAACGGCCTGGTCGCCGCCGCCTACCTGGCCCGGGCGGGACGCTCCGTGCTGGTGCTGGAACGGCTCGGCCGCACCGGCGGCGCGGCCGTCTCGACGCGGCCGTTCGCGGGCGTCGACGCCCGGCTGTCCCGCTACTCGTACCTGGTCAGCCTGCTGCCGGAGAAGATCGTCCGGGACCTGGACCTGGACTTCCGGGTCCGCGCCCGGACCGTCTCCTCCTACACGCCGGCCGAGCGCGACGGACGGCCCACGGGGCTGCTGGTCGGCGGCGGCGAACGGCGCACCCGGGAGGCGTTCGCCCGGCTCACCGGCTCCGACCGCGAGTACGAGGCCTGGCGGCGGTTCTACGCCATGACCGGCCGGGTCGCCCGGCGCGTCTTCCCGACCCTCACCGAGCCGCTGCCCACCCGCGAGGAACTGCGCCGCCGCGTCGACGACGAGGACGCCTGGCGGGCCCTGTTCGAGGAGCCGGTCGGCGTGACCGTCGAGGAGCACTTCGCCGACGACCTGGTGCGGGGTGTTGTCCTCACCGACGCGCTGATCGGCACCTTCGCCGACGCCCACGACCCCTCGCTGAAGCAGAACCGCTGCTTCCTCTACCACGTGATCGGCGGCGGCACCGGCGCCTGGAACGTGCCGGTGGGCGGCATGGGCGCCCTCACCGACGCCCTGGCCGCCGCGGCCCGCGCCGCGGGCGCCGTCATCGCCACCGGCCACGAGGCCGTCCGGATCGACCCGGACGGCCGCACCGCGGAGGTCGCCTACCGCACGGCCGGCACGGAGGGCACCGTCACCGCCCGGCACGTCCTCGTCAACGCCTCCCCGCACACCCTGGCCGCGCTGACCGGCGACGCGCCGCCCGCCCCCGCCGAGGGCGCCCAGCTGAAGGTGAACATGCTGCTCACGCGGCTGCCGAGGCTGCGCGACCGCTCCGTGGACCCGCGCGAGGCGTTCGCCGGAACCTTCCACATCGCCGAGGGCTACCGGCAGCTGGCCGCCGCGCACGCCCGGGCCGCCGCCGGCGAGCTGCCCGCCGAGCCGCCCTCCGAGATCTACTGCCACTCGCTCACCGACCCGACCGTCCTCGGCCCCGACCTGGCCGCCCAGGGCTACCAGACGCTCACCCTCTTCGGGCTGCACGCCCCGGCCCGCCTGTTCGCCCGGGACAACGACGCCGTGCGCGAGGACCTGCTCAAGGCCACCCTCGCCCAGCTCGACGCCCACCTGGCCGAGCCGCTTGCCGACTGCCTGGCCACCGACGCGGACGGACGGCCCTGCATCGAGGCGAAGAGCCCGCTCGACCTGGAGCGCGACCTGCGGCTGCCCGGCGGCAACATCTTCCACCGGGACCTGGCCTGGCCCCACGCCCGGGAGGACACCGGCCGCTGGGGCGTGGAGACCCGGCACGCGCGCGTGCTGCTGTGCGGGGCGGGAGCCGTGCGCGGGGGCGGGGTGAGCGGGGTGCCCGGGCACAACGCGGCCATGGCGGTGCTGGAGGCGCGGGGCGACTGAGCGGGGGTTCACCGGAGGGCTCCCGCGCGGTGCGCGAGCGTGACCGCACGGCCGTCGCTGCATGGCCGTCTCCGAGCGGGGCACTCCGGCAAAGCGAAGCAAACCGCACGAATCGGTCGCCCCGTGCGGGCGGCCGTCCACCCCACGGGAGGCTCCCATGGCCGACCTCAGCCCGATCGACCTGCAGAAGGCCCTCAGCGGCATGGACTACCCGACCGACAAGCAGCACCTGGTCGAGCAGGCCCGCAAGAACAAGGCCGACGACAAGGTCGTCAGCCGCCTGGACGGCCTGAAGCAGGACCACTTCGACGGCCCCAACGAGGTCCAGAAGGCCGTGTTCAACCAGTAGGGCGACGGCCGGTCGCCGAACGGTGACCGCCTAGTCGGCCGACGGCGTCCAGCCCGCGGCCCGGACGCGTGCCGCGTCCGCCGGGCGGACCTCGTCGAACAGGACGCCGTCGGCCGCCTCCACGCGCAGCCCGTCGACATAGGCGCCCCGGCCCGTGTACAGCCGGTCCGTGGCGTACCGCCAGCGCAGGGTGAGCCGCCTCGCGGCGGGCAGGTCCGCCGCGAGGCGGTGCCAGACGCGGCCCGACCAGCCGGTGACCGTGCCCGACGGGTGCGTCCGGGGCTCCTCGCCCCGGCGGGCCGTCGTGAACGGCACCGGCCGCCAGGCCGCGCCGCCGTCCGCCGAGGCCTCCAGCACCAGCGCGTCCGCCGTCGGCTCGGTGTCCCACCACAGCGCGCAGCGCAGCCGCGCTCCGCCCCGGGAGGTGTCCAGCGCGGGCAGCGCGAGGGTCGCGGCGGCGTCGTTCGCCATCCCGGAGAACCACGCCGTGCGCCCCCGGACCGGGCGGACCGGCACGGCGCGCGCCAGCCGGTTCGCGGCGGCCACCCGGGGCGCCGAGCCGGACCGCCAACCGCGCACCGGATGAACGGAGTTGCCGAGCACCACGAGGAACGAGTCGGTCACCGGGTCGAGCACCAGCGACGTCCCCGTGAAGCCGGTGTGCCCGGCGGTGCGCGGCGTGGCCATCGCGCCCATGTACCAGTGCTGGTACAGCTCGAAGCCGAGGCCGTGCTCGTCGCCGGGGAAGGCCGTGTTGAAGTCGGTGAACAGCAGCTCCACGGACTCCGGCGCCAGGATCCGCGCCCGGCCGTGGACACCGCCGTTGAGCAGCGTGCGGCCGAGGACCGCCAGGTCCCACGCGCACGAGAACACCCCCGCGTGGCCCGCCACCCCGCCGAGGCCGAAGGCGTTCTCGTCGTGCACCTCGCCCCACACCAGGCCCCGGTCCAGCCCGGACCACGGCCGGCGGGCGTCCTCCGTCGCCGCGATGCCCGGCCGCCAGGACGCGGGCGGATTGTAACGGGTGCGGCGCATGCCGAGCGGGCCGGTGATCTCGTCGTGGAGCAGGACGTCCAGGGTCCGGCCGGTGACCCGCTCCAGCACCAGCTGGAGCGAGATCAGGTTGAGGTCCGAGTAGAGGTACGCCGTGCCCGGCGGGCTGACCGGCGCCTCGCCGAGGACGCGGGCGAGCTTCTCCTCCCGGGTGGGCGCGTCGTACAGCGGGAGCCAGGCGCGCAACCCGGAAGTGTGGGTCAGCAATTGACGGATCGTCACGTCCTGTTTGCCCGCCCGGCCGAACTCCGGCAGGTACGCGGCGACCCGCGCCCCCAGCTCCAGCGCGCCCCGCTCCGCCTGCTGCACGGCGAGGAGGGAGGTGAACAGCTTCGACACCGACGCCAGGTCGAACACGGTGTCCTCGGCCATCGGGATCTGCCGGTCGGCCGGGAACTCCACGCCCGTGTCGGTCGTCTCGTCGTACGCCTGGTAACGCACCGCCATGCCGATCGGCCGGTGCAGCGCCACGGTGCCGCCCCGGCCCGCGAGCAGCACGGCACCGGCGTACCAGGGGCGCCGGGGGGAGGGGCCGAGGAAGGCCTCGGCGTCGGCGACGAGCCCGCGCAGCGGGGCCCGCAGCAGTCCGGCGCGCTCGGGGGACCCCGGGCGCAGGACGGGCTTCCGGGTCCGGTCCGCGGCGGCGGCCGGTCCGGCCGGCAGGGGCGCGAGGGCCAGGGCGCCGCCCAGCGCCAGTGCCGCCGCTCCGAGGTGACGGCGCGTCGGCCCGCCGGCCGCTCCCGCCCCGTCCGCTGCGCCTCCGGTCACCGAGGATCCCTCCCGCCGAGCCGTCCGGACGTCCCCCGGAAGTATGTCCGGCGCACACCCGGGTGAACCGCCGGCGCACACGCCCACCGACCGCGCGCCCCACGGTGAGGACGCGCCCGGCGGGAACACGCCACGGCAGAACCGCGACGCGGCAACGGAGTTGCACGGCGAGGCCGCGCTCCGGCCGCCCGGCAACCCCGAGCGGCACCCCGTCTTCCGGACCCTTCGGCCGTCCACGTGCACGCGACCGTCCTGTCCCTCCCCGCCACGGCCTCCGGGCCGTCGGAGGCGGCCCAGGTGCTGCCGGGCCGCACGGCGGAGCTCCGGTCAGACCCGGAAAGGCGGCTGCGGCCAGCGGTGGGGGCGGTGGGGCGCCCACCACCACAGGTCGCCGACGCCGAGCAGGAGGGACTCCGCCGCGAGATCGGCACGGACGCAGGGGTCGATGCCGTCGGCCGACGGGACCGCCCGGACCGCCTCCACCGCGGCGAGGTAGTCCGGTGCGTCGATCACGATCCGGTTCAGCACCCCGGGCCGGTGATCGCGGATCTCCAGGAAGCCGGGCCCCTTCCGGACGAGACACTTGCCCAGGAAGAAGCCTTCGGCCCAGGCCGACCGGAGTTCCGCCGCGTCGGCCGGCCCCTCGATCCGCGACGGTGGGTAGAGATGGCTGAGCGTGAACGCCGACGGGCCGGTCCGGCACGACCCCGCGTCGGACAGCCGTACGCGCCAGTCGACGACGACGCCCCAGGCGGTCAGCTCCCGGACCAGGTCCAAGGCCCGCACGGCGCAGAGCGGCTCGGCTGCCGGGGACAGGTCCACCAGGGCGCTGAACTCGGCCCTGCGCACGCCCGTGCGGTACAGCTCATGAGCGGTGCCCGCCGCGTCCGCGGAGGCGTCGGAGAGGGCGATGCTGCCGAGATGCATGCCCGGGAGCGTTCGCGCGTGGTCCCGGTAGTCACGCCAGAGGTCGATCACCGGTTTGCGGGCGGGGATCACGAGACGTCCTCGGGCCCGGGGCCGGCGGCCCGTGCGAAGTCACAGGTCAGGTCCGGGGCGGAACCGCCGAGGCGGGTCAGCTCCGCGTTGGTGGCCAGGGGCACGACGTGGACGTACCGGTCGGCGTCCTCGTACAGGAGCCCGGCCTCGCCCCACTCCGCGAGCAGTGCGGCGACCCGGGCGGGGGAGACGCTGGCGGTGAATCTGGCGCTGAGCCGGTGGGTCAGCGACTGGACGCTCCGGGGATCCTCCAGGAGCCGGAACGCGGCCACCTCGACCGGATCCGTGATGCTCCTCGTCGTCCAGTCGAAGTGTTCCCGCCGGTTCGTCAGCACGATTCTCGATCCGATGTCGTGACGGGTGAGGCTGCTGTGGAGGTGCAGGTCGCGCCACCGTTCGACGGCGGCGCCGAGCTCCTTCGCGACGGTTTCGTCGATGCCGGCGTGCGGGGCGTCGAAGAGGTAGGCCAGGTCGTGCAGTTCCGTCTCCGGCAGGTCGTACACGACGGCGTAGTGCGCGGCCGGCCGCAGCGGGGCGAAGCCCAGTTCCGGCCGGTCGAAGTAAGGGCTGAACCTCTCGATCTCGATGCGGGTGACGCCGTCCGGCGGGGTGAGATGGGCGAGGGCGGGGAGCTGCCGGATCACCTCGGTGTAGTCGCACTCCTGCTCGCCGGGGAACCCGTAGAGGTAGTTCCACGTGGCCCAGAGGCCGGCGGACTGGGCGTCCCGCAGATGGCGCACGTTCTGGCAGCCGGTGACGCCCTTGTCCATCAGGCGCAGGACCCGGCTGCTGAGGCTCTCGATACCGGGCTGCACCTGCACGACGCCGGCGTCGGCGAGCGTCTTCAGATGGCGGTGGCGGAGGTTGGACTTGATCTCGTAGTGGAACCGGAAGTCGTGGCCGAGGTCGATCAGAGCGGGCAGCAGGCTCCGCAGGTAGCCCATGTCGAGGATGTTGTCCACGACGAGGACGTCGAGCACCTGGTGCCGTCGGGCCTGTTCCACGATCTCGCTCAGGAACGTCTCGGGAGCCTTGCTGCGGAAGGACATCGACGAGCCGTTGAGTCCGCAGAACGTACAGTGGTGCTTCTCGCCCCACCAGCACCCGCGCGAGCCCTCCAGCACCAGTTTCGGCTCGATGCTGGAGCGGGCGGCGGACGTCTGCACCCGGGCGAAGTAGGGCCGGTAGTCCGGCTGCCTCAACTCGCCGGGCGGGAGCGGGGGCCGGGACATCGCGTTCGCCCGGTGCGCGCCGTCCTCCCCGCGCCAGCACAGCCCCGGGATCGTCGCCGGCTCCACCTCGCCGCGGAGCACGCCGAGCAACGCGGGAAACGCCCGCTCGGCCTCGCCGCGCACCACGTAGTCGACGGCGGGGAAGTTGCGGTGCAGGGCCGCCCCCTGCGGCCCGTCGCAGTTGGCGCCGCCGAGCACCACGGCGGTGCCCGGCGACAGCCTCTTGACCGCCGCGGCCGTGGCCAGGGCGGCCGTGTTCTGCTGGAACGTGGTGGTGAAGCCCACCAGGTCCGGACGGGTGCCGGCGATCCGCGCGGCCAGTTCCTCGACGAACCGCGCGGACGCCTCGTGCAGGGCCAGGCTCACGGCCCGCAGGCGGGGGCTGAGGCCCGACGCCATCCGCTCCTCGAACTCGCGCACCCTCCACGCCGGAACACCGTGGAGGGCGCTGGAGAACACCCAGTCCCCATAGCCTTCGAAGTACGCGTGACTGGCGAAGAACTCGTAGTCCTCGACCCTCAGCCCGATCGCTTCCGCCGCCCAGTCGAAGAAGTCCAGGTTGGCGTTGACCGTCTCCACGTCCGCCCGGTGGGAGCGGCCGATGGAATGCAGGATCCCCAGCGCGAGGGAGGGAGTGTCCAAGGAGGCCCACGGCATGTTCACGAGAGTCATACGCATGTGCTGAGCAGCCCTCCGGTCGGTCTCAGAGTCCTTCCGCCGCAAGGATCCTGCGCACGCCGATGACGTCCGTGCCGGCTCTCCTCTTCTCCGCCGTGGTGCGTGGGTCGACGTGGATGGTGGTCTTCTTCACGATGATCGCCGTCCGTTTCCGTGATCAGGGGATCGGTTGCAGGACGGGAACCCTAGACAGGGTCACTACCGGATTCCTTCCGATGACTCTGCGTGAAACCTGGGCGAGGATCGACTCGAGACGGTGGGCGGGCACCGGTGCGCCGACGCAGGCGGACAGTTCGGCGAGCTCCGCGCGCAGCACCCGGCCCACCACCGGGTCCCCGGCTTCCAGCGCCTGGCAGAGCAGCTCGACGGCGGAGAGCAGCACGTGGTGGACCGGCTCCACGCCCAGCAGCCGGATGGACTGGGCCAGCCGTTCGACGGCCCGGTCGAGGTGCCCGTCGGCGAGTTCCAGGGAGGCCAGCACGTAGAAGAGCTCGCCCATCCCGAACTCCAGGTTCATGTCCCGCAGGACGGCGTGCCCCTCCTCGATGAACCGCCGGGCGGACGGGTCGCGCAGCTCCAGCAGGATCAGACCGAGGGTGAGGCCGCTGAACGCCTCGTAGGGACGGTCCCCCAGCTCGTGGAACGCCGCGAGGGCCGTCTCCGCCTTCTCCCTCGCCTCCTGGAGCTCCCCGCGGTGGCGCAGCACGATGGCCCAGTGCCGCAGCGCGAGGGCCTCCTCGCGCCTGTTGCCGGCCAGACGGCTGAACCGGACCGCCTCCTGGAAGGCGGCCGACGACAGCTCCCAGCGCCCCTCCTCGTAGTGGATCGTGCCCAGTTCGCGGGCGGCCAACGCCTGCACGAGCCGGCTGGAGGAGGCCAGCGCGGACTCGGCGGCCTGCGTCACCTCGGCGAGGGCGGGCCCCAGCCGGCCCAGCGCCCGCAGCGCCGCGGCACGGATCACCCGGCACTCGCTCTCCAGGGCACCGAGGCCCAGGTCCTCGAAGACGGCGGCCGCCCGGTCGGCGAGGCCGAGGCCGGCCTCGGGCTCCCTGCGGATGCACCGCAGAGCGGCCAGCCGCAAGGACATGACACCGACACCGACGGTGTCGCCGTCGGCTTCGGCCGCCGCCAGGGCGAGCCGGTGGCTGAGCTCCCAGTCGTCGTAGAGGTGCCGCAGCTCCAGGAAGCCGGTCATGCTGTCGGCCAGCTCCCAGGCGATCCGGCCGAACCCGTTCGAGCAGGCCATCGCGACCGCGGAGGCCAGCGCCGGACGCTCGGCCTCGAACCAGAGGTAGGAGTCCTCGACGATGTAGTCGACGTCGGAGCGGTCGAAGCCGTCGTAGCGGTTCGCCGCGCCCCGCGCCGCGGTCGGCCGTCCCTGGGATCCCGCACCGGTGATGCGCTGCGCCGCCGTGGTGGACAGGGTGAGCCACCCCTCCAGCACCCTGGCGAGCGCCTCGCGGCACTGCGACTGCGAGTACTCCGCCTGGGCCCGTTCCTTGGCGTAGAGACGGACCAGATTGTGGTACCGGTACCGGGTCTGCCCGGCGGCATCGCATCCGACGATGTCGAGGAGCTGGGTGCTGACGAGTTCCTCGATCAGGTCCTCGGCCTCGTCGATGGTGACGCGCAGCAACGGCGCGAGCAGCCAGGACGCGAAGTCGGGCGCGTCGATCAGGCCCAGCAGGCAGAACGCCTCGCGCTCGCGCGGCTCCAGCTCCTGGTAGCCGGTCTTCAGCGTGGCCCGCACTTCGAGGTCGCCGGAGACCAGCACGTCCAGCCGCCGCCGCTCGTCGGCCAGGCGGCGGGCGAACCGGGTGATGCCGCCCCGGGAGTGCTGGGCGAGCCGCGCGGCCGCGATCCGGACGGCCAGGGGCAGGTATCCGCACAACCGGGCGATCTCCGCCGTGGTGGCCTCGTCCCCGGCGAGACGGTGCCTTCCGGCGATCCGTTCGATCAGGGTCCCGGACTCCTCCGCGTTGAACACGTCGAGGCCGATGTGGGTGGCGGACTCCAGTCCGGTGAGCCGCGGCCGGCTGGTGATCAGCACGACGCAGCCGGGCGACCCGGGGAGCAGCGGTCTCACCTGCGCCTCGCTGACGGCGTCGTCGAGCAGGATGAGCATCCGGGAGGAGGCGGTCCGGCTGCGGAAGAGCTCACTGCGCCCCTCCAGGCAGTCCGGGATGCCCTCCTCCCCGACGCCGAGCGCGCGCAGGAAGCGTTTGAGCGCCACGAAGGGGTCGAGCGGCCGGGCGTCCGCCGTGCGCAGGCGTATGTACAGCTGCCCGTCGGGGAACTGATCGGCCACCCGGCGTGCGGCCTGCACCGCGAGGGTGGACTTGCCGACCCCGCCCTTGCCCGAGAGGGCGACGAGCGCCAGTGACTCCTTGTCGCCCGTCGTCAGCGTCTCGCGGATGCGGCCGACCTGGTCGGCGCGTCCGGTGAAGTCGGCTATCGACGGCGGAAGCTGGGCCGGCACGACCGGGACGATGGGAGACCAGACGCGCTCGGGCACCTCGTCGGCGGCCTTGCGGGGCAGGTCGAGACCGGGGTCGCCGACCAGGATCGCCTCGTGGAGCCGCTGGAGCTCGCTCCCCGGTTCCAGGCCGAGCTCGTCGGCGATCAGGGTGCGCCCGGCCTGGTAGACCGCGAGCGCGTCGGCCACCCGGCCGCAGCGGTGGAGCGCCAGCATCAGCTGACCGCGCAGCCGTTCCCGCAGCGGCTGTTCCCCGACGAGCGCCTTGAGCTCGCTGACGAGTTCGCCGTGGCGGCCCAGGGAGAGCTCCGCCTCGATGCGCTCTATGACGATCCCGATGCGGCGCTCCTCCAACGCCGGCGACTCGGCCCGGATCAACTCCTCCGTACCGTCGGCCAGGGGCTCCCCACGCCACTGGGCGAGTCCGGCGCAGTACGCCTCCACCGCGTCGAGCTGACGGTCCTGCGCGAGCGCGGCCCTCGCGTCCGCGACGGCCCGGTCGAAGGTCCGCAGGTCGAACCGGTGCTCACCGAGCTGGAGGCGGTAGCCGTTGCCCGACCGGACGATCAGGTCGGGCCCCAGCTCACCGCGCAGCTGGGACACGCACTTCTGGATCTGGGCCACGGCGGTCGGCGGCGGCGCTTCCCCCCACAGGATCGCGACGAGCCGTTCCACCGGGACCACGTGCTCGGAGCGGAGCAGCAACGCCGCCAGCACCGATCTCGTCTTGCGCCCGTTGAGTCTCACTGTCAGTCCCTCGCGCCACGCCGTGATCGGCCCGAGGACACGGAACTCTAATATCACGCAGCTTCCTTCCCATCCCGTCCGCTCGACGCGGTCACGGGACACCCCCCACTGATGAACTGCGTTTCTGGACGATACCGCACGGCAGGAAGCCCGGCGGAAGTCAAACGGTAGCGGTCAGTGAAAAGCTCATTACACCTCGGACGCCGACGGAAGCTGCAGTTCAAATGACCACGAATGCGGACCCCGAAGGTGTGACTGCGGACACCGCCGGCCCTGGGCCGGCAAGCGACCTCACCGGCCCGGACACCGCGGAATGGGTGGTCCCGCACGCAGCGGGGGACCTCAGCGACGGCGCGTCCTTCGCCGGCCGGCACGCGGCCGGGCCGTACTCCGACGGCGCTTGCGCGGAGGTGCAGGCGGTCTCCCGTCCGTGACCCAGCCGGCATGCCGTCGGCATGCCCGTGCAAACCAACTGTGGAGGTTCAACGTGCACGATGCCTATGACGTTCTCTGTGTGGGCTACGGACCCGCGAACGTCGCCGTCGCGGTCGCGTTCGAGGAGCTGTGGCCGCAGGCCCGGGTGAAGTTCCTGGAGCGCGAGCCCGGCCCCTACTGGCAGCGGGCCATGCTGCTGGACGGCTCGGACATCCAGAACAACCCGCTGCGGGACCTGGTGACGCCGCGCAACCCGCGCAGCCGGTACACGTTCACCAACTACCTGCACGAGCAGGGCCGGCTCTTCAAACACCTCAACCTGCCCTCCCACTACCCGCTGCGCAAGGAGTACGCGCGCTACGTCCAGTGGGTCGCCGAGAACGTGCGGGCCGACGTGGACTACGGCCGTGAGGTCACCGGCATCACCACGGTGGCGTCCGCCGACGGCCCGCTGGTCGAGGTCACCGTCGCCGACGGCACCACCTACCACGGGCGCTCGGTCGTGGTGGCCCCGGGACGCACCCCCAACGTTCCCGCCGTCTTCGGCGGCGTGCCGGCCCCGTACCTCTTCCACACCTCCCAGTTCCTGCCCAACATCGCCGACCTGGACCGGGACTTCGACGGGACCCTCGCCGTGGTGGGCGCCAGCCAGAGCGCGGTCGAGGTCGTGCTCGACCTGATCGCGCGCTTCCCCGCCGCCCGCATCGCCAACGTGATGACCGGCTTCGGCTACCGGCTCAAGGACACCAGCCCGTTCTCCGAGGAGGTCTACTTCCCGGAGTTCGTGAAGTACTACTTCCACGCCACGGAGGAGGGCAAGAAGCGGCTGCGCGACCAGCTGCGGCCGACCAACTACTCGGCCGCCGACGCGGACGTGGTCAGCGCCCTGTACATGCGCATGTACGAGGACGAGCTCGACGGACGCGAGCGGATCCGGCTGTGCACCAACCGCCGTGTCGACGCCGTGGAGCGCACCGCCGGGGGAGTGGCGCTGGACGTCACGGAGCACATCACCGGTGAGCGCGAGCGGATCCACGCCGACCGGGTGGTCCTGGCCACCGGCTACCTGGACCTGGGGATCACCGGCCGCACCGAGCAGCTGCCGCCGCTGCTCAAGGACCTGGCGGACGTGCTCGGCGTGACGGACGACCGCCCGCTGTCCGTCGGCTACGACTACGGGGTGGTGCCGCACCCGGTCTTCGAGCGGGAGGTGCCGCCGATCTTCGTCAACGGGCTGTGCGAGTCCACGCACGGGCTCGGCGACGCGGGCTCCTTCAGCCTGCTGGCGCTGCGCTCCCAGGCCATCGTCGAAAGCCTTGAGCGGCGCCTGGTCGCCGAACAGGGAGCTGCCGACCTCGTCGCCGCCCAGGCGGCCGGCTCCGACATCTGAGAGGGACGATCATGCAGACCCTTGAAGCGACCTCGCAGAGACCGGCGGTCGACCTCGCCCGGCCCGGCCCCAACGGACGCGTGCTGCTCGACAGCCAGGCCGCCACCGAGTCCAACGCCCGCACCTATCCACGCCGGATCCCGGTCGCGATAGCCGAGGCGGCCGGGCCCTACATCACCGACCTCGACGGCCGCCGGTACATCGACTTCCTCTCGGGCGCGGGCGTCCTCGCCCTGGGCCACAACCACCCTGAGCTGGTCGCCGCCGTGACGGCCCAGCTGCCGAAACTGACGCACGGCCTGGACTTCCCCACGCCGGTGCGCGACGAGTTCAAACGCCGTCAGATCGCGATGCTGCCCGAGCACATGCGCGACGACGTCAAGATGCACTTCTGCGGCCCCACCGGCTCCGACGCCGTCGAGGCCGCGATCAAGCTGTGCAAGAAGGCGACCGGCCGCGGCCAGGTCGTCGTCTTCCAGGGCGCCTACCACGGGTCCACCCAGGGGGCCATGTCCCTCACCTCGGAGCACGCGCCCAAGGCCGGTCTGCAGAACCTGCTGCCGGGCATCCACTTCACCCCGTACTCCTACTGCCACCGCTGCCCGATCGGTCTCGCCCCGCAGAACTGCACCACCAACTGCGCCGAGGTCCTGGTGAACACGCTGACCGACACCCACGGCGGGGTGCAGCTGCCGGCCGCGATCATCATGGAGCTGGTCCAGGGCGAGGGCGGGGCCATCCCGGCCCGCCGCGAGTTCGTCCACCGGGTCGCGGACACCGCCCGTGGACTCGGCATCCCGCTGATCGTGGACGAGGTCCAGACCGGCTGCGGCCGCACCGGCACCTGGTTCGCCTTCGAGCAGTACGGCATCACCCCGGACGTCGTCGTCGCCTCCAAGGGCCTGTCCGGCATGGGGCTGCCGATCGCCGCCATCCTCTACCGCAAGTACCTGGACACCTGGTCGCCGGGCAGCCACATCGGCACCTTCCGCGGCAACAACCTCGCCTTCGCCAGCGCCAACGCCTTCCTGGACATCGTCGAGCGCGAGCAACTGCTCCCGCACGTCCGCGCCGTGGGCGACCACCTGCTCGGCGAGCTGAAGCGGCTCGGTGCCGGCCCGCTCGTCTCCGACGTGCGCGGGATGGGCCTGATGCTCGGCATGGAGATGGCCGGCACCGCGACGCTCGACGCGACCGGGGTCGCGGCCAGGTTCCAGCAGGAGGCGCTGAGCCGTGGACTGATCGTCGAGCTCGGTGGCCGCGGGGACAGCGTCGTACGGCTGCTGCCGCCGCTGAACATCACCCGTGAGGTCGCCGACGAGGCCGTGGCGATCCTGGGCAGCGCGCTGAGCGCGCTGGAGGCGGAACTCGCCGCGGAGGCCGGCCGATGAGCACGCTCGTGTCCGGACGAGCCGGCCGGCCGCCGCGGATCGGCCTGGTCAACCTGATGCCGCACGCCGAGCAGTACGAGAACTGGCTGATGCCGCAGCTGTCCCTGGCGGAGCCGTTCGAACTGCAGCTGATACGGATCTCGTCCCGCCGCTACCACCTGGACGACCCGGCCCGCATCGCCGCGGCCTACCGCACCTACAAGGAGGCCACCGCGGACGCGCCGCTGGACGGCCTGATCGTCAGCGGCGCCGCGGTGGAGCACCTCCCCTACGAGGAGGTGCGGTTCATGGACGAGCTGAACGACATGGTGCAGGACGTCCACGCGCAAGGAGCACCGCTGCTGGGCCTGTGCTGGGGCGCGATGGGCGTGGGCCACCTGCTCTACGGGCTGCCCAAGGACATCTACACCGACAAGGTCTCCGGCATGTACGAGACCGAGCTGCTGGCGCAGGACGGCCCCATCGCCTCCTGCCTCGACGACCGCTTCTGGTCGACGCACAGCCGCTTCGCCGGGTTCGACGACAAGGCGCTGGACGCCAGCACCACGGTCCGCGCACTGGCCCGGGCCGAGGGCGCGGGCACGGTGATCGCCGAGTCCCACGACCACTCCGTCCTCATGCACACCGGCCACCCCGAGTACTACGGCTCGCGCCTGGCGGAGGAGTACCGCAGGGACGTGTCCCAGCAGGTGGCCGGGGTCAAGGCACCGGTCGGCGTGGACCTGGACCGGCCGCTGCGGCTGTGGCGCAGCCACAGCCTGGCGTTCTTCGCGAGCTGGGTCCGGCTGGTCGGTGACCAGTCGGCCGCGCGCTAGGGGGCGGGGACCTGTGTCCGCAACAGACCCGTCCGGCCGCGCGCTGCGGCCGGTGGTGTGGAAGTTCGGCGGCTCGTCGGTGGGCGACATGGACCGGCTGCGCCGGGTGGCCCAGCGGCTGGTGGAGGCCAGGCGCGCCGGGGCGGACGTCGTCGCGGTCCTGTCCGCGATGTCGGACACCACCGACGACCTGCTGGACATGGCGAACGGCCTCACGGCACAGCCCGACGCGCGGGAACTGGACGCGCTTCTGGCGGTCGGGGAGTCCGTGTCGTGCGCGCTCGCCGCGATCGCCGTGCACGAGGCCGGTGAGCGCGCCGTCTCCCTCAACGGCCGCCAGGCCGGGGTGCGGACCGACGCCGCGCACGGCAACGCCCGCATGCAGTCGATCGACCCGGGGCGGATCGTGGCGGCCCTGGAGCAGGGGCTGATCGTCCTGGTCACCGGCTACCAGGGCGTCACGGACGAGGGTGACGTCACGACGCTGGGCCGCGGCGGCTCGGACGCCTCGGCGATCGCCGTGGCGGCGGCGCTCGGGCTGCCCGAGTGCGACATCTGGACGGACGTCCCGGGGGTCTTCACTGCCGACCCCCGGGTGGTCCCCGACGCGAGGCGCCTGGAGCGGCTCAGCCACGAGGAGATGCTCCAACTGGCCGAGGCGGGTGCCCAGGTGATGCAGCCGCGGGCGGTGGAGCTCGCGGCGGCGCACGGTGTCGCCATCCACGTCCGGTCCTCGTTCACCGGCGAGCCGGGCACGTGGATCACAGAAGCCAGGGAGGAGAACGTCATGTTCGAGACGGCCAGGATCATCGGCGTCGCCCACCGTCGGCACGACCCGCTCTACCAGGTCGACAGCCTGACGCCGGCGCAGGTATCGGCGGCACTCGCCGGACACGGCCTGCCGGTCGGATCCATCATCGGCAGCCCGGGTGAGCTCCGGTTCACCTCGCCCGGCGCCGAACCGCAGGCGGTCGTCGCCGCCCTCGGCGACATCGGGGCCACCGTCAGGGTCCACGACGAGGAACTGGGCAGCGTGAGCGTGGCCGGGGACGCCTGCGGCAACCGGGCCGAGGTCACCCTGCGGATCCTGGAGTCCCTGGAGCGCACGGGCATCAGACCGGTGCTGGTCACCAGCACCCCCAGCCGGGTCTCCTGCCACGTCGCCTCCGGCGCGGTCGACGAGGCCGCACGGGTGCTGCACAGCGCCTTCGGCCTGCACACCGACGCGTCCGCCCCGCAGCCCGTCGGCGCGGGACGAACCAACTGAAGGGGCGGGAGCATTGACCACCACACAGGAGCGCAAGGACACCGCGGGCCGACGCGGTGTCCTCGCCAACCGGGACTTCGTCAAACTCTGGAGCGGCCAGACGGTCTCCCTCGTCGGCTCGCAGGTCACCGACATCGCGCTGCCGCTGGCGGCGGTCATCACCCTGAACGCCAGCGCGTTCCAGATCGGCCTGCTCAACGTCGCCAGGTTCGCACCGTACGTACTGGTGACCCTGCTGGCCGGCGTCTGGTTCGACCGGCGGCGCAGGAGGCCGACCCTGATCGCGGCGGACGCCGTCCGGGTGCTGCTGATCGGCGCCCTGCCGCTGGCCCACCTGCTCGGCGTGCTCTCGCTCCCGTGGCTCTACGCCGTCGGGTTCCTGGCCGGCGTGGCGACGGTCCTCTTCGACGTGGGGATCCTCTCCTACATTCCGGGACTCGTCGACAAGAACGACCTGGCGGACGCGAACAGCAAGATGACGGCCAGCTACTCGGTGGCCGGCATCGCCGGTCCCGGCCTGGCCGGCTTCCTGGTCGGCGCGCTGACCGCGCCCGTCGCGCTGACCGTGGGCGCCGCCACCTACCTGGCCTCGGCCGTGGCCCTGTGGTGGATCCGCAGGCCGGAGGCCGAACCCGAGCGGCCCGCCGAGCCCAAGTCGGTCCGCGCCGACATCGTCGAGGGCCTGCGCACCGTGGTCGGCAGCCGGATCCTGCGGCACCTGGCGGCGCAGTCGGCCGTGTTCAACCTGTTCGAGAACGTCATGACGACGGTCTTCCTGGTCTACGCGGTGAGGTCACTGGGGCTGAGCCCGTTCCAGCTCGGCCTGGTCGTGGGGGCCGGCTCGGTGGGCGCGCTGCTGGGCGCGACGCTCTCCGGGCGGATCAGCGAGCGCCTGGGCTTCGGCCCGGCGCTGCGCCTGGTCACGCTGCTGGCCTGCCTGTCGCCCGTGCTGCTGCTCGTGCCCGGGGGCACCGGTCCGGTCTCCCTCGTGATCCTGGGCGGGGCGCTCGCCGTGCACGGTTTCCACCTGGCCGTCTTCAACGTCAACTCGCTGACCTTGCGCCAGACCGTGACGCCGGCCCGCCTGCTGGGGCGGATGAACGCCAGCTACCGGCTCATCCTGTACGGCACGATCCCGCTCGGCGCACTGCTGGCCGGCTCGCTGGCCTCCGTGTTCGGGTTGCGCGCCGCCCTGGCCGTCGGCGTCGCGGGTATCGCCGTGCCGGTGGTGTGGATCGCCTTCTCGCCCGTGTACCGGCTCCGCGAGATGCCCCAGGGGCCCGTCGACGTGGACCGGCCCGAGACCGTCGCCCAGTCAGGCGCTGCCGATTCCTGATCGTGCTTCTGACGCTGCCTCACCCACTGTTCGAAAGAAGGACTGACCAGTCATGTTGACCGATTCCCAGCGGGCCGCGCTGACCGCCAGGCTGCGTCGCACGGCTCCCCCGATCTCGTCGATCCCCCGCCGTTCGCCCGCGCTGCGGGACCTGCCGCTGTCGTACGGGCAGGAGCAGCTCTGGTTCATCGACCAGCTGGCTCCCGGGGAATCCACCTACACCATCGCCGGTGCGGTACGGATGACCGGCGCCCTGGACCGCCCGGCCCTCGGCGCGGCACTGGACTCGCTGGTCGCCCGCCACGAAGCGCTGCGCACCCGCCTGGTCACCGTGGACGGCACGCCCGTCCAGGTGGTCGATCCGGCCGGCCCGGTCGAGCTGGCCTTCGTGGACCAGCGAGCCGTCGCCGCGGACGACATCGAGCGGCACTGGCGCGCGGCCGCCCAGGAGGAGACGGCCCGCCCGTTCGAGCTGGAGCGCGGTCCTCTCTTCCGCGCGCACCTGCAGCAGCTGGCCGACGAGGACCACGTCCTGCTGATCACCGTCCACCACACCGTCTTCGACGGCTCCTCGTTCCCCGTGCTGCTGGCGGAGCTGGCCGAGTCGTACTCCGGCGCCGTCACCGGGACGGCCGCGCGGCTGCCCGAGCTGCCCGTCCAGTTCGCCGACTTCGCCGTCTGGGAGCGCGACCGGCTGCAGGGCGAGACGCTGCGGGATCTGACCGAGTACTGGAGCGAGAACCTCCGGGGCGCGCCCGTCCTCCAGCTGCCGACCGACCGGCCCCGGCCGCTGGTCCAGACCTACCAGGGCACCACGGAGTCCAGGGACCTCGGCGACAAGATCCTGACCCGGCTCGGCGCACTGGGCCGGGACGAGGGCGCCACCCTGTTCATGACCCTCATGGCCGCCTACCACGTCCTGCTCCACCGCTACAGCGGCCAGGACGACATCGTGGTCGGCACCGTCAGCGCCAACCGCAGCCGCCCCGAACTGCAGCCGGTGATCGGCTACCTGATCAACACCCTGCCGGTCCGGGTCGACCTGTCCGGCGACCCGACCTTCCGCGAGGTCCTGGAGCGCACCAAGGCCGCCACGCTGGGCGCCTTCGGACACCAGGACCTGCCCTTCGCCAAGATCGTGGAGGCCGCCAAGGCCCCCCGCGACCCCTCGCGCTCCCCGGTGTTCCAGGTCGGCTTCATGCTCTCCGACGACCAGCGGCGGGACCTCCGGCCGGGCGGCATGACCTGGAGCTCCGAGGAACTTCCGGCCGAGGCGGCCAAGTTCGACCTGCTGCTCTCCGCCGTCGAGAGCGGCGGCCGGCTGGGGCTGAACCTCAGCTACGCCACCGCCCTGTACGACGCGGCCACCGCGCAGCGCCTGCTGGGCCACTTCGAGACGCTGCTCGACGGCGTCGTGACCGACCCCGACGCCCGCGTCTCCCAGCTGCCGATCATGACCGAGGCCGAGCTCCACCAGGAGCTCGTCACCTGGAACAGCGACAAGGCCGACTTCCCCGACTGGAACCTGCACCAGGCGTTCGAGGCCAAGGCCGCGGCGCACCCCGACGTCATGGCCGTCGAACTCGACGGCGAGGGCCTGACCTACGCCCAGCTCGACGCCCACGCCAACCAGGTCGCCCGGCGGCTTCGCGAGCTCGGCGTCGGCCCGGAGACGCTCGTGGGCGTGAGCATGCAGCGCACGGTGCGCCGCATCGTCGGCCTGATGGGCATCCTCAAGGCCGGCGGCGGCTACGTGCCGCTGGACCCGGAGTACCCGGCCGACCGCCTCGCCTTCATGGTCGAGGACGCGAAGATGACCGTGGTCCTCACCGACGAGGCCAGCGCGTCCGCGGTGCCGACCGACGACGTCACGGTGCTGGACCTGGACCGGTCCTGGAACGAACTCACCGCGCTGGACGACAGCGCCGTCGAGGCCACCGCGAGCCCGTCGGACGTCGCCTACGTCATCTACACCTCGGGCTCCACCGGACGCCCCAAGGGCGTGGTCGTCGAGCACCGCAACGCCGTCAACTTCTGCTACGCCGAGATCGAGTTCTGGCCGCTGGGCCCGGGAGACCGGATCCTGCAGTTCGCGTCGCTCAACTTCGACGTGTCCGTCCTGGACATCTTCGGCGCGCTGCTGTCCGGTGCCACCCTGGTCCTCGGCAGCACGCAGACCCTGCTCTCCCCTCCGCGGCTGGCCGACCTGATCCGCGGTGAGGGCATCACCTTCATGTGCCTGCCCCCGGCCGTGCTGAACCTGCTGGCCGAGGAGGAGTTCCCGAGCCTGCGCGTGGTCATCGCCGGCGGCGAGGCCTTCTCCTCGGAGCTGGTCCGCACCTGGGCGCGACCCGGCATGCGCTTCATCAACGGCTACGGCCCGACCGAGACCACGGTCGGCTCGACCATGGCCCGGTGCCAGGACGACGGCATCGACCCGCCGCCGATCGGCCTGCCCCTGACGAACTACACGGCCTACGTGCTGGACAAGCACCTCAACCCCGTACCGGTCGGCGTCGCGGGCGAACTCCACATCGGCGGGGCCAGCGTCACCCGTGGCTACCTCAACCAGCCGGAGCTGACCGCCGAGCGCTTCGTCACGGACCCGTTCAGCGAGGTCCCGGACGCGCGCATGTACAAGACCGGCGACCTGGCCCGCCGTCTGCCGGACGGCAACCTGCAGTACCTCGGACGTCTCGACCACCAGGTCAAGATCCGTGGCCTGCGGGTGGAGCTCGGCGAGATCGAAGCGGTGCTCGCCGGCCACCCCTCCGTCGCCCAGGCGGTGATCGTCGTCGGCGAGGACCAGGCCGGCCAGAAGAACCTCATCGGCTACGCGCGCACCAGCCCCGACGCGCCGGCCGTCACCACCGCCGACCTCCGCGCGCACCTGGGCGAGCAGCTGCCCGCGTTCATGGTCCCCGCTCACCTGGTCATCCTCGACACCTTCCCGCTCAACGCGAACGGCAAGGTCGACCGCGCCGCCCTGCCCGCCCCGGACGGCCCCGGGGACTCGGGCGACTACGTGGCCCCGCGCACCATTCTGGAGACGGTCCTGGCCGACATGGTCTCCGACATACTCAAGCTGCCGCGGGTGGGCATCGAGGACAACTTCTTCGAAATGGGCGGCAACTCCCTCCAGGCCATGCAGGTGATCACCCGCCTGCGCAAGGACCTCGGGGTCGACACGGACGTGACCGCGATCTTCCTCGCCCCCACGCCCGCCCGGCTCGCCGCGGCCCTGGTCCAGAAGCACGGCCTCGAGGACGCCCCGCTGGACGAACTGGACAGCCTGGACGAGGCGGACGGGCCGGGCGCGCCGGGCGGCGCTGCCGGCGAGAGCACCGCCGCGTCCGGTTCGGACACCGTCGTGCCCCTGTCGGAGAAGACCGACGGCGACCCGCTGTTCCTCATCCACGCCGTCGGCGGCACCGTGTACCCGTACTTCGGGCTGACGCAGGAACTCCAGCACCGCTACCGGGTGCTCGGAGTGCAGGCCGCGGGCCTGCGGCCCGGCAGCGAGCCGAGGCAGGACCTGGGGGAGATGGCCGACGCGTACACCGAAGCCGTCCTCCAGGCCCAGCCCTCCGGACCGTACCGGCTGGCCGGCTGGTCGATGGGCGGCCTGCTCGCCCTTCAGGTCGCCCGCCGTCTGGAGGAGTCGGGCGCCGAGGTGGCCCTGGTCGGGCTGCTGGACACCCCCTTCTCCGCGGACGATGTCTCCGGGGTGGGCGAGCAGGCCTTCGCCGCCCAGTTCGTCCTGGACGGGGCCCGGGCCCTCGGTCCCGACGCGGGCGAACTGCCCGACCCCGGGACCACGCCGGTGGCCGAGCAGCTGCGGTGGTTCGGTGAGAAGCTGACCGGCGGGTCGGGGGACACCGAGGAGGTCCAGGAGGACATCGACCGCAGGTTCCAGGTGTTCAAGGCGCACCTGCGCCTGATCGGCGGACACCGTCCGGAGCCCGTGGCGGCCCCCGTCCTGGTGGTCTCGGCCGAGCAGTCCCCGGACCTGTCGGCGCCGTGGACCGGGCTGCTCGGGGCCGGCACCCGGACCGTACGCGTGCCCGGCGACCACTACACCTTCCTGCGCGCCCCCGGCGTGCGGCTGGCGGCCGAGGCGCTCCTCGGCATGGAAGGGCACTGAGACGGGCCGGGCGGTGCGCGGCGCCCTCACCCGCGCACCGCCCGGCCCCGCACCGCCCGGCCCCGCACCGCGAGGCGCGACGCGAACCCGGCGCCGCGGCGGAGGTGACGGCCTTTTGGCACCGCACGCCACGGCAGCCCGACCGAAGCGCTAGTACTGCAACGGTGCTTGTGCTGATTGCTGACCGGTTCAAGGCTTGTGCCCGCGTTGTTTGCAGTGACCGATGCGGGCCTGGCGTTGTCGTCTGCGGCGCCAGGTCGACCAGTGCAGAACGTGGTCGACGGGTGCGGGTCGGCGGTCGGTGAGGCGGGTGATCAGGCGTCGGATCTCGGCGAGGCTGTAGGGGATGAGCTGGGAGGATCCGTTTCTGCTTTCCCGGCATCCGGCTGACGGGCGCGCAGGACGGTCAGGCAGGCGTGGGCGGCCATGGTCAGGGTCATGTGACGGTGCCAGCCGGGACAACGGCGGACCTGGTAGTCGTCCAGGGTGGTGCCGGCGGGGCAGTAGGCGATGCAGGAGTACTGCCGTTGCACCCCGGCCGATCGCACCCCCTTCTTCAGAGAGCCGGTGTCGTCGACGATCAGAACGGCATCCTGGTCGCCGAGGTGCTCGACGACGTAGTCCCGCACGTCGTCGAGGACCTCATCGGCGTCCCACCCGATCCGGTTCAGCATCCGCTGGACAGCACTCCATCGGCGAGGGGGAGCGGGTGATGGCCGACGCCGTCATGCACTACACCGGCGTCAGGGATGAGCAGCGGCGTAAGCTGCGCGCGTTCGTGGAGGTCGACCGGACCACCATGAGCGGCGAGCGCCTGGCGGTGAAGCTGATCGAGTATGCGCGGCTGCACCAGTACGAGGCCCAGCCGACCGGTCGGCGCAGGCGCGCCGCCGCGGAGTACGGCTGGCTGCGCTGGTATCCGGTCTTCCCCCGCGTGCTGTTCGTCCTGACCGGTGCCTCCCGCAGCCGGCTGGAGGGCCGGATCAGCGACCTGCAGGCGATGGCCGCCCAGCACCCGCTCGTCGCCGCGCTCGCCCGGGAGGTGCCGCTGGGCGCCGCCGTGCTCGAAGACCTCGAGCAGCACGGTCCCGCCCAGGACGTCCGGACGCCCCTGGCCGGCGGCACGCGCGCCCCGGGCCGTATCGAGCCGAAGCTCAGGAGCTGTCACCGGCGACGTCGGATGAGCTGGCGGAGAGGACCGGTCGAGGCACATTGGCGGTCACCCATTAGGCATCCCACTTGTCACAACCGCTCGTTCGGCAGGCTTTCTGTTACCAGTACCGAAGATCCTGAGTTCCCGGACACCCCAGCGATGCCGTGCTCAGGGCTGAGCCCTTCCACAGCGAGGCGGAAGAGGCGGTCGGCCTGGGTCTCGGGGTCCTTGTGGTGCTCGGTGGCCAGGGCGATGCCGACGGCGAGAGTCAGCAGGTCGTGAAAGGTGACGTGCGGTGCAACTGCCTTGTCGCGAATGGCCCGCTGGAGCAGGGGAGTTCCGGCCGCTGCGATCCTGTTGCCACAGGAGTGCGGGGAGGGTTCCTCGGCGGGAGGCTCGTAGCTGAGGGTGTTGGCGAATCCGCGGGCTGAGACGGCGTAGCGGACGAGGGCGTGGAGCCACTCCAGGAGGGCAGTGCGGCCGTCCTCGGTCGCACTGAGCCGGTGGGCGCGCTCGCACAGGTCCTCGATGCGCTCCTGAAAGACGGCTTCGAGCAGGGCACGGCGGGTGGGGAAGTGACGGCGCACGGTCGCCGAACCGACGCCTGCGGTGCGGGCGATCCGTTCCTGGGATGCCTCGGCGCCGTGCGCGGCGACCTCGGCTTTGGCGACGGCGAGGATGCGCTGGTAGTTGCGTCGGGCGTCCGAGCGCTGACCGGTCATGATCTCCTCATTGCTAAACGGCGGGCCCCGCCATATCTTAGCGGTAGGCAAAACGGCGGGCCCCGCCGTTTTCTTTCTCCGGTCCGCGAGGAGCAGCAACCATGCCCATCGACAGCGATACCGTCCTGGTCACCGGAGCCACCGGCCGGCAAGGCGGGGCCACGGCCCGCGCACTCCTGGCCGCCGGGGTGCCCGTACGCGCACTCGTACGCGATCCGCGGTCGAAGTCCGCCCGAGCGATCGAGGCGCTGGGCGCCGAGCTGGTGCGGGCGGATCTCTCCGACCGGGACTCCCTCGGCCCAGCGGTCGAGGGAGTCCGCGCGGTGTTCTCGGTGCAGATGCCGCCCATGACCGAGACCGGCGTGGACTTCGCGGGCGAGCTCGCCCAAGCCACCAACCTGGTGGACGCGGCGAAGGCTGAGGGGGTACGGCAGTTCGTGCAGTCCTCGACCAGTGGAGTCGGTGAGCACACCCGGGTCGCCGGCTGGGCCGAGGGCCGCTGGGCGGCGATGGCGGACTACTTCCGCGCCAAGCAGGCGATCATGGAGGCGGTGCGGGGTGCGGGCTTGGCCCGCTGGACGGTGATCAAGCCCGCCTTCTTCATGGAGAACCTGCCCCTGCTGGCACCCAAGGGGCCGCGCGGCGGACTGCTGACGGTACTGAAGCCGCAGACCGAACTGGCCCTGGTGGCCGTGCGGGACATCGGCACGGCTGCGGCGCACGCCCTTCGAGACCCTGACCGGTTCCACCAGGTGGAACTGGAACTGGCCGGTGACCTGCGCACGATGGAGCAGATCGCGCAGACCCTGTCCGCCGCCTGGGGCGTGCCCGTGACCGCACCCTCCATGAGCCTGGAAGAGGCCCTCGACGCGGGCATGCCGACGTGGGGAGCCGGACACGAGTGGAACAACGCGGTCCTCCAGCCCGCCCGGCCCGAGTTCGCCCGGGAGTTGGGCATCCCGGTCACCACCTTCGCCGAGTGGGCGGATGAGCAGCTGACACCCGTGTCCGGCCAGAGCGTGTCCCCTTGATCTGCTCGTCGGTCGATCGGATGTGTCTGTCCGGCGGGTGATCACTGATGCGATGCGGGGCCGGATCGAGCCGTTGTGGCCGGCCGATCCGGTCCGTGGCCGGCGATGGGCCGGCCATCGTCGAACCCTGGAGGCCACCGCGTGGAAGTACCGCACCGGCTCGCCCCGGCGGGACCTGCCCGACGAGCTCGGCTCATTCCGGACCGCTCACAAACGGCTGCTCAGGTGGGCCGTGGACGGCACCTGGGAACGGCTCCTCGCCGCGCTCCTGACAGCGGCCGACGGTGCTGACGACATCGGCTGGACTACCGCACTTCCAAGAGACAGGCTCTGGTACTGCAACGGTGCTTGTGCTGATTGCTGACCGGTTCAAGGCTTGTGCCCGCATCGGTCACCACAAGCGACGCGGACACAGCCCCTGAAAACCGCCCAGCACTCAGAACGAGCACCGTTGCAGTACTAGCGCGGCCGGAGGTCCACGATCCGCCGGATCTTGCCCACCGACCGCTCCAGCGACTCTGGATCGACGATCTCCACCTCGACCGACACCCCGACGCCGTCCTTCACCGCCGCCCGGAGGGACCGCGCCGCCGCCCGGCGGACCTCCGGCCCGGCGCCCGGCCGCGCCTCCGCCCGTACGGTGAGCGCGTCGAGACGGCCCTCCCGGGTGAGCCGCAGCTGGAAGTGCGGCGCCACGCCCGGCGTGCGCAGCACGATCTCCTCGATCTGGGTGGGGAAGAGGTTCACCCCGCGCAGGATCACCATGTCGTCGCTGCGCCCGGTGACCTTCTCCATCCTGCGGAACACCCGGGCCGTGCCCGGCAGCAGCCGGGTCAGGTCGCGCGTCCGGTACCGGATGACGGGCATGGCCTCCTTGGTGAGCGAGGTGAAGACGAGTTCGCCCCTCTCGCCCTCCGGCAGGACCTCCCCGGTGACCGGGTCGACGACCTCCGGGTAGAAGTGGTCCTCCCAGATGTGCAGCCCGTCCTTGGTCTCCACGCACTCCTGCGCGACCCCCGGGCCGATCACCTCCGACAGCCCGTATATGTCGACCGCGTCGATCCCGGACCGCTCCTCGATCTCCCGCCGCATCTCCTCGGTCCACGGCTCGGCGCCGAAGATCCCCACCCGCAGCGAGGTGCCGCGCGGGTCGACGCCCTGCCGCTCGAACTCGTCCAGCAGCGTCAGCATGTACGACGGCGTCACCATGATCACCGCCGGCTCCAGGTCCGTGACGAGCCGCACCTGGCGGGCGGTCATCCCGCCCGACGCGGGCACGACCGTGCAGCCCAGC
The DNA here is from genome assembly GCF_044540485.1 of Streptomyces sp. NPDC085946. NCBI lineage: Bacteria > Bacillati > Actinomycetota > Actinomycetes > Kitasatosporales > Streptomycetaceae > Streptomyces > Streptomyces sp. NPDC085946. The sequence goes on along the minus strand of NZ_JBITSF010000004.1, from coordinate 123,092 downwards.
CGCTCGGCGCCGTAGTGCGCGCCCAGCCCGCCGGTGAACAGGCCGTAGCCGTACGCCACGTGGACCGTGTCCCCGGGGCGGCCGCCCGCCGCCCGGATCGACCGCGCCACCATGTCGGCCCACAGGGACAGGTCGTTGTCGGTGTAGCCCACCACCGTGGGGCGCCCGGTGGTGCCGCTGGAGGCGTGGATGCGGCGCACACGGTCGCGCGGCACGGCGAACATGCCGTACGGATAGGTGTCGCGCAGGTCCGCCTTGGTGGTGAAGGGGAAGCGGGCCAGGTCGGCGAGCGAACGGCAGTCCTCCGGACGGATCCCCGCCCTGTCGAAGGAGTCCCGGTAGAACGGCACGTTCTCGTACGCGTGCCGCAGGGAGGCCCGCAGCCGTCGCAGCTGCACCTCGCGCAGCGCGTCCGCGTCGAGCCGCTCCCCGGGGTCCAGCAGATCCGCCGCCTCCGCCATGAGGACCTCCCTCACCGACCGCACCCGTACGGACGACCGATCATTCGGTCGCCCTGTCGGAGATCAGTTAAGGCAGGCGGCCCGGCTCCCGGCAAGAGCGCGGCCCGCACTTTCCCGCTGCGCGGCCGCACCGTCCCGCACCCCGCGTGCCCGGCGCCCGGTCCGTCACCGCCGACGCGGGGCCTGCGGGGCGCCGGTCGCGGCCGGAGGAGTCCCCGCGGGCCGTGCGGGAGTTCCCGGCCCGGCGCCGGAGCCCGGGCCGTACGCCGTCATGAACCGGTCGCGGAACTCGTCCATGCCCCAGCGCGGCGCGTCGCCGGCCGGCCGGAGCCCGTCGGTCCAGCCCCAGCCGGAGACCCGCTCCAGCACCTCCGCGTCGTGCGCGACGATCGTGACCGGCACGTCCCTGCCGGTGTCCCCGGCGGTGACGGTGGGGACCGGCTGGTGGTCGCCGAGGAAGACCAGGACGGTGTCCTCGTCGCCGTACCGCTCGACCCACCCGATCAGGCTGCGCAGGGAGTACTCGATGGCGCGCCGGTACTCGGTGCGCACCCGCTCCGGGTCCTTCCAGACCTCCTTGGGGTCCGTGCCCTCCTTCTTGATCGCGTGGAACACCGAGCCGTCGCCGAGGTCCTCCCAGTCGATCATCCGGGCGATGGGGGACCAGGGGTTGTGGCTGGAGGCGAGGATGATCTCCGCCATGATCGGCTCGCGGTCCTTCCGGCCGTGCTCCAGGCGCTCGAAGGCCTCCAGGCTGAACTGGTCGGGCACGGGCGTCCAGCTGAAGTACGGGCCGTGGTAGCCGAGGCGCTCGGAGTCGTAGATGTGGTCCAGCCCGAAGAACTCGCCCTCCGGCCAGGCCCGCCGCACGCCCGGCACGATGCCGACGGTCCGCCAGGCACCGGACTTGCGGAAGTAGTTGGTGAGCGTCATGCGGTCGCTGGTGGTCAGGCTCCGGTACCGCTGCTGGTTCTTGATCCACAGCCCGGACAGGAAGGTGGAGTGCGCGAGCCAGCTGCCCGCGCCCGTCACCGGCGACCTGAGCCAGCCGCTGCGCGAGGCGAACCCGGCGGCCTCCAGCGAGCGGGTGCCGTCCCGGAGGACCGCGTCGACCTGAGGCGCCATCGCCGGGTCGTCGAGCGCGACCCGGCCGTAGCTCTCGATGAAGGTGAACAGGACGTCCTTGCCGCGCAGCCGGGTCAGCAGCCGGTCCGGCGGGGTGGTCGCGAACGCGTCGACCGCGGCCTGCTTCTCGAACACCCGCGCGTCCCGCAGACCGGCCCGCACCTGCTCCACCCGGTTGCCGAGGAACTCGGCGTTGCCCTTGGTCGCGACCGGGACCGTGCCGATCTGCACCCCCAGCGTGACGCAGGTGATCCACGCGGTGCCGAGGACCAGCGTCGTCCGGGCCGCGACCGGCCGGTGACGGACCATCAGGTCCGTCAGCCGCACCGTCGCCAGGGTCATCAGGACGAGCAGGGCGGCGATCGACACGACGGCCCCCGCCACGGCGAGCACCTGCCCGGTACGGCCGAACGTCTCCCTCAGGAACTCGGTCGCGTTCTCCAGCAGGATCCAGTCCAGGACCAGGTCGAAGGGCCGCGCCAGCACCTGGTAGAAGCCCATGTCGACGAACTTCAGCACGGTGAGCAGCCCGAGGAGCAGACCCGACCCGACCGCGGCGATCCGCCGGGGCCGCGGCGGCAGCGCGAGCAGCAGGCCCGCCAGCAGCACCCCCTCGGCCGGGATGCGGAGGAACGCGCCGGGAGCGAGCCGTTCGAGGCGGTTGGGCACGAGCAGCGCGAAGACCACCAGCGCGCCCGCCAGCACGGTCGTCGCCACGGTCGCCCCGCGCGCGGCCCGAGGGAACCGCCGCCGCCACCCGGACCGGCCCGCCGCCCCCGCGGCGTCCGTCCCCTCCCCGTCGCCGCCGCCGTCGTCCGCCCCGCCCTCGACGGTGTCCGGCAGCTGACGGGAACGAACGAAGAGCGACACCCGGCGGGTCCTTCCGTGCGGTCGTACGAAGGCATGACAACAGCACCCGTCACCGGGCCTGCCCCTCTCGGTACGTCCGCGCCCCGCGTTCCGTTCAGTCGCAGGGGGCGTGGAGGCCGGGACGCGCCCGCGCCCGGCTCGTCGTCCGGCCGGCCGGCACGGCCGTGACCCCCGCCGGCCCCGCGATCCGCCGTGCGCTCTCCTCGGGACCGGCCCCGGAGCACGGCCGGGCCCCGGAAGGTCCCCCTCACGTGGCCTGTCCGCCGTGCGGAGCGGTCGCTAGGCTGGCCCGCGGACGACGAGTCGGGAGGAGCACGGACGTGGCCGAGAGCACCATCCAGCAGCGCGCGTTCACGGGCTGGGACAAGCCGGAACTGGACCTGAGCAACGCGCAGTGGCAGTCCAGCAGCCGGGGCCTGGGCGATGTCCAGATCGCCTTCGTGGAAGGCTTCATCGCCATGCGCAACAGCACCCGCCCGGAGAGCCCCTCCCTGATCTTCACGCCCGCCGAATGGGGCGCGTTCGTCTCGGGCGCCCGGGAGGGCGAGTTCGACCTGACCTGAACCGCGGGCCGACCGGCCGATCCGGGGGTGTTTCCCGCCGGATGTCCGGACACGCGACCCGGAACGCGCTCCCGGGGCGGCGCCTGAGCCACGCTGCCCCCGGGACGGGACGGTCGTACCCCCCGGAGGTGAGGAACCCGATGAGCACCCTGCCGGTCATCGCGGCGGTCGACGGATCGGACGACGGCCTGCGGGCCCTGGAATGGGCCCTGCACGCCGCCCGCCGCCGCTCGGCCCCCCTGCGCGTGGTGCACGTACGCCAGTACGCCCCCTGGGCGCAGCCCGAGGCACTGGCCGCCGCACCCGCCGACCCCGGTCACGACCCGGTCCTCGACGACGTCCGCGGCCGGCTGGAGGGACGCGCCGACCTGCCGGAGACGGAGTACACCGGGCTGGAGGGCGCGCCGAGCGCCGTCCTGCCCGAACTGGGCGCGACCGCCCAGCTGCTGGTGCTCGGCTCCCGCGGCCGCGGCGGCTTCACCGGCCTGCTGCTCGGCTCCAACGGCATGGCCGCCGCCCGCGACGCCGACTGCCCCGTCGTCGTGGTGCCCCGGCCCGGGCGCGAGGTGCACGGCGCCGCGCCGGCCGGCCCCGGCCCCCGGGTGGTCGCCGGCCTCCAGGTGGACGGACCCGACGAGTCCGTGCTCGGCTTCGCCTTCGCCGAGGCCGCCCGGCTCGGCGCCCGCCTCCAGGTGGTCTGCGCCTACCCCTGGCCCGCGCAGGCGTGGCTGGTCCCCGGCGAGCTGCCCCCGCCGGCGATCGACCGGGACGCCGTGGAGAACGACACCCGCGCCCTGGCCGACGGCTTCCTCGCCCCGCACCGCGAGCGGCACCCGGACGTACGGGCCGAGACGTACGTGGCGCCGGGCGACGCGGCCGGAGTCCTCGTCGCGGCCTCCCGGGACGCCGACCTGGTCGTCGTCGGCCGTCACCGGCGGCGCCTGCTGGCCCCGGCCCGGATGATCGGGTCCGTCACCCACGCCGTCCTGCTGCACGCGGCGAGCCCCGTCGCGGTCGTACCGCCGAAGCCGCCGGAGGACTGAGCGGCCCCCGCGCCGCACCCGCCGGCATCCCGGCCTCCCCGTCCTGACCGCCCTGCGGGACCCGGCCGGCGAGGACGCCCGGCCCGCCCGGACTCCGCCCTCACCTTCCGCCACGACGGCCGCGGAGGCGCCGTCGAGGACCTCGCCGACCCGGCCCCGGCCGCACCGCGCGGGCCCACGCCCACCCCGCCACCGTCCCGGACCCCGGCCGGTCCGCCGCCCTCACTGCCGTACGGGACCCGCGCGCCGCCGTCCGGACCCTCTTCGCGCACGCGGCGCGCCCCGCGCCGAGCCCGCCCGCTGCCCCTGCCCGAGGCCGTCCGGCGCCTCGGCGACGCGGCCGCCCGCCCGCCGACCGCGCCCGTCCCGACCCGGGCACGGGGCACCGGACCCGGCGCCGGACGACGGCCCGTGCCCGGTCCGCGCGGCCCGGCGGCCTTCCTCGCCCGGGCCGTGACCGCCTTCCTCGCGAGCCCCGGCCGACGGCGGCCGCGCGCCTGCCACGTGCCGCGCCGCGTGCGGCACTTCCCCGAGGAGCACCCCGCCAGGAGCGGTGCGAGCCGTCCTGCGGCGGCCGGGCCCGGGCGGCCCGCCGGCACCAGCGGCACGGGAACACCGCGCGGGCCGACCGGAGCCCCGCCCAGCCCGCGCGCGCCGCGCCCGGGCACGTACCATGGCGGCATGTCGTTCCTCCGCCGCCGCAGTGCCACTCCCGCCGGGCCCGACTTCGACGTACTGGCCATGGACCCGGGCGACTGGCCCGGCAACCTGGGCGCCGGGCTGCTGCCCGCCCCCGACGGCACCTGCCAGGGCGTCTTCCTGCGCTACGACCTGTTCGGCGGCCGCGGCCCCGCGATGGTCATCGGCAACCTGCCGGAGGGTTCCCCGGCCCGCGAGGTCCCCGAGGGACAGGTCCCCTTCGAGGTCGCCCAGCTGCTCCTGGCGCTGGAGAACGACGAGGAGGTCACCGTCGTCGGCACCGAGGACGTGCCGGTGATGCAGGGCGACAACCTGCTGATCGTGCGCCGCGTCAAGCTCTCCGAGAGCCGGATCTCCTGCGTGCAGTTCGACCGCAGCGACAACGTCCTGGTGACCATCGCCGCCTGGGACCGCCCCATCACCGACGACCTCTACGCGCTGCTCAAGCCGCTGCCCGCGGAGCTCTTCCAGCAGGGCTGAACCACCGGCACGACCAGAGCCGGACCCCGGCGGGGGCCCGGCCCTCGGCACGCCACGAGACCGCCGGCCCCGCGCCTCACCGCCTCACGGCCGCGCGGCCGCCGGCTCGACCCGCACGTCCGCCGCCCGGACGAACGCCACCCGGTGGCCGAACTGGATCTCGTGGTACACGTCCTCGCCGACCACCATCCGGTGCCCCGCCCGGTCGAAGGTCGCCGCGTAGTAGTACGCGCCCCGCACCGTGCCGCCGGAGACGTACCGCTGCCCCGCGGGCATCCGGTACGGCAGCGGCGACACCGCCTGGACCGGCACCTCCGCCGGGTACGCGGCCGCCTCCGGGTAGGCCCGGCCGTACACCGGGACGCTCTCCAGGCCGTCCCTCGGGGTCACCACCTCGCCCTGCGCGGGGACCGCGGCGGGCTGCCGCTCCGGGTTCCTGAACCACGCCTTCCGGCCCAGGTACCAGATGGCCGTCCAGTCCTCCCACCGGCCGGCGACCGCGTACCGCTGCCCGGTGGACACCCGCGAGGACAGGTCGTTCACCCCGGTGGTGGGCGTGCCGCCCAGGCCGGGGTCCGGGATCAGCGGCGCGTTCTCGTCGTGGTCGGCGTACAGCCGCACCGCGCTCGACCCGTGCGCCGGGCACGGCTGCCCGGCCGCCGCGCAGCCCGTGAACACCGGCCGGTTGGCGGCGTAGTCGGGCCGGATCGTCACCACGCCGCTGTCCGGCCCCCCGGACGGCTCCAGCGGTCGCCCGAGCAGCTCGAAGTAGTGCCGCCAGTCCCAGTACGGCCCCGGGTCGGTGTGCATGCCGGGGACCGCCGACGCGGTCGGCCCCGGCACGGTGTCGTGGCCGAGGATGTGCTGCCGGTCCAGCGGTACGCCGTACTTCCCGGCGAGATGCGCCACCAGCCGCGCCGACGACCGGTACATGGCCTCCGTGTACCAGGCGTCCGGGCTGGTCAGGAAGCCCTCGTGCTCCAGGCCGACCGAGGTGGCGTTCACGAACCAGTTGCCCGCGTGCCAGGCCACGTCCTTGGTCCGCACGTGCTGGGCGATGTGGCCGTCCGTGGCGCGCAGGGAGTAGTGCCACGACACGTAGGTGGGGTCCTGGACCGCTTGCAGGACCCCGTCCCAGGCGCCCTCGGTGTCGTGGACGACGATGTACTCGATCGGCGGGGACGACGGCGAGCCGGGCCGGTCGGCCAGGTCGTGGTTGCCGTAGTCGCCGTCCCCGAACTGCTCGTACGGTGCGGGGATCCACGCGCAGGACACCGACGCGGGGCACTCGGTGCCGGCGGCGGAGGCGGTGCGCAGGCCGGTGCGGCGCAGCTGGGCCGTGTCCGCGACGACGTCCGGCCGGGCGGTCAGGGTGACGCGCCGTCCGGTGTCCGTGGTGCGCCGCGCGCCGGCGCGGATCACGGCGTACACGTCGTTCGCGTACGCCGCGGCCGTCGCGGTGTCGTCCGCGCCGGAGAAGCGGGCCACCGCCCCGTACCAGTCCGCCGGATCCCCGCTCGGCGGCTCGCCGAGGTCCCGCTGGGCCGCGGCCAGCAGCGCGGCACCGCCGGCCACGTTCGCGGCGGGGTCGGTGCGCAGCCGCTCAGGGCTCAGCCCGGTCAGCCCGGCGGCGCGGGGCAGGGTCGTCAGGCGGGCCGGGAGCGCGCCGCCCGCGGGCGACGGCGCCGCGGGGAGCAGGGCCGGGCGGGCGCCGTCGCCGCGGGCGTCCTCCGTGCGGTCGCCGTGGTGCGCCGCCGCGGCCAGCGCGGTGCGGGCGTCGGTGAGGTGCATCGGCCCGTAGCCGCCCGTCACGCTCGGCGCGCCGCCGTGCGTGTCCCAGCGGGACTGGAGGTAGGAGACGCCCAGCAGCACGCTCTGCGGCACGCGGTACTCGGCGGCCGCGGCGGCGAACGCCTCCTGCAACCCGTCCGGACGCGCCGCGGACGGGGCGGCGCCGAGGAGCGGCAGCAGCAGCGCCGCCGCGACCGCGGCACCGGCGGTTCTTCGGGCACGTCCGGGGCCGGGCACGGACACCGGTCCGGTGGGGGTGGCGGTGACGGTGGCGGTGGCGGTGGCGGTGGCGGATCCTCGCACTGGGTCCTCCTGTGAGCCGACGGTTCGTCAATCATGCCCACGGGGAGGGAGGCTGCCGTGTCACCGGCGCCGGGCGCGTCCCGCCTTCCGGCCGCGCAGACGGACGTCTGCGGTGCGCCCTCTCCGGGTGCACCGCGGACGTCCGTCCCCGTCAGCGTGTGCCGACCGCCGCGCGCACGGCCCGCCGGGCCAGGTGGCAGTCGTCGTGCAGCCGCCGCAGCAGCAGCCGTTGCTCCTCGCCGGACGGCGCGGCACCTGGGTGGGGCGGCACCGGTGCCGCCGGGGCCGTGTCGTGCATCGAACGCTGCACGGCCGTCTCGTAGGTGCGGATCTCACGGGTCAGCACCAGCATCAGGTTCACCAGGAAGGCGTCCCTGGAGGCCGGTCCCGCCGACTGCGCGATCTGGCTGATCTGCCGCCGGGCCACCGGCGCGTCCCCGAGCACCGACCACAGCGTCGCCAGGTCGTAGCCCGGCAGGTACCAGCCCGCGTGCTCCCAGTCCACCAGCACTGGACCGGCCGGTGAGAGCAGGATGTTCGAGAGCAGTGCGTCGCCGTGGCAGAACTGGCCCATGCCGTGCCGCCCGGCCGCCTGCGCGATGCCGTGCAGCAGTTTCTGCAGGTCGCCCATGTCCCGGTCGGTGAGCAGGCCCAGCTCGTGGTACCGGGAGATGCGTGCCGCGTAGTCCAGCGGCGCGTCGAACGTGCCGGCCGGCGGCCGCCAGGCGTTCAGCCGGCAGACCGCGCCGAGTGCCGCCCTGATGTCCGCCCGCGGCGGTGCCTCCGCCGGGTGCCGCTGGAGCGCCGCCGCCCGGCCGGGCATCCGCTCGACCACGAGCGTGCAGTTGTCCGGGTCCGCCGCGATCAGCCGGGGCGCCCGCACGGGCGGGCGGTGCCGGACGAACGCGCGGTAGGCCGCTATCTCGTGGCGGATGCGCTCGGCCCACGCGGGGGAGTGGTCCAGTAAACATTTGGCGACGACCGTGCTGCGTCCGGTCGTACCGACCAGGAGCACGGAGCGTCCGCTGCGGCGGAGCACCTGGACCGGAGCGAACTCCGGACAGATCCGGTGCACCGACGCCAGCGCCGTGCGCAGCTGGGCGCCCTGAGGGCCGGACAAGTCGAGTCTCCCGCTGAGCGGTTGCGTGCCGGGCCCCGTGGCGCGCCGAGCCCGGCCCGCGCCGAGCACGGGGGCCGCCGGACGGGCGGGGGCGAGATAGGGGCCGCTGTCCGTGGGACGGGGGCGCAGCGGTCGGGCCGGGGCGGACACGGAGGACGATGCTGCGTACATGGGCGAAACAGATCCCTTCGTGTGCCTGTGGGTCGAACGCCCGCCCGGCCCGGCCGCCCGGGTGCACCCTGGGGAGTGCACCCGTCGTAGCGAGAGGCGACCGGGGCGGGGTGGCGCGTTCCTACCTGACACCCGACGGCCCGTGGCACACCATCTGGCGTGCCCTGGCGAACCCTGGCGAATAGTCGCCCGGCATGTCCGGCCGGGCTACTGTCAACTCAGCCGAGAACCTGGGGGCTTGACGTGAGCGGACGACCCAACACCCGGCTCTCGGACCTGTTCGGCCTGGCCGGCTGGTCCAAGGGCGAACTCGCGAGGCTGGTCAACAAGCAGGCGGCGGCCATGGGCCACCCCCAGCTGGCGACCGACACCTCCCGGGTGCGGCGGTGGATCGACATGGGAGAGATCCCGCGCGATCCGGTGCCGCGGGTGCTGGCGGCTCTGTTCACCGAGCGTCTCGGCCGTGTCGTGACCATCGAGGACCTCGGTCTGGTACGGCACGGGCGCGCGGGGAAACGGCAGGGCGGCGGGAGTGCGGAACATCCCGACGGAGTGCCGTGGGCGCCCGAGCGGACCGCCGCGGTCCTCACCGAATTCACGGGAATGGACCTCATGCTCAACCGACGCGGCTTGGTGGGCGCGGGCGCCGCGCTCGCCGCGGGATCCGCACTCAGCAGCGCCATGCACGACTGGCTGCACACCGACCCGGCCCTGGCGGCCGACGCTCCCGACCTCCACCGTCCCCTGCAGGCCGACCAGGCCGGGTTCGACCGCTACGAGGCCGCTCCCATCGGGTCGCAGGAGATCGAGGAACTGGAGCGCTCGGTCGAGGTGTTCCGCGCCTGGGACGCGGCCCGCGGCGGCGGGCTCCAGCGCAAGGCGGTCGTGGGCCAGCTCAACGAGGTGGGCGGCATGCTCGCCTACCGGCACCCACCCCATCTGCAGCGGCGCCTGTGGGGCGTCGCCGCCAACCTCGCCGTCCTCGCGGGATGGATGTCCCACGACGTCGGCCTCGAACCCACGGCCCAGAAGTACTTCGTCATCGCCGCCCACGCGGCGAGAGAGGGCGGCGACCGGCCCCGCGCCGGCGAGGCGCTCTCCCGGGCGGCCCGCCAGATGGTGCACCTGGGCCGGCCGGACGACGCCCTGGACCTGATGAAACTGGCCCAGTCCGGCTCCGGCGACCGGATGCTGCCCCGCACCAAGGCGATGTTCCACACCATCGAGGCCTGGGCCCAGGCGTCCATGGGCAAGGGCCAGGCGATGCGCCGCACCCTCGGCCAGGCGGAGGACCTGTTCATCTCCGACAGGAGCGACGTGCCGCCGCCGAGCTGGATGCAGCTCTTCGACGAGGCGGACCTGTACGGCATGCAGGCCCTGGCGTACCGCACGCTCGCGGAGTTCGAGCCGGACGCCGCCGTGCACGCCCAGCACTACGCGGACAAGGCGCTGTCGCTGCGGGTCGACGCGCAGGAGCGGTCGAAGATCTTCGACCATCTCTCCATGGCGTCCGCCTGCTTCATCGCGGACGACCCCGAACAGGCCGCCGGCTACGCGCGGTTGGCCCTGGTGTCGATGGGCTCGAACTCCTCGCACCGCACCTGGGACCGGCTGCGCCAGATGTACCGGCTCACCGCCGAGTACGCCGGTTACCCGAAGATCCAGGAGCTGCGGGAGGAGATCAAACTCGCCCTGCCCAAGGCCAAGGGCGGCAGGGGCGGTTCCGCGGCACCGGCCTAGCGGTCCCGCGCGTCGCCCTCCGGCGGCGGCGCGGTGCCGGTCACGACGTCACCTTGACGGCGAGCACGCAGGCGTGGTCCTGGCGCCCGTCCCCGCCGAACTCCTCGACGACCGTCCGGACGCAGTCCTGCGCGGTCCGGGCCCCGGCCAGGAGCGGGGCCAGTGCGAGGAGGGTTCCCGCGGCGTCGGTGCCGCTGTGCCCGGACACCAGTCCGTCGGTGTGGAGGAGCAGCAGGTCGTCCGCCCGGAGGGCCTCCTCGGCCTGCCCGTAGGCGGCGCCCGTGGTGGCGCCGAGCAGCACGCCGTCGGGTGCGTCCAGTACACGCCCCGTCCCGTCGCGGAACAGCAGCGGGGCGGGGTGTCCGGCCTGTGCCCACACCAGCGTGCGGGTCCCGGGCCGGTAGCGGCAGCAGACGGCGCTGCCCAGGGCCGGTTCGGCGGCGGCGTCCACCAGCTGGTTGAGCCAGCCCATCAGCTGTCCGGGCCCGGTGCCCGCCATCGCCATGCCGCGCACCGCGCCGAGCACCATCGCCCGGTCCGCTGCCGCGCCGGCGCCGTGCCCGGTGAGGTCGCCGACGGTGAGCAGGGTCTCGCCGCCGGGGAGTTCGAGGACGTCGTACCAGTCGCCGCCGAGAGGGGCGCCGGCCGCCGGGAGCAGGTGGCGGGCCGCGACGTCGAGGGCGGGCGGGCCGGAGCGCGGGAGCCGCAGGGGGCCGTGCCAGGGGAGCGGCGCGGCCTCCTGCGGCTCGACCGCGGCCCGCGCGGCACACGGCCGGGCGGTGAGCGAGTCACGGGTCTCGCTCACCGCCCGCTGCGTGCGGCGCAGTTCGCTGACGTCCCGCAGCACGGCCCACATGGAGGCCGCGCTGCCGTCGGCGTCGAGGACCGGTTCGCCCATCATGTGCACGGTCCGCACCTCGCCGTCCGGGCGCACGATCCGGAACTCCCCGTCTATGGGCCGGGCGTCGACGAGGCAGTGGGTGACCATCGCGGTGAGCGTGGGCCGGTCCTCGTCGAGCACCAGCGAGGGCAGTTCGTCGAGGGTGAGCGGGGGAGCGGCCGGGTCGCGCCCCAGGATCTGGCAGAACTCCCCGGACCAGCCGGCCTCGTCGGTCAGCAGGTTCCACTCGGCGGTGCCGACCCGGCTGAGCAGCGAGCCGTGCCGTGGCGCGGGCGCCGCTCCGGGCGCGGGGAGCGGGCCGTCCCGTAACTGCGCCAAGTGCGCGTCCAGGTCGTCGAGTTGGTGCAGCGCCAGGTCGCACAGGGCGCGCTGCCACCGCTCCCGGGGGTCCGATCCGTCGCCCTGCGCGTCCCGCCGCACCGCGTCCACCTCGCCCTTGAGCCGCCGCGTCTGCGAGATGAGTGCGTCGACCGGACCGCGTCCCGGCGGCTGGGCGGCGGGGCGGTCCGCGGAGAGAGGGGACGGCATGACGCACTCCGATACGGGAACGGTACGGCCAGGGCGGGCGCAGGGACCGCTACGACTGTGGCACAGGCCGCGACGCCCTGTAAGGGATTTGGCAACACACGTTGCGGTGATGCTTCAGGCATATGCCACAGTCTTCGCGGAGTGATGCCGCGGGCCCCTTCGGTGTACGTCGCCGGACGGGGCAAGTCGTAGGCGGATTACGCGACTTGACGGACGGCCGGGGGCGCCGGCGTCGCGCTCACTCGTGTGTTCGACGGCCCCGTGTTCGGCATGGGCGAGGGTGTACGCAGCGTGACCGGTGCGGTCGGTGTCAGTACCGCAGCACCCCCGCGATCCCGTGCGCGTCCCCCAGGGTGCCGTCCGGGACGAACCGGACGTCGGCGCCGGTCTCCAGGCACTGCTCGACGATCTCGTCCACGATGTCCTCGCGGGCGTCGAGGTCGCCGCTCTCGGCGGGGACCAGGTGGTCGCCCAGGTCGGCCACCGTCACGCGGTAGTTCTCCTCGACGGCCAGCAGCCGGACGCGGCCCTCCAGGGCGCTGCGCCACACTTCGTCGACACCGGCCGCGTACGCCCGTCGGCCGCGCGCCGTCTCCAGCGCCCGCGCCACCGCGTGCGCGCTCTTGTGGTCCTCGGCCTCGATCACCGGGCGCACCGCCTGCCACACGGTCTCCGCGGTGGCGTGCGCGAGACCGCCGCGCGGGACGTGCACCGCGCGCGAGGCGACGCTGCCGACCTCGTCCAGCAGGGCCAGGGCGGCCGGCTCGCCGCTGACGTACAGCGGGCGCGGGTGCAGGCGCAGCAGCGCGCTCATCGCGGTGTCGGCCTCGCGCAGGAACCGGCGGGTGCGCTCGTCCCGGAAGCTGCTCGGCGGGTCCCCGATGCGCTGCTGCCGCTCGGGGTCGAAGTTCTCCACGTCCCGGGTGAGCGGGAAGCCGCCGCTGTGCTCCTCCACGACGCGGCCGGCGCCGCCGTTCCACAGCGTGACGCGGTCGGCGGCGAGCGCGAGCACCCAGAACGGCCGCTCGGCGGTCTGCGCGGAGACGAGATTGCGGGTGAGGAAGGTGTCCGAGAGCACGACGCGCTCGGGCACGCTGCGCGCGAGCGACCACACCTGGTGCTCGCCCGGGGCGGCGAAGATCGCCAGGCCGTCCTCGGCGTGCGTCAGGTCCACCTCGGCCAGCGCCCGGTCGAGCTGCCGGGCGACCTCGGCGCGGCGTTCGCGGGTGACCGACGGATCGGTCTCCATCTGCTTCTTCGCCTCGGCCACCGCGTTGCGCAGCCGTACGGAGTCCTGCGCGTGGTAGGGCTCGCGCCGGTGCGTCGGGGTCAGCACGGACACGGCGGGGTAGGGGCGCCGGCGGCGCAGCTCGGCGAGGGCGGCGGGGCTGAGATCGTGCTCCATGACAGCACCATAGGACCGACTCGCGAGTAGGGCATTCGGGGCAATTCGTCAGCCGGTCGGCGGACCGCCGCCGGGGCCTACTCCTCGTCGTCCTCGGCGCCGCAGGAGCTGCCGTTGCGCGGCAGGCTGCCGTAGAGCAGGAAGTCGTCGACCTTGCGGTGCACGCACGCGGAGGAGGCGTACCCGGTGTGGCCCTCGCCCTTGTTGTCCAGCACCACCGCCGCGGAACCGAGCCGCTCGGCGGTCTGCTGCGTCCAGCGGTACGGCGTGGCGGGATCACCCCGGGTGCCGATCAGCAGCATCTTCGGCGTGTCGAGGTCCTTGACCCGCTCCCGGATGAAGTCGGTGCCCTTGGGGCGGCCGTAGCACATGAGCACCTGGGCGAGCCGGTACGGGCCGAACACCGGCGACGCCTCCTCGTACGCGGCGCGCAGCCGGCCGAGGTCCCTCTCGACCTGCGCGGCGGTCGGGCGGTCGGGATCGTCCGCGCAGTTGACCGCCACCAGTGCCGCCGGGAGGTTGTCCAGCGGGACGTCCTCCTCGTCGACGAGACCGCCGTCGTCCCGCCGCGGCACGGGCAGCGCCACGCCCTCGGTGGCGAAGCCCTCGACGGCGCGGGTGTCGCCGTCCTCCAGCAGCTGCAGCAGGGCCCGCACCAGCGACGGCCACATCTCCCGGCTGTAGAGCGCCTGGCCGATGGCGCCCGCCAGGTCCTGGCCGGAGAACTCGTTGCCGAAGTCCGTCGGCACCGGGTCCGCGTCGAGCGAGCGGACCAGCTGCACGACCTGCTTCCGCGCGTCGCGCGGATCCTGCCCGAACGGACAGCCGACGTCCTTAGCGCACCAGGTGAGGAAGTTCTCCAGCGCGGTCTGCTGGCCCCGCACGCTCGCCAGCCCCTGCTCGGCCAGCGGTTCCGTCAGCGTGTCCACGCCGTCCAGGACCATCCGGCCCACCCGGCCGGGGAACTGGGCGGCGTAGACGGCGCCCAGCCGGGTCCCGTAGGAGAAGCCCAGGTAGTTCAGCTTCTTGTCGCCGAGCGCCTGGCGCAGGACGTCCATGTCGCGCGCGGCGTCCACCGTGCCGATGTGGCGCAGGACGGGCCCCGAGTGCGCGGCGCACGCGTCGGCCGCCTCGCGCAGCCGGTCCAGCACGGCCCGCGGGTCGTCGACGTCGGCGCTGCCGACCGTCGCCGCCAGCGCGTCGTCGGAGCCCTCGCCGCAGCTGACGGGGGAGGACCGGCCGACTCCCCGGGGGTCGAAGGCGACCACGTCGTAGCCGTCCGTCAGGTCCATGAAGTCCTTGCCGCCGCCGGCGGCGAGTTCGCTCACCCCGGCGCCGCCCGGGCCGCCGAAGTTCAGCACCACCGAGCCGCGCGAGGGGCCCGTCGCGCGGTAGCGGGCCAGCGCCAGGTCGAGGGTGCCCGCCGCGGGCCGGGCGTAGTCGAGCGGGACGGTGACCTTCCCGCACTGCAGGTCCTTGGGCGTGTCCGCGCCCTCGCACGCCGCCCACCGGACCTTCTGGCGGTAGAAGCGGGCCAGGTCGGAGGCCGGTTCGTCGGTGGCCGACAGCCCCGCGCCGAGCACGGCCAGTCCGACCGCGGCGGTGACCGCGCAGCGCCGGACCGAGGGCCGTACGGACAGCTTGGCCAGCATCGATGCCTCCAAGAAGCGCCCCGCAGCGGACCGGGAGAACGGCGTCTGGACCACACCATAAGGGGACCCCGCGCGCCGCGCCTCCGGACGGGCGTTCCGCCCCTCCGCCCTTTCCGCGCCCTTCCCCCTTCTCCGGCACCGGACGGCACGGCGGCCCTTCCCCTTCCCGCTCGCCCGGCGCGCATACGAGGTTCTTTACCGCTAGTTCGACGAAGGGGCCGCTCGATGGAGTGAAAGACGGACAGGCCATAACCCCGCTGGACCGCCCGCGTTCTACCCGGTGCGGGTGAGTGCCCGCGACCATGTCTGGAAGGCAGGGAACCTATGGGACGGGTGACCCGAAACGGTCTGATCGCCGTCGCCGCCGTCTCGGGCGCGATGGCAATGACGGGGTCGGCTTTCGCCGACTCCGCGGCGGACGGCTCCGCGGCCGACTCGCCGGGAGCGATCTCCGGGAACAGCATTCAGCTTCCGGTGCACGTGCCCCTGAACGTGTGCGGGAACACGGTGGACGTCGTCGGACTCCTCAATCCCGCGATGGGCAACACGTGCGTCAACGAGGGGGGGAAGGGCGGACCGGCCGAGACGTCCTCCGGCGGAGCGGCCGCGCAGGGCGGCACCACGGATGCGCCGGGCGTGATCTCGGGCAACGGGCTCCAGCTGCCCGTCGACCTGCCGGTGAACGTCAGCGGTAACACCGTGGACGTGGTCGGGATCGGCAACCCGGCGTTCGGCAACCAGTCCGGGAACACGCCCGAGGTGGACCGGCCCGAGCCGACCGCACCCCCCGAGCAGCCGGAGCCGCGGCCGTCCACGCCGCCCGAGGCCCACCACCCGGCCCCGAAGCCGGTCGTGCCGGACACCGCGCGCCCGGCCCCCGAGCCGGCCGGCCTCGTCGAGGAACCGGCCGCGGGCTCCCTCGCCGAGACCGGCGCCGACCGGACCGTCCCCGCCCTCGCGGCGAGCGCGGCGCTGGTCGCGGGAGGGATCGTGCTGCGCAGGCGCTTCCGCCCCGGCGCGAACGGCTGACCGGACACGAGGAGCCCCGCCGGTGCCGACCGGCGGGGCTCCGTGCCGCGGCGGTGCCTCGCGCCGTGCCCCCGGCGCCTCGTGGTGCGGTGGTTCCCCGCGGCTCCGGCGAGGGTCAGCGGCGGTGGAACCGGGCGTGCAGCTCCCGCACCCGCTCCGTCAGCTCGGGCACCGGGCCCTCCACGGTCACCCGGGGCGCGATCTCCTGTACGGGGAGCGCGCGCACCGGCGGGGCGGGCACGCCCCACTCCTCCAGCCAGGCCGACAGCTGGGCGGAGGAGGCGACGTACACGATGCGTCCGAGGCCCACCCAGGCGTGGGCGGCCGCGCACATCGGGCAGTGCTCGCCGGACGTGTACACGGTGGCCGCCGCCCGCTCCCCGGGCGTCAGGCGGGCGGCCGCCCGGCGGGCCAGTTCGAACTCCGGGTGCCGGGTGCGGTCGCCGGAGGCCACCCGGTTGTGGTCCTCGCCGAGCACGGTGCCGTCACCGCCGACCAGCACCGAGCCGAACGGCTCGTCCCCGGCCTCCAGGGCCTCGGCCGCCAGCTCCACGCAGCGGCGCAGGTGCGGCAGTTCGGAGTCCTTCACGACCATGGCGTACGCACCTTCCGTGAGACGACGGGCCGCGGGCGCGAGCGGTCGGCCGCGGCCGGGCCCGCAGGCACCGTAATCCCGTTGCCCGCGCGGCGCACGCCTGCTGGAGTGGCGCCATGGATCACGACGCGGTGCTCGCCCTCTTCGACCGGACCGTGCGCGAGGGAGCGGGGCCGGACGGCCCGGACGCCCGGATCGAGCGGACGGGCGGCGTGGTGCGCCAGGTCGCCTCCGCGCCGGGCTGGAGCGCCGTCGTGTGGTCGGCCCTGGACGGGGCGGGCGCGGACGCGGCGATCGCCGAGCAGATCGCGTACTTCACCGGGCTCGGGCTCCCGTTCGAGTGGAAGCACTACGGGCACGACCGGCCGGCGGACCTCGGGGACCGGCTGGCTGCCGCCGGGTTCCGCCCGGGGCCGCGGGAGACGCTGATGGTCGGCGAGGTGGCCGGCCTCGACCTGGACACCGAGCCGCCCGAGGGGGTCCGCGTCGTCCCCGTCACCGACCGGGCGGGCGTCGCCCTCGTGGCCGAGGTGCACGAGAGGGCGTTCGGGACGGACTCCTCCGGGCTGCGTCACCAGCTCCTCGCCCGGCTGACGGCCGAGCCCGACACCGTCGTCGCGGTCGTGGCCCTCGCCGGGGACGAAGCGGTGAGCGCGGCCCGCATGGAGTTCGTGCCGGGCACGCCGTTCGCCGGGCTGTGGGGCGGGGGCACCGTCGAGGCGTGGCGCGGCCGCGGTGTCTACCGCGCCCTGGTGGCGTACCGGGCCCGCGCGGCCGCGGCCCGCGGTTGCCGCTACCTCCAGGTCGACGCCTCCCGCCAGAGCCGCCCCGTCCTCGAACGCCTCGGCTTCCACCCGCTGACCACGACGACGCCGTACGTGTACGTGCCGTAGCCGTCACGGCGAGGCGTGAGCGGGCCGGTCCGCGGGGTGCGGGCCGGCCTGTCTCTTCTACGGGGCACGTGCCTTCCGCCGCTTCCTGCCGGACGGGCCTCCTACGGCTTCGGGGCGCTCTTCGCCGCCGTGCCGGCGCAGACCAGTCCCAGGGCGAGGGCCAGGGCGCCGATGACGATGTTGTTCCAGATCACACCGGCGTCCGGGTTCCGCCCGACGACCCACGGCGCGATGATCATCCACACGCCCATCGCGCACATGGCCCAGCTGAGGCCGTACATGCGCTCGGGCGCCCGGGTGAACCCCAGGGCCAGCAGGCCGATCGCGATGCCGACGATCAGGTTGTGGGCGACGAGTGCGGGCTGGCTGGTCGTGTAGTGGACGATCCAGGGGGAGGCCGCGCAGTACAGACCGAGGAGGAACACCGGTCCGTCCACGAGCGCCACGTCGCGACCGCCGAGCACTCGGTCGTAGCGGGCCCGCATCTCCGAAGCGTCGGGGTGGCTGGTGATGTCACCTCTGGTGGGCGAGACGTTGGCCATGACGCGTCTCCTTTGACTCACAGGCCGGTCCGCGTGGGGTGCGCTGTGCGATAAGCGCCGCGTATCTTCATTCTGCGCTTATTCGGTCTTTATGTGTAGAGATGGGGGCATCTGCGGGCCCGGGCAGGAGCGAGCCCCCGGGGAGCACCGACTCTCCCCGGGGGGCGGGCGGCGCGCGGCTCGACCGGCACCGCCCCCTGTTCTTCCGGTGACGCGGCGCGTCCGGATGCACCGCGTGCGTCACGGGCGGCTCAGCCGTCCTCCAGGCAGCGGCGCAGCCGGTGCAGCCCGCGCCGCGCGTGGCTCTTGACCGTGCCGAGCGGCCAGCCGGTGCGCTCGGCGATCTGGGTCTGCGTCAGGTCCTCGTAGAAGGCCAGGTGCAGGACCCGCCGCTGGGGGCCCGGCAGCCGGGCGAGCTCCTGACGGATGAGCACCCGGTCCAGGGCGGCCTCGGGCCGGGCCCCGGCGGGGTCGGCGAGCGCCAGGTCGG
Source organism: Streptomyces sp. NPDC085946 (assembly GCF_044540485.1). NCBI lineage: Bacteria > Bacillati > Actinomycetota > Actinomycetes > Kitasatosporales > Streptomycetaceae > Streptomyces > Streptomyces sp. NPDC085946. The sequence continues at coordinate 104,691 of NZ_JBITSF010000004.1, read as the reverse complement.
AGCCCGCCGCGGCGAGCAGGTCCGTGCGGCGGGTCCGCGCCGCCAGCGCGTCGGCGATCCTGCGCCGGGCGATCCCGACGATCCACCCGCCGAGCGTGCCGCGCTCCGGCCGGTACCCCGACCGCCCCCGCCACACGCCGAGGAACACCTGCTGGGTGACGTCCTCCGCCTCCGCCGTGTCCCCCAGCGAGCGCCGCGCCAGGGTGAAGACCAGTGCCGACCAGCGGTCGTACGCGACGGACAGGCAGTCCTGGTCGCCCGCGACCAGGCCCCGCGCCACATCCTCGTCGGTGAGCGGTTCCTCGACCGGGCGGCGCACCGCAGGCGGGCTCATGACGACGGCTCCTCACCTCGGACCGGAGACCACCGGGGCGGCCGCGCCCCGGTGCCGTCATCGTCCGAGCGCGGCGACGGCGTCCTCAACTCGCATCGTTTCTGCGTCGATCAGTGCCGTAAAGTCGGCTTCATGGCTGAGTCCACGGCGGGGAAGGCACCGCAGACCCGCCCCGCACCGCCCGCCGCCCGGGCCGCCGACACGGGTCTGACGACCGGCGCGGTGGCCCGCCGCCTGGGCGTGTCGCCCACCACCCTGCGCTCCTGGGACAGCAGGTACGGCATCGGTCCCGAGGTCCGCGCCGACGGCCGGCACCGCCGCTGGTCGGCGCGGGACGTGGCGATGCTGGAGGCGATGTGCCGGCTGACCTCGGCGGGGGTGCCGCCCGGCGAGGCCGCCCGGGTCGCCAAGGGGGGCGCCGGCGTCCCGCCGCAGAGCACGGAGCCGGCCGGCCGGACCCGTGACCGTGCCGCGCCGGGGCGCTCCCGGGCCGCCGGATCGCTGCCGCTGGGCGACGTCCGCCAGGAGTGCCGGGGCCTGGCCCGCGCCGCGGTGCGGCTGGACGCCCCGGCCGTCGAGGAGCAGCTCGTCTCCGCGGTGGAGGAGCACGGCCTGGTCGTCGCCTGGCAGGAGGTGATGGTGCCGACCCTGCACGCCGTCGGACGCAAGTGGGCCTCCTCCGGCGACCGGTACGTCGAGGTCGAGCACCTGCTGTCCTGGCACGTGTCCACCACGCTGCGCCGGTACACCCGCCCGCCCGCCCCGCAGGGCGCGGGCGCGGCCGGGCCCGTCCTGCTGGCCTGCGTCCCCGGCGAGCAGCACACCCTGCCGCTGGAGGCGCTGAACGCCGGACTGACCGGCCTCGGGGTGGCCACGCGGATGCTCGGCGCGGCCGTACCCGTCGAGGCGCTCACGGCGGCGGTGCAGCGGCTGGGCCCGTCGGCCGTCGTCCTGTGGGCGCAGGCCCGCTCCACCGCGAGCCTGCCGCTGGCCCGGCACGTGGCCGGGACGCAGTGGGGGGTGAAGGGGGCGCGCAGGCAGCCGCTCGTGATGCTGGGCGGACCCGGCTGGGCCGGACGCGCCGCGCGGGGCATGCTCAGACCGACCGGCCTGGGGGACGCCCTGGACACGCTGGCCGGGGCCGGGGCGCGCTGACCGGCACGGCGGGCGCGCTCACTCCTCGCGGCCCCGGGCCCGCCGGAACCGCGCGAGTCCCGCGGAGAGCCCGACGATCGGGCCGGGGTAGCCGAGCGCGGCCCGGTCGTCCTCCGCGAGCCTCCAGGGCTCGAACAGCGCGGGCCCGTCCAGCGGCGCCAGCTCGGGCACCCAGCGCCGTACGTACGTGCCGCGCGGGTCGTACCGCTTGGCCTGGGTGACGGGGTTGAGGACGCGGTTGGGCCGGGAGTCGGTGCCGGTGCCGGCCATCCACTGCCAGTTGAGCTGGTTGCTGGCCACGTCGCCGTCCACCAGCAGGTCCAGGAAGTGCCGGGCGCCCACGCGCCAGTCGACGTACAGCGTCTTGGCGAGGAAGCTCGCGGTCAGCAGGCGGGCGCGGTTGTGCATCCAGCCCTCGTGGCGCAGCTGGCGCATCGCGGCGTCGACCAGCGGGTAGCCGGTGCGGCCCGCCCGCCAGGCCGCGATGTCGGCGCCCGCCGTCCGCTCGGTGCGCCAGCGGTCGTGCTTGGTGCGGTAGTCCGCGGTGGACGCGGCCGGCCGCGCCGCCAGCACCTGGCGGTGGAAGTCGCGCCAGGCCAGCTGCCGGACGAACGCCTCGGCGCCCGGCCCGCCCGCCCGGCGGGCCCGGTGGACGAGCTCGACGGGGGAGAGCGTGCCGAAGTGCAGGTGGGGCGAGAGGCGGGAGGTGGCGTCGCCGGCCAGGTCGTCCTGGCGGTCCGCGTACCCGGCCAGGCCGCCGCGCAGCCACGCGGTGAGCCGCTTCCTGCCCTCCTTCTCGCCGCCCCGGGCCAGCGCCTCGGAGACGCCGGACAGGCCGGTGCGGGACGGCACTCCGTCCGAGCCGACGCCGTCCGGGACCCGTACGGAGCGGGGCGCGCGCAGGGCGTCGCGCAGCCGGTGCTGCGACCAGTGCCGGAAGTACGGCGTGAAGACGGCGAAGTGGTCCGTGGAGGACGGTGTCAGCAGCCCGGGCGGCACGGCCGTGGTGACCGTCTCGTGGACGTGCAGCCGCCGGCCCTCCGCCTCCAGCGCCCGGCGCAGCCGCGCCTCGCGGCGCCGCGCGAACGCGCTGACGTCGGCCGCCATGTGGACCTCGTCGGCGTCCGCCTCCAGGACCACCCGGCACACCTCCTCGACCACGTCGCCCGAGCGGACGACGAGCCGCCCGCCGCGTTCGCGCAGGCCCGCGTCCAGATCGCGCAGGCAGTCGGCGAGGAACGCCAGCCGGTTCGGCGCGTCGAACCCGGCGGCGGCCACCGACCGGTCGCGCACGAACAGGGGCACCACGTGGCCGGAACCGCCGCAGCTGTCGAGCGCGGCGGACAGGGGCGGATGGTCGTGCAGCCGCAGATCGGCGGTGAACAGGACGACCGAGACGTTCATCGGGGTGGCTCCGGGAAGGAAGGGCGGGGCGCGCGGGAGGACGGAAGGGGCCGGTGCACGGGAACGGGCGACCTTGGCTTCCGGTCCGCGGGACCGCACGGATGCGGTCGTCTCAGGGGGCGCCGGTTCCTTCCCTCTCCCGGGTGACCTGGGCCTGCTGCTCCGCCGCCCGCGCGATGTTGCGGGCCATCCCGCCGAACACGACCGCGTGGAACGGCGACACGCCCCACCAGTAGGCCTGCCCGAGCAGGCCGTGCGGATGGAACAGGGCCCGCTGGCGGTACCGGCTCCGGCCGTCGCCGTCGGTGTCGACGTACATCTCCAGCCAGGCCAGGCCCGGCAGCCGCATCTCCGCGCGCAGCCGCAGCAGCCGGCCCGGCTCGATCTCCTCCACCCGCCAGAAGTCCAGCGAGTCCCCGACCCGCAGCCGCTGGGCGTCCCGCCGCCCGCGGCGCAGGCCGACCCCGCCGACCAGCCGGTCCAGCCAGCCCCGCAGCGCCCAGGCCAGCGGGAAGGAGTACCAGCCGTTCTCGCCGCCGATGCCCTCGACGACCCGCCACAGGGCCTCGGGGGAGGCGCGGACGGCCCGTTCGCGGTGGTCGGTGTAGAGGCTGCCGCCGGCCCAGTCGGGGTCGGTGGGCAGGGGATCGCTGGGAGCGCCGGGCACCGAGGCCGACGACCAGCGGGTGACGACCTCGGCGTCGCGCACCCGGCGCAGCGCCTGCCGGACGGCCTCGTGGAAGCCGATCGGGTGGCCCGGGGGGTCGGGCACGTACCGCGCGATGTCGTGCTCGTGGCACACCACCTCGTGGCGCAGCGACTCGGTCAGCGGCCGGGCGATGGACGCGGGCACGGGGGTGACCAGGCCGACCCAGTGGCTGGACAGGCCGGGCGTGAGGACCGGGACCGGCACGATGAACCGGCGCGGCAGGCCCGCGACCGCCGCGTACCCGGCCATCATCTCCCGGTACGTCAGCACGTCCGGCCCGCCGATGTCGAAGGCGCGGTTCACGTCGTCCGGCATGCGGGCGCTGCCGACCAGGGCGCGCAGCACGTCCCGGACGGCGACGGGCTGGATCCGGGTGCGCACCCAGCTCGGCGTCACCATCACCGGGAGGCGTTCGGTGAGGTAGCGCAGCATCTCGAAGGAGGCCGAGCCCGAGCCGATGACGATCGCGGCGCGCAGCACGGTCGTCGGCACGCCCGAGTCCAGCAGGATGCGGCCCACCTCGGCGCGGGAGCGCAGGTGCGGCGAGAGCTCCCGCTCGGGGACGCCCGCCGGGGTGAGCCCGCCGAGGTAGACGATGCGCCGTACGCCCGCCTCCCGCGCCGCCCGCGCGAAGATCCGCGCGGCCCGGCGGTCGGTCTCCTCGAAGTCCCGGCCCGTGCCGAGGGCGTGCACCAGGTAGTAGGCCACGTCGACGCCGTCCATCGCCGCGGCGACCGACGGGGCGTCCGTGACGTCCCCGCGCACCACCTCGGCCTCGCCGGCCCACGGGTGGTCGCGCAGCCTCTCCGGGGAACGGGCCAGGCAGCGCACCCGGTGGCCCGCCGCCAGCAGCTCCGGGACGAGCCGGCCGCCGATGTAGCCCGTCGCCCCGGTCACCAGGCAGCGCGGTGCGCGTGCGCGGTGCTCGTCACCGTTCATCAGCTCTCGGCCCTCCGTCGCGGTGTGCTCCTCCACGGATCGCTTCCCCGGAACGTCCGGTGCCGGATGCGCGGGGCGCGGTTGTCACCGGACCGTGCGCGGGCCGGCTGCCGCCCGGCCGCGCGAGGGCCGGCGGGGAGCGCGCGCCGGTGTCTATAGGCTGATCACGTGGCCACAGCAGACGACCGGGAGCAGGGCGGGCGGGAGCAGGACGAGCGGGGCCCCGGGGCGCCCGCGGAGGCGGGGGCGACCGACCCGCGCGCCTTCGCCGTGCAGCTGCGGCGGATGAACAGCGAGATCAACCGCATGGTGCAGGGTTTCGCGGGCGAGCAGGGACTGCACGCCACGGACATCCAGGCGCTCGCCGCCATCCTCGACGCCGACGAGCCGATGACCCCGGGCAGGCTGCGCGAGCACCTCGGTCTCACCTCCGGTGCCGTCACCGCGTGCGTGGACCGGCTGGAGCGCGCCGGGCACATCCGCCGGGTCCGGGAGAGCGCCGACCGCCGGGTGGTGCACCTGTACTACGCCGCCGACGCGCGGTCCGCCGCCCGTACCTACTTCCGCCCGCTCGCCGAGGCGGCGCAGGCGGCCCGGTCGGGGTTCACCGAGCGGGAGCTCGCGGTGGTGCTGCGCTTCCTCGCCGCGATGAACGACGAGCTCGCGGTGCGCAGGACGCCGGGGCGCTGAGCCGGGCGCCCCGCATCCGGGGACCGGCCGGAAACGGAACACCAGGCGTCGTCTAAGATCCGTCCCGGCCATATATCTCAATCATTGAGATTGTTTTTCGTTGAGATATGTGGGCACCAGCACGTCCCGAAACGCCTCCCACCGTCCGGAGATCGCATGTCCCCCACCCCACGCCGGGCCCGCTGGCTCGTCCCCGTCCTCCTGATCGCCGTCTGGCTGGGCATCGGGGGCGTCCTCGGTCCCTTCGCCGGACGCCTCGGCGAGGTCGCCACCAACGACCAGGCCGCCTTCCTGCCGCGCAGCGCCGAGTCCACCGAGGTCCTCGACCGCCAGCGCGCCTTCCGGCAGGACGAGACCCTGCCGGCGATCGTCGTGTGGACCGACGACCGCGACGGCGAGGTCGCGGACCGGCGCGCGGCGGCCGGCCGGGCCCTCGCCTCGCTGGCCGGGGCGCCGGGCGTGACCGGCAAGACGTCGCCCGCGCTGCTCTCCGAGGACGGGCAGGCCCTGCAGGGCGTGGTCCAGCTCAGGCCCGACCTCGGGGACGAGCTGCCGCAGGCCCTCGACCGCGTCCGCGCCGCCGCCGAACGGGTTCCCGGCACCACCGTCCAGGTGGCCGGACCCGCCGCGAGCCAGGCGGACCTGTCCGACGCGTTCGCCGGGATCGACGGGCTGCTGCTCGCCGTCGCCCTGGTCACCGTCCTCGTCATCCTGCTGCTGGTCTACCGCAGCGTGCTCCTCCCTCTCGTGATCATCCTCGGCGCGGTCTTCGCGCTGGGCCTGGCCTGCGCGGTCGTGTACGCCCTCGCCGACCGCGACGTGGTCCGCGTCGACGGCCAGGTCCAGGGCATCCTCTCCATCCTCGTGATCGGCGCCGCCACCGACTACGCCCTGCTGCTCACCGCCCGCTACCGGGAGGAACTCGCCCAGCGCGCCGACCGGTTCGCGGCGGTGCGCGCCGCGCTGCGGCAGTCCTGGGGCGCCGTGGTGGCCAGTGCCGCCACCGTCGCCCTCGGCCTGCTCGCCCTGCTGCTCAGCGACCTGACCAACAACCGCGCCCTCGGCCCGGTCGGCGCGATCGGCATCGGCTGCGCCGTACTGAGCTCCCTGACGTTCCTGCCTGCCGTCCTCGTCCTGCTCGGCCGCGCCGCCTACTGGCCCGCCAAGCCCCGCCCCGACGCCGGGAAGTCCGCCGGCGGCGTCTGGCACCGGGTCGCGGGCCTGGTCGACCGGGCGCCCCGCCGGGTGTGGGCCGTCACCCTCGCCGGCCTGCTGGCCTGCGCCGCCTTCGCCCCCGCCCTCACCTCCAAGGGCGTGCCGCTCGACGAGACCTTCGTGAACGACGCGCCGTCCGTCGCCGCGCAGCAGACCCTCGGCCGGCACTTCCCCGGCGGCTCGGGCAACCCCACCGTGGTCATCGCCGACGCCGACCGCGTGGACCGGGTCGTCGCGGCGGCCGAGGACACCGAGGGCGTCGCCTCCGCGGCCCCCGTGTCCGCCTCCGGGCGCCCCGGCGGCGACCCTCTGGTCGCCGACGGACGCGTACGCGTCGACGTCACCCTCGCCTCCGCCGCGGACAGCGACACGGCCAAGGACACCGTGGCCCGGCTGCGGACCGCCCTGCACGCCGTCCCGGACGCCGACGCCCTGGTCGGCGGCTACACGGCCCAGCAGTACGACACCCTGCGCACCGCGGAACGGGACCGCACGCTGATCGTGCCGGTCGTCCTCGCCATCATCTTCCTCATCCTCACGGTGCTGCTGCGCTCGCTCGCCATGCCGGCGCTGCTGGTGGCCACCGTGGCGCTCAACTTCCTCGCCACGCTGGGCGTCTCGGCGCTCGTCTTCGAGCACGTCCTCGGCTTCACCGGCACCGACCCGTCCGTGCCGCTGTACGGCTTCGTCTTCCTCGTCGCCCTCGGCGTCGACTACAACATCTTCCTCATGTCCCGGGTCCGCGAGGAGTCGCTGCGGCACGGCGTGCGCCAGGGCGTGCTGCGCGGGCTGGTCACCACGGGCGGGGTGATCACCTCGGCCGGGGTGGTGCTCGCCGCGACCTTCGCCGCCCTCGGGGTGATCCCGCTGGCCTTCCTGGCGCAGATCGCCTTCATCGTCGCCTTCGGTGTGCTGCTCGACACGCTCGTGGTGCGGTCGCTGCTGGTGCCCGCGCTGGTGCGGGACGCCGGTGCCCGGGCGTGGTGGCCCGGGCGGCTGAGCCGCCGCGACGGGCGGGCGCCCGCGGAGGACCGCACGCTCGTCACGGCCCGTGAGGATTCCTGACATGTCGCGGTGGGCCGCCGGACATGCTTGCCCCGATCCAGGGCAGCCGGATTGTACGAAGTTGTCGGTTCGGAGTCTGGTCGATCATGGAGGTGTCTGCCGCTATGGGCGCGAAGGTGTTGGAGCGTTTTCCGGCGGGGGCTCCGCGCGGATCGTGGCCGGCGGAGGAGTACGCGGCGGCGCGTCGCGCGGAGGGTGAGCCCGCGACGGTCGTCATGGATCTGAAGTCGGACGCGTTCCTGGTGGTCGTGCCGTCGCGCGACGAGGACTGAAACAGCAGGTCGTCGGCGCGCCGGAGGCCGGCGGGCGGCGGTGTGCGGGGCGTGGGGCCGGTGGCCCACGCCCCGGCGGGCCGGGCACGGCGGGGCCCGGGCCCGTCAACTCCCGTGCGGGGGACCGCTGTCGAGGGCCCTGCCGGCCCGTGCCGCGTCGGTGGCGGGGCGGCCGGGCCGCATGCCGCCGGCCGGGTCCCGCCGGGGCCCTCCGGGCCGGCGGACGCGGGCGGGATCCCGCGGGCCGTCGGCCGTCGGCGGACTCCCGCCGGTCAGCGTCCCGCCCAGTTCCTCCGCCCGGCGCACGAAGGCCGCGCGCAGGTCGTGGGCCGCGCGCGGGACGGACTCCGCGCGGCGGCGCTGGAGCATCAGCAGGACCCGTGTGGCGTCGCCGGCGAGCGGCCGGTGGGTGATCGCGCCGCACCGCTCCAGCGGGTCCCCGATCACGCTGAAGTCGGGCAGGACGGTCGCCCCCAGCCCCTCCGCGACCATCAGCTTGCCCATCTCCGCCCCGTCGGTGGAGTAGGCGAAGGAAGGGCCGCGGCCGTCCAGCAGCCGGTGCACGTACCGGTGCATCACATAGCCCGTGCGCATCCCGATCAGCGGCTCGGTGAGCAGGTCGTCGACCGACACCGCGGACCGCGCGGCGAGCGGGCTGCCGGGGCGTACGCACACCACCGGCCGGCCGCTGAGCAGTTCGGTGCTCTCGAACTCGGCGGGGGTGTCGTCGCCCTCCAGGTGGTTCACCAGGCCGAGGTCGAAACCGCCCTCCAGCAGACCCCGGTGGATGTCGGTCTGCTGCGCGCCGACGACCTCCACCTGGGTGACCGGATGGGCGGCGCGGAACGCCCGCACCACCGGGATCAGCAGCGGCACCGTCGCCGCGTTCACCGTGCCGACGCGCACCATGCGGCTGATGCGGTGCTGCTCGCCCGCGGCGGCCCGCAACCGGTCCACCGCCTCCAGCACGCCGACGATGTGCGGCAGCAGCTCCCGGCCCGAGGCGCTCATCCGCGCCCCCGACCGCTTGCGCTCCAGCAGGTCGACGCCCAGCTCCCGCTCCAGGTTGCGCACCGTCTCGCTCAACGCGGGCTGCGACAGGCGCAGTTCCTCGGCGGCACGGCGCAGCGAACCGAGCCGGGTGACCGCCGCGATGTATTCCAGCTGTTCTGTCCGCACCGCCGCAGAATGCGGGCGCCCCGGCGCTCGGTTCAAGGGTTTTCCTGTCACACGTTCGTGAAATCCAATGGTCCGCGATACGAGACCGGTCGGGTTTTCCTTGACGGCCCTCCCTTTCGACTGCCACGATCGACGGCATGACAACGCGACTGGACCTCACGCGGCGACGCCACGTCGACCTCGCGCGCGTCTCCAGCGCCTCCTGTTGCGCCGCGGCCTGATCCCGCAGATCCGCCGCCTTCCCGACACCCCGCCGCACGCGTCCCCCGGGGACGCCGCCGTGCCGCGCCCGGGTCTCGCCCTCTCCACCCGATTCGCCTTCCTCACCGCGTTCCTCTCTTTCACCGCCTGAATGGCAGGCCGGTTCGCCGCGCCTTTCGCATTCGGCGTTCCCGTACGTCGCCGCAGCAGGAGTTCCGCATGCCCGCAGCACCCGTGAAATTCGCCTACTGGGTCCCGAACGTCAGTGGCGGACTCGTCACCAGCACCATCGAACAGCGCACCGACTGGGGGTACGACTACAACCGCGAACTCGCCGTCCTCGCGGAGAACAACGGTTTCGAGTACGCGCTCAGCCAGGTCCGCTACATGGCCAGCTACGGCGCCGAGTACCAGCACGAGTCGACCAGTTTCAGCCTCGCCCTGCTGCTCGCCACGCAGCGCCTGAAGGTCATCGCCGCCGTCCACCCCGGCCTGTGGCACCCGGGCGTCCTCGCCAAACTCGGCGCCACCGCCGACCACCTGTCCGGCGGCCGCTTCGCCGTCAACGTGGTCAGCGGCTGGTTCAAGGACGAGTTCACCGCGCTCGGCGAACCGTGGCTGGAGCACGACGAGCGCTACCGCCGCGCCGAGGAGTTCATCCGCGCCCTGCGCGCCGTCTGGACCGAGGACCACGCCGAACTCGCCGGTGACTTCTACCGGTTGCGCGACTTCTCCCTCAAGCCCAAGCCGCTGGACGTTACCGGGCGCCCGCACCCGGAGATCTTCCAGGGCGGTAACTCCACCGCCGCCCGCGCCATGGCCGGCCGGGTCTCCGACTGGTACTTCTCCAACGGCAAGGACTTCGACGGGGTCGTCGAACAGATCCGGGACGTGCACGCCTCCGCCGCCCGGGCGGGCCGCCGGCCGCCCCGGTTCGGCCTCAACGGCTTCCTCATCGCCCGCGACACCGAGGCCGAGGCCCGCGAGACGCTCCGGGAGATCGTCGCCAAGGCCGACACCGAGGCCGTCGAGGGCTTCGGCGCGGCGGTGAAGCAGGCCGGACAGTCCACCGCCGACGGCAAGGGCATGTGGCAGGACTCCACGTTCGAGGACCTGGTCCAGTACAACGACGGCTTCCGCACCGGGCTCATCGGCACCCCGGAGCAGATCGCCGAGCGGATCGTCGCCTACAAGAAGCTCGGCGTCGACCTCTTCCTCCTCGGCTTCCTGCACTACCACGAGGAGGTCGAGTACTTCGGCCGCCGCGTGCTGCCCCTGGTGCGCGAGCTGGAGGCCGCCCTCCCCGACGACGGGACCGAACCCGGCGCCGGAAACCGGTCCACCTCCGTCCCCGCCCACGCCTGACCGCACCCGCACCGCGAGAGAGGCCACACCCATGAGCACCGTCACGCCCGCCGACTGGCAGACCCGCCCCGCCCCGCGGACCGCCGAGGAGTGGATCGCCCGCGCCGCCGAGGTCGCGGCCGTCCTCGCCACCGACGCCGCCGCCCGCGACCGCGCCGGCGCCACCCCCCACGCCGAGGTCCGGCTGCTGAAGGACGCCGGTCTCGTCACCCTGCTCGGCCCGGCCGAGCACGGCGGCGCCGGCCAGGACTGGACCACCGCCTACCGCGTCGTGCGCGAGGTCGCCAAGGCCGACGGCTCCATCGGCCAGCTGCTCGGCTACCACTACCTGTGGAACTGGGCCGCCCGCCTGGTCGGCACCCGCGAGCAGTGGGAGCGGATCGAGGCCGAGGCCGCCCGCGAGCGCTGGTTCTTCGGCGGCGCCGTCAACCCGCGCGACAAGGACGTGGTCGTCACCGAGGACGGCGACGACCTCGTCTTCTCCGGCCGCAAGTCGTTCTCCACCGGCAGCAGGGTCTCCGACGTCACCGTCCTGGAAGGCGTCCTGGAGGGCACGGAGAACCACGTCTTCGCCATTGTGCCGTCCGGCACCGCCGGGCTGACCTTCCACGACGACTGGGACAACATCGGCCAGCGGCTCACCGAGAGCGGCAGCGTCACCATCGACGGCGTGCGCACCCCCTGGTCCTCGGCGCTCGGCTACGTCGGCAAGGAGTTCCAGCCGCGCACGTACGCCACCCTCAACGTGCCCACCATCCAGCTCGTCTTCGTCGCCTTCTACCTCGGCATCGCGGGCGGCGCCCTGGAGACGGCGGCGACCTACACCCGCACCAAGTCCCGCTCCTGGCTGCACGGCGGGTACGAGCGGGCGGTCGACGAGCCGTACGTGATCGACACCTACGGCGACCTCACCGCCAAGCTGTGGGCGGTCGAGGCGCTCGCCGACGCCGTCGCCGCCGAGGGGCAGAAGCTGCACGACGACCCCGACGCGGTCACCGAACAGGCCCGCGGCGAGTTCGAGGTGCGGGTGGCCGCCGTCAAGGCCCGCGCCACCGACGTCGCGCTGGAGGTCGCCAACCGCGTCTTCGAGGTGACCGGCGCCCGCGCCACCAGCACCGCGGAGGGCCTGGACCGCTTCTGGCGCAACATCCGCACCCACAGCCTGCACGACCCGGTCGCCTACAAGCGCCGCGAGGTCGGCCGCTGGGTCCTGGAGGGCGAACTGCCCCAGCCCACCTGGTACTCCTGACCGCTTCCCGGGGCGCCCGCCGCGCGGGCGCCCCGGCCCTCCCCGAAAGAGGACCCATGGCCACCGTCCTGTCCGTCTCCGGCAGCCCGTCCGTCTCCTCCCGCACCAACCGCCTGCTGCGCCACCTCGACCAGCGGCTGGTCGCGCAGGGCCACGAGGTGGTCCCGCTCGACGTGCGCACCATTCCCGCCGACGCCCTGCTCGGCGCCGACTTCCGGCACCCGGCGATCGTCGCCGCCACCGAGCTGTTCGCCCGCGCCGACGGCGTCGTCGTCGGCACGCCCGTCTACAAGGCGTCGTACTCCGGTGTCCTCAAGGCGCTCCTCGACCTGCTCCCGCAGTACGCCCTGACCGGCAAGACCGTGCTGCCGCTCGCCACCGGCGGCTCCGTCGCACACGTCCTGGCCATCGACTACGCGCTCCGCCCGGTGCTGAACTCCATGGGCGCGGCGCACATCGTGCAGGGCTGGTTCACCCTCGACAAGGACATCACCGTGCACGAGGACGGCTCCCTCGCCGTCGCGCCCGCCGCCGACGAGGCCCTCACCCAGGTCGTCGACCAGTTCTCGGCGGCGCTGGGCCGCACGCCCGTCCTGGCCGCGGCGAGCTGAGCGCCGTGTCCGTACACGTGATCGCCGACGACGCGGAGGCCCTGGCGGTCGCCGCGTCGCTGGCCGACGAGTTCCGCGCGGGCGCCGCCGCCCGGGACGCCGAGCGGCGGCTGCCGCACCGCGAACTGGACCGGCTGTCCGCCTCCGGGCTGCTCGGCGTCACCGTGCCCGCCGGCCACGGCGGCGCCGACGTCCGCCAGGAGACCCTCGCGGAGATCTTCCGGCTGCTGGCCTCGGCCGACGCCAGCCTCGCGCAGATCCCGCAGAGCCACTTCGTCTACGTCAACGTCGTCCGCCGCCAGGGCACCGAGGAGCAGCAGAAGTTCCTCTTCGCCGAGGTGCTCGCCGGGCGGCGCTTCGGCAACGCCCAGTCGGAGGCCGGCACCCGGCACGTCCAGGACATCCGCACCCGGCTGGAGCCGCGGCCGGACGGCTCGTACGTCCTGAACGGCGTCAAGCACTACGCCACCGGGGCCCTGTTCGCCGACTGGATCCCCGTCCTCGCCCGCGCCGAGGACGACGCCCTGCACGTGGCGTACGTGCCCCGGGACGCGCCCGGCCTGACGGTGGTCGACGACTGGGACGGCATGGGCCAGCGCACGACCGCCAGCGGCACCGTCCGCCTGGCCGGCGTCCCGGTCCCCGCCGACCGGGTGCTGCCCCACCACCTTACCTTCCAGGGGCCGCAACTGCACGGCGCGGTCGCGCAGTTGCTGCACGCGGCCATCGACGCCGGCATCGCCGGGGGAGCGCTGGCGGAAGCCGTCGCGTTCGTGCGCACCAAGAGCCGTCCCTGGTTCGAGAGCGGCACCGAGACCGCCGCCGAGGACCCGCTGCTGATCCAGCAGTTCGGTGAACTCGCCCTGCTGGTGCGGGCGTCGGAGGCCCTGCTGCGCGAGGCGGCCCGCGCGGTCGACGCGGCGCGGGCCGCCCTCACCGACGACTCGGCGGCCGAGGCGTCCGTCGCGGTCGCCGCGGCCAAGGTGCAGGCGGCCCGGGCGGCCGTCGAGGTGGCGGACGCCCTGTTCGAGGTGTCCGGCACCCGCTCGGCCCTGCGCTCCCTCAACCTGCACCGGCACTGGCGGGACGCCCGCACCCACACCCTGCACGACCCGGTCCGCTGGAAGGTCCAGCACATCGGCCGGTACGTGCTCAACGGCACCAGGCCGCCCCGGCACGGCCTGCTCTGAAGACCCCCCGATCGGAGACCCGCGTGTCCCTCACCTTCCACTGGTTCCTGCCCACCAACGGCGACAGCCGCGATGTCGTCGGCGGCGGCCACGGCACCCCGGCCACCGCCTCCGGACGGGACCGGCCGCCGACGGTCGCCTACCTGAGCCAGATCGCCCGCGCCGCCGAGGACCTCGGCTTCGTCGGCGCGCTCACCCCGACCGGCGCCTGGTGCGAGGACGCGTGGCTGACCACGGCCATGGTCAGCCAGCACACCGAACGGCTGAAGTTCCTGGTCGCCTTCCGGCCCGGCTTCGTCTCGCCCACCCTCGCCGCGCAGATGGCCTCGACCTTCCAGCGGCACACCGGCGGCCGGCTCCTGCTCAACGTCGTCACCGGCGGCGAGAGCCACGAGCAGCGCGCCTACGGCGACTTCCTCGACAAGGACGCGCGGTACCGCCGCACCGGCGAGTTCCTCCAGGTCGTACGGGAGCTGTGGGAGGGCAAGACCGTCGACCTGCACGGCGAGCACCTGCGGGTGGAGGACGCGGCGCTGGCCCGGGTGCCCGACCCGGTCCCCGCGGTGTACTTCGGCGGCTCCTCGCCGGCCGCCGGGGAGGTCGCCGCCCGGTACGCCGACGTCTACCTCACCTGGGGCGAGCCGCCCGCGCAGGTCGCCGAAAAGATCGCCTGGATCCGGTCGCTGGCGGCGCGGGAGGGCCGCACGCCGCGCTTCGGGATCCGGCTGCACGTCATCACCCGCGACACCTCCGCGCAGGCCTGGGCGGAGGCCGACCGGCTGCTCGACGGATTCGACCCGGAGAGCGTCCGGACGATCCAGGCCGGGCTCGCCCGCAGCGAGTCCGAGGGACAGCGGCGCATGCTCGCCCTGCACGGCGGCAGGCGGGACGCGCTGGAGATCCACCCCAACCTCTGGGCGGGCATCGGCCTGGTCCGCGGCGGCGCGGGCACCGCCCTGGTCGGCAGCCACGACGAGGTCGCCGAGCGGATCGAGGAGTACCACGCCCTCGGCATCGAGGAGTTCGTCCTCTCCGGCTACCCGCACCTGGAGGAGGCGTACTGGTTCGGCGAAGGTGTCCTGCCGCGTCTGGCCGGCCGGGGCCTGTGGCGCCACCCCTTCGCGGCGGCGGCCACGCCGTCACCGGCCCGGGTGCCGTTCGCGAGCTAGCGGGAGCGGCTCCGGCTCGCCCGGCGGCCGGTCACGGGCCCGCGGCCCGCGCCCGGACCCGCCCGGCGCCCGGCCCGCGGGCGCGCGGCCGGGAATGCCGCCGTGGCCGGGGACAGGGGAACGGGACGGGAGCGCGCGCCTTCCTGCCGTGCGTCGCGGAGGCGGCCCGGCTGTCCGGCGTCGAGGCGGCGGGGAACCCCGGGACGCCGCGGGCGCCGAAGGCACGGATCCGGGGGCGGTCCGCCGGCAGGCCCGGCTGCCGGCCGCCGCCGTGCGTGAGCCGCCGCTCGGCCGGGCGGGCCTGCCCGGGGAAGTGTCCGGTCCCTTGACGGCGGCGGCCGCCCACGACCCGGATCCCGGCTTGTGCCGCTGGTCCGTCGCACCGGCGCTCCACGCGCTCGGACGCCGCCGCGTGCCGACGGCCCTGCTCGGCTCCCCGCGGACCGGCACCGACGCCGGGCGGGCGGTGCGGTGCGGGCCCGGTCCCGCGCCCGCCTGCCGCTGCGGCCGGGCCGGTCACCGGCGTACGGGCCGGGCGGGACGCGCGATCCCGCCCCGGACGCGTCGCGGGACGTGGCGCACGCGTGGGGGAGGCGTCGCCGCGGGCGTCCGCCGGGACCACCGACGTGCGAACGCGCCGCCGCCCGCTGCCGGGGCCGCCCGCCTCGCGCGAGGCCTGCCCGCCACGGCTGCGCGGCCTGTTCGGCAGCACCCGGGCGGCCGCCGCGGCCTGCCCCGGCGAGCACCTGCGCGGCCGGGCGGCCGCCGCCCGCTCCCGAACGCGCCCCGGCCCGGAAAAATCCCCCGGTCCGGTCGGGCCAGGTGTCGAAAAGGGGGAGTCCCGTTCGTGTAGGAGGTGAGAAGACCGACGGGACCCGAGGAGGCCGCCATGAAGCACTACCTGCTCAGCGTGATGCAGCCGGGGTGGGACGACCTGCCCGCACCGGAGGAGCTGGCCGGGATCGGCGCCCGGCTCGACGCCTTCCACCAGGAGCTGCGCGAGGCGGGGGCCTGGGTGTTCGCCGGGGGACTGCACGACCCGCGGTCGTCCTCGACCGTGCTGCGGCCCCGCGACGGCGACGTCCTGGTCACCGACGGCCCGTACGCCGAGGGCAAGGAACAGCTGGGCGGCATCTGCGTCGTCAGGGCACCCGACCTCGACGCGGCCCTGGAGTGGGGCCGCAAGGCGGCGCTGGCCACCACCCTGCCCATCGAGGTGCGGCCCTTCATGGGGGAGGCGGACTGACCGCCGTGGACGTCGAAGCCGTCTTCCGCGCGGAGTACGGCCGTGCGGTCGCCGTCCTCACCCGCTTCCTCGGCGACCTCGACCTCGCCGAGGAAGCGGTCCAGGACGCCTTCGCCACGGCCGTGCGCCGCTGGCCGGAGACCGGTGTGCCGCCGAGCCCGGCCGGCTGGATCATCACCACCGCGCGGAACCGCGCCGTCGACCGGCTCCGCCGCGAGTCCGCGCGGGAGGCCCGGCACGCCGAGGCCGCCCTGCTGCACGCCCCCGACGCACCGCCCGAGGAGGGCCCCGTGCGCGACGACCGGCTCCGCCTGATCTTCACCTGCTGCCACCCGGCGCTCGCCCCGCAGGCCCGGGTCGCCCTGACGCTCCGCCTCCTCGGCGGGCTCGGCACCGACCGGATCGCCCGCGCCTTCCTCGTCCCCGAATCCACCATGGCCCAGCGCATCGTCCGGGCCAAGGCCAAGATCCGCGACGCCGGGATCCCGTACCGCGTGCCCCGCGACGCCGATCTCCCCGGCCGGCTGAACGGCGTCCTCGCCGTCCTCTACCTGATCTACAACGAGGGGTACACGGGCGACCCGGAGCTGTCCGCCGAAGCCGTCCGGCTCGCCCGGCTGCTGGCCGAACTCATGCCCGACGAGCCCGAGGTGACCGGCCTGCTCGCGCTGATGCTGCTGAGCGAGTCACGCCGCCCGGCCCGGGCGGACGACCGCGGCGAGCTCGTGCCCCTGCCCGAGCAGGACCGTTCCCGGTGGGACCGCGCCCTGATCGCCGAGGGGCAGGCGCTCATACGCCGCTGCCTGCGCCGGAACCGGCCCGGGCCCTACCAGATCCAGGCCGCCGTCCAGGCCGTCCACAGCGACGCGCCGACCGCCGGGGCCACCGACTGGGGGCAGATCCGGCAGCTCTACGACCAGTTGACGGCGCTGGCCCCGAGCCCCGTCGTGGCCCTGAACCGGGCGGTCGCCGTCGCCGAGACCGAGGGACCGGGCCCGGCCCTCGCCCTGGTGGACGCCCTCGCGCTGGACGGCTACCACGTCTTCCACGCGGTCCGCGCCGACCTGCTGCGCCGCCTGCGCCGCGACACCGAGGCCGTACGGGCGTACGAGGCCGCGATCGCGCTGGCCGCGAGCCCTGCGGAACGCGGCTACCTGGAACGGCGCCGGCGTGAACTCACCGGCTGAGCCGTCGCCGGTCCCGGCGCTTCACCGGAGTGACTGGTCTACACCCTTGACTGGTACAGACCAAAGCGGTTGAGTGTGCTTCCACACCCCCCACCACGGCCGCGCTCCGCGCGAGGCCCGGTTCCATCCTGCCCTGGTCCGGACGCGGCCGTGTCACGCAAAGGAGTTGACATCGTGTCGAGGCGCCGCATCTCAGCCGTCCTGGCCGCCCTCGCCCTCGCGGGCACCGCGCCGGTCCTGCTTCCGGCCACCGAGGCGTCCGCCGCCGCCTGTTCGAGCTACCCGAGCTGGGTGGCCGGAAAGCCGTACGTCACCGGGGACATCGTCCGCTACACCGACGGCAAGGCCTACATCGCCGAACACGACAACCCGGGCTACGACCCGACCATCAGCACCTGGTACTGGGAGCCGTACGCCTGCGACACCGGTTCCGGGACGCCCGTCGGGACCTTCGTCGTGAGCGAGGCGCAGTTCAACCAGATGTTCCCGAACCGGAATTCCTTCTACACCTACAGCGGTCTCAAGGCCGCCCTCAGCGCCTACCCCGGCTTCGCCAACACCGGCAGCGACACGGTGAAGAAGCAGGAGGCCGCCGCCTTCCTCGCCAACGTCAGCCACGAGACCGGCGGCCTGGTGCACGTCGTGGAGCAGAACACCGCCAACTACTCGCACTACTGCGACTGGAGCCAGCCCTACGGCTGCCCGGCCGGCCAGTCCGCCTACTACGGGCGCGGCCCGATCCAGCTGAGCTGGAACTTCAACTACAAGGCGGCGGGCGACGCGCTGGGCATCGACCTCCTCAACAACCCCTGGCTGGTGCAGAACGACGCGGCCGTGGCCTGGAAGACGGCCCTGTGGTACTGGAACACCCAGTCCGGTCCCGGCACCATGACCCCCCACAACGCCATGGTCAACGGGGCCGGTTTCGGCCAGACGATCCGCAGCATCAACGGGTCCCTGGAGTGCGACGGCAAGAACCCGGCCCAGGTGCAGAGCCGCGTGAACAACTACCAGCGGTTCACGCAGATCCTCGGGGTGTCGCCCGGCGGCAACCTCTACTGCTGACACCGGGCGCGGGGCGTGGTGTCATGCACCTGACCATCCGCTGGAGGAAGGGCTTCCTCATGCGCACCCCCCACGCCCTGCTCGCCACGGCCGCGGCGCTGGCCGCCGCGGTCGTGGCGCCCCCGCCCGCCCCCGCGTCCGCCGCCGGCACGGTCCCGGCCCCGGGCGCCTACTACGTGCAGAGCGCGACGACCGGGCTGAACGCCGCCGACGCCGCCGGGGCGGTCGAGCAGCACCGGCCCCGCGGCGACGAGGACCGGCAGCAGTGGTACCTGAGACCCGGCGGCTCCGGGTACCTGCTGGAGAGCACCGACACCGCTGGGAGCTGCCTCGGCCGCGGCGGCGACCAGGCCCGCACCGTGGCCTGCGCGAGCGCCGACGCGGTGTGGGAGATCATCCCCGCCGGCGCCGACCGGTACACGCTCAGGGCCCCCGGCACCGACCGTCACCTGACGGTGGCGCCCAAACCCGCCGACGCCGCCTACCCGGCCCGGCTGGCCGTCGGCGGGCCCTCGGAGGACCGCGCCGCCTGGTACCTCACCCCGGTGGACCCCGCGACCGGTCCCATGCCGCCCCCGGACCGGCGCACGCTGGACCAGGTCACGTTCCTGACCGCCCACAACGCGTACGCCAACGGCGTCGACGGCGGCTTCGCCCCGCCGTTCGTCAGCCTCTTCCCCAACCAGAGCCGCGGGATCGCCCGCCAGCTCCAGGACGGGGTGAGGGGGTTCATGCTGGACATCCACCAGACCCCGGACGGCGCGATCCTCTGCCACAACAGCTGCGCACTGGTCAGCAGGCCGGTCGCGCTGTGGGTGGACCTCCAGCGGATCGTGGACTTCCTCGAAGCCCGTCCCGACCAGTTCGTCACCGTCTTCCTGGAGGACTACGTCGACCCGGGCGTCCTGCGGGCCGAACTCGCCCGCGTCGACGGGCTGCAGGACGTCCTCTACCGCCCCGACCGCACCGGGGTGCGCGAGAACGGCTGGCCCCGCCTGGCGGACCTGACCGCCGCCGGCCGGCGCCTGCTGCTCTTCACCGACCACAGCCGCTCCGCAGACCAGGCGGCGGGCCTGACCCGGGACAGCTTCGGCGTGATGTACCAGCGGGAGTGGACCGTGGAGAACCACTGGTCCATGGGCCCGGGCGTCGGCGCGTCCGACTGGTCCTGCTCCAGCCGCTGGTACGACGCGAACACCGTCCTGCCCCTCACCCGCACGGAGCCCGGCTTCCGGCCGCTGTTCGTGATGAACCACTTCCGTGACGCCCCCGTCGCCTCGACGGCGGCCACGGACAACGGCAAACTCGCCGACCGTGCCCGGCGGTTCTGCCAGGCCGCCGCCCGCAAGAAGCCCAACTTCCTCGCCGTGGACCGCTACGACCTCGGCGACCCGGCGTCCGCGGTCGGCCTGCTGAACACGTACACGTACCCCTGACACGGCCGGGGCGAGACGGGCGCGGACCGCCCTCCGGCCGCTCCGGTCACCCGCCGCCGGCACCCGTGCCGGCGGCGGACGGCGCGGAGCCGGCCGGCGGCGTGGCGCCCGCCGCCCGCAGCACGGCGACGGTGTCGGGGTACGGACCGGCCAGCGCCCACTCCAGCGCGGTGCGGCCCGTGCCGTGGTCCTCGCGCAGGTCCGGATCGGCGCCGTGCGCCAGGAGCGCGCGCACCGCCTCGACGTGCCCCCAGCACGCCGCCCCGCACAGCGGCGTGCCCTCCGAGCCGTGCCCGCTCTCCCGGTCGGGCGACGCACCGGCGGCCAGCAGCGACCGGACGGTTCCGGCGGCGCCCCGGACGGACGCGGCGTACAGGGGAGTGGTGCCGTCGGCGTCGGGCGCGTCCGGCTGCGCACCGGCCCGCAGCAGGGCGCGGACGCGGTCCGTGTCGCCGCACCCCGCGGCGTCGACGAGCCGCCGCGCGAGTTTCTTCCGCCGCCGTCTTGTCATGATCGCCAGGCTAGCCGTCCCGTGCCGTGCCGGGCACGCCGGTTCCGGGTGGGGCGCCGCCCCGGCGCCTCGTGCCGGTCGCGGCGCGCGTGACCGTTCCGGGAGAGCGCCGGGAGGCGGGACGGCCCCGCCGGCTCCCGGTGGCCGGCCGGCCCGCGGCGGGGCGCACGCGCCGCGGGCCGGCCCGGGGTGCTACCGGCGGGCCGCCCGGCGGCGGCGCGTCACCAGGACGGCGGCCGCTCCGGCGGCGACGGCCGCGGCTGCCGCGCCGGCCAGGGGCAGGGCGCTCGAACCGGTGCTCGCCAGGCCGCCGTCGGCGGAGGCGTCCGTGGAGCCGGCCGTCGAGGAGCCGGCCGCGGCGGATCCGCCGTCGCCGGAGGACCCGCCGGCGGCGGACCCGGACCCCGCCGTGGAGTCCGAACCGCCGGTGGACGCGGAGCCGGAGCCGCCGGTGGTGGACGCCGAGCCGCCGCCGGTCGAGCCGCCACCGGTCGAACCGCCGCCGGTCGAGCCGCCGCCGGTGACGTCGAGCGTGATGACGGCGGTGTCGTTCGCCTTGTCGTCGTCGAACGGCCGGGGCTCGGAGTCGAGGGCCACCGAGCCCTTCGCTCCCGCCACCGCCTTGTCTATCCGCACCTTGAAGGCGTACGTCACCCCCTCGTCCTCGTCGACCCAGGCCTGGGGGGTGCCGCACCGGTAGCTCCCGGCGGACAGCGCGGTGCAGTTGCCGTTGCCCTTGGTCACCGTCGTACCGGCGGGCATCCCGATGAGGACCCGGGTCGCCGGGATGCCCAGTTCCTCGCTCCGGTACAGCCAGCCCGGGCCGGCGTTGGTGAACCGCACCGTCAGGTCCACCGTGTCCCCGACGGCGCCCTTCAGCCGCGCGCCGGTCACCTGGAAGTCGGCGGTGTTCACCGCGGTCACGTCCACGTCGGCCGCGTCCCACTCGGCACGCTCCGCGGAGCCGGGCGGGGCGGGCGTGGCGTCGGGCCGCTCGACCAGCTCGACCGCGGGTGCGGTGCCGCGCACGGGCTCGGCCGCGCCGTCCCCGGGGGCCGCGTCGTAGGTGGACACCGTCACGCGCAGGTCGTCGTAGAGCGCGTGGTCGAGGGCGTCGAGGGTCAGCGGCTTCTCGGGGGCGTAGACGACACCGGGCCTCACCGTCTGGTCGAACGCGCACACCGCGCTGGACTTGCTCGGCGCCTCGTCGAACGAACCCACGTCGTAGCGCAGGCAGTTGGAGGGCAGCTCGGTGTGGCTCAGCCCGCGGGTGACGGAGTACGACAGCCAGACCTTGCCGAGGGCCTCGCTGCCCGTGTTCGTGAAACCGGCCGGGACCTCGAAGCGGCTGCCCGGCTTCACCCCGTCGATCGCCGCGATGTCTTCCAGGACGAGTCCCGGGGCGGAGTCTTCGGCGGCGGCGGGCGTGGCGCCGAGCACCATCAGGGCGACGGCGCCGATCGCGCCGGCGGTCTGTCGGTACGCGCGGAGGCCGGGAGACGCTTGGTACATGAGGTCCTCTGGTCGAACGACGGTTACGGAGGGGTGTACGGCGGGGAAACGCGCGCACCCGCAGGGCAGACCTCCGTCACGCCGGAAGGGTTGTAGCGGATCGGCCCCGAACTCCGGCCGGGATCAGGGCAAGAGGCCGGTGGGACCACCGTTCCGGCCGCCGCGGGTGACGGGCCGGTCCGTCCGGTGGGGCACCTCGTGATCCGGCCGGTGTCCACGGGCCGGAGCGGCGAGGGCGGCGTGGACGCCGTCCCGGGCGCGGCCGGCGGGCGGGTGTTCCCCGCGAGGGCGTGAGCCGCCCCCCGGGGGGGCGAGGCGCGGCACCGGCGGATTGGCATCCGCCAAGTTTTACGTATAACCTCTCCCGTCAACCACCCCGCCCGAGAGGTCCCGATGCGCCGTATCGCCCTGGTCACCCTCGTCGTCGACGACTACGACGAGGCGATCCGCTTCTACACCGAAGCCCTCGGCTTCCGTGTCGCCGAGGACGCGCCGCGGCCCGACGGGTCCCGCTGGGTCGTCGTCGAGCCGGACCGCGGCGGGGACGGCACCGGACTGCTGCTCGCCCGCGCCGCGGGCGAGGCGCAGCGGGCCCGGATCGGCGACCAGACCGGCGGGCGCGTCGGCCTCTTCCTGCACACCGACGACTTCGCCCGCGACCACGCCCGCATGACCGCCGCGGGCGTGACCTTCCTGGAGGACCCGCGCCACGAGCCGTACGGCACGGTGGCCGTCTTCCAGGACCTGTACGGCAACCGCTGGGACCTGCTCCAGCCCGCCGCCTCCTGACCCTCCCGCCCGCTCGCCCACCGATCGCCGAGGAACGACCGCACATGTCATCTACGCGCATAGACGCCGACGCCCTCCGCCGCCTGCCGAAGGCCGTCCTGCACGACCACCTCGACGGCGGCCTGCGCCCCGCCACCGTGGTGGAGCTCGCGGACGCGGTCGGCCACACCCTGCCCACCACCGACCCGGACGCGCTCGCGGCCTGGTACTACGACGCCGCCAACTCCGGCGACCTGGTCCGCTACATCGCCACCTTCGAGCACACCCTCGCCGTCATGCAGACCCGCGAGGGCCTGCTGCGCACCGCCGAGGAGTACGTCCTCGACCTGGCGGCGGACGGCGTCGTGTACGGCGAGGTCCGCTACGCCCCGGAGCTCATGCTGAAGGGCGGGCTCACCCTGCCCGAGGTCGTGGAGACCGTGCAGGAGGGTCTCGCGGCGGGCATGGCGAAGGCGGCGGCCGCGGGCACGCCCGTCCGCGTCGGGACCCTGCTGTGCGGCATGCGCATGTTCGACCGGAGCCGGGAGATCGCCGACCTGGTCGTGGCGTTCCGGGACGCCGGTGTCGTCGGCTTCGACATCGCCGGGGCCGAGGACGGCTTCCCGCCCGCCGACCACCTGGCCGCCTTCGAGCACCTGCGCCGCGAGAACGTGCCCTTCACCATCCACGCCGGCGAGGCCCACGGCCTGCCCAGCATCCACCAGGCCGTGCAGGTGTGCGGCGCCCAGCGCATCGGGCACGGCGTGCGCATCACCGAGGACATCCCCGACCTCGCGGGCGGCAAGCTGGGCCGCCTGGCCGGCTGGGTCCGCGACCGGCGCATCGCGCTGGAGATGTGCCCGACCTCCAACCTGCAGACCGGCGCGGCCGCCTCGATCGCCGAGCACCCCATCACCGCGCTGAAGGACCTCGGCTTCCGCGTCACCCTCAACACCGACAACCGGCTGGTCTCCGGCACCACCATGACCCGGGAGATGTCCCTGCTGGTCGAGCAGGCCGGCTGGACGGCCGAGGACCTGCGCACCGTCACGGTGAACGCGGTCAAGAGCGCCTTCCTGCCGTACGACGAGCGCAAGGCCCTGATCGAGGACGTCGTGCTGCCCGGTTACGAGGCCGCGCTCTGAAGGAGCCCGCGGACGTAGGCGGCCTGTCCGACGTGCTGGAGGTCGTCGGACAGGACGCTGACCAGCCGTACGCCCAGGCTGACCGGCGGGTCCCACCGCTCGTCGACGATGCGCTCCAGGTCCTTGGCGGTCAGGGCGCGCAGGGCGCGCAGGGTCTGCTCGTGCACGGCGTCGTAGTAGCCGGTCAGCAGGTCCGGGGAGTCGACCCGGACCTTGGCGACCTTCGCGGGGGAGTGGCCGTAGCCGGTGTCGTGGCGGGGCAGGCCGAGCGCGAAGCGCTTCTCCCAGTCCTGTGACAGCCACACCTGGTCGAGGCCGAAGGCGTCGGCGATGTGGTCGTCCTGGACACGGGTGAGGTGCCAGACGAGCCAGGCGATGGAGTTGACGTCGGCCGCGGGGCGGGTGCCGAGCTCGTCGGGGCCGAGGCCCTCGACGGCTGCGTGGACCTCTTCCCGGACGCGGCCGTACCCGTCGATGAGGATGTCCTTGGCATGCATGGCTCCACCATCGCGCACGGCCGCGTCCGGCGCGTCCCGGTCCGGCTCGCGCGCCGGTCCGGCTCACGCCTCCCCGCGGTGCTCCGGGGCGCCGGTCAGCAGCGCCATCAGGGCCCGGGCCGCCGGGCTGGTGGCCTGCGGCGGCGGCAGCAGGGCGACGGTCTCGTACGCCGACTCGTCGGTGTCCTTCAGGGGCAGGGCGGTCAGCGAGGCGCGCTTGTGCCGGAAGTGCCGGGGGACGACCGCGATGCCGAGGTTCTCGTCCACGAGGTCGAGCAGCGTGTGCACGTCGTTGACCTCCAGGGCGACCGACCGGCGGACCCCCGCGGCGGCGAACGCGGCGTCGGTGATGCGGCGCGGCCCCCAGTCCGGGTGGAAGTCGACGAACACCTCGCCGCCCAGGTCCTCCGGCGTGACGGCGGCGCCCGCGCAGGCCAGCCGGTGGCTGCGGTGGCACAGCACCGTCATCGGCTCGGCGGTCAGCGGCACGGCCCGCAGCTGCTCGGTGTCCGCCTGCGCCGTCCGCACCGCGAACGCCAGGTCCAGCCGCCCGGCCGCGACCTCCTCGGCCAGCTCCGCCGACCCCGCCTGCCGCAGGCAGATCTCCACGTCCGGGTACCGCCCGCGGAACGCGGCCAGCAGCCGCGCCGCGTCGACCCCGGCGATGCACTGCTCGGTGCCGAGCGCGAGCATGCCCCGCAGCACGCCCTGCACCGCCGCCACCGCCTCGTGCGCGGCCCGCACCTGCGCCAGGATCCGCTCCGCCTCGCCCAGCAGCGCCCGTCCGGCCGGGGTGAGCGTCACCCGGCGGGTCGTGCGCACGAACAGCGGGGTCTGCAGCTCCCGCTCCAGCGCCCGGATCGAGGCCGACAGACCCGACTGGGACACCATCAGGCGTTCGGCCGCCCGGGTGAAGTGCTGGTCCTCGGCGACCGCGACGAAGTGCTGGAGGTGGCGCAGTTCCATGATTGAGAAGCCTATCCGCTGAATTCCATCGGATTCTTCTGTTGGACCACTGCCCGCAGGTCACGACAGAGTGGGACACGGGTCCCTGGGCCTCCAGGGACCCGCGAACCCGTGTGCCAACCCCTCTGGAGTCGCGTTGTACACCGCACACCCCGACCGCTACGCGGACATGCCCTACCGGCGCACCGGCCGCAGCGGACTGAAGCTCCCCGCGCTCTCGCTCGGCCTGTGGCACAACTTCGGGCCGGACCGCCCGGTCGACACCCAGCGCGCCATCCTGCGCCGCGCCTTCGACCTGGGCGTCACCCACTTCGACCTCGCGAACAACTACGGCCCGCCGCCCGGCGCCGCCGAGTCCGCCTTCGGCGAGGCCCTCAAGGCGGACTTCGCGCCGTACCGCGACGAGCTGGTGATCTCCACCAAGGCCGGCTACCTGATGTGGCCCGGCCCGTACGGCGAGTGGGGTTCGCGCAAGTACCTGCTGTCCTCGCTCGACCAGAGCCTGAAGCGGATGGGCCTGGACTACGTCGACATCTTCTACTCGCACCGCCCCGACCCGGAGACTCCGCTGGAGGAGACGATGGGCGCGCTGCACTCGGCGGTCCAGCAGGGCAAGGCGCTGTACGTCGGCGTCTCGAACTACAGCGCCGAGCAGACCCGGGAGGCCGCCCGCATCCTGGCCGACCTCGGCACCCCGCTGCTCATCCACCAGCCGCGCTACTCGATGCTCGACCGCCGCCCTGAGGACGAGGGGCTGCTGGACGCCCTCGACGAGCTCCAGGCCGGCTCCATCGCCTACTCGCCGCTGGAGCAGGGCCTGCTGACCGGCCGCTACCTCGACGGCATCCCGGAGGACTCCCGGGCCGCCGGCGACAGCCCGTTCCTGAACAGCGACGCGCTCACCGAGGACCTGGTGGCGCGGC
The DNA here is from genome assembly GCF_044540485.1 of Streptomyces sp. NPDC085946. Taxonomy (NCBI): domain Bacteria; kingdom Bacillati; phylum Actinomycetota; class Actinomycetes; order Kitasatosporales; family Streptomycetaceae; genus Streptomyces; species Streptomyces sp. NPDC085946. The sequence continues at coordinate 78,688 of NZ_JBITSF010000004.1, read as the reverse complement.
TGCGCGACCTGAACGACATCGCCAAGACCCGCGGCCAGAGCCTGGCCCAGATGGCGCTGGCCTGGGTGCTGCGCGGCGGCCGGGTCACCTCCGCCCTGGTCGGGGCGAGCAGCCCGCGGCAGCTGGAGGACAGCGTCGCCGCGATCGGCAACCTCCACTTCGACGCCGAGGAGCTGGTCCGCATCGACGCGGTCGTCAACGGCTGAGGCGCCGGGGCGGACGGACGGACGGACGGCCGAGGCGCTCGTCCAGGCCGACGGCCGGGGCGCTCGGCCGGGCGGGTGGCCGGGGCGCTCGGCCGGGCGGGCGGTCACCCGGCCGCCCTCCCGCATCCCGGTCGCCCCGCGCACCTCCGCCCCGGCGGGAAGACGGTGCGTGTCCGCCCCGACGGGAAGCCGGTGCGTGCCGTCGCGGGACGGCGGTGCACTCCGCGTCGGGGTGTCCGGTGACGGCCATGATCGCTCCGCTCCCGGTGGCCCGTTGTCTCCGTCGGTCCGCACGGAGGAGGCCGCCGGGAGGGCGGGAATCCGCCGAGGCGGCCGGGCGGACGGCCGGTGCTCCCCGGCCCGTCCGTCACCGCCATGTTTCGGCCAAGAACGCCCGTGAATATGCCAGGAGACTGGCCGGAAAGCCATGGTGACAGTGTTTCAGTAGTGAACATACTCGACAGCGTGGGCACTGCGCTGGGCGACGGCGCCCTCACGCACAGCACGCGAGCCGCGGGAGAGCGAGGCCGGGCCGGCAGACGGGCAGGGCAACGGGGAGGTCACCGTGCACGACGAGTTCCTGTGCCACGTCACCGCGTACGGAGTCTGCGACGGCCGGCGCATCGGCGTCCCCCTGGGCACCTACCGGGCGCCCACCCTGGCCCTCGCCCTGTGGTGGTTACGGGACCGGGCGTCCTGGATCGCCGAGCGCCTCGACCCGCGCCCCGACGCCGAGCACGTGCCGTCCGGCGCCCTCGTCCCGGTCGCCGACACCGTGCCCGACGTGCCCGCCGTGCTGCGCGCCTGGTGCGCCGACGTCGCCCAGCAGGAACACGTCGCCGACGAACTGGCCGCCGGACGGCTGGTGCGCATCGCCACCAGCGACGACACCACCGAGTACGAACTGCTCGCCGAGTCCGTGGACGCCTGGCGCATGCAGCGGATGGCCCAGGTCTTCGGCGTCCCCGTCGCCTGAGCACGGGCGTCCCCGTCGCCCCGGTGCCGCCGGGCGGCCGCTCACGCCCCGCCTCGGCCCGCGCCGGTCGTCTCGCCCCGGCGGCGCACCGGCCCCGCCGCCAGCGCCCCGGCGAAGCCGGTGACCAGGCCCCACAGGACGGCCGCTCCCAGGGCGGACCACAGCTGCGGGCGCAGGAACAGTTCTCCGGCGAGCCCGCCGCCGAGGTCGCCGATGCCGAGCACGGACAGCCCGTAGTGCGCCGAGACACGGCCGACCAGGCAGATCATGAGGACGGTCAGGGTGAGCGCGACCGCCATGCGCACCGCGTGCCGCCAGGCCGGGACGCCCGCCGGGGACCGGGCCGCCATCACGAACGCGGCGCCCAGCAGCAGCACCGCGTCGATCACCGGCAGCCACCACGCCGTCCCGTCGTACTCGGCCAGCGAACCCAGGTGGAGAGCGGACACGTCCGGGGTGCGCAGCACCTGGTCGAGCAGGTGCGGCACGGGCAGCCCGAACGGGCCCTCCACCCGGCCGTGCCACGTGGCGCCCATGCCGACCGTCAGCCCGAGCCACGCCAGGTTCGGCAGGCCGAGCAGGATCACCGCGAAGGTCTCCGCCGGGTGGCCGCGGGTCGCCGCGACGACCAGCCCGACGGCCAGGGCGACGGCGACGGACGCCAGCAGCAGCACGACCATCGCGTACGCGGCCGGCCGCACCGACGCCTGGAAGCGCAGCAGCCCGCCGGGCAGCGGCGCGCCGCGCGCGACCAGCAGGGCCAGCAGCAGCACACCGGCCAGCCACAGCAGGCCGAAGAGCAGCGTCAGCGGCACGTCCGCCGTGAAGCCGACCTCCGGCCGGATGCCGAGGAAATCACCGATGTCGCCGAGCACGTCCTCGCCGAGGTCGATCACGAACGTCCGGCGGGCACCGAGGGCCAGGCCCAGCAGCGCCGGCAGCCAGAGCACCGCGATCCGGGCGGCCCAGCCGCCGAGCTCCGCCGCACCGGCCACCGCGCGGTGCCGCAGCGGGCGCAGGAAGCCGCCGGCGATCACCAGCGCCCCCACGAGCGTCACCGACAGCGGGATCACGGTCAGGTCGGCGTCCGTCCCGGCGAGTTCCCCCGCGGTGCCGGACACGTCGACCGCGCCCCCGACGGAGGTGACGACGGTCGCCGCGACGACCTGCGGGAAGGCGCCGCCCGGCAGGTCCGCCGCTCCGGCGGCCCACAGCCCCAGCGCGGCGACCGTGCCCATGGCGGCCAGCCCCGCCAGGACCACGGCCACGGCCTGCACCCAGCCGTGCCGGGCGGCGGCCCGCGCAGAGGGGGTTCCCGAGGTCACGCAGCCACGCTAAGCAGCGCCCGTGCCCGGCGCCCGCCGGGAGGTCCGTCCGCGTCGGCGCGCCGGCCCCGGCCCCGGCGGGTCAGGCCGCGCGGACGACCAGGGCGTGGTCGCCGAGGCCCAGCAGGCGGTCGGCCGGGAGCGCGCCGAGCGTGGTGTAGACCGCCGCTGTCCGGCCGGTCGCCGGGTCGAACGCGACGTCCAGGACCGTGCCGTGGCCCTCGCCCCGCTCGGTGAGGACCTGGCGGCCGAGGACGTCGTGGAGCGGGGGCACCGTGTGCGGGGCGACGGCCGGGCGGACGAGCACGGCATCCGGGCCGACGGCGTACAGCGCGGCCCACGGCAGCACGGTCTCCCTGCGCGCGTGCCGCTCCCGGACGCGGACGTGGGTGACCGTGCCCGCCCTGGCGTCGACGGTCAGCGTCTTCAGGACACCGATCCGCTCCCCGCCGGCGGTCAGCACCGGCAGGCCGCGCACCTGCGAGAACAGCATCACGACGCGTCCTCGTGCCGGACGTGGTGGTGGAAGAGGCCGAGCCGGGCGGTGAAGACCGGCAGGTCCGCGGTGACGTGGCGGACGCTGTCCAGGGGGACGACCAGGGTCCGGCCCGAGACGGCGACCTGCTCGCCGCGGGGCAGGAAGACCGGGTACCGGTGGCGTCCGGCGCCCGGCAGCAGCGACCGGTGCGGGGCGATGCGGAACCCGGCGACCCGGCCGCTGCCGCCGCCCTCGACGACGACGTCCAGCACCGTGCCGATCTCGGTGCCCGTGTCGGTCAGCACCTTCGCGCCGATCACCCGGCCGTGCAGGGCCTCCCGGCGCGCCACCATGACCGGCGTGTCGGCCAGGACGGTCGCGTCGCGGATCATGACCGCGTCGTGCCCCAGCGCGTGCACGCCCGGCCACGGCAGGCTCTGCTTCAGCGGGCCCGACAGCAGGCTCCGGCCGCTGAGCGTGAAGCCGGTGATGCGCTCGGCCGCGGGGTCGAAGACCGTGTCCTTGACGTGGGCGACCATGTCGCCGCCCAGGGTGACCACCGGCCGGGTCGCCAGGCTGCGCGCCGCCATCAGCTCGCTCATCCCCATGCCCCTTCCGCCGTCCGGGTGCCCCGCCCGGCCGGGACGATGCGGCCGGGGGACGGCCTCGCACGCGTTTTCCGCACGCCGCCCGGTCAAGGCGGCGGCGCGCCGCGCCGATAGCGTGGGGGAAGGCGGGCACGTGCCGTGGGGAGTGCTGGGCCCGGCTCGGGGTACGAGGACTGGTGCAGAGTGTCCGGCCAGTCCGGCTTCCGAGAGAGAAACGCATGATCGAGCACCTGGACGGGGCAGTGATACCGACTGGTTTCGACGTGCCCGTGGAACCGCTGCGGCGGGCGGCACACTACACCGGCGAAGCGGGCTGCATCGCCGAGGCGCGGGCCTTCGCCGCGCACTTCCTGGAGCGGCTCAGGACCGAGTGGTGCGCCGCGATCGACGACCGGACCGACGGCGCCGTCCTACTGGTGGTGAGCGAGCTGGTCACCAACGCCGACCGGCACAGCAACGGGCCGTACATCCTGGAGCTGGAGGGGACGGACACCGCCGTGACGGTGTCCGTCTACGACAGCAGCGTCGCCCTGCCCCGCATATTCCCCCGGGACCCGGAGCGCGTGGGCCGGCACGGCCTGGAGATCGTGCACGCCCTCGCGGAGCGGGTCACCGTCGAGCGGGTGCCGGTCGGCAAGCGGGTGCGCGTCGTGGTGAGCCTGCCCGGCCCGGAGCCCCTGGGGGCGTAGCAGCGCCCCGCACCGCGCCTGCGGGGGCGCGGGGAACCCGCAACGCTAAGGACGCGGATGCCGTCCCCGTACCGAAGGGGGAACGGCACCCGCGTCCCGGTGGTCCTGGAAACGCCGGTCTCAGCTGATGCCCAGCTCGCCCAGCATGCCCTCGCGCAGGCGCGAGATGATCCGCTTGATCAGGCGCGACACGTGCATCTGCGAGCAGCCGAGCCGCTCGCCGATCTCCGCCTGGGTGGCCTCCTCCACGAACCGCATGTGCAGGATCTGCCGGTCGCGCTCGCTGAGCTCGGCCATGAGCGGGGCGAGCGAGTGGAAGTCCTCGACGAGCCGCAGCCCGTGCTCCTCCACGCCGATGAAGTCGGCGAGGACCGCCTCGCCGTTCTCCGCCCCGTCACCGGTGAGCGCGGCGTCCAGCGACGCGCTGTTGTACCCGTTGGCCGCGATCTGGCCCTCGACGACCTCGTCCTCGCTGATGTTCATCAGCGTCGCGAGTTCGGCGACGGTCGGCTCGCGGTCCAGCCGGCTGGCGAGTTCCTCGCGCGCCTTGGCCAGCTCCACGCGCAGCTCCTGCAGCCGCCGGGGCACGTGCACCGCCCAGGTGGTGTCGCGGAAGAACCGCTTGATCTCGCCCACGATGTACGGCAGGGCGAAGGAGGTGAACTCGACCTCGCGCGACAGTTCGAACCGGTCGATCGCCTTGATCAGGCCGATCATGCCGGTCTGGACGATGTCCTCCATGTCGTCGCCGCGTCCGCGGAACCGGCCGGCCGCGAACCGCACGAGTGACATGTTCATCTCAATCAGGGTGTTGCGCGCGTACTGGTACTCGTGCGTGCCCTCTTCGAGTTCCGTCAGGCGCTGGAAGAACTGCCGCGACAGCTCCCTGGCGTCCCGGGGAGCCACGGTCCTCGGGTCCACGATTCCCGGCAGTGCTGTGTCACCCGTCCTGACCTCGGCGTTTCCCTCGTCGGTCCGCGCCTGCGACCGGATCACGGCGGTGTCCATCAGCTAGTACCTCTCCCACGACAGTCACAGCTCGGTATCTGCTCAGGTGCTTCCGGGTTGCGGGTACCCGGGATGTGGCGATGCATGCCCGCTCCGTGAACGAAGCGGTGACATCGCCGGTCGCGGGCGGGAGCAGCCCCGGCGGCACGGTGAGCCGACCCCCATCATCGCCCCTGCGCCCGGGCACCAGGAAGCCGGGGGCATCCGGTGCCCCCGGCGCGGACCGCGTACGGGTCCCCGAGGCCGCTGCGTGCGGACGCCGCTTCCCGTGTGCCGCACGGCCCCGCCGGGCCGCGATTCCACCGAGGGCGGAATGCCGGTCCCTTGCCCCGGCGGCGGGCGCTCTTACGCTGAACGGATGACCAGCCACCTGCCGAACGAAGCCCGCGTCGTCCCCCTGCGCCCGCCGGCCGCCCGGCCGCCGGCCGCCCGCCCGCAGGCCGCGCCCCGGGGAAGCGCCCGCCCCGCGTCCGACCCGCCCCGCGCCGCCGACGCCCTCCGGCCGGGACACGGAGTCCCGGCCGTCCCGGAGCCCCGGACGCCGGCGGCCCCCGCGCCGAGGGAACCCCTCTGGCGCGACCTGGTCGGCGACGTCCTGCGGCGCGAGCGCCTCGCCCAGGAGCGCACGCTCAAGGACGTCGCCGAGGCCGCCCGGATCTCCATGCCGTACCTGTCGGAGGTGGAGCGCGGCCGCAAGGAGGCCTCCTCGGAGGTCCTCGCGGCCGCCGCCCACGCCCTCGGCCTGACCCTCGGCGACCTGCTGGCCCGGGCGCACGGCGAGCTCGTCCGCGTCACCTCGCGGTACGCGGCCGCCGGCCGGACCGTGTCCCCGGCGTCGCACGACGGGCTCTGCCTGGCCGCCTGACCGCGCACCCGCCGCCGGCGCCTCTAGATCCGCGCGAGGCGCCGGCTCAGCACCTCGTCGGCCAGCCCGTAGGCCACCGCCTCCTGCGCGGTGAACACCTTGTCGCGGTCCATGTCGGCGCGCAGCGTCGCCACGTCGTGGCCGGTGTGCCGCGCCAGCACCTCCTCCACCTGGGAACGGATCCGCACCATCTCCTTGGCCTGGAGCGCCAGGTCGGAGACGGTGCCGCGGGCGCCGCCGGAGGCGGGCTGCCCGAGCAGCACGCGCGCGTGCTCCAGCACGAAACGCCGCCCCGGGTCCCCGCCGGCCAGCAGCACGGCCGCCGTGGAGGCCGCCTGCCCGACGCAGAACGTGGAGATCGGCGCCTGCACGAAGGTCATCGTGTCGTAGATGGCCATCAGCGACGTGAACGAGCCGCCGGGGGAGTTGAGGTAGAGCGCGATCTCGCTCTCCGGGGCCGCCGACTCCAGGTGGAGCAGCTGCGCGATGACGACGTTGGCGACGCCGTCGTCGATCTCGGTGCCGAGGAAGACGATCCGCTCGTTCAGCAGCCGGCTGAAGACGTCGAAGGACCGCTCGCCCCGCGCGGTGCTCTCGATGACGCTCGGAATCGTGTAACCGCCCCTCACTGCAACCCCATCCTGCGCCGGGTGGCCGCCGGGCGGACGTCGGCGAGCGACTCCACGACCCGGTCCACGATGCCGTACTGCCGGGCCTCCTCGGCCGTGAACCAGCGGTCCCGGTCGCCGTCCCGGGAGATGGTCTCCGGGCTCTGCCCGGTGTGCTCGGCGGTGATCCGCTCGATGGTCCGCTTGGTGAACTCCAGGTTCTCCGCCTGGATCTCGATGTCGGCGGTGGTGCCGCCGATGCCCGCCGACGGCTGGTGCATCATGATCCGCGCGTGCGGCAGGGCGTAGCGCTTGCCGCGCGTGCCGACGCTGAGCAGGAACTGCCCCATGCTGGCGGCGAAGCCCATGGCGAGCGTGGAGACGTCGTTGGGGATCAGCCGCATCGTGTCGTAGACGGCCAGGCCCGCGTGCACGGACCCGCCGGGGCTGTTGATCAGCAGGCTGATGTCGGTGCGCGGGTCCTCCGCGGACAGGATCAGCAGCTGGGCGCAGACCCGGTTCGCGGAGACCTCGTCGACCTGCGTGCCCAGCAGCACGATCCGCTGGGCGAGCAGCTGGGCGGCCAGGTGGTCGTCGAACCGGGTCGGAGGGGTGTCGCCCTCCTCGGCCCGGGGCAGCGGGGCCGGCACGGGGCCGGCGGTGAGTGGAGACATCGGCGCTCCCAGTCGTCGTTCGTCTCGGGACGCGGCGGTCCTCGCCGCGCTCTCCACTCTTGCCTTGCGCCCCGGCCCCCGGCGCCTTTCTCGGCTCGCGGCAGATTCGCCACGCGCAGAGCGCTCACGTGCCGGGCGACTCCCGGAAGAACGCCCGCGCCTCCTCCACCGGCAGGTCCGGCCCCTCCAGCGCGGTGAAGTGCCCGCCCCGGTCGAACTCCGTCCACCGCACCAGGTCCTCGGCGCGCTCCGCCTCGTGCCGCAGGGGCGGTTGCGGCTCGGCGGGAAACAGGGCGAGCGCGGTGGGCGCGGCCGACGGATCGGCGGGCCGGGCGGTCCCGCCGGTGGCGTGGGCCCGCCCGCAGGAGATGCGGGCGGACGAACCCGCCGTCCCGGCCGGCCGGTACGGCATCGCGTCCGTCATCAGCCGGTCCCGGTCGACGCCCTCCTCCGGCGGTTCCCGCGCGTCCGTCCCCTCCCGGAACGTCTCGCCGGTCCAGGCGAGCCGGCCCGCCGGCGAGCGCGTACGCGAGGGTCTGCGGCCGGGCCGACCGGAGGACGGCGCACCCGGTGCCCCCCCCCGCGGGACCGGTCGCGCCGGCGGCGCGACGACGCGAGGGTGCGCTCCCGCTCCTCGGGGCCGAACGCGTCCGGTTCCCCGGCGGCCGGCTCCCGGCAGCAGGTTGAGGTGGACGCCGACGACGCGGCCGGGGCGGGCCCGGCCCGGTTCTCGGGAGATCGCGGCACCCCCGTTGCCGCCCTGCGCGCCGAACCGCGCGCCGCCGAGCCGCCGCATCGGCTCCGCCCGGGCGCCGGCGACCCGCCCCGCCTCCCGGCCGGTGTCCCGCGTGGGACCCGACAGCCCGACCCGGGGACCCTCGGCACCACACGACGTGGAACGCGTCGGCCGGATCGCCCCCGTGGGCGGCCGGACCGGCGAGCGGCCCCGCCACGTCCGGGACCTCCACGACCGAACCGGGCCGGCCGTGCGTGAGGACCAGCGGCACGGCGTCCGGTTCCGGGGACCGGTCGCGCGCGGAGCGGACGGCCGCCCCGTCGACGACGGTGGTGAACCGCGGCCACGCGTTCGGTTCCGCCTCGGCGGCACACCGGTCGTGGACGTGCCGCCGGCAGGGGCCGAGCTCCCGCGGGTAAGCCGTCGGCACGCCGCACGACCAGCCCGTGCCGGGGGCGGCTCGCCGGCCCGGCCCGCGCGGTCTCCGGACGGGGCGTCCGGCCGCCGGCGATGAGTTTCCGGGCGGGCGCCGGTCGTACAGACGACCGTTCCACCGCCCCAGGAGGTACCCATGACCACCGACGGATTCACCACGTGTCTCTGGTTCGACGGCCGGGCCGAGGAGGCCGCCCGCTTCTACGTCTCCGTCTTCGAGGATTCCCGCCTCGGGCGGACCGTCCGCTCCACCGAGGCGGGACCGGGCCCCGCGGGTTCGGTGGTCACCGTGGAGTTCACGGCCAACGGGCAGCGGTTCGTCGCGCTGAACGGCGGCCCGCAGTTCCGCTTCAGCGAGGCGGTCTCCTTCCAGATCGAGTGCGACGACCAGGCGGAGGTCGACTCCTACTGGAAGCGGCTCACCGAGGACGGCGGGGAACCGGGCCCCTGCGGCTGGCTCAAGGACCGCTACGGCGTGTCGTGGCAGGTCGTCCCGAAGCGGCTGATCGAGATGGTCGCCGACGACGACCGGGAGAAGGCGGCCCGCGCCACCCGGGCCATGCTCGCGATGGGCAAGCTCGACATCGCGGCCCTGGAGAAGGCGTACGCCGGGGAGTGACACCCGTGCCGGGCGGGACGGCGACGGCCCCGCCCCGTCCTACCCGGCCTCCGCGAGGATCTCCCCGATCACGTGCCGGGAGTTCTCGGCGAGCGGCGGATTGGTGTCCCAGTAGTACGGCAGCTGGATCAGCGAGATGGACAGCGCCCAGCCGCGGCCCCGCGCCCACTGCGCGTCGTCGGCGCCCACCGCGTCACGGAAGACGCCCCGCGCCCCGGCGGGCAGCAGGTTCCAGGCGACGATCAGGTCCACGGCCGGATCCCCGACGCCCACACAGCCGAAGTCGATCACGGCGGCCAGCCGTCCCCCGCGCACCAGCACGTTCCCGGGCGACAGGTCACCGTGCGCCCACCGGGGCGGGCCGGTGTGCCCGGGGGCGCGCAGGGCCTCCTCCCACAGGGCCGTCAGCGCGCCCGTGTCGACCCGGCCCGCCAGGCGCGCGATCGCCTCGCGCGTCGCCGCGTCCCGGGCCGCCAGCGGGACACCCCGGGAGCAGGGCGGCCCGTCCGACGGGTCGAGCCCGCGCAGGGCGGTGACGTACTCCGCCAGGTCCCCGGCGAGCAGTTCCGGCTCGTCGACCGCGCCGGCGACCGGATTGCGGCCCTCCAGCCAGCGGTACACGGACCAGGGCCACGGGAAGCCCGCGCCGGGCTCGCCCCGCCCCAGCGGTTCGGGCGCGGCGTACGGCAGCCGGGGCCCGAGCCGGGACAGCCAGCGCCGCTCGTGCGCGATGCTCTCCACGGCGCCGGGGTGCCGGGGCAGCCGCACCACCAGGTCCGTACCGAGGCGGAACATGGCGTTCTCCGTCCCCGAGGACCGCAGCCGCTCCAGGGGCAGCCCGGCCCACCGGGGGAACTGCCCGGCGACCAGCCGGCCGACCAGCGACACGTCGACGTCCACTTCGTCCGCGTGCATCCGCAGCGCACTCATGCGGGCCATCCCAGCGGGCGCCCGGCGTCCTGTCCAAGCATTTTCCGCGGCACGCGCGCGCCGGGCGGGTGCGCGCCCCGCCCGGGCACCCTCACCCCACCCGCTCCGCGATCACCCGCGTGATCTCCCGGGCGATCCGCAGGATGCCGGGGGAGCGGACCGGGCACGGTCTCGGGGTGGACGTCGTCGGGGCCAGGCAGAAGTGCAGGGGGTCGTCGTCGCGGTGCAGGGCGGTGCGGCCGCGGTCCGGCTGGGTGCAGTAGGCGGGGTGGGCGCGCTCGTAGGCGGTGCAGGGCAGGTACTGCGTCCAGGTGTGGCGGGCGGAGTCCGGGCTCACCGTCCGGCCGGCGTCGGCGACCAGGTCGCCCGAGGCGGCGGCCCGCTTCCCGTACAGCGCGTTGACCCGTCGCACCCGGTCGGGGGTGATCGGGTCGGGACCCTGCAGCACCCAGACGATCCGCGGCCGGCGGGCTCCGCCGGCCGCCGTGATCTGCTCGGTGAGCCGGCGCGCGTCGGCCTCGTACCGCGCGAAGTACCTCTCCGGCGCGGCGTCGTGGGTGATCCCGTCCATGCACGGGGTGTAGCCCCAGGCGTTGCCCCAGAACTGGAGCACCACGACGTCCGGCCGCAGCGACCGCACCAGCGCCGCCGCCTTGTCCGCGGCCGGGACCAGGGACCGCTCGCCGGTGCCCTCCAGGTAGTCGCACAGGGTGGTGCCCGAGTACGGGGCGCCGGTGTACGCCGCGCGCAGGTCCCGGCGCAGCTCCCGCCCGAGCACCTCCTGGCTCTCCGTCGCGAGCGAGTCGCCGAGGTACAGCACCGCGGGCGCCCTCGCCGGCTGCGTGCCCGGGGACGCGGCGGCCCGCTGGTGGGCGGTCGCCGGCGCGCGGGGCGACGGCGGCGGCCCCCCGGGTACGGACGCGCGGGGCGACGGCGGCGGCTCCCCGGGCGCGGACGCCGGGTCCCCGCATCCGCCCAGCAGCACGGCGGCCAGCAGCATCCCCGCGGCCCACGGCTTGCGCATACGGCGACTCCCGCCCCGAGCGTCGAAACGGCTCCCCAGGCAAGCACAGCCGGACGCGGCGGGAAAGACGTACGTCGGCCACCCGCGCCGACCGGGTTCGTCGCCCGGTGTTCGGGCGGTGGTCACCCGGCGTGCCTACGGTGCGCGCCATGAGACGACCTTCGATCATGCTCGCCGCGGCCGCCCTGACCGTCGCGCTGGCCTCACCCGCGTCGGCCCACGGGGGCCCGGCGGGCGGCCCCGCGGACGGCGGCTTCGGGCGGGCCACCCTCACCGGTTTCGCGTCGCTCCCCGCCGAGACGTTCGTCCCGGACAGCGAGCCGTCCGGCGCGCTCCTCGGCCCGGGGCCCTTCAACGGCGTCACCGCGCCCTTCGCCGGCCAGCCCGTGCAGGGCTTCAGCGGAGTCGTGAACCGCCACGACGGCACCTTCGACGTGCTGTCCGACAACGGCTACGGCAACAAGGCCAACAGCGCCGACTTCCTGCTGCGCGTGCACCGCGTGAAGCCGGACCTGAAGTCCGGGAAGCTGAGGGTGCTGGGCGGCTTCCACCTCAGCGACCCGCACCACAGGGCCCCGTTCGCGCTCACCCGCGCCGACCGGGTGCTGACCGGCGCCGACCTCGACGTCGAGTCGATCGTCCGGGGCGCCGACGGGACGTACTGGATCGGCGACGAGTTCGGCCCCTTCCTGCTGCACTTCGACGCCCGGGGCCGTCTCCTGGAGGCCCCCGTCGAGCTGGAGGGCGTCCGGGCCCCGGAGAACCCGTACCTCGACGGCGCTCAGCCCACGCTCGGCGGCAGCAAGGGCTTCGAGGGGCTGGTGCGCTCCGTCGACGGGCGGCGCCTCTACCCGCTGCTGGAGGGCACGGTGACCGGCGACACGCCGGGCGACCTGCGCTTCAGCGAGTTCGACCTGCGCACCCGCGCCTACACCGGCAAGCGGTTCGTCTACCGCCTGGAGTCGCCGGCGCACGCCATCGGTGACGCCGTCGCCGTCGACCGCCACCGGTTCCTGGTGATCGAGCGGGACGGCGGCCAGGGCGACGCGGCCGTGTTCAAGCGGATCTACCTCGCCGACACCCGGGACCGGGACCGGGACGGGCTGCTGGACAAGACCCTGGTGGCGGACCTGCTGGACCTGGCGAACCCGCGGGGCGTCGGAGGCTTCGGGGAGACGTTCCGCTTCCCGTTCCAGACCATCGAGGACGTGGTCCTCCTGGACGACCGGACCCTGGCGGTCCTGAACGACAACAACTTCCCCTTCTCCTCGGGCCGCACCCCGGGCCGGGCGGACGACAACGAGTTCATCACCGTCCGGCTGGCGGGCCGCCTCCACGCGGACCCGCGCGCCCTGCGCTGACCCGCGCCGCGCACGGCCCGGCGCGCGGGCGGGCGTCCCGGTGACTAGCGTGAGGAACCGGACCCCACGGGTCCGACCACCCACCGATCAGGAGAGGGCCGCAGCCATGGCCGTACGACCTGAGGGAACGCCGTGCTGGGCCGACGCGATGTTCGGCGACCTCGACGGGGCCGAGGAGTTCTACGGCGAGGTCCTCGGCTGGACCTTCGGCGAGACGTCCGAGGAGTTCGGCAACTACACCGAGGCGTACGCGGCCGGCGAGCCGGCGGCGGCGGTGGTCCCGCCGATGCCCGGCCAGGAGGGCTCCCCGCAGTGGTGCCTGTACATCGCCGTCGAGGACGCCGGGGCCGCCGCGCGCAGGATCCGCGACGCCGGCGGCGAGATCGTGCTGGAGCCGACGCGGGTCGCCGACCTCGGCACCATGTGCCTGGCCCGGGACCCCGGCGGCGTCCTCTTCGGCGTCTGGCAGGCCGCCCGGCACGAGGGCTTCGGCGCGCCGATGGGCGGACCGGGCGCCTTCACCTGGGCCGAGATCTTCACCCGGGAACCGGCGAAGTCCGACGCGTTCTTCCCCGCCGTCTTCGGCTACACGGCGCAGCGGATGCAGGGCGACACGACGGACTTCCGGGTGTACGGCCTCGGCGACCGTCCCGTCCTGGGCCGCATGGAGATGACGGAGGACTTCCCGCCGGAGGTGCCGCCGCACATCAACCTCTACTTCGGGGTCGCCGACTGCGACGCGGCCGTGTCGCGGGCGACCGGGCTCGGCGGCGTCCTGCGGTCCGGCCCGGCGGACACGCCCTTCGGGCGGTTCGCGTCGCTCACCGACCCGCAGGGCGCCGGCTTCTCCGTGATCGACACCTCGCGCACCGAGGGCGAGGCGCCGCCGCTGACGGACGTCTGACGGCCCCGCCCGCGCCCCGGGGCCCGGCGCGGCCATGGCATGATCGAGCCCATGCGTGAACGTGTTGTGGCCGCGTGCGACGGGGCTTCGAAGGGAAACCCGGGGCCGGCGGGCTGGGCCTGGGTCGTCGCCGACGCCTCCGAGGCCCCGGCCCGCTGGGAGGCGGGCCCGCTGGGCAGGGCCACCAACAACGTCGCCGAGCTGACCGCGCTGGAGCGCCTGCTGTCGGCGACCGACCCGGACGTGCCGCTGGAGATCCGGATGGACTCCCAGTACGCCATGAAGGCCGTCACCACCTGGCTGCCCGGCTGGAAGCGCAACGGCTGGAAGACGGCCGCCGGCAAGCCGGTCGCCAACCAGGACCTGGTGGTGCGCATCGACGAGCTGCTCGACGGCCGCACCGTCGAGTTCCGCTACGTGCCCGCCCACCAGGTCGACGGCGACCCGCTCAACGACTTCGCCGACCGCGCCGCCAGCCGGGCGGCCGTCGCGCAGGAGGCCGCGGGCAGCGCCCTCGGCTCCCCGGAGCCGCCGCCCGCGCCGGACACACCGGTGAAGGCCCCGCGCTCCCGGTCCCGCGGCGGCTCGCCACGGACCGCCAAGGCGTCCTCGGGCACCCGGACCTCCTCGCGCACCATCAAGGCGAAGTTCCCCGGCCGCTGCCCGTGCGGCCGCTCCTACGCGGCCGGCGAGCCCATCGCCAAGAACGCCGGCGGCTGGGGCCACCCCGAGTGCCGCGCGGAGGCCGGGAGCGCCTGACCGGGCACCCGGCGGATCAGGCGTCGAAGGTGTAGTACGCCGTGTGGTCCAGCAGGTCCGCCGGGGTCACGTCGTTCCACGGCTTCATCGTCTCGTGCAGGTCGACCACGTCCGGCGTCCCGGCGGCCGGGAGGTAGCCGGAGGCGGGGTGCCGGCGCTGCCAGTCGGCCCACAGCCGGTCGATGTAGGCGTGGTGCAGCCAGAACACCGGGTCGTTGGGGGAGACCCCGGTGGCCATCTGCCCGCCGACCCACACGTGGACGCGGTTGTGCAGGTTGACGCCCCGCCACCCCTCCAGGTGGTTGCGGAAGCCGTCCGAGCCGCTGTTCCAGGGCGCCGTGTCGTACGTGGGCATGGCCAGCACGGACTCGACATCGGCCGGCGTCGGCAGCTGACGGCCGCCGGCGCCGAGCGAGCGGCGCAGGAAGGTGCGGCCGTCGACCCGGACGCCGATCGGCCAGTTGCCCGTGGCGGCGGCGAACGGCCCGTCCATCACCCGCCCGTCCAGGCTGCGTCCGGTGCCGCCCATGAAGTCCGGCGCCCACAGCGAGGACCGCAGCGTGCGGTCGGTGCTCCAGTCCCAGTACGGCAGCGCCACCGACGCGTCCACCTGCTGCAGCGCCCGCTCGAAGTCGAGCAGGAATCTGCGGTGCCAGGGCAGGAACGAGGGCGAACGGTGGCCCGTCCGCTCGCCGTTGTCGGTGTCGGCGACGATGAAGGCGTTGTGCGTGGTGACGAACTCGTCGTAGCGGCCGCTGCGCTTGAGCTCCAGGACCGCGGCGACGAAACGCCGCTTCTCGTCGGCGGTCAGCGCGGCCTGGTTCTTGCGGACGGTCATGTGCGGGTACTCCAAGGATCCGTGCGGCGGGGTCAGTTGGCGGGGAAGGGGAGCAGCGGGGCGCCCTGCAGTTCGTCGACCGCGGCGCGGGCGGCGGCGCGCGGGGTGGGCACCGGGTCGTAGTGGCTGACGACGCTGATCCAGCTGCCGTCGGCGTTGCGCATCACGTGCAGCTCCACCCCGTCGACGAACACGGCGTAGCCCGGCCCGTGGTGGTGGTGCCCGCCCCCGGCGGTGGGCCGTCCCTGTATCCGGCGCCCCTTGTAGACCTCGTCGAAGGATCGGGGGGAGCCGGGGCGGTGGCCGCCCGCGGCGGACGCGGCGGGGGCGGCGACGGTCTGGGCGGCGACGGCGACGGCGGCCGCGGCGGTGAGCGCACGGCGACGGCTGAGTTCCGGCATACGGACCTCCTGGGATCGTTCGGCTGACGACTCGTATGCCTATCCGCCCGGTGCCGAACGGGAGAAATCGCCGCGGACCGGTTGGCTCCGATCCGGGCAATTCCCCGCATGTGGTGCAAGGTTGAACGAAGATGATCTTGCTGTGGGCGGGACCCGTGCCGGTGCGGAACGGGTAATTCCTGCCCCGGGGAGTGCTGTTGGGCAAGATCCTTCGCGCCGTGACCCGTCCCGCGTGTCCCACCTCACGCCGCGAGATTGGCGCGATCCGGAGCGCCGCTGGACGCCGCCCCGTCCTGCTACTGTGCGTCGTCACCGAACCGCGATGAGTAACCCCAGGGGTGTGTGTGAAGGTCGCCTGCGTCGGCGGCGGGCCCGCCGGCCTGTACCTGTCGATCCTGCTGAAGCGGCAGGACCCCTCCCACGCCGTCACCGTCTACGAACGCGCCCCCGAGGGGTCGACCTACGGCTGGGGCGTGACGTACTGGCGCGGCCTGCTCGACCGGCTGTCCGCGCACGACCCCGAGACGGCCCGCGCCCTCGACGCGCACTCCGCGCGGTGGACCGACGGCGTCGCCCACGTCCGCGGCCTCACCACCCGGCACCGCGGCGACCAGGGCCACGGCATCGGCCGCCACCGCCTGCTGGAGATCCTCGCCGCCCGGGCCCGCGAACTCGGCGTGCGCCTGGAGTACGAACACCCCGTCGAGCCCGGCGACCTGCCCGGCGCCGACCTCGTCGTCGCGGCCGACGGCGTCCACAGCGCGCTGCGCACCCGGCACGCCGACCACTTCGGCACCCGCCTCACGGCCGGCCGCAACCGCTACCTCTGGCTCGGCACCAGCAAGGCCTTCGACGCCTTCACCTTCGCGTTCGAGGAGACCGAGCACGGCTGGATCTGGTGCTACGGCTACGCCTACGGCGCCGACGCCGGCACCTGCGTCGTCGAGTGCGCCCCCGAGACGTGGACCGGCCTGGGCCTGGACCGGGCGGACCGGGCCGACGGACTGGCCCTGCTGGAGAAGCTCTTCGCCGGCGTGCTCGACGGCCACCCGCTCACCGCCCGTCCCGCCCCCGACGGCGGCACCCCGTGGCTGACCTTCCGCACCCTCACCAACCGCACCTGGTACCGCGGCAACCTCGTCCTGATCGGCGACGCCGCCCACACCACCCACTACTCCGTCGGCGCCGGCACCACCCTCGCCCTGGAGGACGCCGTCGCCCTGGCCGGGGCGCTGCGCGCGCACCCCGCCCTCCCGCAGGCCCTCGCCCGCTACGAGCGGGAACGCCGGGCGGCCCTGGTGCCGGCGCAGAGCGCGGCCCGCCTCAGCGCCCAGTGGTACGAGAACCTGCCGCGCTACATGGACCTGCCGCCGGAGCGCATGTTCGCCCTGCTGGGCCAGCGCCACTCGCCCCTGCTGCCCCACGTCCCGCCCCGGCTGTACTACCGCCTCGACCGGGCGGCCGGCCGGCTGGAGGCGCTGCGCCGCCTCAAGCGCTGGCTGGGGCCCAAGCTCGCCCGGACCGCGCACGCACGCGCGCCGCGGCCCCGCCCCTAGGCCCTTCCGCCACGGCCCCGCGGTCCCCGGACGGTCCGGCCGACCGGCACGGAACCGTCCGGGCCGGGGCGGCACAAGACACCGGTGGACACGCGGCAGGCACCGGTGACCACGCGGCCGGAACGCCGCGCGGCCGGGCCCTCGCGCCGGATCACCCGGCCGGCGGCGGCGCCCCCGGACCCGCACGCCCATGCCGGCGTGCACGGGACGGACCGGGCGGTTCCGCGCCGGCCGGGAACGGATGACAGACTGACGCCATGGACGAGCGCACATTCGACAGGTCGGGCCAGCACGCATCCGTCGTCGGCCTGGGCACATGGCAGCTGGGTGCCGACTGGGGAGACGTCGACGACAAGGAGGCCCTCGCGGTCCTGGAGGCGGCCGCCGAGTCGGGGGTGACCTTCTTCGACACCGCCGACGTCTACGGCGACGGGCGCAGCGAGCAGACCATCGCGGCCTTCCTGAGCGGCCGGCCCGATCTGCACGTGCTCGTCGCGACGAAGATGGGCCGCCGGGTCGACCAGATCCCGGAGAATTATGTTCTGGACAACTTCCGCGCCTGGAACGACCGTTCCCGCCGCAACCTCGGCGTCGACCGCATCGACCTCGTGCAGCTGCACTGCCCGCCCACGCCCGTGTACTCCACGGACGAGGTGTTCGACGCGCTGGACACCCTCGTCGAGGAGGAGCGCATCGCCGCGTACGGCGTCAGCGTCGAGACCTGCGCCGAGGCCCTGACGGCGATCGCCCGGCCGAACGTGGCGAGCGTGCAGATCATCCTCAACCCGTTCCGGATGAAGCCGCTGCGCGAGGTGCTCCCGGCCGCGCGGGAGGCGGGCGTCGGCATCATCGCGCGGGTTCCGCTCGCCTCCGGCCTGCTGTCCGGCAAGTACACCAAGGACACCGTCTTCGCCGCGGACGACCACCGCACCTACAACCGCCACGGCGAGTCCTTCGACGTGGGCGAGACCTTCTCCGGCGTCGACTACGAGACGGGCGTCGAGGCGGCCGCCGAGTTCGCCGCGCTCGCGCCCGAGGGGTACACCCCCGCGCAGCTGGCCCTGCGCTGGATCGTCCAGCAGCCCGGTGTCACCACCGTGATCCCCGGCGCCCGCTCTCCTCAGCAGGCCCGCGCGAACGCGGACGCCGCCCGGCTGCCGGAGCTGGACGAGCGGACGCTGGAGGCGATCCGCGACCTGTACGAGCGCCGCATCAAGGACCAGGTCGAGTCCCGCTGGTGAGGCACCTCCCGCGCTGAGGGGGTGCTACGGCTCCAGGAGCAGCTGCCTCTCCTGCTCCTGGTCGCCGGAGGCGGCGCCCTGGTCGCGGGCCGTGAAGGCCTTCCCCAGGGTGTCGCCGGCGCGCTGGACCGCCTCCGGGGTGCCCTGCAGGGTGACGGTCACGGGCGTGGACAGCCGGGGGGAGTCCGCCCCCTCGGAACCGCCCGCCCCCGGGGCCGCGCCGCCGTCGAACGTCGCCGTGCGGACCGTCGCCCGCTCGTCGCCGGGCATCTCGTCCGGCGCGCCGAACACCTCTTCCAGGGCCCGGACGACCGCCTGCGCGTCGTCCACGCCTCCGCCACTGAGCGTCACGGTGAGCTGCGTACCGGACATCCGTCCACGACCTCCTCGAACCTGTGCGTAACGGGGACCGTGTAACCGCCCGCCGGTCGTCGAAACCGGCCGGACCGGGACGCCGGCCGCCGACGGGGAACCCGCAACCGAACAGGACGTGGGTCGCGCGCACCGGGAGGGCACGATGAGGCAGCCGGCGGAGGACGGGGCCAGGCGCAGGGGGCGCAACGAGACGGAGGAGGAGAGAGCCGACCGGATGTGGCAGGAGCTCATCCAGGAGGTCCGCGTGGCCCAGATGGGCGTGCAGATCCTCTTCGGCTTCCTGCTCACCGTCGTGTTCACCCCGAAGTACGACGACCTGACCGACACCGACCGGACCATCTACATCGTCACCGTGGTCCTGGGCGCCTGCGCGACCGGTGCGCTGATCGGACCGGTGTCCCTGCACCGTCTCGTGGCCGGGCGGCGGGTGAAGGCGCAGGCGGTCCGGTGGGCCTCCCGGCTCACCCTCCTCGGGCTGGTCCTGCTGCTCGCCACCATGGCGGCCTCGCTGCTGCTCATCATGCGCGTGGCCACGCACGACGGCTTCGTGCCCTGGCTGGTCACCGCCGTGGTGCTGTGGTACCTGCTGTGCTGGTTCGGGATACCGCTGTGGACGCGGCGCCGCCACACGTCCCGGTGACCGGGGGACGGCCGCACGAGTACGGCTGACCCCCGGTCACCGGGCGTCAGCTCCCGGCGAGGATGTCCGCGAGGAAGTCGTCGACGCGGACCTCCTCCCGCCCGGGAGCGACCACCTCGTAGGTGTCGCGCAGGAAGGCGGAGAACGTCTCCGCCCACGCGAAGACCACGGCGTGGTGGCGGCCGCCGTCCGCGTGGGCGTCGCCGTAGAACTCCATGCGCAGTTCCTGCCAGGTGCCGCGCGACTCGGGACACATCCGCACGTCGCCCACGCCGACGGGGCGGGTGAGGCCCTCGGCGATCATCTCGCGGTCCAGCTGCCACCGGGCGAGCACCCGGCCGTCGTGGCTGAAGACGATGGTGACGGCGAAGGGGTCCGTGGCGTCGTAGCTCAGGTGGGCGAGTACCGGAAAACGGTCCGCGGCGCCCGACTGAAGCTGCACCACCAGCGTCTTGTGCACGAACGAGTTCACGAAAGGGCCTCCGGAAGGAACCGACGTAGAGCCCTCTAGTACCCCCGAATCGCGCGGCATGCTCCGCCCTCCGGGTGATTCCGTGGGGTCCGCCGCAGGTCCGGGCGGCGAAGAAAGGGCGAACAGGACGCAACCGGCGCCCGGGCGGCACCGCGCCGCCGCGCGCGGCGCGGCGGACCCGCGTACGGCGGTGCGCCCGGCCGCGCCGGCCGCCGCGCGCCGGTGGACGGCGTCGTCGAGGAGGCCCGGGACGCCTTCCCGCGTGCCCGGGAGACCGCGGACACCGGCCGGGAACGCGAGCCGGCAGCGACGGGGCGGCCGGACCCGGCCGGTACGACCGGCGGGTGGTGGACGCGGCGCTCGACCGGCGGGTGGTGGACGCGGCTCTTGATCAGCCGGTCCGCCCCGGCCGCGGTGACCGGCCCGGCCGCGGTCCCGCCGGCTGCCCGGCCCGCGACCTCGCCGGCGGCTTCCGCCGCGCCGCGGTCGGGGCGGGCCGCCCGGCGCTCCCCCGGGCGACGAGCACGCCGTCCGGGTCGACGTCCCGGTGGTGCGGCGGCCGCACGCCGCCTCCGGCGACGGACTGCTGCTGCGGCGCCCGCTGCCGCCCGCCTCCTGCCGGTCACGGCGGAGGCGCGGCGGCCGGTCAGGCGAAGGCGTCGCGCAGGGCCGGGAGCAGGGTCTTCTCCGACCAGTCCAGGAACGCCGGCTGCGACTCGCCGCCGATCTGCACCAGGGCGATCTCGGTGAACCCGGCCTCCGCGTACGGGCACACGGCCTCGACGAAGTCCTCCGGGTCGGCGCCGCACGGGATCGCGTCGGCGACGTCGTCGGGCGTGACGAACCGGGTGGCCGCCTCGAAGGAGTCCGGGTGCGGCAGCTCGGCGTTGACCTTCCAGCCGCTGCCGAACCAGCGGAACTGGGAGTGCGCCCGCTTGACCGCCGTGTCCCGGTCGGGGTCGTAGCACACCGGCAGCTGCCCCACCCGCGGCTTGCCCTCGCCGCCGTGCCGGTCGAACGCCTCCAGCAGCCCCGCCTTGGGCTCGGTGGCGATGACCAGGTCGGCGAGCCGGCCCGCGAGCTCGCAGGACCTCTCCCCGGAGACGGCGATGCCGAGCGGCGGCGGCTGGTCCGGCAGGTCCCACAGCCGGGCGGACTCCACGTCGAAGTGGGTGCCGCGGTGGTTCACGTGCCCGCCCTCGAAGAGGGCCCGGATGATCTCGACCGCCTCCACGAGCATCTCGTGCCGCACGTCGACGGACGGCCAGCCGCCGCCCACCACGTGCTCGTTGAGGTTCTCGCCCGAACCGAGGCCCAGCCGGAAGCGGCCCTCGGACAGCAGCTGCATCGTGGCGGCCTTCTGCGCCACCACCGCCGGGTGGTAGCGGAACGTCGGACACGTCACGTACGTCATCAGCGGGATGCGCGAGGTGGCCTGCGCGGCCGCGCCCAGCACGCTCCACGCGTACGGTGCGTGCCCCTGCGAGCGCAGCCACGGGAAGTAGTGGTCCGAGGTCACCGAGAAGTCGAAGCCCGCTTCCTCGGCCCGCACCACGTGGTCGACGAGCTCTCGGGGGCCGGCCTGCTCGGTCATCATCGTGTATCCGATTTGCACCATGACCGGCGAGTCCCCGGCCGGGCGGGCCGAAAACGGGGCGGTCATCCGTCCGGGAGGCGGTCGGACGCCCGGCGGTGGGGCAGCATGCCGTCATGAGCGACCGCCCCCTGCCCGCCGCCGCCCCCGCCGACCTGGGCGTCGACTCCTCGGGCGTCCACGCCTTCCTGGACGCCGTGGAAGCCGCCCCCGACATCGAGCCGCACGGCCTGATGGTCCTGCGGCACGGCCGCCTCGCGGCCGCCGGCTGGTGGGCGCCGTACACCCCCGGCCGCCCCCGGCTGCTGTACTCGCTGAGCAAGAGCTTCACCGGGACCGCGGCCGCCCTCGCCGAGGCCGAGGGACTGCTCGACTTCGACGCCCCGGTCCTGTCGTACTTCCCGGAGTTCGCGGCGGACGTCACCGACCCGCGCAGCCGGGCGATGCGCGTGCGGGACGTGGCCTGCATGGCCAGCGGCCACCTGCGCGACACCGTCGAGGAGGCGTACGCGCGCGATCCCGAGGAGCCCGTCCGGGGGTTCCTGCTGCTGCCGCCGGACCGGGACCCGGGCACGGTCTTCGCCTACAACCAGCCCGCCACCTACACCCTCGCCGCGATCGTGCAGCGCGTCACCGGGCAGCCGCTCACCGCCTACCTGCGGCCCCGGCTGCTGGACCCGCTGGGCGTCGGCGAGGTGGCCTGGCTGCGCGACCGCTCCGGCCGGGAGATCGGCTTCAGCGGGCTGCACGCCACCACCGACGCCGTCGCCCGGCTCGGCCAGCTGTACCTGCGCGACGGGGTGTGGGACGGCGGCCGGCTGCTGCCGGAGGGCTGGCCGGCCCGGGCCGCGCGCCCGCACGTCCCGACCGCCGGGGCCCTGGGGGACGCGGACCGGCAGGACTGGGACCGGGGCTACGGCTACCAGTTCTGGATGTCCCGGCACGGGTACCGCGGCGACGGGGCGTACGGCCAGTTCTGCCTGGTGCTGCCCGAGCAGGACGCCGTGATCGCGGCGACGGCGGCGACCGAGCGGATGCAGGAGTACCTGAACCTGGTGTGGCGGCATCTGCTGCCCGCCTTCCGTCCCGCGCCGCTGACCGGCCGGGCGTCCGCCGACGCGTCCCTGCGGGAGCGGCTGGCGGGCCTGGCGCTGCCGCCGGCCGCGGGCGCGCCCGGGCCGCCGGACGGGGCCGGGACCTGGTCCGGCGCCCGGTTCACCCCGCACGGCGGCCGCTGCGACGGCCGGCCGGACCTGGAGGCGGTCACGGTCGCGGCGGGCCCCGACGGCTGGACCGTGACCCTCACCGAGGACGGCCACGGGCTCGCGCTGCGGCTCGGCCGGGGCGGCTGGACCGTGGCGGAGCAGCCGCTGCCGACCGCCGTGAGCGGCGGCTGGACCGACGCCCGCACGCTCGTCGTGGACGCGCGGTTCCTCGAGACACCGCACCGCCTGACGGTGACGTGCTCCCTCGCCGAGGGCACGTTCCGGGCGCGGTGGCACACCCGGCCGCTGCACGGCGCCCCGCTGCGGCTGCTGCGGGCGCCGGGCGGCTCAGGCTGACCCCGCGCGGAACGTCCGCAGGACGGTACCGAGCGCCTCCCGGCCGGCCGCGTCGTCCCAGCCGGCGGCCGGGGCCGTCCAGCGCAGCGAGAAGCCGCGCCCGCCGCCGAGCAGGAAGCCCCGGCCGAAGGTGCGGACGCGGACCCCGCCGGCCCGGGCGTACCACTCCATGTCGGCGGCCTCGCGCCCCTGGTAGGTCGTCGCCCGGATCGCGCCGATCCGCCGGTACCCGCCGGTCCGCTCCAGCCCCGGCTCGACGTCGTCCCGCCAGACGGCGACCGGGTCGGGGCCCAGCCGCTCGCTGTAGGTGACCGCCAGGGTGCGCGGATCGCCGTCCGCGCCGAACACGATCCGGTACGCCCGGTCCGCCCCGGGCGAGGTGGTCTGCCGCCGCCAGCCCGCGGGGAGCGCGACGGAGAACCCCTCCGGTGCGCGGTACGGGCGGTAGCCGGGCGGCAGCGCGGTGCCGGACGCGGACGGCGCCGGCGGCTCGGGGACGGCGGAGGAGGCCGGCGGGGCCGAGGGGGAGGCCGTGGGGGCGGTGCTCCCCGGCGGCGGCGCGGTCGTGCCGTCGGGGCGGTCGCCGGGCCCGGCGTCCACGGCCGGCGGACGGGACGGCGCGTCGGCGGCGGAGGTGCCGGTGCCGGGCAGGCCGTGGAGGGCGGCGAGCACGGCGACCGCGACGGTGACCACGGCCAGCGCGGTGCCCGCGGCCGTCGCGTGTCCGCTCCACGCCCGGCCCGCCCCGGAGGCGGCCGCGTACCCGCCCCGCACGCGGGGCCGCGGCACCGCCCCCGCCGCGCTCCCGGGCTCCTCGGTGAGCACGCGGGTGAGGGCCTCGCGCACCACCGGGCGGGTCAGCCGCTCCCGGGAGTCCTTGCGCAGCAGCCCCTGGATCACCCGGGCGAGCGGCCCGGCGCGCACCGGCGTGCGCAGCGGCAGCCGGTCCACGCTCCGCAGGGTGGTCTCGGGCCGGCCCCGGTCCCGGAAGGGCGGGCGGCCCTCGACCGCGGTGTAGAGGACCGCCCCGAGCGCCCACAGGTCGGCGGCCGGGCCGACGCGCTCGTCGCGGGCCTGCTCCGGGGAGGCGTAGGACGGTGCCGTGAGCCGGGGGGCGAGGGTCGCGCCGGCCAGGCCGTATCCCGTGACGGCGACGGAGCCCTCCGCGCGGACGAGCACCTGGCCGGGGCTCAGTTCGCCGTGCGTGATGCCCTCGCCGTGCGCGGCGTCCAGCACGTCGAGCAGCGCCAGTCCGAGGCGCGCCGCCCGCACGTAGGTGAACGGGCCGCGCTCGGCCAGGAGGTCGCCGAGCGGGGTGCCCTCGGTCCACTCGGTGACGGTCCACAGCGCGCCGGCCTCGTCGACGGCGTCGAGCACCGTGGGGATCCGGCCGGGGCACAGCCGCTCCATCGTCTCGGAGGTGCGCAGGACCCGGGCGGCGGCCCGGCGCTCGCCGCCGTCGTGCGGATCGTCGTCCGGAAGCCCGATCTGCGTCACCAGGCAGGGCCGGGACGTGCGGACGTCCTCCCCGGACCAGCAGATGCGGTTGGTCTCGCGGTGGACGATCTCGAGGAGCCGGTAGCGTCCGGCGAGCAACTCGTTGTCGGAGACGTGCGCCCTGCCCATGGCCATCCCTCGCTGAACCTGCGGTCGCCACATTTTCCAGAGGTACGGCGGGCCGGGCGGGAAGCGTTCAACGAAATGCCGCCCCCGGGCAAAGTCTGTCTTTTGTTCAACGGCGGCGAGCGGATGTGCGAGGGAATTGCGTCATGACCCGTGGGGCCGTGCCTCACCTGCGGAAACGGGCGGCGGTCGGACGACCTGGCAGTAACCGCGGGTAATTCGAAAGATGGCGACGGCACGGAACTCGCCGGAGCCCGGCCGGAATTCGGCGCGCAATCCCCGCGGCCGTGCCGGGCCGTTCCACCGGAGCGCGGCCCGCGCGGGCCGCCGCCCCGGCCCGCCGGGGCGGCGGAGGCCGGGGCGCGTGCCGGGGCGTCACAGCTGCCGCCGCACGAGGTGGCCGAGCAGCGACCGCAGGTCGCCGGCCGCCTTCGTCTCCAGCGGCACGCCCGCGAGGACCGACTCCACGGCGGTGAGGTGGTGCCGCGCCGCGGCCAGGGCCGCGGACCGGCCGCCCGCCTCCTCGATCAGGTCGGCGGCGGCCCGCGGATCGGTGTCCAGCAGCGTGGCGAGACGTCCGGCCGCGGGGGAGCCGAGCGCCACCAGCACCGGGAACGTCTTCTTCCGCTCGCGCAGGTCACCGTGGACGGGCTTCCCGGTGACGGCCGGATCGCCCCAGATCCCCAGGACGTCGTCGACGATCTGGAAGGCGACCCCGAGGTGCCGGCCCGCCCGGTCCAGGGCGGCCGCCGTCCCGGGGGCCGCGCCGCCGAGCACGGCGCCCAGCGCGGCGGCGCACCCCAGCAGGGCACCCGTCTTGTGCTCGGCCATGGCCCGGTACTCCTCCGGCCGCACCCGCTCCGGCCCCGTCCAGGGGCGCGCGGCGAACAGCAGATCGTCGGCCTGCCCGCGCACCAGGTCGCCCAGGGCCGCGGACAGCGCCCGCACCGCGCCGGGGCCGCCGGGCTCGGCGGCGAGCGTCTCCACGGCCAGCGCGAACAGGGCGTCGCCCGCGAGGACCGCGGGCCCGGTGCCGTACGCCGTCCACACGGCCGGGCGGCCCCGCCGGGCGGCGTCGCCGTCCATCACGTCGTCGTGCAGCAGGGAGAAGGCGTGCACCAGCTCGACCGCGACGGCCGCGGCCACCCCGGCCCGCGCGGGCACACCGGCGGCCTCCGCCCCCAGCACGGCCAGCGCCTGCCGTACGCCCTTGCCGCCGGAGGCGTCGGCCGGAGCGCCGCCCACCTCGCACCAGCCGAAGGAGTAGGCGGCCATCTCGCCGACCCAGGGGTGCATCCGCGCCACGGCCGCGGCCAGCGCGGGCCGCACCGCGTCCCGGCAGCGCTCCAGGACGGCGGAGGCGGGGACCGGGCCGGCGGCGGGGAGCGCCGTCACCGGGCGACCTCCGTGGCGGGGCCGGTGTGCGTCACCGGGGCGGCGTTCGCGCCCGCGGGGGTGCCCACGGCGGTGGTCGTGTCCGCATCCGCCTCCAGCTCCTCCTGCGCCCGCGCCACCATCTCCCGGGCGTGCCGCAGGCCGATCCGTTCCACCGTGCGGGCCAGGTCGGCCAGTTCGGCAGCGATCTGTGCCCGGTCGTGGCCCAGCCGGGCCAGCGACTTGGCCAGCCCGAGCCGGGCCAGGGCCTCCCCGCGCGGTTCGCGCATGGCGCGGAACTCCGCCAGCGCCTGCTCGTACAGCGCGCGGGCCTCGGCGTAACGGCCCGCGCGGTACAGGACGTTGCCGCGCATCTTGTGGTTGTAGGCCAGCGCGCCGGACAGCTTCATCGCCCGGCAGGTCGTCTCCGCCTCGGACAGCAGGGCCAGGGCCCGTTCGGTGTCCCCGTCGCGTACGGACACCACGTCGGCGAGGCCGCGCAGCGCCCAGGCGTGGCCGCGCCGGTCGTCGGCGCGGGCGGCGATCCCGGCCGCCTCCTCGAACAGGGCGTACGCGGTGTCGTAGGCGCTGGTGTTGCGGTGCATCTGCGCGATGCCCTCCAGGGCCCACACCGTGTGCCGGGCCTCGCCGCGCCGCCGGGCCTCGGCCAGCAACTGCTCGTGCAGCCTGCCCACGGCCTCGTAGTCGCCCTGGATGCGGCCGGTCTCGGCCAGTCCCGCCAGCGAGTAGCCGCGCACGACGACGTCACCGCCGCGCTCGCCCAGGTCGGCCGCCAGCCGGAGGAGCCGGCGGGCGAGGGGGAAGGCCCCGCGCTGCCGGGCGAGGGTGCCGCCGCTCCACAGCGCCCACGCCATCACCGCGAGGTCGCCCGCCTCGCGCGCCGCCCGGTAACTCGCCTTCCACGCCCGGTCCGCCTCCTCGACGCGCCCCAGCCGGCGGTGCGCCTCGGCGACCGCCAGCCCGGAACGCGCCGCCTCGCCGGGTGTCCCGGCCCGTTCGGCCGCCCTCAGCCGTTCGGTGCCGGCGGCCAGGACGTCGGTGAGGGAGGAGTTGACGGACAGGGTCGTGAGGGTGCCCTGGTACTCCGGGGCGAATGCCTTGCCGTACATCGGTGCCTTTCGGTCCACGGGCACGCCGAGGACACACCGCACGTGTACATCTTGTGTATACGCGGAGTGTATACATGGCGTGTATATAAGGTCGGAAAAGAGCCCCGGCCCGGGGGACCGGGGCATCGCCTGCTGCCGGTCAAGACGGCGGAGGGACCGGCCGGGTTGCCCGTGAGGCGCAGATCACGTGACGGGGCGTCAGTGCTGCTGTGCCTTCTGCGGGGTCGCCTCGCTGGGCCGGACGACGACGTGCCCCTCGCCCTGGAGCATGAGCTGCACCGCCTCCCCGGAGCCGCCGCGCAGCATCGAGCCCAGGGACTGCGAACGGTGCAGCGAGGTCGCGAGCCCGGCCGTCCAGCCGACCACCGCGTCCGTGTCGACGTACACCGGGTGCGCCGGCGACACCGGGATCACCAGCGGATTGCCCTCGCACACCAGCCCCAGCCGGCCCTGCCCCGTGAAGACGCTGTTGAACAGGCCGCCGCCGGCGATGCCCGCCCCCTTCACGGTGGCGATGCGGTACGACAACGAGGCGTCGAAGCACAGGACGTTGCGGCCGTTGACGGTGAACTCGTCGCCCGGGTCGACCTCGACGACGAACACGTTCTGCGCCTCGTGCGCGAACCACGCCTCGCCCTGCCCGCGCACGGTCATCAGCGGCAGCCCCTCGCCGGTGACCGCGCGTTTGAGCATGCCGCCCACGCCCTGCCCCTTGCGCTCGAACTGGAGGTCGCCGCGGTAGGCGACCATCGCGCCCTGCCGGGCGAGCATCTCGCCGTCGACGGTGTAGCGGACGCACTTGGCGTTCTCGACCGTCATGCCCGGCGCCGTGGCCGGCCGCACCATGTGCTCACTGGAGAAAAGGTCACCCTTCATGCGGGCATCCTCGCCCGGACGGTCTGCTTCCGGCTACCTCACGGACGGGTGACCGCCCGGCCCGCCCGCGTCAGGCGCCGAAGAGCTGCGTCCAGTACGTGCCCGCCCGGCCGCCGCCCGCGAAGCCGATCCCGATGTGGGTGAAGCCGGGCCCGAGGATGTTGGCCCGGTGGCCCGGGCTGTTCATCCAGCCCTCCACCACCTCGGCGGGGGAGCGCTGGCCGCAGGCGATGTTCTCGCCGATCGAGCGGCGGGCGGAACCCGCGGCGGCGGCGCGGTCCCAGGGGCGGCCGCCGTCGGGGGAGGTGTGGGAGTAGAAGTCGCGGGCCACCATGTCCGCGCTGTGCGCCTGGGCGGCCGCGGTGAGGTGCGGGTCGGGCGCCACCGGACGCAGGCCGGCCCGGACGCGCCGCCGGTTGGTCAGGTCGACGACCTCGGCCGCCGTGCGGGCCAGGCCGTCCGGGGTGAAGGGCCTGGCCCACAGCGCCGTCCAGTAGACCTCGCCCGAGGGACCGTCACCGCAGCACGCCAGGCCGGCGTGGGTGACGGCCGGGTCCTCCAGGGTGCGCCGGCTCGCCCGGCCGCCCAGGCAGTGGGCGAGGAACTCGGCGGGCGTGCGCGGCCCGGAGACCAGGTGCTCCCCGATCGTCAGATACGGGTACGCGGCGGCGGTGACCCGCTGGTAGACGGAGACGCCGTCCCGGCTCTCGACGCCGAGGCGGCCCGCCGCGGCCATGGCGGCGGCATGGGCCCGGGCGGCGGCGACCAGACGCGCGTCGGCGGTGACCGGCGGCGAACCGGCCGCCGCGCGGGCCGCGTTGACGCGGTCGAGGTAGCCGTCGGGGACGAGCGGGCCGTCCGCTCCGAAGGAGGACGCCGAGGGGACGGCGGCGGCCGGCCGGGGCGGGAGGGGCGGAGGCGCGGGGTGGGCCGGCCGGCGGGGCGGCGAGGCCGGTGCGGCGCGGGGAACCGGCGGCGCGCCGGCCGCGGCCCCGGCCGCCCGGTGCACCGCGCCGGGCGCGGGCGCCGGTTCGTCGTCCACGACGTCGACGCCGAAGTCCCGGGCGAGCCCGGCCAGTCCGTCGGCGTACCCCTGGCCCAGGGCGCGCAGCTTCCAGCGGTCGCCGCGCCGGTAGATCTCGGCGAGCAGCAGGACGCTCTCCGGTCCGGGGCGCGGCGGGGTGAACCGGGCGAGCGGGCGGCCGTCCGCACCGCTGACGTGCAGCGTGGGGGAGGGCAGGCGGCTCAGGGAGGTGCCGGGCTCGGCGGGGCTGACGGCCACGGTGACCCGGGTGGCACCCGGGCGCAGCCGGGCCGGGTCGACCCTGAGCGTGTCGCCCGTCAGCCGGGCGCCGGGGGCCTCCGGCTGGTTGTAGAACACGAAGTCGCCGTCGTCGCGCACCCGTCCGCCGTCGTCCGTGACGAGCCCGGACACGTCGAAGGGGCCGGGCACCCGAACGGTCACGACGCCGCCGGGCAGAGGCACGTTGCCTCCGGGGACCAACTCGCTCATCGGACCGCCCTGCTGTCGTCGTACCGGACCGAGGGATCACCGAGGAACACCGGGGACGGTGCCCGGACAACGGTAGCCCCGGCGCGGGGGTTCCCGCCGGGCCGCGCACCCGGCGGGAACCCCCGCGCCGGGCCGGACGGACCCGGGAGCCCGGGTCTCAGCCGTGCAGCGTCCGCGCCCAGTCCGCCGGCACCCGCCCGGCCGGCCCCGGAGCCGGCTGGTCCGCGGGGCGGCTGAGCGGCGGTGCGAGCTCCGGGCCGGACTCGTACAGCTCGTCGGCCGCGTAGTCCCAGAACCAGGTCTCGCCCGGCTCGTAACTCCGCACCAGGGGATGCCCGGTGGCCCGGTAGTGCGCCGTCGCGTGCTGGGCCGGGGAGCTGTCGCAGCAGCCCACGTGCCCGCACTGCGCGCACCGCCGCAGGTGGAACCACCACCCGCCCTCGGCCTCGCACTCGGCGCACCCCGTACCGCTGGGCGGCACGCTCGGGTCGATTCCGCTGCCCTCGGTCATACCGTCTCCTCGGTGTTCTCGTTCCCGGACGCGGGCTCCGGCGCGGTGAGCGGGAGCAGCACCTGGAACCGCGTGTCCCCCGGCACCGACTCCACCTGGAGCCCGCCGTGGTGCTTGTTCACCACGATCCGCCAGGAGATGTCCAGTCCCAGCCCGGTGCCCTCGCCCACCGGCTTGGTGGTGAAGAAGGGGTCGAAGATGCGGCCGCGGATCTCCGGCGGGATCCCGACGCCCGTGTCGCGGAACTCCACCAGCAGCCGGTCGTGCTGCCGCGCCGTGCGCACGGTCAGCGTGCCGTCCCCGCCGGCGCTGTGGACGGCGGAGACCGCGTTG
The DNA here is from genome assembly GCF_044540485.1 of Streptomyces sp. NPDC085946. Classification (NCBI taxonomy): domain Bacteria; kingdom Bacillati; phylum Actinomycetota; class Actinomycetes; order Kitasatosporales; family Streptomycetaceae; genus Streptomyces; species Streptomyces sp. NPDC085946. The sequence continues at coordinate 48,444 of NZ_JBITSF010000004.1, read as the reverse complement.
TCGATGAGGTTGGTCCACACCTGGTTGAGCTCCGCCGGGTAGCAGGGGACCTTCGGCAGCGTGCGGTCGTAGTCCTTGACGACCTTGATGCGCTCCCCGAGCTTGCCGGAGAGCATCAGCAGGGTGCTGTCGAGGAGTTCGTGCACGTCGACGACGCGGTACGGCGCGCGGTCGAGCTGCGCGTACTGCTTGGCGGCGTCGACCAGGTGCGAGACGCGGCCCGTGGAGTCCTCGATCTCGTTCACCAGCAGCTCGGTCTCGACCGTGTAGTTGAGCCAGCCGATCGCGCCCGGGAGGATCTCCGCGTCGACCTCCGCGGCGACCTGCTCCAGCCAGTCCACGTCGAGCCCCGCCTGCACGAAGGTGGGGGCGATCCGCCAGCCCTCCTCGACGCCGTGGTCGTCGAGCCAGTCGGCCAGGGCGTCCTCCCGGTCGGCGGCCTCCAGCGGGCTCAGGGCGGGCGCCTTGCCGACGCGCTCGGCCGTGCGCTCCTGGATCTCGATCAGGTTCGCCAGCGCCTCGCGCGAGTACGGCCCGGCGGAGATGACGCGGAGCTTGTGGCGCATCTTCGCCACCCGCTCCCGCAGCGTCGCCGTGGCCCGGACGGCCGCCGCGGCCGGGTTGTTCAGCTCGTGCGTCAGACCGGCCGACAGCGAACCGAGGGCCAGCAGCCGCTCCCGCTGCCCGATCATCTGCTGCGTGTTCTTCGAGCCGAAGAACAGCCCTTCCAGCAGGTGCACCGCCATGGGGAACCACTCCTGCATGACGGCGGCGAAGGTGTCGGCCGGCAGGACGAAGAACCGCGTCGGCTCGGTGACCCGCATCGAGCTGTTGTAGACCTGCCGGACCCGGTCCCCCAGATAGGCCTGCATCGCCCCGGCGTACACCCCGGGCTGCGAGGTCCGGTTCACCTCGACGTCGTCGCCGCCGACCCGGCGGGAGAGCACGACCGTGCCCTCGATCATCACGTAGAAGCAGGTCGCGGGATCGCCCTCCGCGTACACGGGACCCGGCTCGAACCGCTCGACCCGGCCTTCGGCGCACAGCCGGCCGAGCTGCTCGGGGGTGAGCTTCTCGAACAGGAACAGGGAGCCGATCTCCCGCGGGCTGCACGGCATCGGCCGCCCGCTCACGACTGCTCCAGGTACCGGTGGACGAGCATCACGGCCATGGCTCCCTCTCCGACGGCGGACGCGACGCGCTTGGCGGACTCGGCGCGGGCGTCGCCCGCCACGAACACGCCGGGCACGTTGGTCTCCAGGTGGTACGGCGGCCGGTCCAGTTCCCAGTCCGCCGGCGGCCGCCCGTCGGGCGTCAGGTCGGGCCCGGCGAGGATGAACCCGTCCGCGTCGCGCAGCACCGTGCCGTCCAGCCAGCCGGTCAGCGGCGCCGCGCCGATGAACACGAACAGCCACTGCGCGTCGACGCGTTCGACCGCCCCGGTCTCCACGTCGCGCAGGGTCAGCTGCTCCAGGTGGCCGTCGCCGTGCGCCGCGTCGACGACGGTGCCCGTGCGCACCACGATGTTGGGGGCGTCCTCGATCTGCTGGATGAGGTAGTGCGACATCGACGCCGTCAGGGACGGCCCGCGCACCAGCAGCGTCACCGACTTGGCGCCCCGCGCCAGGTACATCGCCGCCTGCCCGGCCGAGTTGGCGCCGCCCACGATGTACACGTCGTGGCCCTGGCAGGACGGCGCCTCCGTCAGCGCGGACCCGTAGAACACCCCGCAGCCGGTCAGTTCCTCGCAGCCGGGCGCCGCCAGCTGCCGGTAGGACACGCCGGTCGCCAGGATCACGCTGTGCGCGGCGACCGCCGAGCCGTCCGAGAACCGCACGACCCGCGCGGCGCCGCTGACCTCCAGCCCCGTCACCTCGCGCGCGGTGAGGATCTCGGCGCCGAACTTCGCCGCCTGCCGCCGGGCCCGCTCGGTGAGCTGCCCGCCGGACACGCCGTCGGGGAAGCCGAGGTAGTTCTCGATGCGCGAGCTCTGGCCCGCCTGCCCGCCGGTCGCCGACCGCTCCACCAGCACGGTCCGCAGCCCCTCGGAGGCGCCGTAGACGGCCGCGCCGAGCCCGGCCGGGCCGCCGCCGACGACCACCAGGTCGTAGAAGTCGGCGGTCGGCGTGGTCGCCAGTCCCACCCGGGCCGCCAGGTCGACGGCCTCCGGCTCGACCAGCGGCGTGCCGTCCGGGGTGATCACCACCGGCAGCCGCATCCCGTCCTGGCCCGCCGCGGCCAGCAGCCGCCGCCCCTCGGGCTCGTCGGCGGAGTACCAGCGGTAGGGCACCTGGTTGCGGGCCAGGAACTCCCGCACGTCCGAGGAGCGCGCCGACCAGCGGTGCCCGACGACCTTGGTGCTGGGCACGGGCCGGTGGTCGCTGCGCCGCCACGCCGCCAGCAGGTCGTCCAGCACCGGGTACAGCTTCTCCTCGGGCGGGTCCCACGGCTTGAGCAGGTAGTGGTCGAGGTCGACGACGTTGATCGCGTCGATCGCCGCGTTGGTGTCCGCGTACGCGGTCAGCAGCACCCGCCGGGCCCCCGGGTACACGTCCAGGGCCTGTTCGAGGAACTCGATGCCGTTCATCCGCGGCATCCGGTAGTCGGCGAGGATCACGGCCACCGGGTCGCCGCGCAGCTTCAGCTCCCGCAGCGCCTCCAGCGCGGACTCGCCGGACTCCGCCCGCACGATCCGGTACGACGCCCCGTACCGCCGCCGCAGGTCCCGCGCCACGGCGCGGGAGACCCCCGGATCGTCGTCCACGGTCATGATGACGGTCCGCGCTGCCTCGGCGGCCTGTGCCATACGTCCCCCACGTCGAGCGATCGGTTCACGGCACGGCGCTCCACCACCGCGCTGCGCCCATCGTAGGGTCGAACGCCGCGCCGCGCGCGGACACGGTGATCAGCGCCGCCGTGAGCCCAGCACGCAGAACTCGTTGCCCTCCGGGTCGGCGAGCACCACCCAGGTCTCGTCGCCCTGGCCGACGTCGGCGTGCCGGGCGCCGAGCGCGAGGAGGCGGGCGACCTCCGCGTCCCGGTCGTCGGGCCGGAAGTCCAGGTGCAGACGGTTCTTGACCTTCTTGTCCTCCGGCACCTGCACGAACAGCAGGGCCGGGAGACGGTCGGGCGCGGGCCGGATCTCGTACTCGTCGGGGTCGTCGTTCACCACCGTCCACCCCAGGGCCTCGGCCCACCAGCGCCCCAGCGCCACGGGATCGGCCGCGTCCACCACCAGTTGCTCCCACTCCAGAGTCATGGCGCCAGGCTAGTGGTGAAGACTGGCCCCACGCATGACCGCGACGCAGGGAGGCAGTTCGCATGACACGCCCGATCACGGCAGGGGTCGACGGCTCGGAGGAGAGCCTGGCCGCACTGGCCTGGGCGGCCCGGGAGGCCGTGCGCCGCGGGCGGCCGCTGCGGGTGGTGCACGCCTGGGAGTTCCAGTCGGCGGCGTCGGCCGAGGTCGCCGGCCGTGAGGCGCAGGAGGGGTGGGCGCGGGACGCGACGGCCGAGGCCGTCCGGCACGTCACGCAACGGCATCCGCACCTCGACGTCACCACCGACGTCCTGGAGGGCGACACCGTCGCCACGCTGGCCGGCGCGGCGGCCGGCGCGGAGCTGCTGGTGCTCGGCTCGCGCGGCCACGGCCCGATCATGGGCTTCCTGCTCGGCTCGATCGGGCAGCAGGTGATCGTGGCGGCCGAGCGGCCCGTGGTGCTGGTGCGGGCCGGGGACCGGCCCTCGGCCGAGGTCGCGGGCCACGAGATCGTCGTCGGCCAGCAGGGCGGGCCGCAGGACAGCGCCGCCGCGCTGGAGTTCGCGTTCGGGACGGCGGCCGCGCGGGGCGCCACGGTCCGCGCGGTGCGGGCCTGGACCCTGCCCCCGGTGTTCGCCTACAGCCCGGCCTCCCTGAAGCTGCTCGACGAGGCCGGGGGCCTGGAGCCGTACGAGAAGAAGGCGCTGGCGGAGGCGCTGCGGCCGTGGCGGGAGCGGTTCCCGGACGTGCACGTGGTGGAGCACGTGGAGATGGGCAGCGCGGGACAGGTGCTGCTGTCGGTGGCGGGGACGGCCCAGCTGATGGTGGTCGGCCGGCGTGCCCACCGCACGGCCGTCGGCGCGCGGATCGGGTCGGTGGCGCACGGGGTGCTGCACCACGCGGGCTGCCCGGTGGCGGTGGTGCCGCACGCCTGACCCGCCGGGCGGCCGGAGGGGCGGGGCGGCGGTGGCCGGACCGGACTCAGCCGGCCGCCGCCTCCGGCGCGTCGCCGCCCGCCGCCTCCAGGCTCTCGCCCGGGGCCGGCTCCAGCGTCGCGCGGGCCTTGGGCAGGATGGTGGCGACGTAGTCCCGCACCGCCGTGTCCAGGCCGATGTCCTGCTGGGCCCGCTCGGACAGGTACCAGCGGTGCTCCAGCAGCTGGTGGTACAGCTCGGCCGGGTCCATGTCCCCGCGCAGCTCGGGCGGCACGGAGCGCACGGTCGGACGGAACACCTCCCGCACCCAGCGGTGGGCGAGGACCTCGGGCCGGGCGCCGAGGCCGTCGCCGGGGGCGTAGTCGTCCTGGGTGGCCATCCAGCTCTCCAGGTCGTTCAGCAGCCGCCGGGCCTGGTTCTCCTCGGTGTCGAGGCCGGTCAGGCGCAGCAGCTGCCGCTGGTGGTGGCCGGCGTCGACGACCTTGGGGACGAAGGTGACCGTGTGCCCGTTGGAGGCGTGCTCGATCTGCATCTCGGCCACGTCGAACCCGAGGTCGTTCAGGCGGCGTATCCGGCGCTCGATGTAGTGGTACTTGCCCGCCGGGTAGACGGAGGTGCGGGTCAGCTCCCGCCACAGGCCGCCGTAGCGGGCGCAGATCTCGGTGCCGAACTCGACGGGATCGACGGAGGGGTGCAGCGCCCCGGACGCCTCCAGGTCGAGGAGTTCGCCGCTGATGTTGACGCGCGCGAGCTCCAGGTCGTACTCCCGCTGCCCGTCGCTCAGCCGCGGGTGCAGGTCGCCGGTCTCGGCGTCCACCAGGTAGGCGGCGTAGGCGCCGGCGTCGCGCCGGAAGAGGGTGTTGGACAGCGAGCAGTCGCCCCAGGCGAACCCGGCCAGGTGCAGCCGCACCAGCAGGACGGCGAGCGCGTCCATCAGGCGGTGCATGGTCGCCGGGCGCATCGTCGTCTCGAACATCGACCGGTACGGCAGGGAGCCGCGCAGGTGCCGGGTGATCAGCACGCTCTCCAGCGGGTCGCCGCCGGTGTCGGTGCGGCCGGTGACCACGGCCAGCGGGTCCACCGCCGGGATGCCGAGCCGGTCCAGGTCGCGCAGCAGCTCGTACTCGCGCCGGGCGGGCCGCTCGGCGAGCTCCTTGACCGCGACGACCTCGTCGCCGGCGCGGGCGTAGCGCACCACGTGCCGGGAGATGCCGCGGGGCAGCGGTACGAGGTACTCCTCCGGCCAGTCCTGGAGCGGCACGTCCCAGGGCAGCTCCAGCAGGAGCGCGGGGTGCTCCGGGTTGGTCGCGCTGATCTGCAGTGCCATGCGTCGGGTGTCCTTGCCTCGCCGGTGATCGCACCCACCTTAGAGGGCGCGCTCCCGGGCCCTGAGGGCCGCGTCGCGGATCGGGCCCCGGTGCGCGGGCCCGTGCCCGGGCAGCAGCAGGTCGCCCGCCAGGCCCGCCAGCACGTCCAGCGAGGCCACGGCCCGGGCGCGCTCGTGGTGGAACATGTCCGGCAGCAGCTGCGGGCCCGTCGTGCGGGACGTCGGGTGGCCGCTGACCAGGGCGTCGCCGGAGATCAGCACCCCGGCGTCCGGGAGGTGGAAGGCGCAGTGGCCGCCGGTGTGGCCGGGCGTGTGCACCGGCACGGGCCGGCCCGGCAGGTCGAGCGGGCCCGGCCGCGGGAACGCCTCGGGTGCGGCGACCGGGACGTGGGCGGTGCCGCCGGAGCGCAGCGCGCGCAGCGCCCAGGGCAGCACGCCCGGACGCAGGCCGTTGCGCAGCACCGTGCCGACGGACACCTGGTGCAGGAACTCCCGGCGCGCGTGCGGCACTTCGGCCTCGTGGAGGAGGACGGGGACGCCGTGCGCGGCGCGCAGGTGCTCGGCGGAGCCGAGGTGGTCGTTGTGCGCGTGGGTGATCAGCACGGCCGTGACCGCCGCCGGTGAACCGCCCACCTCCGCCAGCGAGGCCAGGAGCCGTGCGCGGTCGCCGGGGTAGCCGGTGTCGACGAGGGTGACGGCGTCCCCGTCCTTGAGGATCACCCAGTTGGTGTGGGAGCCGTGCACCAGGTAGGTGCCGTCCGCCACTTGGTGCACATCCGCCCGCACGATCGCCCCGCGTCCTCGAAGTCCCTGCCCGACGGCATCAGGAAAGCAGACCGCGGCGGGCCGGGGTACGGCGGGTCCGTGCCGACGGCCGCGCGGCCGGGCGGCGTCCGGCGCGGACGTCCCCGGTCCGCCGCGCGCGGGCGGAACCGGACGGCGATCCTCCGCCCCGTGGTCCGCGGGCTCCCGGGGACGGGGCGCTTCCGGGGCGGGGCGCTCCCGGGTGCGCCGGCGGGAGCCGCCCACGACGGGGAGGCCGCCGCGGCCCGGCGGGAGCCGCACCGCACCGCCGCCACGCGCCCGGCGCGCGGCGGCGGATTGCGGGACGCCCGCGGAGAGGACGGCGGCCATGGTGCCCTCGCGCGCTCCCGCCCGGTCCGGCGCCGCGCGCGAGCGCGGTGCGGCGGATCCCGGCCGGGGAGCCGGGGCGCGGGCCGTCGGCCCGGCCGGACGGGGAGTCCTGGAGGGGGTGCGCGACCACGTGCCCGGCCGTCCTCGCGCGCGGATGCGTGCCCCTCGTGGAGCGAGACCGGAAAGCCGAGGTCAGAAGTCTTTCGATACACCGCTGCATCGGATACGTTCCCGTACCTGCGGTGACGGGAGGCGGGCGGCATGACGGTGCGGGGGACGGCCGGGCGCGTGACGAGGCGCCGCGCGCGCACGCGTGCGAACCTCCTCGACGCCGCGTTCTCCGTCTTCGCGGCCAAGGGATTCGGCCACGTCTCCATCGAGGAGGTCTGCGAGGCCGCCGGGTACAGCAGGGGCGCCTTCTACTCCAACTTCGCCAGCCTCGACGAGCTCTTCTTCGTGCTCTACCGCGAGCGGGCCGACCTCATCGCGCAGCAGGTCTCCGACGCCCTCGCCGGCGACGGACCCGGGCTCGACGTGCCCGCCGCCGTCGACCGGGTCACCGAGGTGCTGCTCCTGGACCGGGACTGGCTGCTGGTGAAGACGGACTTCCTGGTGCACGCCGCCCGCCGGCCCGACGTGGCCCGGACCCTGCTGGAACACCGGGCCGGGCTGCGGCGGGCCCTCGCGGACCGGCTCGCCCGGGCGGGCGGACCGGCCCGGCTGCCCGCCGCCCTGGGCGGCGCCGACGGCGCGGCCCACGCCGTGGTCGCCGCCTACGACGGCGTCACCACCCGACTGCTGCTGGACGAGGACGCCGCCGGTGCCCGGCGCTGGCTCAAGCAGCTGCTCACCGCCCTGCTGACCGACGGCAGCGGCACCCCCGTATGAGGAACTGAGGAAGGGACGGTCGCCATGGATGCCGACGTCATCGTCGTCGGGGCGGGCCTCGCCGGTCTGGTCGCCGCGCACGAACTGACCAGCCGGGGCCGCAGGGTCGCCCTCGTCGAGCAGGAGAACGCCGCCAACCTCGGCGGGCAGGCGTTCTGGTCCTTCGGCGGGCTGTTCCTCGTCGGCTCCCCCGAGCAGCGGCGCCTGGGCATCAAGGACTCCTTCGACCTGGCGTGGAACGACTGGCGGGGCAGCGCCGCCTTCGACCGGCTGCAGGACGAGGACTCCTGGGCGGTGCGCTGGGCGCGGGCGTACGTCGAGTTCGCGGCGGGGGAGAAGCGGTCCTGGCTGGACGGGCACGGCATCACGTTCCTGCCGACCGTCGGCTGGGCGGAGCGCGGCGACCTCACGGCGCACGGGCACGGCAACTCGGTGCCCCGCTTCCACGTCGCCTGGGGCACCGGCACCGGCGTCGTCGAGCCGTTCGTCCGCCACGCCCGGCAGGCCGCGCGCGACGGGCTGCTCACCTTCCACCACCGCCACCGCGTCGACGAGCTGGTCGTCGACGGCGGCGCCGTGACCGGGGTGCGCGGCACGGTCCTGGCCGAGGACACCGCGCCGCGCGGCGTCGCCTCCAACCGCGACCCGGTCGGCGCGTTCGAGCTCACCGCCCAGGCCGTGATCGTCACCAGCGGCGGCATCGGCGCGAACCACGACATCGTCCGCCGCTCCTGGCCCGAGCGGCTGGGCACCCCGCCCGGCAAGATGGTCACCGGCGTCCCGGCCTACGTCGACGGGCGGATGCTCGACATCAGCGCCGCGGCCGGTGCCCGGCTGGTCAACCGGGACCGCATGTGGCACTACACCGAGGGCCTGCGCAACTGGGACCCGATCTGGCCCGGCCACGGCATCCGCATCCTGCCCGGCCCGTCGCCCCTGTGGTTCGACGCCCTCGGCCGCCGCCTGCCCGCGCCGTACCTGCCCGGCTACGACACCCTCGGCACCCTCGAGTACCTGCGCACCACCGAGGACCTCGCGGGCCACGACCACTCGTGGTTCATCCTCACCCGGAAGATCCTCGAGAAGGAGTTCGCCCTGTCGGGGTCCGAGCAGAACCCCGACATCACCGCCAAGGACCGCGCCGGCTTCCTGCGCGAACGCCTGCTCGGCAAGGGCGCGCCCGGACCGGTCGACGCGTTCCTGCGCAAGGGCGCCGACTTCGTGACCGCGCCCACCGTCGAGGAGCTCGTCGCCAAGATGAACGCGCTGACCGCCGAACCGCTCCTGGACGCGGCGGAGATCCGGCGCCAGATCGAGGCCCGCGACCTGCAGATCGGCCACGCGTACGCCAAGGACGCCCAGGTCCAGGGCATCCGCAACGCCCGCCGCTACATCGGCGACCGCCTGGGCCGGGTCGCCGCCCCGCACCGCGTCCTCGACCCGGCGGCCGGCCCCCTGATCGGCGTCAAGCTGCACATCCTCACCCGCAAGACGCTCGGCGGCATCCAGACCGACCTCGACTCCCGCGCCCTGGGCGCCGACGGCGATCCGGTCGACGGCCTGTACGCGGCCGGCGAGGTGGCCGGGTTCGGCGGCGGCGGCGTGCACGGCTACAACGCGCTGGAGGGCACCTTCCTCGGCGGCTGCCTCTTCTCCGGCCGGGCCGCGGGCCGGGCGGCGGCCCGGCAGACGGCCTGACCGCGCGGAGCCGCCGCCGGCGACCCGCCGGGAGCCGGCCCGGTCCGCCGGGAGCCGGGCCGGCACCGCCGCGTGACCGCGCTCCGGCTCCCTGACGGCGGTCAGCAGCGTCACGGGACCCTCGCGGGGCCGGCCCGCGCACATGGCCGGGAGCCCGGCCGCCTCCGGGGCGGCGAGCTCCGCCTCGTAGCGCCCCCGGAACTCCTCGTGGGATTTCTCGCCCGCGTGGTACCAGCGGCGCAGCCCGGCCGACGGGCCAGGGCCTCGGGCCGCTCGTCCACGCGCGCCGCGTCCTTCGGCACGCCGCGCGGCCACGGCCGGTCGACCGGCACCCGCACGCCGTCGTCCGGCTCGGGCGGTTCCTGGACACGGCGTACGCGCACACTCACGGTCGGGCCCCTCGACGGGGGAGGGGTGCCGCGAGGCCACCGCGGTCCGGCCGGGCCGGCACGGGCACACCGCCGGGTGGATCATGCGATTCCGTTTGCCGCCCGCGGGTACTCCGTCCGCCTGACAGCGTCGAGGGAGGTCACGACATGAGCGCAACCGACGACCTGCCGGTCGTGCGCACACTCGCCGAACTGACCGATCTGGTGGAGGGCAGCGAGGGCCTGTACGTGCGCTGGTCACGCGGTCCGGCGATCGACCTCCCCGACGTGTCCAGCATGGACGACCTCACCGGGGTGCGGATGCCGGGCCTGTCCGCCAACCCGCTCGGCCTGGAGCCGTGGTGGGAGGACCGGCCCGTACGGCTGTGGGTGGCCCGCCGCCTGCACGACTACGCGCACCTGCCGCACGAGAAGGGCCCCGGTGTACGGCCCTGGGTGCTCACGGGCAAGGAGGCGGCCCGCGGGCCGGACAACGAACCGCTGGTCACCGACGTCCGGCCGAAGTGCTGGATCGACGACCAGGTCATCGAGGAGGCGCAGGAGGAGGTGGCCCGCCAGGAGCACCCCTGGGGGCCGCTGCGGCGCAGCGGCCGCTGAGCCGGCCGCGCGCTCCCCGCGCGACCCGCCCCGGCGCACGGACCCGCGCGGCACGCCGAAGGGGCCCTCGGGATCGTCTCCCGGGGGCCCCTTCGGCCGCGGTTCCGCCGCTGGTCAGCCGGCGCCCCGGCGGGAGCCCGCGCGCCGCTTGATCGCGCGCCGTTCCGTCTCGCTCGTGCCGCCCCACACCCCGATGGACTGCCCGGTGTCCAGAGCCCATTGCAGGCACTGCTCCGTCACGGGGCAGCGGCGGCACACCGCCTTGGCCTGCTCCGCCTGCAGCAGGGCCGGGCCGGAGGTGCCGACCGGGAAGAAGAGGTCGGGGTCCTCGTGCCGGCAGGCGGCGTGGTTGCGCCAGTTGTCCATCGAATCTCACCTGCGATCGCGGTAGATACGTCCCTTTCGAATGCCTTGCTCCTCTTCGGGTCACCGGCAGAGCCGAGGCAAAACAACGTCTCCGCGACGAACCGTCACTGCTCGCGCATTCCCCAGGGCGAGCCGTACGCGGTGAGCAGGTCCAGGAACGGCCGGGCCGGGAACGCCTCGGGACCGAGCACACCCGTCCCCGACCAGGCGCCCGTGGCGATCAGCTCCAGGGCGACGACCGGGTTGACGGCCGTCTGCCACACCACGGCCTGGCAGCCGTACTCCGCCATGGACCACTGGTTGTCGACCACGTGGTACAGGTACACCTCGCGCCGTGCCCCGTCCTTGACGCCGCGCACCCAGGTGCCCGCGCAGGTCTTGCCGTGCATCCGCCCGCCCAGCGTCGCCGGGTCGGGCAGGCAGGCGGCGACGACGTCGCGCGGCGACACCTCGACCGGCCCCGCCGCCCCGGGGACGGTCACCGGGGCGGTACGGTCCAGCCCCAGCCGGTGCAGCGTCTTCAGCGTCTCGACGAACTCGCCGCCCAGGCCGTACTTGAAGGTGACCCGGCGGGCACCGATCCAGCGCGGCACCAGCAGCACCTCCTCGTGCTCGACGTTCACGCACTCGACCGGACCGATGCCCTCGGGGAAGTCGAACACCTCCGGCTCGCTGAAGGGTTCGGTGGTGAACCAGCCGCGGCCGGATTCGTAGACGACCGGTGGGTTGAGGCATTCCTCGATCGTGGTCCAGATGCTGAAGGAGGGCGCGAAGCCGTACCCGTCGACGGTGAGGTTCGCGCCGTCGCGGACGCCGATCTCCTCGATCTCGTCGAAGAGCTCGTCGGCGGCGTGCCGGGCGAACACGTCCGACAGGCCGGGCTCCACGCCCATGCCGACCAGGGCGAGGCGGCCCGCGCGCTCCCAGTCGGCCGCCCGCTCGAACTGGGCGTCGCCGAGCTTGACCCCGCACTCCTCGTACGGGCGCTGCGGGTGCGGCCGGGACAGCGACATCGCCATGTCCAGGTAGGCGGCGCCGGCGTCCAGTGCCGCCCCGAACAGCGGCATCACGAACCGGGGGTCGGTGGCGTTGAGGAGGACGTCGCACCCGTGGCGCCCCAGCAGCGACGCCACCTGCGCCCGGTCCCCGGCATCGGCCCGCTCGGCCCGGAAGCGGGCGCCGTCCGGGCCGAGCGCCGCGACGGCCGCCTCGGCCCGGGCCGGGTCGCGGTCGGCCACCACCATCTCCTCGAAGAACGGGCGGCGGGCGGCGATCCGGGTGACGGCGGTCCCCACTCCGCCGGCGCCCACGAGCAGTACGCGCATGACGACTCCTTCTGTGTCCATGGTCGGCGATGACGTGCGGGGCCCCTGGCGGGAGATACAACGCCCGCCCGTCCGTTAAGGTCAATGGCGTTGGCATAAGGCGCGCGGGGCGCCGGGACGAGGCGGAGGGGGTCCGGGATGCCCAAACCGGTCGTGCCGGAGGAGCGGCGGCGCCGGCGCCGGCCCACCAAGGGCGGCCGGGTACTGTCCGAGGAACTGATCGTCGAGGCCGCGCTGCGCCTGCTGCGCGAGCACGGCGGCGCGGGCCTGACCGCCCGCCGCCTCGGCCTGGCCCTCGACTGCGACCCCAGCGCCCTCTACCGCTACTTCCGGGGCATGGACGACCTGACCCTGGCCATCGGCGACGCGCTCATCGGGCAGGCCCTGCGGGGCTGGGCGCCGACGGGGAGGTGGCGCACGGACCTGCGGGACATCGGGCTGCGCATCCACGCCGCGTACGTGGCGCACCCGCAGGCCGCGGTGCTGACCGCGAGCCGGGTCTCCGGCCGCGCCCACGAACTGGCGGCCGACGAGGCGATCCTCCAGGTGCTGCACACGGCCGGGTTCGCGCTGCCGGACGCGGTGCGCGTCTACCACGCGTTCGTCGACACCGCCCTGGCGTTCGCCGCGCTGGACGCCGCCGCGCTGGCCCTGCCCCGCGCCCGCCTGCGCGCCGACGAGGAGATGTGGCGCTCGACGTACGGGCGGCTGCCCGCCGCCACGCACCCGCGGATCGCCGAGGCGGCCCCCCTCCTCGCCACCCGCATGGTCACCAGCGCCTACCCCACCGCCCTGGAGATGCTGCTGGACAGCGCCGCGGCACAGGCACGGGCAGCGCGCCCCGGGTCAGGGGGCGGCTGAGCGCAGCGCGGCGGCCGCCGCGGCCGTCACCGCCTCGGCCACCGCCGCGAGAGCGGGCGAGTCGAGCCTCCACTGCTGCCAGTACAGCGGGACGTCGACCGCCCGGCCCGGGGCCGGCTCGACCAGCCGGCCCGCCCGCAGCAGGGGCTCCGCCTGCGCCTCGGGCACCATGCCCCAGCCCATGCCGGCGGCGACGGCCTCGGCGAACCCCTCCGACGTCGGCACGTGGTGCCGCCGGGCGCTCGCCTCGGCCCGCCCGCGGGTGAGCCGGCGGACGAACCCGTCCTGGAAGTCGTCCCGCCGGTCGAAGACCACCACGGGCGCCCGGGCCAGCACCTCGGGCAGCGGGCCGTCCAGGTGCCGGGCGGCGAAGTCCGGGTGCGCCACGGGCAGGTACCGCATCCGCCCCAGGGGCCGCACCGAGCAGCCCGGCACGGGGTCGGGCGAGGAGGTCACCGCGGCCATCACCAGGCCCTCGCGCAGCAGCGCCGCCGTGTGGTCCTCGTCCTCCCGGTGCAGTTCGAAGCAGAGCCCCAGCTCCGGCGGCACCCGCCGCAGCGCCCCGAGGAACCAGGTCGCCAGCGAGTCCGCGTTCACCGCCACCGACACCCGGGTCGGCTCCCCGCCGCCGCTCAGCCCCAGCTCCGCGAACGCGTCCCGCTCCAGCCGCGCCACCTGCCGGGCCAGCCGCACCAGCACCTCGCCCGACTCGGTCGGCCGCACCGGCTTGGTGCGCAGCAGCAGCACGCGTCCGGTGCGCTGCTCCAGCGCCTTCACCCGCTGGCTGACCGCCGACGGCGTCAGGTGCAGGGCGGCCGCCGCCGCGTCGAAGGTGCCCTCGTCCACCACCGCGAGCAGGGTCCGCACCTGGTCCAGGGGGAGGTCCGTCATCACGAGCGCTAATGTTACGTAAGAATCTTTAGCTGTACCTTCATCGAGCGCCGCTCTAGCGTCGGGGCCATGCCCAGCACCCTCACCACCGCGGCCGCCGGATTCGGCACCGGCCTCTCCCTCATCGTCGCCATCGGCGCCCAGAACGCCTTCGTCCTGCGCCAGGGGATCCGCCGCGACGCCGTCCTCGCCGTCGTCGCCATCTGCGCCCTGTCCGACGCCGCCCTGATCGCCCTGGGCGTGGGCGGGGTCGGGGCGGTGGTGGTGTCCTGGCCGGGCGCGCTCACGGTGGTGGGCTGGGTCGGCGGGGCGTTCCTGCTCTGTTACGGCGCCCTCGCCGCGCGCCGGGTGTTCCGGCCGGCCGGCGCGCTGCGCACGGACGGCGAGGCGGCCGGGTCGGTCCGCCGGGCCGTGCTCACCTGCCTGGCGCTGACCTGGCTCAACCCGCACGTGTACCTGGACACCGTCTTCCTGCTGGGGTCGGTCGCCGCCGACCACGGCGCGCTGCGCTGGACCTTCGGGCTCGGCGCCGTCGCGGCCAGCGTGTGCTGGTTCACCGCCCTGGGCTTCGGGGCCCGGCTGCTGGGCCGCGTCCTGGCCAGGCCCGCGGCCTGGCGGGTCCTGGACGGGCTGGTGGCCGCGACCATGATCGTCCTCGGCGTCACCCTCGTCGCGGGGGCGTGAGCCGTGCGCTACAGCGCGCTGCGCCGGTGCAGCGCGTACTGCTCCATGAGCTTGCCCCGGGTCATCTCCAGCCGGTGCGCGAGGATCTCGGCGACACTGCGGACCAGCACGAACCCCAGACGCGGGTCCTCCTCGCAGAGCCCGAGCACCGCCGCCGCGTCGAACTCGTAGGCCCGTACGGGGCTGAAGGCCTCCGCGCCGAAGTCCCACTGGTACGGAGGGAACAGCCAGGACCAGCCGAGCAGGTCGCCCGCGCCGAGACTGGCGACCGTCACCCGCCGCAGGGAGTCCACCCGCTGGTCCAGGGAGACCGCCCCGGAACGGATGACCCAGAAGCGGTCGGCCGTGCCGCCCGCCTCGAAGATGCGGGTGTCCTCCGGGAAGGACACCTCGCGGGCGAGCGCCGTGAGGCGCTGGCGCTGGGGCGGGGGGAGGGCCGACAGCAGTTTGATCGCTTTGGTCATGACGCGGGACTCCTCGCCGGGCAGTCGGTTCCGGTGTTTTCCCTACGCCCATTTCAGCCGCTGCGGCCGTTCGGGGCACCTCGGCTGACGGCGCCGCGCGGTGGTCTTCGGGAGGACCTCGTCACGGGAGTCCCCGGGGCGCGGACGGCCGCGCGCGTCACACCGGAGGCAGAGAAAAGCCCTGGCTGGACGGGGGAAACCAGCCAGGGCAGCAGAGGGGGCGCACGGAGGACATGCGGTCGACTCCGTCACCACGTATGAATGAACGATAAACCGTTCGGTGGGTCTGTGACCAACCATAACCGGGTCGAGTGACCTGTTTCACTCGGCCGCCCTCCATCGGCGGCCCTCACCCGGGTCGTCTTCGGCTCCGGATCGCCCGGGCCGGGCCGGGACGTCCCCGCGGGCGCCCGGCCGGGACCCCGCCGCGTCGGGTCACTGCGGCGCCGGGTGCCTGCCCGGGGTCAGGATCTCGTCCAGCACCCGGAGCACGGCCCCGTAGGCCACCGTCCGGACGGCGGCGTCGCGTGCCCCGTCCGGATCGGACCCTCCCAGCTCGTCGGTCCGCCTGCGCCAGGCCTGTTCCTCCTGCTCCGCGCAGGCCCTCGCCCGCTGGATGCGCCGCAGCAGTTCGTCGGAGTCCACCACATCGCTCATGACTTCCGCATACCCCGGTGACGCGCCGTGATGGCAGCCGATCCGCGGCCGGGGACGTTCGGCGATCCGGGGGAGAGGGAGGTTTGTCCGCTTCGGGAGAGGTGAGCCGGACAAGGAGGCCCGCGGCGTGCGGACGACACGCTCCGCGACCGGCGCGGCCGGGCCGCAGGGGCCGCGTCCGCGCAACGGCCGCACCGGAACGGCGAGGAGCCGTCCCCGGGCCCGCACGGCCGGCACCCGTCGCCGGCATCCGTTCACCGACTCCGACTTCTCCGACCAGGGAGTTTCAGGATGTGCGAGGAGCACGCGATCGACACCGTATACGAACCGCGCCGCGCGGACCGGCCCGGGGCGCGGCCGAGCAAGCCGGCCGAGGCGCGCGAGGCCGTGGAACGGGCGGTGGCCGCCCGCTGCCGGGAGACCCGCACCCCGTGCGACGCCGACGCCCTGTCCGACGCCCTGCTCGTCGCCTCCGAGCTGACGGCCAACGCCATGCTGCACGGCGGCGGCGTCACCGACTTCAGCGTCGACGTCGTCGGCCCGGGACTGCGCGTCTCGGTGAGCGACCGCAGCGACGCGGTGCCGCGGGCCGTGCCGCCCACCGACGGCCAGGGGCGCCGCAGGCTCGGCGGCCACGGCTGGCCCATCGTCTGCCGGCTGGCGCAGGAGGTCCGGGTGTCGGACCTGCCGTCCGGGGGCAAGCGCATCACTGCTGTGGTGCCCTTGACATGACCGGGGGGCACGGGCCGGACGAGAAGATTGTGCGGCGAAGCGGAGTTTGCTCCCCCGGCGCCAGGGCAGACGCAGTTTCGTGCTTCGGACCGGAGGCGCGCCTGCGGGAGCGGTATGGCTGCTCCGGGCCGTCCAGGTGGCTCCGGGCAGCGCCCCTCCCGCGGTAAGACCCTGAAACGACCGTTCAGGAGCGAATCCGCATGCTGATCGATACGCCGACCAACCGTCCCGGCACGCCCGAGCCGAAGAGCGCCGCCCCCGCCGCCCCCAGGCGGCGGCACGACGACGCGCCCGACACCGCGGAACTCTTCTCCCGGCTGGCGGAGCTGGAGGACGGGCCCGAACGGGACGCCGTCCGCGACGAACTCGTCACCCTCTGGCTGCCCATGGCTCACCGCATCGCCGGCCGGTTCCGCGACCGCGGCGAGTCCATCGAGGACCTGCGCCAGGTGGCGGCCCTCGGGCTGGTGAAGGCGATCGACCGGTTCGACCCGAGCCGGGGAGCCTTCGAGAGCTATGCCGTGCCGACCATCACGGGAGAGGTCAAGCGCCACTTCCGTGACCGTATGTGGGCCCTGCGGGTGCCGCGCAGGGTGCAGGAACTGCGCAACAAGGTGCGCGTGGCCCGCCGGGAACTGACCCAGAACCCGGGCAGTCCCGAACCGTCCGTCGCCGACATCGCCGCCCACACCGGCCTGACCGAGGAAGAGGTCAGCGCCGGGCTGGAGGCGCTGGAGAGCTTCAGCACCCTGTCGCTGGACGCCGAGCTGTCCACCGACGACGACGGCTACAGCCTCGCCGACACCCTCGGCGCGACGGACTCGTCGTACGACGTCGTGATCGACCGGGAGTCCGCCAAGGAAGGGCTGCGCCGCCTGCCCGAGCGGGAGCGCGCCATCCTCTACATGCGTTTCTTCGAGGACATGACACAAAGTCGCATCGCCGACCGTCTGGGCATCTCCCAGATGCACGTCTCCCGCCTCATCAGCCGCAGCTGCGCCCGCGTGCGCGACGAGGTGATGGGCCAGCGAGCGGGCCGCCGCGGCGGCGGCAGCACGACGGCGGCCTGACCAGCCCCGACCCCCCCCACAAGGAGTGAGACAGAACATGCTGAGGCCCCACCCCGCCGTGCTGCGCCGGCTCGTCGACGAGTACGAGGCGCTCTCGGCCGCCGAGGCCGCGGGCGACGCCGTCGAGCCGAGCTCCCGGGCACGCGACCTGGAGTACACGCTGTGCGTGTCCACCGGCACGCGGGAGGTACGGGACGCGCTGGAGGCGGCGTACCGCTGGCTCGCGCCCGACACCACGCCGACGACACCCAAGACCCTCTCCCCGCGGGAGACCGCGCCGCCGCGCGCGGCGGCGGCCCTGCGCAAGACCGCGTCCGTGGTGCGGCGGCCCGCGCCGGTGCGGGAGGTCCTGCCGGTGCGCGAGACCGTGCCGCTGAGCGGGACCGCGTCCCTGGCCGACTGACGGGGGAGCGGGGCGCGCGTCGCTCGCCGCCCCCACCCGGACACCTTCGACGGGCAGAGCCCTCACTGCCCGGCGGCCCTCCGGCGGGCGGCCGCCCCGCCGCCGACCGGAAGCCGGACCTCCGCCGCCCGCGTGTGCACGGGGACGGCGCGGCACCACAGGCCCGTTCCGCGGCGACCGCCGCGGAACGGGCCGCCTGCGTCGGCGAGCGAGAACGAAAGAGGCGCCCCATGGCCTCGGCGGGGCGGGAAGCGGCCGGCGACGACGGGGAACTGCGGCGGCTGCGGGCCGGGGTGCGCGACCTGCGGGCCCGCTCCCGCGTCTACCCGCTGATCTCCCAGGCCCGGGGCATGCTCCAGGAACGGTACGCGCTGCCCTACGGGGACAGCGCGTTCGCGCTGATGCAGCGGGCCTCCCGGCGGTTCAACGTGAAGATGCGGGACCTCGCCGGCACCCTGGTGTCCACCCCGCGCCCGGACGAACCCGACGCCCCGTGGTTCCCGCGCCGGATCCGCCGGCCGGAGCCCGCCCTCGGCTTCACCACCGCCCACCGCACCGGCTCCGGCAGCCGGGGCGCCGTCCTCGGGGCGGTGCTGCGGCGCACCCTGACCGTGGTCGGCACGGACATGGGCGACGTACCGATGGCGGACCGGGCGGCCGGCGGCCTGCGCGGGGAGAAGCACGCCGGGCTGCCGGCCGACTTCGTCGGCTTCTTCGCGTTCGCCGGCGAGGACGGCACGTCCTGCGCGCCGGCCGCCCGCGACGTCACCCGGGTCACCGTGCCCGACGTGGAGACCGACCCGGTGTGCACGGAACCCGCCCGCCGCACCGTCCTCGAAGCGGGCGGCGCCGCCTGCCACAGCGTGCCGCTGACCACCGCCGCCGGAGTGTGCGTCGGCATGGCGTCGGCGCACGCCGGCCACCCGCCGACGGACCTCGCCGAGTCCCGGATCAAGGCGCTGGACACGATGGGGACGGAGGCGGGCCGGTGGCTCGCCTGGTACCGGTACACCGTCGTGGCCGACGCCCTGGAGCACCTGCACGCCCTGGGCCGCGCCCACCGCGGGTCGCGGATCGAACGGCGGAGGTGACCGCACCGGCCCCGGCCGCCCGGCAGCGCGTGTGTGCGGGCCGAGCCGGGGCATTCGCATCCCCGGGAGGTCGACAATGGAGACGAGTGCGCTGGTACGGGGGCGGGCCGGGGTACGGCGCGCGGCGAACGGTTCGGTGACCGAGGGCGCGGCACGGGCCGGGCTCGCGGCCCGGGGCGTGATCTACCTGCTGGTCGGAACGCTGGCCCTGCAGATCGCCTTCGGCGACGGGAAGCGCGAGGCGGACCGCGGCGGCGCCGTGGCCGAACTCGCGGACCGGCCGTTCGGGTCGGTCCTGCTGTGGGCCCTGGGCATCGGGCTCGCGGGGATGGCCCTGTGGCGGCTGTCGGAGGTGCTGTTCGGCTCCGCCGGCCGGGACGGCCGCAGCCCCAAGAAGCGGCTGATGGCGGCGGCCCGCTGCGCGTTCTACACGTTCGTCGCCTACTCCGTGTTCTCCTTCGCGGTGAACGGCGACAACAGCGGCGGATCGAGCGACCGGCAGTCCCGGGACGTCACCGCCCGGCTCCTGGAGGTGCCCGCCGGCCAGTGGCTGGTCGGGGCGGCCGGAGCGGTGGTCGTCGGCGTCGGGGTGGGGATCGGCGTCCGCGCGGTCCTGCGCAAGTACCGCGACAAGATGAAGCTCGGGCAGATGAGCCCGCGGACCCGGCGGGCGGTGGATGTCACCGGCGTCGTCGGTGGGGCGGCGCGCGGCCTGGTGTTCGCCGCGGCGGGCGCCTTCGCGATCCGCGCCGCGGTCGCCTACGACCCCGATCGGGCCAAGGGCCTCGACGACACCCTCCGCTCCCTGGCCGACACCCCGCTGGGGCCCTGGCTGCTGGTCTGCGTCGCGGCCGGTCTGGTGCTGTTCGGCGTGTTCTCCTTCGCCATGGCCCGCTGGCGCAGGGTCTGAGTGTCCCCCGGGGTCTGAGCGGCGCTGTGGGGGGAAGACGGATGAAATGAGCGATTCCGAGATTCCGCCGGACGGCCGGCCCGTGGACGTCTACCTCGACCTCCTGCGCATCCGGATGGACACGGAGGACTACCGGCTCCTGCTGCAGGTGGTGGAGCCGGTGCTGCAGGCCATAGACGAGCAGCGCCTGTCCACCCTCGACTTCGCGCTGGACGGCGGGGAGAGCGACGCCCTGCCCCAGGAGATCCGCGACGAGGCCGCTCTCGTCATCGCCACCGCCGTCACCGGCCGCCTCGACAACGAGGTGATCGAGATCGACGTGGACGACACCGGCCCGGTCCGGGTGGTCACCGACGCGGCCACCGCGTCCGACCCGGAGCGCCTCGGCGAGATCGCCGACTACATCCGGGAACGACACCGCCAGAACGAGGAGCTGCGGGGCATCGCCGAGGTCAGCGGCCTGCCGACCGACTTCTGACCGGCGCGCGGCCACCGGTCGCCGTACGCCGGTTCGTCGGCGTGCCCGCCGGGGCCCGCGCCGGGCGTCATCTCGACGGCGCCGCCACCGGCACCTCCAGCGGCCGGGCGAGGCCCACCACCGCCTCGTCCAGGCGCTCCAGGTGCCGCAGCACCCGGTCGGTGACCCGGCCGTAGCGTGCCGTGCCCCCGCCCGGCCCCAGCAGCGAGGCGATCGACGGGCCCGTCCCGACCACGGCGGCGACGCCTGCGGCGTCCCGCCCGTCACGCGCCGCGGCCCCGTCGTCCACGGCCCGGACCCGCGCCGCGATCGCCTCGATGTTGACCACCGTGCGCCGCGCCGCCCCGCGCAGCCGGGGATCGGCCGCGATCGAGGGATGGGTGGGCAGCAGCTCGGCCGTCGCCGCCAGGGACCGCGCGTGGTAGGCGCAGGTCTCCAGCAGCGCCACGACGTACTGGGCCGTGCTGCGCCGGGCCCGCAGCGGCGTGACCGGGTGGGTGAGCGGCTGGACGGCCGCGCGCAGGTCGCCCAGCGCCTTGTCCAGCTCGCGCGCCTTGTCCAGCAGGTCGTCCGACGGGCCGCCGCTGAGCTGCCCGACGGCGCCCTCCGTGACGTCGGCGAGCCGGTCCAGCACAGTGCCCAGCAGCTCGTTCGTGCGGCGGTCGGTGCGCACCGGCAGGACCAGCGCCGCCGCGACCACACCGCACGCCGCGCCCAGCGCCGTCTCCTCCACGCGCAGCACGAGCACGTCGAGGCTGTAGGTGTGCAGCAGCGTGTACAGCAGCCCCAGCATCGCGGTGACGAAGAACGACATCAGCGTGTAGGACAGCGGCGCGACGTAGAACATGGCGAAGATCAGCACCAGCACCAGCGCGAACGCCGTCCAGGTGTGCCGGCCGACCAGGCCCGCCAGCACGATCCCGGCCACCACGCCGAAGACCGTGCCGAGCAGCCGCCGGTAGCCCTTGACCAGGATCTCGCCGGTCGAGGCGGTGTTGAGGAACACGATCCAGCACGTCAGCACCGCCCAGTACCAGCGCTGCGCGGACAGCAGCTCCCCGCCGACGATCGCCAGCGTCGACCCCACGGCGACCTGCACGGCCGCGCGCGTGGTGGGCCGCCGCAGCCCCGTCCGCTCCGCCTCGTCCGCGCCCTCCTCACCGGCGTCGATGGCGGCGTCCTCGGCGTCCATCTCCTCCCGGGAGCGGGCCGTGGCCGGAGAGTCGTCCGACTCGTCCTGCGGGCCGTCCAGCGCGACGCGCAGCCCGAGCACGGCGCGGGCGGCCTCGCCGATGCCCCGGAACACGTCCTGGACGGCGGGCGGGCCGGACGGCAGGCGCTCCTCGTCGCGGTACCCGAGCAGCCGGTTGCGCACGTGGGACAGCGCGGTGCCGGAGGTCCCGGTGTGCGTCACCAGCGTGCGCAGCGCCATCAGGTCGCGGCGCAGCGTCGCGATCGCCGCGTCCGGGGCGGGCGGCCGGTCCGCGGGCGGGGCCGGCGCGCCCGGCAGGTGCAGGGCCAGGGTGTCCGCCCGCTCGGCGCCGCGCGCCGACAGCAGCAGCAGGCCCAGCCGCTCGGCGGCGATCTCGGCGTCCGCGACGCGCCGCTGCACGAGCCGCGCGACGGACGCGTCGGGCGTGCCCTCCTCCAGCCGGCCCTGGATCATCAGCGCCGTCTCGTGCAGCCGCGCCGTGCCCTCGCGTACGTCGCGCAGCGCCCGGTCCGCCTCCTCCGGCCCGACGGCGTCCAGCAGGGCGAGCTGCGCGGTCACCAGCCGGGCCAGCCGGGCGCGGAAGGCCTGCCGCAGCCGCTCCAGCACACCGGCCGGCGTCACCGGCACCACGGCGAAACGCACCACGGCGCTGCACGCGAACGCCACCGTGATCGCCCCGCACAGCGCCGGCAGCTCCGCGGGCGTGGCGCCGACGAACAGGGACAGGAAGTAGACCTGGAAGCCGATCAGCCCGAGGGCGGTGCCGCGGTCGCCGAACCGGCGGCCGTACACCGCGCAGAAGATCAGGACGACGAAGAAGACGTCGCCGGCCACGACCCGGGTGTGCAGCAGCGCGCCCAGGGACACGGAGGCCAGCGCCACCGGCAGCCCCAGCGCCAGCGTCACGGCCTGCGCGGCGCGCTGCTTCTCCCGGATCGCGAAGGTGGCCGCCATCGCCGCCATGGCCCCCGCCACCAGATGGGTGACGTCGGCCCCCAGCACGGCGAGCACGGCCAGGGCGGACGCGATCGCGCCCACCGTGCGCAGTCCCGCCGTCAGCCGCAGCAGCCCCGGATCGGACGCCGCGACACGGTCCCGCAGTCGTGTCCGCACCGGGCGTCCCGCTTCCCTCACGCCGTCGTCTCTCCCGCCGCACGCGCGCTCCGGCCCCGGCACGGCCCGCCGGGGACCGGAGCGCGGTGTGCCGCGTTGTTCAGTCCAGCCGTTCGGTGCCCGCGACGTGCGCCCGCACCTGCTCCGGCCTCAGGTACGCGTCGGTGTACTCGAAGTCCTTCAGCTTGGCGGGCTTGCGGGCCTGGAAGCCCGTCCGCACGAAGTCGTCGCCGGCGACCGCGTTCAGCAGCCAGTTCGTCATCACCCGCGCCTTGGCGACGTTGGTGCGCAGCGCCGACCAGTGGTAGCCGCGCGCCACCGCCTGGGCGGGCAGGCCCCGCAGCTCCACGCCGAGCGGCTTGGACACCGCGTCCTTGCCGCCGAGGTCCACGACGAGACCGAGGTCCTTGTGCCGGTAGGGCTGCATCGACCGGCCGCGCAGCGTCGCGATGACGTTGTCGGCGACGTGCCTGCCCTGCCGCAGGGCGTGCTGGGCGGTGGGCGGGCACACCGCCCCCTCCTGGCCCTTGGCCAGGTCGGGCACGGCGGCCGAGTCGCCGAGGGCGAACACCCCGTCGTGGCCCGGCAGGCACATCTCGGCGGTGACGGCGAGCCGCCCCTTGACGGTCTCCGCGCCGAGCGTGGCGATGAGCGGGCTGGCGACGACCCCGGCGGTCCAGATCAGCGTGCGGGTCGGGATCACCCGGCCGTCGGTGAAGGTGACCTCCTCGGGACCGGCCTTGGCGATCGAGACGCCGAGCGAGATCTCGATGCCGCGCCGGCGCAGGATCTCCTGGGCGCTGCCGCCGAGCTTCTCGCCCAGCTCGGGCATCAGCTTCGGCGCGATGTCGATGAGGTGCCACTTGATCAGGCCCGGGTCCAGCCGCGGGTACCGCCGGACGGCCGCGTGCGTCAGGCGCTGCAGGCAGGCCGCGGTCTCCGTGCCCGCGTAACCGCCGCCGACCACCACGAACTGCAGCCGGGAGGCCCGTTCGGCCGGGTCCTGGCTGGCGTCGGCGAGGTCGAGCTGGGCGATGACGTGGTCGCGGATGTAGGCGGCCTCGGCGAGCGTCTTCATCCCGAAGGCGTGGTCCGTCAGGCCCGGGATGTCGAAGGTGCGGGTGACGCTGCCGGGAGCCAGCACGATGTAGTCGTACGGCTCGTTGACGATCTTGTCGGTGATGGTGCGGATGACGCAGACCTTCGCCTTCAGGTCCACGCCGATCGCCCCGCCCGGGATGATCCGGGTGCGGTACTTCTTGCTGCGGCGCAGGGACACGGCGATCGACTGCGGCGTCAGCACGCCGGAGGCGACCTGGGGCAGCAGCGGCAGGTAGAGCTGGTAGGCGAACGGCGTCACCAGCGTGACGTCGGCCTCGTCGGGGGACAGCTTGCGTTCCAGGCGGCGGACGCACTCCACGCCGGCGAAGCCTGCGCCAACCACCAGGATCCTGGGTCGTGTCACGGTGTTCATCCCTTTCTGCGGCTCCAGGCGGTCTGCCTCAACGCCTTTCGCCTGCCCCTGGATCGCGGGTTCGCACCCCTTCGAACCCACCTTGATCCCACCGGGTACCCGGCCGGGGCGCCAGCCGGACAGGGCAGGCGGACGAACGCGTCGATCCCCACCATGCCCCGCCGGTGCCCGCGGCGCACCGGCGGCGGCGCGCCGCGACCGCGGGCGGGACGGCCCGCGGCCCTGCTCAGGACGGCTGCCCGGCCTCCGCGCCCGGCCCGCCGTGCAGGTGACACAGCAGCAGGCAGACGTCGTCGTCGCGTTGGGAGTCGCTCAGCAGGGGATGCAGGATCCGGTCCGCCGCGTCCTCCAGGTCCGCGTCGAGCTCTGCCGGGCCGAACGCGCCGAGCGCCGACGCCAGCCGCTCGATGCCCGGGTCTATCCCGAGGGCCCGCCGCTCCACCAGCCCGTCCGTGTACAGGGCCAGCGTCGAGCCCGGCGACAGCCGCACCGTGTGGTCGGCGATCTCCTGCGTCAGCGGAATGCCCAGCATCGCGCCGGGCTTGGCGTCCAGGGTCTGCACCCGGCCGTCGGCGGTGCGCAGCACCGGCGGCGGATGACCCGCCGCCGCCCACGTCAGGGTGGGGTCGTCGGGATGGAAGCGGGCGATGACCGCCGTGGCGTACAGATCCGGCTGCAGATGGTGCAGGAACATGTGCAGCCGGGTCAGCAGCCGCCCCGGGCTGCCGCCGTCCACGGCGTACGCGCGCAGCGCGGTGCGCAGCTGGCTCATCATCACGGCCGCGTGCAGTCCGTGCCCCGTCACGTCGCCGACCACGGTGATCAGGCTGCCGTCCGGCTGGCGGAAGGCGTCGTACCAGTCACCGCCGATGTTCAGCCCGTGGGTGGCCGGCAGGTAGCGCGCGGCCAGCCGCAGTCCCGGGGTGGCGGGCAGGTCCGTGAGCAGGGCGCGCTGGAGCGTCTCGGCGATGTCGCGGTTGTGCTCGAAGCGCCGGGCGTTGTCTATGGCGATGCTGGCCCGGCGGGTGAGCTCGATCAGCATCACGGCGTCGTCCGGGTCCCAGCGCTCACCGGGCGGGGACAGCGTCAGCACCCCCAGCGGCGCGCGCCGTGTCGGCAGCGGCACGCACAGCAGGGGCCGGCCGGGATCGAGCGCCGACGGCGGCTGGTCGTCCACGCCGGGCAGGCCGCCGGGGTGGTCGGCGGCGTACTGCGGCCGCCCGGTGCGGGCCGCGATCACGGCCGCGGCCGGGTGGGGCGTGGGCCGGTACCGGTCGTCGTCGCTCTCGAACAGCCACACGTCGACGCTGCGCGCGTACTCCGGCACCAGCAGGTCCGGCAGGCGGCGCACGATCTCGTCGTGGTTCAGCGACGCCGTCAGCACCGCGCTCGCGTCCGCGAGGAACGTCAGCCGGCGGCGGGCGTTCTCCGCCTCGGTGCGGGCCCGCCGCTCGGCGGCGAACGCCTCCCGCTGGGCCCGCCCCGCCGCGTCCAGATCGGCGTGCAGGGCCAGCACGCCCTGGTTGGTCTGGTGCAGCTCCTCCCGGTGGAAGGCGACCAGCTCCTCCTGCTCGGTGAGCTTGTCCAGCACCACGGCCGTGTCCTCGTCGGCGCCCAGCAGCGCCTCCGCCAGTGCCTCGGCGTCCTCCGCCCCGGCGCCCGGCTCGGGCACCTCGCCCGTCTCGGGGCAGGCCACCGTGAGCTCCCAGGGCGGCTCACCGGCGGCGCACGCCTCCGGCGCGGGGGTCACCACGACGCGCAGCCGGCCCTCCTCGCCGGGCGCGCCGACCGCCGTGAGGGCGAGCCGCCAGGTGCCGCCCTTGGTCAGGCACTGGCGCAGGTGGGCGCTGAGCGTGACGGCCAGGCGGCTGCGCTCGACGGCGGGCACGCCGTACGCGGCGGCCAGGCGCGCCAGGGCGATGCGGGCCTGCGCCGCGTCGGTGACGGTGGAGATCTGCCAAGTGCGCTTCATGGGCGGTCCGGCGGGGTCGGGGTCAGCACGGCCACGGCTGTGTCGTCCCGCACCGGGCGGGCGGGACTGCTGGCGTCGCGTATCGTCACCGCGGCCGTCACGGCCGGGTCGGAGGCGAGCAGACCGGGGTCCGACGGCGGGATCCACCGGCTGGGCAGCCCGTCGGTGTGCAGGATCAGCAGCCGGTCCGCGCCCCAGGCGAGGTCCTCCTCGCGCAGCGTGCCGGGCCGGTGGACGCCGACGATGCCGGGCCGGGACAGCAGCGACCGCCAGGTGCCGCCCTCGCGCAGCCGGGCCCCGACGTTCCCTATCCCCGCGAACCGCAGCCGCTCGGCACGGGTGTCGAGCTGGGCCACGGCGACGGCCGCGCCCCGCGTGCCGCCGAGCGCCCCGTGCAGCCGCCGCAGCGCCTCGGCGGGCGTCAGGTGGGCGGCCTCGCGCAGGGCCTCCACGGCGGTGGTCGAGGCGCGCGCCGCCTCCGGACCGTGTCCCAGACCGTCGGCCAGCATCAGCGTCATCCGGCCGTCCGTCCGGACGCACGTCCAGGCGTCGCCCGAGTACTCGGCTCCCGCGAAGGGGATGTTCACGCCGCCCGCCCGGACGCCCGCGGCGCCGGGGTCCTGCGCGTCCCCGCCCGGCGTCTGGCCGTACGGTGCGGCCACGGGGACCCCGTCGGCGCGCACGCCGCCGACCCGGGCCACCGCCACCGTCCCCCGGCCCGGCGCGCTGTACAGGTCGAAGTCGTCGGCGAGACGCAGGCACGTGCCCAGACCCGCGCCGAGCGAGCGGGTCGTGGTGAAGCCGTCGCGCAGCGCGGCGGGGACGTCGGGGATGCCCGGCCCGTGGTCGAGCGCGGCGACCTGCACGACCCGGGCGTCGTCCCGGCCCGGCCCGAGGACGGCCGGGACCACGACGTCGATGAGGACCTGGCCGCCCGCCGCGTGCTTCAGGAGGTTGGTGGCCAGCTCGGTCGCGACCAGCGCGGCGGCGGCGCAGCGCCGGTCGTCGAGCCCGGCCAGGGTGGCCGCGGCCTCCGCGGCCACCCGGACGTCGCGCACCCGGGTCGAGTCGTGGACCGGGACGTCCCACACACGCGGCATCAGGCCTCCTCGCGCGGACGCGGCACCGCCACCCACGACGTCGCCCGCACGGTGGTGCCGGCTCCCGGAGTGCTCTCGACGGCGAAGTCGTGCACCAGGCGCCGCGCGCCGCCCAGGCCCATCCCCAGACCGTCGCCGGAGGTGTAGCCGTCGGTGAGCGCGCGGTCCAGGTCCGGGATGCCGGGCCCCTGGTCGGTGAAGGTCAGCCGGAGGCCGTGCGTGGCCCCCCGGGTGACGTGCGCGGCCTCCATCTGTCCGCCCCCGCCGTGCACGAGGGTGTTGCGGGCCAGCTCGCTGGCCGCGGTGACGAGCTTGGTCTGGTCCACCAGACCGAAGCCGAGCCGGGCGGCGGCCTGCCGTACGTGCTGGCGCACCCACACCAGGTCCATGTCGGACCGGATGGGCAGGCAGGCGTCGACACCCGCGGCGGTGTGCATCACGGACTCTCCTGGCGCGTGCCGCCGGAGCGGGACTGGGGGGTGTGCTGCGTGAGGAGCTCCATGGCCGCCTCGGTACTCAGTGCCGTGCGCAGACCGGGCAGCGTCAGACCCAGCTCCACCAGGGTGATGGCGACCGCCGGCCGCATGCCGGCCACCACGGTGCGCGCGGCCAGCAGGCCGGCCTGCGCCGCGATCTCGGCCAGCACCCGGCCGAGGAAGGAGTCCACGATCTCCACGCCGGAGATGTCGAGGAGGACGCCGCGCACCCCCGTGCGGGAAATGGTCTCGGCGAGGTCCTGCTGGAGCTGTTGCGCCGTGCTGTCGTGCAGGTCTCCCTGCAGGGTGACCAGCAGGACGTCGCCGAGCCGGAGGACCGGCACGTGGCCGGGGACGGGGACGGGGAACGCGTCGCTCACCGCTGCCCCGCACCGCCCGGCGTGGCGCTCACGATGTCCGCGCCGAGCTGGTGCAGCGCGTACGCCAGCGCGTCGGCGAGGCTCGCCCGGGTCAGGACGTCCAGGTCCAGGCCGAGGTGGACGATGGTCTGCGCGATGGCCGGACGGATGCCGGAGACGATGCACTCCGCGCCCATCAGCCGGGCCGCCGCGACCGTCTTCATCAGGTGCTGGGCGACCAGCGAGTCGACGGTGGGCACCCCGGTGATGTCGAGGATCGCGAAGCGGGCGTGCTGGTCGACGACGGCGTTCAGCAGCGTCTCCATCACGACCTGGCTGCGGGCGCTGTCGAGGGTCCCGATCAGCGGCACGGCGACGACGCCGTCCCACAGCTGGATGACGGGCGTGGCCACCTCCAGCAGTTGCAGGCGCTGCCGGTCGATGAGGGCCTGGTTCTCGCTCAGGGCGGTCTGCATGGCCACCAGCCGCAGGGTGCCCAGCAGCGCCGTCAGGGCGGTCGAGCACGCCCGCAGCCGCTCGGCCGGCGCCTGCTCCAGGTCGGCGACCAGGAGGTTGTCGACCGGGGGCCGCAGCGCGGCCAGCTCCGCGGACACCTGCGTGGTGGACAGCCCGGCCCGGGCGCGGGCCGCGCTCATCCGGCCCAGTTGCTCGCGCACCCCGGAGAACCCGGCGGCGTCCGGATCCTCCACCCGGCCCGCGGCCGCCACTTCGGCCAGCGCGTCGACCACGACCCTGCCCGCCTCCACCGCCTCGTCGCGCGAGACGGTGAACACGGTGCGGAACAAGGGCTCGTCCGCCCACCGCTGGGCGATCTGCTCCCGGCGGCGCCGCAGGAAGTCCCTGACGTCCTGGGTCGGCGTGGCGGGCTGGCCCTCCGCTTCGTGCTCCGGCACCTGCTTCTCTCCTCATCATCGTCGTTGCGTCGCACCGAACCCGCTGGAGGCAACGAGACGGCGATGTGACTCCTGCCGGGCGACCACTCTAGCCATGGGCCGATCTCGCCCGACACCTCGTCCCGCACAAGCGGCCCGGTCGGGCTGCGGCCCGTCCGGTCGCCGCTGCGACGTGCGTGCGACGGGGCGAACGGCAGTGCGGTACGCGGCCGGTGGGCCACCGCTCAGGACTCGGGCTCCTCGCGGACGGCCGGCTGCGCGTCGACGCGCGCGAGGGCCTCCTCGACGCTCTGCGATATCGGCACCGTGATGCTCACGCCGGTCAGGTCCAGGATGCGCTGGACGGCCGGGGTGGGGGAGATGATGTGCACGCTGCCCGGCAGCTCGCGGGCCTCCTGGTACACGCGCAGGATGATGTTCATGCCGGACGAGTCCATGAACGGCACCGCCGTCAGGTCCAGCAGGAAGTGCCGCCTGCCGTGGTGGAGCTGGTTCGCCAGGTGGTGCTGGAACTCCGTCGCGGTGTCGACGTCCAGGTACCCCTCCACCTTGAGCAGCGCGACATCGTCGCGGGGCAGGGACACCTCGACGGAAAGAGGGTTCTGGGCAATGGGCACGAGTACCTCCCACAAGAGCTGACGGCCAGGGCTGGTTACCCCTGTGTACGGC
The DNA here is from genome assembly GCF_044540485.1 of Streptomyces sp. NPDC085946. Taxonomy (NCBI): domain Bacteria; kingdom Bacillati; phylum Actinomycetota; class Actinomycetes; order Kitasatosporales; family Streptomycetaceae; genus Streptomyces; species Streptomyces sp. NPDC085946. The sequence goes on along the minus strand of NZ_JBITSF010000004.1, from coordinate 18,995 downwards.
GGTGACGCCCTCCGCACACGGACGTGCGCGGTGATCAACATCTCATCGGCACCGACGTGCGGGGGAGTCTCTCCGCCACGGGTCGGCGGCACCGTTCCCGGCTGCCGGATCCCATGCTCTCCCCCTCACGTGCGGGCCGTGTCTCACCGCGCAGCCGCGATTACCCCCGAACGGCTCCTTCATGCATGGCACGGCACCGCATCCCGCGTCCCTCCTCTCACACCCGTGCCTCGCGCACCGGTGCGCGCCGTGTCACCCGACCTGGATGCCCACGATGCAGGTGTCGTCGTCCGTGTCCGACCGGCTGTGGGTGAGCAGCCGGTCGAGCTGCTGGTCCAGACCGCTGGGCGCCGTGGCCACGGTCGTCAGCAGGTGCGTCAGGGACTCCTCCACCGAGCGGTCGCGGCGCTCGATCAGGCCGTCGGTGTACATCAGCAGGATGTCCTGCGTGGACAGCTGCACCTCGGCCTCCTCGTACACCACCTCGGGCAGCGCGCCCAGCAGCAGGCCCTTCACGAGCGGCAGGGGGGCCGCCCCGGCGTCGCGGACCAGGACGGGCGGCAGGTGCCCCGCCCGGGCCCAGCGCAGCGTGCGCCGCTCCGGGTCGTACAGGGCGCACACCGCCGTCGCCGTGACCGCGCCCGTCAGGTGGTGCGCCACGATGTTCAGCCACGACAGCAGCTGTCCGGGACCGGCGCCGGTGACGGCCAGGCCGCGCAGCGCGTTGCGGAGCACCACCATGCTGGTCGCGGCCTCGATGCCGTGGCCGGCCACGTCGCCCACGCACAGCAGGACCATGCGGGACGGCAGCACGACGGCGTCGTACCAGTCGCCGCCCACCAGTTGCTCGGCCTCCGCGGGCCGGTAGCGGACGGCCACGCTCAGGCCGGGCACCTGCAACGGCGCCTGGGTGGGCGGCATGATGGCGTGCTGCAGCTGCAGGGCCAGCCGGTCGCGTTCGGTGGCGTGCTGCTCGGTGTGCGCCAGCTGGTCCCGGGTCGCCGCGAGCGCCACCTCGGTCCAGTGCTGGGCGGAGATGTCCTGGTAGGCCCCGCGGATCACGAGCAGCCGGTCGTCGGTGTCCAGGACCGGCTCGGCCACCACGCGGATGTGCCGGGTCACCCCGTCGGGCCGCTGCAGCCGGAACGCCGCGGACGCCGGCCGCCGGTGGTGCAGCAGCGTGCGCAGGAAGCGCCGGATGGTGGCGGCGTCGTCCGGGTGGGCGTGCGCGGGCAGCTCCTCCAGGGGGACCGGCGTACTGGACTGCGGACGCCCGTAGAGGTCGAACAGCTGCCCGTTCCAGGTGATCTCCCCGGTCAGCAGGTTCTCCTCGAAACCGCCGATCCGGCCGAGGCGCTGGGCGTGCTGCAGCAGACTGGCCAGCCGCGCCGTCTCGTCCTCGATGCGCCAGATCAGCAGGACGCCCGCACCGTGCCGGCTGATGCTGATGTCCGCGACCGCCGAGAGCGGCACCTGGCCCACCAGCGCCGTCAGCTGCATGCGCTGCGCCCGGAACGGCTCACCGGTGGCGTACACCCGCTCCACGCTCTGGAACAGCTCGCTGTCGCCGGCGGCCATCGGGAAGGCCTCCAGCAGCAGCGCGCCGTTGACGACCGCGCGCGGCCGCCCGGCGGGGTCCAGGAACCGGTTGTTGACGTGCTGGATGCGGAAGTCCACCAGGTTCCCGCCGGCGTCCAGGTGCGGGACGAGGACCAGGGCGGGGTCGTGCAGCCCGTCGGCCAGGTCCATCAGCTCGGCGGCGTCCGGCAGGATGCGCGGCTCGTGGGAGGCCCCGGGCGGCAGCGTGTACGACTCCAGGGTGTGGGCGCACAGCTCGGCCAGGGCCTCCACCTGCCGGACGATCTGCGGCGGCTGGGGCTCCAGCGGTGTGGGCCAGACGATCTCCAGCACGCCGTGCAGGCGCCCCCCGGTGCCGGCGGGCACGGCCGCCCGGCCGCCCTCCGGGTGGAGGTGCCGGCCGATGCTGGGCAGCCCGGTGCTCTCCAGCGACGTGATCCACTGCCCGGCCCGTTCGGTCAGGCCCCGGCGCGCCACCGTCGCCACGTCCGGCGGTACGTAGTGCCAGCGCGCGGCCTCGGCCGGGGAGAACCCGGCGCTGCCCGCCAGGGTCAGCGAGCCGTCCGACCCGGCGGCCCAGATGGCCACCGCCACCGCGCCGAGCGGGCGCAGCGCCTGCTCCAGCAGGGAGTCGGCGACGGCCTGGGTGTCGTTGGCGGCCAGCGCGCCGCTCTCGGCCGCGCGCAGGCGCACGGCCGCCGACTCCAGCTCCGCGGCCTCCGCCTCCTCGGCGGCCTTGGTGGCCGCGAGGAACGCGTCGGTCACCTCGGACATCCTGTCCCGGGCGGCCTGGTTGATGACCTCGACCGCGAACTCCAGGGGCGTGATGCCGGCCTGCTCGGTCAGCTCGGCGAGCTGGCGGGCGGCCTGCGCCGGACCGCACTGGAGGCGCTCGACGAGGATGCCCTTGGCGAGTTCTATGAGAGCGCGCCCCTCGGCCTCCGCCTGAGCCGCCCGCACCTCACGGCTGAGCCGCTCCACCGTGGCCGCCAGTCTGCCGACGGGGGAGGCGGGGGAGACGCCTCCGAGGTCCGCGCGCGGCAGGTCGGTGGCGGAGGCGAACGCCGCGTAGGCGGACGCCAGCGCGTCGCCGGGTTCCTCGGTGGCGAGGTCGAGCCGCGGCTCACCGGCCTGGGGGCCGGTGGAGTCGAGCTGCGACTCACCGTGGTCCGGTTCGCGCGGGTGCTCGGGGTTGCTCACAGTGGGAATGCTCCTCGGCTGGAGGGCCCTGGGACAGCGGACGTGGGGCGCCGTGCGCCGCCCGCCCGGCCGGTGCGGCCGGCGGACGGCGCGGGCGTGCTCATGCGGGCAGCCAGCGCCGGACGCAGGCGATCAGGTCCTGTGTGTCGACCGGCTTGGTGACGTAGTCGCTGGCGCCCGACGCGATGCTCTTCTCCCTGTCCCCCGGCATCGCCTTCGCAGTCACGGCGATGATGGGCAGTTCGGCGTACTGCGGCATCTTGCGGATCTCGGCCGTCGCGGTGTAGCCGTCCATCTCCGGCATCATCACGTCCATCAGGACGAGCGCGATGTCCGGGTTGTTCGTCAGCGTCTCGATGCCCTTGCGGCCGTTCTCCGCGTGCAGCACCCGGAAGCCGTGCAGCTCCAGGATGCCGCTGAGCGCGAAGAGGTTGCGGGCGTCGTCGTCGACGACGAGCACCGTGCGGCCGGCGAGCGAGTCGTCCACCGGCTGCGGGACCAGGCGCTGCGGCTCGTCCGGGCGGACCAGGGAGAGCACGTCGCCGGGCTCCTCCGCCGACAGGTGCAGGGCGATGCGCTCGCGCAGCTCGTCGAGGCTGGAGAGGAACTCCAGCGCCCCGCCCTCCGCGCGGGAGCGCAGCGACTCCTCCAGCGCCAGGTCGGTGCGGTGACCGCTGTGCACCAGCACCGGGACGCTGGCCAGGGCGGAGTCGCCCCGCAGGGCGTCCAGGAACCGGGACGCCTCCGCGTCCGGCATGCCCAGCTCCAGGACCACGCAGTGGCACGGCTCGGAGGCCAGCGCACCGGCCGCCTCCTGGGCGCCGACGGCGGTGATGATGTCGACCGCGGGACGGGCGGAGCCGTCGTCCCGGCCGTGCGCCAGGTCGGTGACCACGCTCTCCGCGACCAGGGTCAGCAGACCGCGCGGCCGTTCCTCGACGACCAGCAGCCGCCGGGGACGCTCACCGGTGCCGGACTCCGCGGCCGGCAGCAGGCGGGGCACCTCGTCGGGGAGCGGGTCGGCGGCGATCCGCTCGGGGGCGCGGGTGCGGCTGATCAGTTCCTCGAAGTCGGGCCGGGCGACCGGCAGGAACAGCGTGAAGGTGCTGCCCTGGCCCGGCGTGCTGTCGACCGTGACGGCGCCGCCGAGCAGATGGGCGATCTCCCGGGTGATGGACAGCCCGAGGCCGGTGCCGCCGTACTTGCGGCTGGTGGTGCCGTCGGCCTGCTGGAAGGCCCCGAAGATCGTCTCCAGGTGCTGCTCGGGGATGCCGATGCCCGTGTCCTTCACCCGGAAGGCGACCACGGTGCTGCCGCGGATGACGCCCTCGGGAACCTCGCCGTCCTGCGCGGGCTCCACCCGCAGCTCCACGTTGCCCCGCTCGGTGAACTTCACCGCGTTCGACAGCAGGTTGCGCAGCACCTGCCGCAGCCGGGAGTCGTCGGTGAGCAGGTCGGCCGGCGCCCCGGGCGCGGTGGCCACCGTGAACTCCAGGCCCTTCTGCATCGTCATGGGCCGGAAGGTGGCCTCGACGTACTCGATGAGCTGCCGCAGCGCGACCCGCTCGGGGGTGACGTCCATCTTGCCGGCCTCGACCTTCGACAGGTCGAGGATGTCGTTGATCAGCTGCAGCAGGTCCGATCCCGCGGAGTGGATGATCTGCGCGTACTCGACCTGCTTCGGGGTGAGGTTGCGCGACGGGTTCTGGGCGAGCAACTGCGCGAGGATCAGCAGGCTGTTGAGCGGGGTGCGCAGCTCGTGGCTCATGTTCGCCAGGAACTCCGACTTGTACTTCGAGGCGAGCGACAGCTGCTGGGCGCGGGCCTCCAGTTCCTGGCGCGCCTGCTCGATCTGCAGGTTCTTCGCCTCGATGTCCCGGTTCTGCGCGACCAGCAGCGAGGCCTTCTCCTCCAGCTCGGCGTTGGAGCGCTGGAGCTCCTCCTGCTGCACCTGGAGCTCCGCGGAGCGGGCCTGCAGCTCCGCGGTCAGCCGCTGCGACTCGGCCAGCAGCTCGTCGGTGCGCGCGTTGGCCACGATGGTGTTGACGTTGACGCCGATGGTCTCCATCAGCTGGTCCAGGAAGTCCCGGTGGGTCTGCGTGAACGGGGTCACCGACGCCAGTTCGATCACACCGAGGACCTGCCCCTCCACCACGATGGGCAGCAGCACCAGGGCGGTCGGCACCACCTGGCCGAGCCCGGAGGAGATGGTCACGTAGTCCGGCGGCAGGTCGTCCACCGCGATGGCCCGCTGGCTGCGCGCGGCCTGGCCGACCAGGGTGCGGCCGAAGGCGATGCGGGTGGGCCGGCTGCTGTCGTCGGGGTAGCCGTAGGAGCCGACGAGCCGGAGCTCGGGTCCCTTGTCGCCGTCCTCGGCCAGGTAGAACGCGCCGTACTGGGCCGCCACCAGCGGGACCAGCTCGTCCATGATCAGCTCCGCGACCACGGGCAGGTCGCGGTGGCCCTGCATCAGGCCGGAGATGCGGGCGAGGTTGGTCTTGAGCCAGTCCTGTTCCTGGTTGGCCCGGGTGGTCTCGCGCAGGGACTCCACCATCGAGTTGATGTTGTCCTTGAGCTCGGCGACCTCGCCGGACGCCTCCACGGTGATGGAGCGGGTCAGGTCGCCCTCGGCGACGGCGCTCGCGACCTCCGCGATCGCGCGCACCTGCCGGGTCAGGTTGCCGGCCAGCTCGTTGACGTTCTCCGTCAGGCGCTTCCAGGTGCCCGAGACGCCCTCCACCTCGGCCTGGCCGCCGAGGCGGCCCTCGGTGCCGACCTCGCGGGCGACGCGGGTGACCTCGTCGGCGAAGGCGGAGAGCTGGTCGACCATCGTGTTGATCGTCGTCTTGAGTTCGAGGATCTCGCCCCGGGCGTCGACGTCGATCTTCTTGGACAGGTCACCGCGGGCCACGGCGGTCGTCACCAGCGCGATGTTGCGCACCTGGCCGGTGAGGTTGTTGGCCATGGAGTTGACGTTGTCGGTCAGGTCCTTCCACGTGCCCGCCACGTTCGGCACGTGCGCCTGGCCGCCGAGGCGGCCCTCGGTGCCGACCTCGCGGGCGACGCGGGTGACCTCGTCGGCGAAGGCCGACAGCGTGTCGACCATCGTGTTGATGACCTCGGCCAGCGCCGCGACCTCGCCCTTGGCCTCGACCGTGATCCGGCTGGAGAGGTCGCCGCGCGCCACGGCGGTGGCGACCTGGGCGATGGAGCGGACCTGCCCGGTCAGGTTCGACGCCATCACGTTGACGTTGTCGGTGAGGTCCTTCCAGGTGCCCGAGACCCCCCGCACCTGGGCCTGGCCGCCGAGGCGGCCCTCGGTGCCGACCTCGCGGGCGACGCGGGTGACCTCGTCGGCGAAGGCGGAGAGCTGGTCGACCATCGTGTTGATGGTGTTCTTCAGTTCCAGGATCTCGCCGCGCGCGTCGACGGTGATCTTCTGCGACAGGTCGCCCTTGGCGACGGCGGTCGCCACCAGCGCGATGTTGCGGACCTGGCCGGTGAGGTTGCCGGCCATGAAGTTCACGGAGTCGGTCAGATCGCGCCAGGTGCCCTTGACGCCCTTCACGTCCGCCTGGCCGCCGAGGCGGCCCTCGGTGCCGACCTCGCGGGCGACGCGGGTGACCTCGTCGGCGAAGGCGGAGAGCTGGTCGACCATCGTGTTGATGGTGTTCTTCAGTTCCAGGATCTCGCCGCGCGCGTCGACGGTGATCTTCTGCGACAGGTCGCCCTGCGCCACGGCCGTCGTCACCTGCGCGATCGAGCGGACCTGGCCGGTGAGGTTGCCGGCCATGTGGTTCACCGAGTCGGTCAGATCGCGCCAGACACCGGCGACCCCCGGTACCTGTGCCTGGCCGCCGAGCCGTCCCTCGCTGCCGACCTCGCGGGCGACGCGGGTGACCTCGTCGGCGAAGGCGGACAGCTGGTCGACCATCGTGTTGACGGTCTCCTTCAGCTGCAGGATCTCGCCGCGGGCGGGCACGTCGATCTTCTGCGACAGGTCGCCCTTGGCCACTGCCGTGGCGACCTGGGCGATGTCCCGGACCTGTGTGGTCAGGTTGCCCGCCATGGCGTTGACCGAGTCGGTCAGGTCCGCCCAGGTGCCCGAGACCCCCGGCACCTGGGCCTGCCCGCCGAGCGTCCCCTCGGTGCCGACCTCGCGGGCGACCCGGGTGACCTCGGAGGTGAAGACCGACAACTGGTCCACCATGCCGTTGAAGACCTTGGCGATGTCGCCCATGAGTCCGTCGGCGTCGTCCGGCAGGCGTGTGCCGAAGTCTCCGTCCCGGACGGCCGTCAGGCCCGCCAGGAGTCTGCGCAACTCCTGGTCCGCCGGGACCGCCTCGGTGACCCCGGTGCTGTCGCTGGTCATGCGCACCCTCGTTCCGCTCCCCAGGAGTCCTCGCGACCGAGAACTCGGCACCCCTCCGGGCTGCTGTGCGGCCCGGCGCGTCATGTCTGCATTTCCGCAGTTCACGGAACTGCGCGATGAGAAATACGCCGCAGGCTAACCCACGTGCCGGGTGTGGAACAAAGCGTGGCGCCGGCCTCCCGGTCCCGGGGAAGGAAGTGGCGTGAGGCGTGCATGCCCCGGCTCGAGCGGGGTACACGAGCAAGTTTCGGCCACGGCCGGGACCGCCTGTCGGAGGCGGGAACCCGGTGCCCGGGGCGACCGCCCCGGCACGGTCGCCCGCGCCCGTCCGGCGCGCGGCGGACGCTCCCGGGCCCGGGCGCCGCGGCGGAGCCGGCGCGCCGCGCCCGGAGCCGTCGCCGAAAGGCGGCCGGTACGGCGGTGTACTCCGAATGCGCTTGCTCCAGGAGGGTATTTGGCTGCTGTGGAGCCGGGCGGGACCCAGACCGACCCCGTCCGGTCCGCTACTCGTCACCCACCGGGAGGGAAGGAACAGCGTGCCCATCGACAGAATCTGGTCGTACGCGCCGGGCAGTGGCCACGTCGAGGGGCGGGACCTGACGGGCTACACCGTCGTCGCCGACGACGGCACGATCGGCCACGTGGACCGGCAGGCCGACCACCACGGCATGCGGCACCTGGTCGTCGACACGGGCGTCTGGGTGTTCGGCCGCAGCGTCCTCGTGCCGGTCGGGGTCGTCACGGGGATCGACACCGCGGAACGGAGGATAACGGTGGCCTGCACGCGGGGGGAGGTCAAGGCCGCGCCCCGGTTCCGGACCGACAGCGAGACCATGGACCCCGCGTACCTGACGGCCGTCGGTGACTATTACCACAGGCTCCCGCCGCGCGAGCCGTCCGCGAGCTGAGCGCGGAGCCGGACCGCCGGGCTGCCGCCGTCGCCCCGCCAGGGCGGCGGCACGCCCGTCCGGGGCCGCCGTCCGCTCCGGCGTGGGGGCGCCCCGCCTCACCAGGGCAGGAAGACGTGGATGTCCTTGCCCCGCTCGTTCGTCACGACGCTCACCTGGTCGCACAGCGTGTGGATCAGGTGCCAGCCGATGCCGCCCCCGCCGCTGCTCGGGTGGAACGGCCGCGGCGCGGGTTCGGTGGTGCTGGTGTCGTGCATCACCACGTGCACGCCGTCGAAGGTCCTGCGCATCCGCAGCTGGAAGGGCCCCGGTGCGTACTGGACCGCGTTCGCGGCCAGTTCCGTGACGACCAACAGGATGTCGTCCCAGTGCTCAGGTGCGGACGGCGCCGACACGCGTGCCAGGTCGAAGAGGAACTCCTCCGCGACCAGACGCGCATCGGTCACGTCGTGCAGCTCACCTGAGAAGCTGGCGACGCGGCTCGTGATCTCCTCGGAAGCCAGTGTCTTGTCCCAACGCGGCTCGGTTGCCATCTCGCCTTCCCGGCCCGGCGTCAGCAGGGCTGTCGACCTTCCTCTTGCGTCCCCTTCGTCTGTTAGTTCCCGTGCTGGCGGACCCTACGCGCCCGTCTGCCGGGGCCGATGCGGAACAGGGGTCCGGCCGCCGGGGGCCGTGCAGCACTGCGTGAGGGGTGCGTCACCCAGTGCGTCACGGGGCAGCGTCGAGCGCCCGCCCGCGGGTTCCGGCGCGGGGCGGGGCAATTTTAGGGCGGGCGGCGCGGCCGGGTGGCGGGATCCGGGGCGAAGACGCCGCCGGCGGGAATGCCGTCCGGGCGCGCGGCGGCGGACACGGGAAACGGAATCTGATATTCCCGAATTTCGGCCCACCGGATTTCCCGGAAACGCGGCCGCCGCGCGAATTCCCCGGATTATGGCGCCAGTTGAGGGGCACCCGCTTTCACGGGAAACACACAAGCGCGTTCCGCGGTGGAACGCGCGCTGGTCCACCGACCCGAAACCGGGAGATTCTGATGACGAGTTACGGCAGTTCCTCTGCCGCGTCCGCCAGGTCGCGCACCAACGGTCTGGCCATCGCGAGTCTGATCTGCGGAATCGTCGGACTGTTCATCTTCAACGTGATTCTCGGTCCGATCGCGATCGTGCTGGGCGCCGTCGGAATGCGGCAGGCACCGGCCAAGGGCGGGGCGGGCATGGCGAAGGCCGGTATCGCGCTCGGCATCGTCGACCTGGTCGTCTTCGGCATTCTGCTCGCCGTCTCGGCCGCCAACGGCGGCTTCACCTGGTACGTGGGCGGTTGATCCGGCAGTCCGGATCACACGGCAGCCCAGGGTGCACCGCAGGGGCGCCCGCCGGTCGAGACCGGCGGGCGCCCCTGCCGTCCGCCCCGGTCGCCCGTCACCGGAACACGTTGTCGGAGTCGTCCCAGACCGCCGGGTCCTCCGCCACGGCAGCCGGCCGCCCGGGCCGCCCGCGGGACCGGTACATCGCGTCGATCTCGACCGCGTAACGCCGCACGATCTCGTCCCGGCGCAGCTTCATCGACGGCGTCAGCAGCCCGTTGGCCACGTCGAACGGCTCCGGCAGGACACGGAACACACGGATCGACTCCCCGCGCGACACCGCGCTGTTGGCCGCGGCCACGGCCCGGGCGACCTCCTCCCGCAGCGCGTTCTCCTCCCGCGCCTCGCGCAGCGGGGCGTCGCCCTGCCACGCCACCGCCGCCCGCCAGTGCGCCAGGAACTCCGGGTCCAGGGTGATCAGCGCCCCCACGCAGGGCCGGTCGTCGCCGACGACCACGGCCTGGTGGATGAGCGGGTGCATCCGCAGCCGCTGCTCCAGCAGCGCCGGGGCCACGCTCGTGCCGCCGCTCGTGACGATGACGTCCTTCTTGCGGCCGGTGATCGTCAGGTAGCCGTCGGAGTCCAGCCGCCCCAGGTCCCCGGTGGCCAGCCAGCCGCCCCGCAGCGCGGCCCGCGTCGCGGCCTCGTCGCCCAGGTAGCCCTGGAACACCGATGGTCCGCGCACCAGGATCTCCCCGTCCCCGGCCACCCGGATCTCCGTGCCCGGCAGGGCCCGGCCTACGGTCCCGGACTTCTCCCGGCCCAGCGGCTGCATGGTCACGCCCCCACCGGTCTCCGTCAGGCCGTACCCGTCGTGCACGTACAGGCCGATGCCCTCGTAGAACAGGGACAGGTCGCGGTCGAGCGTGGAGCCGCCCGAGGTGGCCCGGACGATCCGGCCGCCCAGCGCCTCGCGCAGCCTGCGGTAGACCGTGCGCTCGTACAGGGCGTGCTGCAGCCGCAGGTCGAGGCCGGGCCCGGGTCCGCTGCCCAGCCGCTGCCGCTCCACGGCGGCGGCGAAGTCCCGCGCCGTGCCGGCGGCCCGCTCGAACAGCCCGCCCCGGCCCGCCTGCTGGGCCGTGCGCAGGAACGTCTTGTACAGCTTCTCGAAGATCGACGGGACGCCGTAGAGGTACGTCGGCCGGAAGGTGCGCAGGGCCGACGTCAGGGCCTCTCCGCTCGGGTCGGGTTCGTGCCCCATCAGCAGGCCGCCGCGCACGCACATGCCCTGGATCATCAGGCCGTACACGTGGGAGAAGGGCAGGAAGGCCAGGACGGAGCCCTGTTCGCCGGGCGGCGCGGCCGTGTGGCCCCAGCCGGCCAGCAGCGTGTCGCAGGGGGCGGCCAGGTTGCGGTGGCTCAGCGCGCACCCCATGGCGTGGCCGGTGGTGCCGGAGGTGTAGGCGATGACGGCCGTGGAGTCCGGCAGCACGATGCGGCGCATCGAGTCGACCGTGGCCAGCGGGATGTACGTGCCGCGCGCCACCAGCTCCCGCAGCGCGCCCGCGTCCAGCTGCCAGACGTGCCGCAGCAGCGGCAGCGAGGCGCACACCGAGCCGACGGTCATCACGCCCTGCTCGTCCTCGACCACCACGGCCACGCAGCCCGCGTCCCGCAGGATCCACTCCACCTGGTCCCGCGACGACGCCGGATGGATCGGGACGACCTCGGCGCCCACCGACCACAGCGCGTACGCCAGCACCGTCCACTCGTACCGGGTGCGCGCCATCACGGCCACCCGGTGGCCCGGCGCGATCCCGCACGCGATCAGCCCCTTGGCGAGTTCCACCACCTCGTCGCGGAACTCCACGGCCGTCACCTCCTCCCACCGGGCGGAGGCCGGGTCGGGACGGCGGGCGAGCATCGGCAGGGCGGGGCTCCGGTCCGCCGTCTCGAACAGACGGTCGGCGAGCCCGCCGGTCAGGGGCGGGGCGGCCGGGGGTGGGGCGGCCGGGGAAGCCGGAGCGAGGTCGCGCATGCACTGCTCCTGACGTGTACGGGGCGTGACGGCGCCGAAGAGTCCCGTCATCGGCGGTGCTCGAATGTAGCCGAGCCGGGCCGCCGCGGGGCAGCGATCGCGGAAGTCGTCCCCGTCCTGATGATCTCGGCCGGATCGGGGGACTCGGAACGGCATGAGTCAGCACATCAGTCCCGATCCCGAACCCGAACGCAGCACCGGCCTCGAACCGGGCGGCGGCGTTCCGCCGGGGGAGACCCCGCCGGCGGAGAGCAGCATGCCGGAAGCCGGCCCCCAGGAGACGCACAACCCGCCCACGGGCTGGGCCAAGGCACCGCTGACGCTGATCCTCGGCCTGGTGGTGCTGGTCGCCGCCTTCTTCCTCGTGTACGCCCTCGTCCTGATCTTCTGAACCCGGCCCCGGCCGGGAACCCGCCCGCGGGGCGTCTCACTCCTGGGTGTGCCGCACGCACTCCGTGACGACGTCCCGCAGGCTCCCCGTGCGCTCCAGCAGGGCGCGCTGCACCTGTGCCCCGTTGCCGTCCCGCAGCAGACCGGCGACGGCCCGCTCGGCGCGCTCGAGGTCCCCGGTGTCGCCGAGCGCCTCGCCCACGTGGTCCAGCAGGGAGCGCACGACCACCTCGGCGGGCATCCGCCGCATGGTCGCCGGGTGCAGCAGCTCGCCCGTCAGGCCGGCCTGGGCGGCCCGCCAGCCGGCCAGCCGCAGCAGGCTGACGCTGTGGTCGACGGGCTCCACGCCCGCCCGCCACTCGCGCGCGGCCGTCTCCACCAGCCCGCGGGCGAGGGTGGCGATCAGCACGGCGGTGTCCGCGTGCAGGCAGACGTCGGAGACCCGTATCTCCACCGTCGGGTAGCGCTGGGACAGCCGGATGTCGAAGTAGATCATCCCCTCGTCGAGGATGGTCCCGGTGGCCACCATGTCGGCGACCCTGCGGTGGTACTGCTCGGCGGTGCCGAAGATCTCGGTCGGGCCGGCCGACGGCCAGCGCTGCCAGACCCGGCTGCGGTAGCTGTTGTAGCCCGAGTCCTTGCCCATCCAGAACGGGGAGTTGGCGCTGAGCGCCGCCAGCACCGACAGCCAGGGCCGCACCCGGTCGACGACCGCGACGCCCTCGTCGTCGGACTCCACGGAGACGTGCACGTGGCAGCCCATGACGAGCTGCTCGCGGGTGGCGATGCCGTACTGCTCCTCCATCCACTGGTACCGGCGGTTCAGGCTCACGGCGGGGCTGACCGGCAGCGGGGAGGTGGCCAGCGCCGCCACGGTGCAGCCGATGTCGCCGGCGTGCCGGGCGGCCTCCTTGCGGCAGCGGCCGATCTCCGCGCGCAGCTCGTCCATGGACGACTGCGGATGGGTGGCGAACTCCAGCATCTGCTCGTGGAGTTCCTTCTCGAACACGTCCTGGTCCGCGTCGTCGTGCTCGGCACGGGCGAGCACCGCTGCGGACTGGGCCCGCGGATCGCCGGTCTCCGGATCGACCAGGAGGAGTTCCTCCTCCACTCCGACGGTGCGCACGTGATGCCGCCTTTCTCTGACTGCCGCGACGCCGAGATGTCCTCGGCCGTACGACCCCGAATGCCCCGCTCGGAGCGCGGGACACCTGGCGGCGTCGTCGGACCTCAGAGAGAGGGCGTCAGAGAGAGGGCCTCACGGGGACAGGGGCCTGAGCCACACCGTCGCCAGCGGCGGCAGCGTGATCCGCAGCCGGCCGTCCTCCGGCTTCACCGGGTCCGCGAGGCCGACGCCGCTGCCGCCGTAGCGGACCGCGTCGGTGTTGAGGACCTCCTGCCAGGCGACCACGTCGTCCGGCACGCCCAGGCGGTAGTCCTCGCGCACCACGGGGGAGAAGTTCGACACCGCGAGCAGCGGGTCGCCCTGGGCGTCGTACCGCAGGAACGCGAAGACGTTGTCGTCGGCCGCGTCCACCGCCACCCACCGGAACCCCTCCGGGCGGGTGTCGTACTGCCACAGGGCCGGGGTCGCCCGGTAGAGCGTGTTGAGGTCCCGGACCAGGTCCCGCACACCCCGGTGGTCGCCGGCCGAGTGGTAGCCCTCGTCGAGCAGCCACCACTCCGGCCCGTGCTCCACCGACCACTCCGCCCCCTGGGCGAACTCCTGCCCCATGAACAGCAGCTGCTTGCCGGGGTGGGCCCACATGAAGGCGAGGTAGGCGCGGACCGTGGCGCGCCGCTGCCACCAGTCGCCCGGCACCTTCGACACCAGGGCCTGCTTGCCGTGCACGACCTCGTCGTGCGAGATCGGCAGGACGTAGTTCTCGCTGTAGGCGTACACCATCGAGAAGGTCATCTCGTGGTGGTGGTACTTGCGGTGCACCGGCTCGTGGGCGACGTACTCCAGCGAGTCGTGCATCCACCCCATGTTCCACTTCAGGCCGAAGCCGAGGCCGCCGGTGTCGGTGGGCCGGGTCACCCCGCCCCACGCGGTGGACTCCTCCGCGATGGTGACCACGCCCGGCGCCCGCCGGTAGACCGTCGCGTTCATCTCCTGCAGGAACGCCATGGCCGCCAGGTCCTCACGGCCGCCGTACGCGTTGGGCTCCCACTGGCCGTCCTCGCGGCTGTAGTCGAGGTAGAGCATGGAGGCGACCGCGTCGACGCGCAGCCCGTCGATGTGGAACTCCTCGCACCAGTACACGGCGTTCGCCACGAGGAAGTTGCGGACCTCGGTGCGCCCGAAGTCGAACTCGTAGGTGCCCCAGTCCGGGTGTTCCGCGCGCCGCGCGTCCCCGGGCTCGTACAGCGGGTCCCCGTCGAACCGGGCCAGCGCCCAGTCGTCCTTCGGGAAGTGCGCCGGAACCCAGTCCATGATCACGCCGATGCCGGCCCGGTGGCAGGCGTCGACGAAGTACCGGAAGTCGTCCGGGGTGCCGAGCCGGGCCGTCGGCGCGTAGAAGCCGGTGACCTGGTAGCCCCAGGACCCGCCGAAGGGGTGCTCGGCGACCGGCATCAGCTCCACGTGGGTGAAGCCCATGTCCTTGACGTAGGCGGGCAGCTCGTCGGCGAGCTGCCGGTAGGTCAGCCCCGGACGCCAGGACGGCAGGTGCACCTCGTACACCGAGAACGGCGCCTCGTGCACCGGGGTGTCCCCGCGGTGCGCCATCCACTCCCCGTCGCCCCACTCGTAGTGCGAGGCCGTCACGATCGACGCCGTGTTCGGCGGCTCCTCGGTGCGGCGCGCCATCGGGTCGGCCTTGAGGAAGCGGTGGCCGTACCGGGAGGTGATCTCGAACTTGTACGCCGTGCCCTCGCCGACGCCCGGCACGAACAGCTCCCACACCCCGGACGCGCCCAGCGACCGCATCGGGAACTGCGTGCCGTCCCAGTGGGTGAAGTCCGCGGCGACCCGCACGCCCTGCGCGTTCGGCGCCCAGACGGTGAAGCGGGTGCCGGCCACGCCCTGGTGGGTCATCGGCTGCGCGCCCAGCGCCTTCCACAGCTCCTCGTGGCGGCCCTCACGGATCAGGTGCAGGTCGAGCTCGCCGAGCGCGGGCAGGAAGCGGTACGGGTCGTGCACCTCCAGCTCGCCCTCCTCGTACGCCACGGCGAGCGTGTAGGCGGGGACCGGGGCGAGCGGGAGGACCCCGGAGAAGAGGCCGTCGCCCTCCGAGTCCAGCCGGGTGCGCCGCCCGTCGACCACCACGCTCACGGCGCGGGCGAAGGGGCGCAGCGCCCGGAAGACGGTCCCGCCGGGCACCGGGTGGGCGCCCAGCAGGGCGTGCGGGTCGTGGTGGGAGCCCGCCAGCAGGCGCCCCCGGTCCTCGGGGCTCAGCGGCGGCGCCGCCCGGCTCGGGACGGGGCCGGACGGCTCGGGCAGCGACGTGTCGCGCAGGGCCATGGTCAGTCTCCTCTCACGGCGAGGCGCTCGATCGCCGCCATGGGTACGGGAAGCCAGTCGGGGCGGTGCCGTGCCTCGTACAGCACCTCGTACACGGCCCGGTCCGTCTCGTAGGCGCGCAGCAGGCCGTGCTTCTTGCGCGGGTCCCAGCCCGCGCGGGCGGCGTAGCCCGCGCAGTAGGCCTCCCGGCAGCGGCGCGCCCACTCGGGGCGCCAGGGGCGGCGCTGCCGGGCGGCGTAGTCGAAGGACCGCAGCATCCCGGCGATGTCCCGCACGGGGGAGTGGGCGCTGCGCCGTTCGGAGAGCGGCCGGGACGGCTCGCCCTCGAAGTCGATGACGAACCACTCGCGGCCGGCCCGCAGCACCTGCCCGAGGTGCAGGTCGCCGTGGATGCGCTGGGCGGGCGGCCCGGCGTCGCAGGTCGCGAGGGCCGCGAAGGCGGCGCGCAGGCCCGGGACGAACGGCTGGAGCGCCGGCACGCAGTGCGCGGCGGCGGTCAGGCGCTCGTTCATCGCGTCCGCCGTGCGCGCGTTCTCGCCGGGGGCGCCGACCGGGAACGCCGAGGCCAGCGCGAGGTGCACCTCCGCCGTGGCCGTGCCGAGCGCGCGGGCCTCCGCCGTGAAGTCGTCGGCGGCGGCCAGCGCGTTCAGGCCGAGCGTCCAGCCGTCGGAGGCGTCGCGCAGGTAGGGCTGGAGCACGCCCAGCGTCGCCCTGAAGGGGTGCTTGGTCTGGAACCAGGCCACCGGCGCGGGCACCCGGTGACAGCCCTGGCGGGCCAGTGCCCCCGGCACCTCCAGGTCCGGGTTGACGCCGGGCTGGATGCGCCGGAACACCTTCAGGATGTACTCGTCGCCGTACACCAGCGAGGAGTTGGACTGCTCGGCGTCCAGCAGCCGCGGCACCAGGCCGGCGGGCACGTGCTGGTCCGGGTCGCACTCGAAGCGCAGCGGGCCGGCCGTGCCGGGCTCGCGCAGTCGCTCCAGGAGCAGCTGCGTCGTCCGGGGGTCGTGCAGCGCGTCGTAGACCGTCAGGCCGGCCAGCGGTCCGTCCTGCACCCGGCCGATCAGTGCCCGGCCGAGCCGGGGCGAGGGGTGCTCGCGGACGCCGAGCAGGAGCTGGTAGCAGTCGCCGGCCGGGGGCGCGCCGCCGGGGGCGGGCACGCCGCCGTGCCCGGCGTGGACCAGCAGGTGCAGGCAGCCCGGGAACAGCTCGGTCATGGACAGCACACCGAGGTCGGTCACGGGCCGGTCCTTGCCGGCGAACCAGCGCTGCCGCGGCAGCCACTCGCGCAGCAGCCCGCCGAGCGACTCCAGGGGCTCGGCGAGGCGCGTGCGGTCCGGGCGGAGGGATGCGGTCTTCGGCATGGTCACGCCTCCTTTCGTCGGCGCATGCTCACAGTCGTCGGCCGATGCGGGATGCGACTCGCGTGAGCCGGAACCAGTAGAAGCCGTGGCCCCCGAGGGTCAGCAGGTACGGCAGCTCGCCGATGGCGGGGAAGCGCACCCCGCCGAACAGCTCGACGGGGTGGCGCCCGGCGAACTCCCGCAGGTCCAGTTCGGTGGGCTGCGCGAACCGCGCGAAGTTGTTCACGCAGAGCACCAGGTCGTCCTCGTACTCGCGCAGGAAGGCGAGCACCGCCGGGTTCGACGACGGCAGTTCGGTGTAGGAGCCGAGGCCGAAGGCCGGGTTCTGCTTGCGGATCTCGATCATGCGGCGGGTCCAGTGCAGCAGCGACGACGGCGAGGCCATCGACGCCTCCACGTTGGTCACCTGGTAGCCGTAGACCGGGTCCATGATCGTGGGGAGGGAGAGGCGGCCCGGGTCGCAGGTGGAGAAGCCCGCGTTGCGGTCCGGGGTCCACTGCATCGGGGTGCGCACCGCGTCCCGGTCGCCGAGCCAGATGTTGTCGCCCATGCCGATCTCGTCGCCGTAGTAGATGATCGGCGAGCCCGGCAGGGACAGCAGCAGGGCGGAGAACAGCTCGATGGTGTGCCGGTCGTTGTCCAGCAGCGGGGCGAGCCGGCGCCGGATGCCGATGTTGGCGCGCATGCGGGGGTCCTTGGCGTACTCCGCCCACATGTAGTCGCGCTCCTCGTCGGTGACCATCTCCAGGGTCAGCTCGTCGTGGTTGCGCAGGAAGATGCCCCACTGGCAGCCGGACGGGATCGCGGGGGTCTTGGCCAGGATCTCCGACACGGGGTAGCGGGACTCGCGGCGCACGGCCATGAAGATGCGCGGCATGACGGGGAAGTGGAACGCCATGTGGCACTCGTCGCCGCCGGAGGCGTAGTCGCCGAAGTAGTCGACGACGTCCTCGGGCCACTGGTTGGCCTCCGCCAGCAGCACGGTGTCCGGGTACTGGGCGTCGATCTCCTTGCGGACCCGCTTGAGGAACTCGTGGGTGGCGGGCAGGTTCTCGCAGTTGGTGCCCTCGGCCGCGTACAGGTACGGCACCGCGTCCAGCCGGAAGCCGTCGATGCCCAGGTCCAGCCAGAAGCGCAGGGCGGCCAGGACCTCCTCCTGGACCCGCGGGTTCTCGTAGTTGAGGTCCGGCTGGTGCGAGAAGAAGCGGTGGAAGTAGTACTGACCCCGGACCGGGTCGTGGGTCCAGTTGGACACCTCGGTGTCGACGAAGATGATCCGGGCGTCCGGGTAGCCCTTGTCGTCGTCCGCCCACATGTAGAAGTCGCCGTAGGGCCCGTCGGGGTCCTTCCGCGACTCCTGGAACCACGGGTGCTGGTCGCTGGTGTGGTTCATGACGAAGTCGATGATCACGCGCATGCCGCGCTGGTGGGCGGCGTCGACGAACTCCACGAAGTCGGCGAGGTCGCCGAACTCGGGCAGCACCGCCGTGTAGTCGGAGACGTCGTAGCCGCCGTCCCGCAGCGGTGACTTGAAGAACGGCGGCAGCCACAGGCAGTCGACGCCCAGCCACTGCAGGTAGTCGAGCTTGGCGGTCAGGCCCCTGAGATCGCCGACGCCGTCGCCGTTGCTGTCCTGGAAGGAGCGGACGAGGACCTCGTAGAAGACGGCGCGCTTGAACCACTCCGGGTCCCGGTCCTTCGCGGGAGTGTCCTCGAAGGTGTCCGGTACGGGCTCGTTCACGGTCATGGCGTTCCTGCCCCTCCGTTTCGCGACGCGGCGGGCGGCAACTGGACGTGGAGGACGTGCGCGGGAGCCCGCCCCGGCTCCAGGCGCACGTAGTTGGTCCGGCCCCAGAGGTAGGACTCACCCGTGAGTTCGTCGCGGACCGGCGTGAACTCGCCCCAGTCCAGTCCGAGGTGCGGCATGTCCAACGAGACCGTGGCCTCCTGGGCGTGGTGCGGGTCGAGGTTCGCGACCACCAGCACGACGTCGTCCCCGGTGCGCTTGCTGTACGCGATCAGCGCGTCGTTGTCGGTGTGGTGGAAGCGCAGGTTCCTGAGCCGTCGCAGGGCCGGATGGGCCCGGCGGACGGTGTTGAGCCGGGTGATCAGCGGGGTGAGGGTGCGGCCCTCGCGTTCGGCGGCCTCCCAGTCGCGGGGGCGCAGCTGGTACTTCTCGGAGTCGAGGTATTCCTCGCTGCCCTGGCGCAGCGGGATGTTCTCGCACAGTTCGTAGCCGCTGTAGATGCCCCAGGAGGGGGAGAGGGTGGCGGCGAGCACGGCACGGACCTCGAAGGCGGGCCGGCCGCCGTGCTGGAGGTAGGCGTGCAGGATGTCGGGGGTGTTGGGGAAGAAGTTGGGCCGCATGTAGCTCGCGGC
>NZ_JBITSF010000003.1:333433-468156 GCF_044540485.1 Streptomyces sp. NPDC085946 | reverse complement strand
GTTGATAGGCCGGATCTGGAAGCACGGCAACGTGTGGAGGTGACCGGTACTAATAGGCCGAGGGCTTGTCCTCAGTTGCTCGCGTCCACTGTGTTAGTTCTGAGACAACGAACAGTTGTCGGCTTTGAGCAGAACATACAAGTAAAGAGTGTGCTTGTTCGCTCGAAACCATTAGGGTTTCGGTGGTCATAGCGTAGGGGAAACGCCCGGTTACATTCCGAACCCGGAAGCTAAGCCTTACAGCGCCGATGGTACTGCAGGGGGGACCCTGTGGGAGAGTAGGACACCGCCGAACAATCTTTGGAGGACCCCTGGTCACCAGCGTTCATGCTGGGACCAGGGGTCCTTTTCTGTTTTACGACAAGCACAGCCCGGAGCGCGCCGGGTACCCGGCTGCGCGAGAACGACTTGCGGTACCAAAGACAGGAGTCACCCATGTCCACCAACTCTCCCGAGGACCGACCGGAGCGCGACCAGCGGCGACGGGACAGTGGTGACCGCGGCGACCGTGGAGGCCAGCGCGGGGACCGGGGCGGCTTCCGCCGCGACAACGACCGTGGCGGCTACGGTCGTCGGGACGGTGACCGGGGCGGGTTCCGCAGGGACGACCGCCGGGGCGATGACCGTCGGAGCGACGACCGCGGCGGCTTCCGCCGTGACGACAACCGAGGAGACGACCGCGGGGAGCGCGGTGGCTTCCGTCGCGACGACAACCGCGGTGGCGGGTACGGCCGGCGGGACGACCGCCGGGGTGACGACCGCGGGCCGCGTCGGGACGACCGCGACCGTGGCGGCTTCCGCAGGGACGATCGCGGTGACCGTCCCTCGTTCCGTCGTGACGATCGTGGGGAGCGTCCCTCGTTCCGCAGTGATGACCGTGGGGAGCGTCCCTCGTTCCGTCGTGATGACCGTGGGGAGCGTCCCTCGTTCCGTCGTGACGACCGTGGGGAGCGTCCCTCCTTCCGCCGCGACGACCGTGGGGACCGTGGTGGGTTCCGCCGCGATGACGAGCGTGGTGAGCGGGGCGGCTTCCGCCGGGATGACAGCCGGGGCGGCGGCGGGTACGGCCGGCGGGACGACCGCCGTGACGACCGTCGGGGCGATGACCGCCGGAGCGACGACCGCGGCGGCTTCCGGCGCGACGACAGCCGGGGAGACGACCGGGGGCAGCGCGGTGGCTTCCGTCGCGACGACCGGCGGGACGACCGTCGTGATGACCGCCGTGACGACCGGCGCGAGGGTGACCGCGGTGGGTACGGCCGGCGGGACGACCGCCGGAGCGACGACCGTGGCGGCTTCCGCCGGGATGACAGCCGGAGCGGGTTCCGGCGGGACGAGCGCCGGGGTGACGACCGGCGCGGTGACGACCGCGGGGAGCGCGGTGGCTTCCGGCAGGACGACCGGGGTGGCGAGCGCGGTGGCTTCAGGCGGGACGACAGCCGGGGCGGGGAGCGCGGTGGGTTCCGCGGGCGGGACGACCGTGGCCGGGACGACCGCGGGCGTGGGCCGCGCCGGGACGACCGCGGTGGGCGGCCCGGTGGGTTCCGCGGGCGGGACGACCGGCGCGATGACCGCCGTGACGACCGGCGTGGTGGTGGGCGGTTCCGTGACGAGCGGGACCGGGACCGGGAGCCGATCAAGCGGCTGCCGATCCCTGAGGACGTCACGGGCGACGAGATCGACAAGGACGTGCGGCAGGAGCTGCAGAGTCTGCCCAAGACGCTCGCGGAGGACGTCGCCAGGAACCTGGTGATGGTCGCCCGGCTCATCGACGAGGACCCCGAAGGCGCGTACGGCTACTCCAAGGTGGCGCTGCGGCTGGCGTCCCGGGTCGCCGCCGTGCGCGAGGCCGCCGGGTTCGCCGCGTACGCGAACCAGAAGTACGGCGAGGCGCTCGCCGAGTTCCGGGCCGCGCGGCGGATGACCGGGTCCGTGGAGCTGTGGCCCGTCATGGCCGACTGCGAGCGCGGGCTGGGGCGGCCGGAGAAGGCACTGGACATGGCCGGGGCACCCGAGGTGCACAAGCTGGACAAGGCCGGACAGGTCGAGATGCGGCTCGTCGCGGCCGGCGCCCGGCGGGACATGGGGCAGCTGGACGCGGCCATCGTGACGCTGCAGAGCCCCGAGCTGGCGTCGAACTCGGTGCAGCCGTGGACCGCGCGGCTCCGGTACGCGTACGCCGACGCGCTGCTCGCCGCCGGGCGGCGGGGCGAGGCCCGGGAGTGGTTCGCGAAGGCCGTGGAGGCCGACCGGGACGGCAGCACCGACGCCTCCGACCGGCTCGCCGAGCTGGACGGAGTGGAGTTCGTCGACGCCCTGGACGAGAGCGGTGACGAGGACGGGACCGACGGCGGGCGTGAGGACGTTCCGTCGGAGGACGCCGACAAGGACTGACGTCCGTGTGACAGAGGGGCGGGGCCGACCGGGTCCCGCCCCTTTCGCGTGTCAGGCGTCCAGGACGCGCAGGACCAGGCCCGAGGCCGGCTTCGGGCCGAACGACGTGGACTTGCGGGGCATGGTCACGCCCTGGCGGGCCAGGTCGCGGACGACCTCCTCGCGGACCGGGTGCATGAGGACGGCCGTACCGCCGTCGCGCTGTGCCTTCGCGACCGTGGCGGCCGTGTCGTGGATGTAGGCGATGCGGGACGGGTCGTCCTCGGGGATGTGCCAGACGTGGCCGAGGAGCGTGGCGTGCAGGACCGTCGCGTCCAGGGTGCGCCACGCGGCGGGGCGGTCGGCCGGGACCGTGCGGGCCAGGAGGTCCGGGTCCGGGCGGTCGACGAGGTGGAAGGCGCCGTCGCCGGCCAGGACGAACGCGTTGCCCGCGCGGGCCGTGTCGGCCAGGGCCTCCATCGCGCCGGCCAGCGGCACGTCCAGGCGGCGGACGCGGAACAGGCCGTCGAGGGAGGCCAGGGCGTCCGCGACCGGCAGGCCGTGCAGCAGGCGGTGGATGGCGCGGACGCGCAGCGGGTAGCGGGCCGTGTCCACGAGGAGGACCAGCCCGTGGTCCCAGGGGCCGGGGGAGGCGTGCTCGGCGCGCAGGCGGCGGTAGGTCGCCCAGCGGTGGTGGCCGTCGGCGATGAGGGCCTGGTGGCGGGCGAGATCGGTCTGGACGCGCGCCACGTCCGCGGGGTCCGTCACCGACCACAGGCGGTGGCCGTAGCCGTCCTCCGTGGTCGTGGACAGCAGCGGGGGCTGCTGGGCGGTGCGTTCGACGAGGTCGGCCGTGGCCGCCGTCGAGCGGTCGCCGCGGTAGGTCAGCAGCAGCGGTTCGAGGTTGGCGGAGGTGGCCCGCATCAGGCCCGCGCGGTCGGCGACGACGTGCGGCATGACGTCCTCGTGGGGGAGCACCGCCTGCTCGGCGGGGTCCGAGACGAGCAGCGCGCCGATGACGCCGCGTTGCAGTGTGCCGTCGCCGGCGCGCTGTTCGTAGACGTACAGGCCCGGTTCCGGGTCGGTGGTCAGGACGCCTTCCGACCGCCAGCGCCGCAGGGTCTCGGCGGCCTGTTCGTTGCGCACGTCCGGTGTGGCGGCCTGCGGGAGGATCAGGCGGACGATGTTGTGGGGGTCGAGGGACTCGAGGTGGTGCAGGCCGTCGGGGCGGACCACGACGTCGTACGGCGGTGATGTCACGGCGGCCAGGCTCCCGACCCGGTCGGGGTCGTAGCGAAGTCCTCGGAACGGGGTGAGTTCCAGGCCTCGGCGTGCCGTTGCTTCCGGGTGACCTGCTGTATCCATCCCGGCATCGTACGTGTGTCACCGGCATGGGGGATGATCGTGGGAAGGCGAGCGAACGAGGAGCGATGCGGGATGAGCCGGAGCGTCAGGACGAGGCTCGAGGGCAGTGGGCAGGCCCTGAGTGAGGCGTACGACACGGCGCTGCTCGACCTGGACGGGGTGGTGTACGCGGGCGGGAACGCGATCGCGCACGCGGTCGAGTCGCTGGCCGCGGCCCGGGAGGGCGGGATGCGCCTCGCGTACGTGACCAACAACGCCCTGCGGACCCCGGACACCGTGGCGGACCACCTGACCGAGCTGGGCATACCGACGGGGGCCGACGACGTCATCACCTCGGCCCAGGCGGTCGCGCGGCTGATCAGCGAGCAGGTGCCGCGGGGCGCCCGGGTGCTGGTCGTGGGCGGGGAGGGGCTGCGGGTGGCGCTGCGCGAGCGCGGGCTCGTGCCCGTGGAGTCGGCGGACGACGATCCGGCGGCGGTGGTGCAGGGGTTCGGCGGAGCGGACCTGCCGTGGGGGCGTTTCGCGGAGGCCAGTTACGCCGTGGCGCGCGGGGTGCCGTGGTTCGCGTCCAACACCGACCTGACGATCCCGAGCGGGCGCGGGATCGCACCCGGCAACGGGGCGGCGGTGGAGGTGGTGCGGATCGCCACGGGGGCCGAACCGCAGGTCGCGGGCAAGCCGCTGCCGCCGATGCACCGGGAGACCATCCTGCGGACCGGGGCCGAGCGGCCGCTCGTGGTCGGGGACCGGCTGGACACGGACATCGAGGGCGCGTTCAACGGGGACGTCGACTCGCTGCTCGTGCTCACGGGGGTGACGGACGCGCCGCGGCTGCTGGCCGCGCCGCCGCAGCACCGGCCGACGTTCGTCGACGCCGACCTGCGGGGGCTGCTCACCGGGCAGCCGGAGGTCGCCGGGGACGACGGCGGTTTCCGGTGCGGGGGTTGGACGGCGCGGGCCGGGGCGGAACGGCTGGAACTGAGCGGTGACGGGGAGGCGCTGGACGGGCTGCGGGCGCTGTGCGCGGCGGCCTGGACGGCCGCCGGGGAGGGGGGGTGCGAACTGGACGCGGGCAAGGCGCTGGCACGGCTGGGGTGGTGAGGCGCGGGCCGGAGTCCCGTGACGAGTACGGCGTCGGGGCAGTTGGGCGGCCTCAGGATCTTGATCGATTGGCAGGGTAGGCTAACCTAACTGCGTGTTGGTCGACAGTCCTCCCGAACAGCGCGCGGAGACCGCCCCCGCGCCCCCGAACCGCCGGGCGATACGTGCCTTCGGGCTCCTCGTCTCGGCCGCGCTCCTGGTGCTCGTCGCGTCGGCGAGCATCGCGGTCGGCGCGAAAGAGCTGTCCCTGGGGCAGGTGTGGCACGGCCTGTTCGCGGAGTCGGGGACGTACGGCGACGTCGTCGTCGCCGAGCGGCTGTCGCGGACCGTCCTCGGACTGCTCGCCGGCGCGGCCCTCGGGCTGGCCGGGGCGGTGCTGCAGGCGCTCACCCGCAACCCACTGGCCGATCCCGGCCTGCTCGGCATCAACGCGGGAGCGTCCGCCGCGGTCGTCACGGCCATCACCTACTTCGGCGTCACCTCGCTCACCGGCTACGTGTGGTTCGCGTTCTTCGGCGCGGCCGCGGTCGGGGCGCTGGTGTGGTTCCTCGGCGGCAGCCGGGGCGCGACCCCCGTGCGGCTCGCGCTCGCCGGCACCGCGATCAGCGCCGCCCTGTACGGCTACCTCCAGGCCGTGATGATCATGGACGAGGCGGCGCTGGGCAAGATGCGCTTCTGGACGGTGGGTTCGCTGTCCTCGGCGGACGACTCGACCATCACGCAGGTGCTGCCGTTCCTGCTGGCCGGCATGGTGCTGGCGCTGCTCCTCGCCCGGCCGCTCAACGCCATGGCGATGGGCGACGACACCGCCAAGGCCCTCGGCGCCGACCTCAACCGCACCCGGGCCCTGTCCATGCTCGCCGCCACCATGCTGTGCGGGGCCGCGACCGCCGCCTGCGGGCCGATCATGTTCGTGGGGCTGATGGTGCCGCACGTCGTGCGCTCCTTCACCGGGCCCGACCTGCGCTGGATCCTGCCGTACGCGGCGGTCCTGTCGCCCGTGCTGCTGCTCGGCGCCGACGTCATCGGCCGGGTCGTGGCCCGCCCGGCCGAACTCCAGGTCGGCATCGTCACCGCGATCCTCGGCGGCCCGGTCTTCATCTTTCTCGTACGACGGCGGAGGACGGCCCAGCTGTGAAGACCAACCGTGCGGTGCGGACCCCGGGCGGGCTGTCGGTCCGGCTGGACGCGCGCGCCCTCACCGTCGTCGTCCTGCTGCTGGCCGCGGCGCTCGCGGCGAGCGTCGTCCTCATCGGCACCGGCGACTTCCCGATCCCGGCCGCCGACGTGCTCAGGACGCTGCTGGGCGAGGGCAACGCGGGCCAGGAGTTCATCGTCAACGAACTGCGGCTGCCGCGGGTCCTGGTCGGGCTGCTGGTCGGCGCCTCCCTCGGTCTGGGCGGCGCGCTGTTCCAGTCCATCTCCCGCAATCCGCTGGGCAGTCCGGACGTGCTCGGCCTCGGGCAGGGGGCGACGGCCGGAGCGCTCGTGGTGATCGTGCTGTTCTCCGGGACCGCGAACCAGGTCGCCGCCGGGGCGCTCGTGGGCGGGCTGGTGACCGGTCTCGCCATCTACGTGCTCGCCTGGAAGCAGGGCGTGCACGGGTACCGGCTGGTCCTCGTCGGCATCGGCGTCTCGGCGGTCGTCACCGCGGTCAACGGCTACCTGCTCACCAAGTCCGACATCGTCGACGCGGCCCGCGCGGTGGTGTGGATGACCGGGTCCCTCAACGGCCGCGACTGGGCGCAGGTCTGGCCGCTGCTCGGGCTGTGCGCCGTGCTGGTCCCGCTCGTCCTCGCCAACGCGCGCGGGCTGCGGATGATGGAGATGGGCGACGACGTCTCGTACGCCCTCGGGGTGCGGGTGGAGCGCGTGCGGATGCTGCTGATGGTGGCCGCCGTGCTGCTCACCGCGTCCGCGACCGCCGCCGCCGGGCCGGTCAGCTTCGTGGCGCTCACCGCGCCGCAGCTCGCCCGGCGGCTGACCCGCTCGCCCGGCCCGAACCTGCTGCCGTCGCTGTGCATGGGCGCCGCCCTGCTCGTCACCGCCGACTGGGCCTCGCAGCGGCTCTTCGGCGCCGACCAGCTGCCCGTCGGCGTGGTCACCGGCGTGCTCGGCGGTGTCTACCTGCTGTGGCTGCTGGTCACCGAGCGCCGGGCGGGCCGGATATGAACCACGGACCGGGCGCGGGTACGAGCGCCACGACCAGCGTCAGCAGCGGGCTGAACAACCAGAGGAGCACCGTGAACCGCCTGTCCGCCGAGAACGTCACCCTCGCCTACGACCAGCGCGTCATCGCCGAGCGGCTGTCGGTGGAGATACCCGACCACTCCTTCACGGTGATCGTCGGCCCGAACGCGTGCGGCAAGTCCACGCTCCTGCGGGCGCTGTCGCGCATGCTCAGGCCCAGCGAGGGCCGGGTGCTGCTCGACGGGCAGGTCATCCAGTCGATGCCCGCCAAGAAGGTCGCCCGGACGCTGGGGCTGCTGCCCCAGTCCTCGATCGCGCCCGACGGCATCACCGTCGCCGACCTCGTCGGCCGGGGCCGCTACCCGCACCAGGGCCTCCTGCGCCAGTGGTCGGCCGAGGACGAGCGGGTCGTCCAGGAGTCCATGCGGCAGACCGGTGTCGCCGAGCTCGCCGACCGGTACGTCGACGAGCTCTCCGGCGGCCAGCGCCAGCGCGTGTGGATCGCCATGGCCCTCGCCCAGCAGACCCCGCTGCTGCTCCTGGACGAGCCGACCACCTACCTGGACATCCAGCACCAGATCGACGTCCTCGACCTGTGCGCGGAGCTGCACGAGGAGCAGGGCCGCACGCTCGTCGCCGTGCTGCACGACCTCAACCACGCCGCCCGGTACGCCACCCACCTCATCGCCCTGAAGGCCGGCGAGGTCATCGCCGAGGGCGCGCCGAGGGACATCGTCACCGCCGACCTGGTCGAGGAGGTCTTCGGGCTGCGCTGCCAGATCATCGACGACCCGGAGACGGGCACGCCGCTGGTGGTCCCCGCGGCCCGCACGGCGCGCGCCCGCAAGGCGGCCGAGGAGCGCGTGGCGGCCACGGAAGCCTCCTGAGCCGGGACCGCGGGACCTTCTGAGCCGGAACCCCAGGAGTCCCCGAGGAGGGGCTACAGCAGCTTCCTGAGCCGGAACAGGTCCAGCAGGCCCGCCTCCAGCCGGACCCGGCCCGAGCCCCAGGCCCTGGCGAAGTTCAGCTCGCCGTTCACCAGGGCCACCAGGTCGTCGCCGGTCATGGCCAGCCTGATCTCGGCCCGCTCCGGCGGCGGGCCCGCGAGGGTGTCGTGCACCACGATGCGGCCCCCTTCGAGGCGGCCGGCGAAGGTGACGTCGAGGTCCTTGATGTGGCAGCTCACCGAGCGGTCCAGGGCGGCGGCATCGCGGACGTCCCCTTCGGCGTGCTGCATGCTGTCCGAGAGCTTGTCGAGTGCGGCGCGGCACTCCTCGATCGTGGCCATCGCGATCGACGGTACCGCAGCGGTTCGCGGTAGCGTCGGGGCATGGACGACCCCGATCCGGTTGCGCACCCGCAGACCCCGCGCGAGGCGGTGGAGGCCGGGCCGGCGCACGACCCCGCCGCCCCCGCCCCGCTCGGCGTGCCCCGCACCCCCACCGGCGACGCCGCCGTGGACGCAGCCCTGGAGCGGCTCGGTGACGCCGACCACCTCGCCACCGACGGACACGTGGAGGTGTACGAGGATGTACACCGGGGGCTGCGCGACGCGCTCACCGCGCTCGACGCCCGCCCGGGACCTCCGGTGCCCCCCTCGCCCTACGGGAACAGGAGCTGAACCGAACGTGGCAGGAGTCGCACGCCGCCGTCTGGACGCGGAGCTGGTCCGCCGGAAGCTGGCGCGCTCGCGCGAGCACGCCAGCCAGCTGATCGCCGCCGGGCGGGTCAGCGTCGGCAGGACCGTCGCGACCAAGCCCGCCACCCAGGTCGAGACCGCGGCGCCCATCGTCGTCGCGCAGGACGACAGCGAGCCCGACTACGTCTCGCGGGGCGGGCACAAGCTCGCCGGCGCGCTGGCGGCGTTCGTGCCGCGGGGCCTGGTGGTCGGCGGCCGCCGCGCGCTGGACGCCGGCGCGTCCACCGGCGGCTTCACCGACGTCCTGCTGCGGGCCGGTGCCGCGCACGTCGTCGCCGTGGACGTCGGATACGGACAACTCGCCTGGTCGCTCCGCAACGATGAACGCGTCACCGTCAAGGACCGTACGAACGTACGCGAGTTGACGCTCGAAGCGATCGATGGGGAGCCTGTGGATCTTGTGGTGGGGGATCTGTCCTTCATCCCGCTCGGCCTGGTGCTGCCCGCCCTGGTGCGGTGCGTGACGCCGGACGCCGACCTGGTGATGATGGTCAAGCCGCAGTTCGAGGTGGGCAAGGAGCGGCTGGGCAGCGGGGGAGTCGTGCGCAGCGCGCAGCTGCGGGCGGAGGCCGTGCGGGCAGTGGCCGCGAGGGCCTGGCAGCTGGGGCTCGGGGTGAAGGGCGTGACGGCCAGTCCGCTGCCCGGGCCCTCGGGCAATGTCGAGTACTTTCTGTGGCTGCGGGCCGGGGCACCGGAACTGGACCCGGCCGACGTTGACCGTGCAGTGGCGGAGGGGCCGCGTTGACACAGAACCGAGCTCGTACTGTTTTCCTGCTCGCCCACACCGGGCGGCCCGCGGCCATCCGCAGTGCCGAGCTCGTGGTCAAGGGGCTGCTGCGCTCCGGGCTCGGGGTGCGGGTCCTGGAGGCCGAGGCCTGCGACCTGCCGCTGCCGGACGAGGTGGAGACCGTCAAGGAGGCCACCCCGCAGTGCCTCGACGACTGCGAGCTGCTCATCGTGCTGGGCGGCGACGGCACCCTGCTGCGCGGCGCGGAGTTCGCCCGGGCCTCCGGGGTGCCGATGCTCGGCGTCAACCTCGGCCGGGTCGGCTTCCTCGCCGAGGCCGAGCGCGACGACCTCGACAAGGTCGTCGACCGGGTGGTGTCCAAGGCGTACGAGGTCGAGGAGCGGATGACCGTCGACGTCGTCGTGCACCGCAACGGCGACATCGTGCACACGGACTGGGCGCTGAACGAGGCGGCCGTGCAGAAGGTGTCCGCGGAGCGGATGCTGGAGGTCGTCCTGGAGATCGACGGGCGGCCGGTCACCGGGTTCGGCTGCGACGGCATCGTCTG
The DNA here is from genome assembly GCF_044540485.1 of Streptomyces sp. NPDC085946. NCBI lineage: Bacteria > Bacillati > Actinomycetota > Actinomycetes > Kitasatosporales > Streptomycetaceae > Streptomyces > Streptomyces sp. NPDC085946. The sequence goes on along the minus strand of NZ_JBITSF010000003.1, from coordinate 458,133 downwards.
CGCGACGCCCACCGGCTCCACGGCGTACGCGTTCTCCGCGGGCGGGCCGGTGGTGTGGCCGGAGGTCGAGGCGCTGCTGATGGTGCCGATCAGCGCGCACGCGCTGTTCGCCAAGCCGCTGGTGACCTCGCCGGACTCCGTGCTGGCCGTGGAGGTGCTGCCGCACGTCCCGCCGGGGGTGCTGTGGTGCGACGGGCGGCGGACGGTGGAGCTGCCGCCGGGGGCGCGGGTCGAGGTGCGGCGGGGGGCCGTGCCGGTGCGGCTCGCCCGGCTGCACCACGCCTCCTTCACGGACCGGCTGGTGGCGAAGTTCGCGCTGCCGGTCTCCGGGTGGCGGGGGGCGCCGCACTAGCGGCCCCCGGGGATCCTGCGCGCCGGACGCCGCCACCCGCGTGGGTGACAGGGGTGGGGCGGTCGCACTTCCCGGCCGGGACCTCGTAAGGTCGTGTCCGTGTTGGAGGAGATGCGGATACGGTCGCTCGGAGTCATCGACGACGCGGTCGTCGAGCTGTCGCCCGGCTTCACCGCCGTCACCGGTGAGACCGGTGCCGGCAAGACCATGGTGGTCACCAGCCTCGGGCTGCTGCTCGGCGGGCGCGCGGACGCGGCGCTCGTGCGGATCGGTGCCGACAAGGCGGTGGTGGAGGGACGGATCACCGTCCCCGCGGACGCGGCGGTGGCCGTGCGGGCCGAGGAGGCCGGGGCCGAACTCGACGACGGGGCGCTGCTGATCAGCCGGACCGTCTCCGCCGAGGGACGCTCCCGGGCCCACCTGGGCGGGCGCAGCGTGCCCGTGGGGCTGCTCGGCGAGCTCGCCGACGAGCTGGTGGCCGTGCACGGGCAGACCGACCAGCAGGGGCTGCTCAAACTGTCCCGGCAGCGGCAGGCCCTCGACCGGTACGCGGGCGACGCGGTCGCCGTGCCGCTCGCCAAGTACGCCGGGGCGTACAAGCGGCTGCGGGCCGTCGCCGCCGAGCTCGACGAGATCACCACGCGCGCGCGGGAACGGGCCCAGGAGGCCGACCTGCTGCGCTACGGCCTCGACGAGATCGCGGCCGTCGAACCGCGGGCCGGCGAGGACGCCGAGCTCGCCGAGGAGGCCGAGCGGCTGGGCCACGCGGAGGCGCTGGCGTCCGCCGCGCAGGTCGCGCACGCGGCCCTCGCGGGCGATCCGGAGGACCCCGAGGGGGTCGACGCCGGGACGCTCGTCGCGGGCGCGCAGCGGGCCCTGGAGGCCGTGCGGTCGCACGATCCGGCGCTGGCCGCGCTCGCCGACCGGATCGGTGAGGTCGGGATCCTGCTGCGGGACGTGGCCGGGGAACTGGCCGGGTACGCGGACGACCTGGACGCCGATCCGCTGCGGCTGGCCGCCGTCGAGGAGCGGCGGGCCGCGCTCACCGCGCTGACGCGCAAGTACGGCGAGGACGTCGCCGCCGTGCTGGCGTGGGCCGAGCGGGCTGCCCAGCGGCTGACCGAGCTCGACAGCGACGACGAGCGGATCGAGGAGCTGACCGCCGAACGGGACGCGCTCCGCGTCGAACTGGGCGGTCTCGCCCAGGCGTTGACGGACGCCCGCACCGAGGCCGCGGAGCGGTTCGCCGCCGCCGTCACCGCCGAGCTGGCGTCGCTGGCCATGCCGCACGCGCGCGTGTCCTTCGACATCCGGCAGACCGAGGACCCCGAGGGCGTCGAGGTGGGCGGCCGCACGGTGGCGTACGGGCCGTCCGGCGCCGACGAGGTCGAGCTGCTGCTGGCCCCGCACCCGGGGGCGCCGCCCCGGCCCATCGCCAAGGGCGCCTCGGGCGGTGAGCTCTCGCGCGTGATGCTGGCCGTGGAGGTCGTCTTCGCGGGGACCGACCCCGTGCCGACGTACCTCTTCGACGAGGTCGACGCCGGTGTCGGCGGCAAGGCGGCCGTGGAGATCGGGCGGCGGCTCGCGCGGCTCGCGAAGACCGCGCAGGTCGTGGTTGTCACGCATCTGCCGCAGGTGGCCGCGTTCGCCGACCGGCAGCTGCTGGTCGAGAAGACCAACGACGGCTCCGTCACCCGCTCCGGCGTGAAGGTCCTGGAGGGCGAGGACCGCATCCGGGAGCTGTCCCGCATGCTCGCCGGCCAGGAGGACTCCGAGACGGCGCGGGCGCATGCGGAGGAGCTGCTGGCCACGGCCCGTGCGGACGGCTGACGCCGGGGTCGGATGAGCGGGGCCGCGCGCGGGACCGGCGGTTCGATCGGCGGTCCCGCGCGCGGCCTCGCGTCCGCCTTGCCCCGGGCCGGACGGCCGTTCTCCGCGCCACGGCTCCCGGCGGCCGGGACCGCCGGGAGCGGCCCCGTCCCGCCGGGCGGATCGTCGACCCGTACGGCCGGGCCGGCCGTCGCGGGGTCCGCGGCGGTGGGCGCCCGGCGGATACGGCCCGACGCCGGGGCCGCAGGGCGTAGGACGACGTCGTGGGGGCGGACGATCCGCGGCGCGGGTTCCGGGCGCGTCCGGCCGCGCCGCGCGGCGGTGAGGTGACCGGCGGGGCGGTCGAGCCGTCCGGGAACCCGGCGGCCGGGCTCGCCGCCGGGGCGCGGCCCGGCGGCACGGTGCTCGCGGGCGTCGTGATCGTCGGGGCCGCCCGCGCCGTCGACCTCGTGGCCATACGGCCGGGCCGGGCCGCCGGGGCGGTGCTCGTGCTCGGGGAGCCGGGGCTGGTGCGCGGCGGCGCGGCGGGCGGACCGTGCGCCGCCGCGGCGGGCGTGCTGCCCGACGGCCTCGGCGAGCGCGTGATGATCGGCGACACGGGAGCGCACGCGCTGGGCACGGCCCTGGGGGCGGTTCTGGGACGGTTCTGGGGCGGTCGTGGGCGCCGGGCGGAGGGGGCTGCGTGCCGTCGAGGGCGGGCTTGTGGTGACGGTGGTGTGGGGGCGGCGCGGTGAGCCGGGTGGCGGCCCGGCAGCGGGGGCGCTGGAGCGGCTCGGCTGTCCGGCGGCCCCGGAGGGCCGGTGAGCCGGTGGTCGCCCTCGCGGCGGGGATCGTCGCGGCGAGCGGTCCGTGGGGTTCGGAAGTCGCGTGATGCGGCGGCGGGGGCGCCGACGGCCGGCTCGACGGCTCGGTGGGAACGGGCGGTCGTCCCCGCCGGGGGACCCGTGAGGCCCGGGTGATGTTCGAGGGCTGCGTGCGCCGGGGCGTGTGCGCCGGTGTGCGGGCGTGGTCGTGGGCGCTGGGCGGTCGAGGCGCGCGCCACGGCGCGTGGCGGACGGGTGCGGGGGAGTGGAGTGAGCCGGGTGGCGCGCGGCGGGGCGTGCGCTTGAGCAGGCCGTGGAGGGGCGGTGCCGGGATCGTCCGGGCGCCGGTCGTGGGGGACGGCCGCGCGGCGGGACGGGCTCCCGGCCGGCAGGGGGAGCGGCGGGGTCACTCGTACGGGTGACGATGTCCGTCTCGTTGCCGTGGCAGTCGTGCGGGCGCGGCGCCCGCCGTTCCCGGAACGCCCGTACGTCCTGGCATCCTTGACGGTGTACGCGTAGCACACCGGGCGGTACGCCCCCTCTGCTCGATCCGGCTGTACTTTCTTCGTGACCGCCCACCCCGAACCAGGAGCCCCGGCCACGTGACCCCCCTGAGCAGCCCCTCACCGCACGGCCAGTCGCCGCTGCGCACCGTGCAGGTGCTGGGCGGAGGCAACGCCGCCAGCAGCGCCCACGTGCGCTCGCTGGCCGCGGGGCTCGTCGCGAGGGGCGTGAGGGTCACGGTGTGCGCCCCCGCCGAGGCCGATCACGCCTACGACTTCACCGGTGCCGGCGCCGACCACGTGCACGTGCCGCGCAGCAGCGACCCGGTCTCGGTCGCGGCGCTGCGGGCGGCCTGCGCGGAGGCCGACCTGGTGCACGCGCACGGGCTGCACGCCTCCTTCCGCACCGTGCTGGCCCTCGGCGGGCGGCGCGTGCGGACCCCGCTCGTCGTCACGTGGCACGACCGTGCGCACGCCGAGGGACCGCGCGCCCACCTGCTGCGGGTGCTGGAACGGCGGGTCGCCAAGGCGGCCACCGTGGTGCTCGGGACGACCTCCCCCCTGGTGGACCGGGCGCGCCGGACCGGTGCCCGCGACGCGCGGCTGGCGGCCGTCACGCTGCCCGGCCCGCGCGGGCGGCGCGCACCGCAGGACCTCGACCGCCCCAAGGTCCGGGCCGAACTCGGCGCCATCGGGCGCCCGTTGCTGATGACGGTCGGCTCGCTGGAACGGCACCGGGGGTACGACGTCCTGCTGGACGCCACGCGCGCGTGGTGCCGTCTCGACCCCGTGCCGCTGGTCGTGATCGCGGGGGAGGGGCCGCTGCGCGGCGAACTCCAGCGGCGCATCGAGGACGAGGGGCTGCCGGTCCGGCTCATCGGCCGGCGCGACGACATCGCCGACCTGCTCGCCGCCGCCGACCTCGCGCTGCTGCCGAGCCGGTGGGAGGCGCGCTCCGTCCTCGCCCAGGAGGCCCTCCACGCGCGGGTGCCGCTCGTCGCGGCCCGGGCCGGCGCCGTCCCCGAACTCGTGGGCGACGCCGCCGAACTCGTCCCCCACGGGGACGCGACCGCGCTCGCCGACGCCGTGGTGCGCCTGCTCGGCGACCCCGAGCGGTGCGCGCGGCTGACGGAGCGGGGGGTCCGGCAGGCGGCCACCTGGCCGACCGAGGACGAGACAGTCGCCCAAGTGCTGAGCGTCTACGACGAGTTGACGCAACCGCAGCCGTTGCTCTAGTCGGCCGCAGCCGTTGCTCCAGCCGGTTCGCTCGGCAGTCGCCGCTTCGGCCCGGCACCGGCCGGCGCGGCGGCAGACGCCGCTTCAGCCGACGTGCCGCCGGGCCCGCAGCGCCAGGCTCAACGCCAGTACCGTCTGCGGGTCGTCGAGGTCCGTGCCCAGCAACTCCCCGATGCGCGCCAGCCGGTTGTACAGCGTCTGCCGGTTGAGGTGCAGCTCGCGGGCCGTCTCCGCCTTGCGGCCCGCGTGGGCCAGGTACGTCTCCAGGGTCGGCAGCAGCGGCGGCCGGGAGCGGTCGTCGTGGTCCCGCAGCGGGCCGATCGCGCGGTCCACGAAGGCCGCCAGGTCCGGGTGGTCGCGCAGCCGCCACAACAGCAGGTCGATGTCGAGGCGCCGGGCGTCGTACCAGGGACGGTCGGGCAGGCCCTGCGCTGCGGTCGCCGTCTCCGCCGCGTGCCGCAGTCCCGCCGTGGCCGCCGCCCAGCCGCCCGCCACCCCGACGACCACGACCGGCGCCTGCGCCCCCGGCCGCAGCATCCCGGCCCGTTCCGCCCCGGCCCGCAGCGCCGCCGCGACCCGGTCCGCGACCGCCGGCCGCTCCGCCTCCGCGCGCAGGCCAACCAGCAGCATCACCCGGCCCTCCACCGGCCGTACGCCCAGCAGGACCGGGACGCCCACCGAGGCCAGCTCCTCGCCGACCGCGCGGGCCAGGACCGCCCAGCCCCCGCCCTGCGCGAGGGTGTCGCCCAGCCGCATCACGACCGGCAGCAGCGGGCTGCCGCCCGGCTTGAAGCCCAGGACGCGCGCCTGCGCGGGCGCGTCCTCCGCGGTGACCCGGCCCTCGGCGAGGTCGGTGAGGAAGTCGCCGCGCCCGCGCGCCGCCAGCTCCTCCTCCTGACGGGCCTGCATCAGCACCACGGCCAGGATGCCCGCGGCCCGTTCGGCCGCCATGCGGTGCACCGGGACCAGGGGCGCCCGGACGGGCAGCAGCACCAGCCGCGCGCGGACGCCGCCGGCGCCCGGCCCGCCGCCGGGCACGTCGACGAGGACCGAGCCCGGCAGCGGGGTCTCCTTGTGCTGGCCGCGCAGCCCCTCCCACACCTGGAGCGGGTCGGCGCCCTCGGGGCCGGCCCCGGCGGCGTACAGCAGCCGCCCGTCGGCCGTCTCCAGGAACACCGGGTTGCCCGCGAAGTCCGCCAGGATGCCGAGGACTTGGGAGATGCCGCCGCCGCCGAGCAGTGCCTGGGTGCAGCGGCGGTGCACCTCCTCGGCGCGCTGGAGGAGCGCGTAGTGGCCGTTGACGATCTCGGTGTGGATCTCCTCCGTGACCGCCACGAACGGCACCTCGCGGTGCAGCTGGACCAGCGGCAGCCCGGCCGCGCGGGCCGTGTCGACCAGGGCGGCGGGCAGCCGGGTGAAGCGCGGGCCGAGCTCCACGACCAGGGCCGCGATGCCGCGCTCGGCCAGGGTCCGTACGAACGCGCGCTGTTCGGCGGGGCGGGTGCCCATGCCGTAGCCGGTGGTCAGCAGCAGTTCGCCGCCCTTGAGCAGCGAGGCGATGTGGGGCACCTCGCCCGCGTGCACCCAGCGCACCGTGCGCCCCAGCCGGTCGGCGCCCGCCAGGACCTCGGGCAGGCCGCCGCGCAGCCCGGGCAGTTCCAGCGCCCGCCGCACGGTGATGCCGGCGCCGTCGGTGTCGAATCCGCTGTCCATGCGCCGGACGCTACCCGCGCGCGTGCGTCCGGCACATCTCCGCGCGGTTACGGGGACGATCACCGCGGCGCCCGGCACGACACTGCGTCGCGCGCGCCGCCGTTCTGCACGACCTCCTGTCGCTTGTGGCATGCGTCACTCCGTCGACACACTGACGCATCCGAAAGGCAAGCCCGGTTCGGCCTTCGGATTTCGTCGCAGCAGCACAGCGAAAGGGGCGGGAATGGCAGAAGAACCCACGCGAGAGGTCCATCGTCTGAAGGCTGGTTCCGTAGGTCTGGTGGGTGTGGTGTTCATGGCGGTCGCCACCGCCGCGCCCATCACCGCGATGACCGGCAACCTGCCCATCGCGGTCGGCTTCGGCAACGGCACCGGCGCGCCCGCCGGTTACCTCTTCGCCACGCTGGTCCTGACGGTGTTCTCCGTCGGCTACGTCGCCATGGCCCGCCGCATCACCGCCGCGGGCGCCTTCTACGGCTACATCTCGCACGGCCTGGGCCGCATCACCGGCATGGCCTCCGGGATGCTCGCCGTCCTGGCGTACATCGTCTTCGAGGCGTCGATCGTCGGCGTCTTCTCCTACTTCGCGCAGACCACCGTCCACGACCAGCTCGGCCTCGACGTGCCCTGGGCCGGGTACGCGGCCGCGATGCTCGCGGTCACCGCGGCCCTCTCCTACTTCGACATCAACCTGACCGCGAAGGCCCTCGGCGTGATGCTGATCGCCGAGATCGCGGTCCTGTTCGCGGTGGCCACCGCCGTCCTGCTCCACGGCGGCGGCCCGGACGGCATCCCGCTGGAACCCGTCGACCCGAGGAACGCCTTCACCGGCGCCTCCGCCGGACTCGGCCTGTTCTTCGCCTTCTGGTCGTGGGTCGGCTTCGAGTCCACGGCGATGTACGGCGAGGAGTCCCGCGACCCCAAGCGCGTCATCCCGCGCGCCACCCTGATCTCGGTCGTCGGCGTCGGCCTGTTCTACATCTACGTCTCCTGGATGACCATCGCCGGCAACGGCCTGCGGGGCTCCGTCGAGGTCTCCGCCGGGATCAGCCCCCTGGACCTCTTCTTCGGCCCGGCGCACGCCTACCTCGGCGCCTGGGCCGTCGACGCCTTCCAGTGGCTGCTGGTCACCGGCTCGTTCGCCTGCGGCATGGCCTTCCACCAGTGCGCGGCCCGCTACCTGTACGCCATCGGCCGCGAGGGCTTCCTGCACCCCGCCCTGGGCCGCACCCACGCCCGCCACGGATCGCCGTACGTCGCCTCCTTCGTCCAGTCGGGCGTCGCGGTCGCGCTGGTCGGCGCCTTCTGGCTGACCGGTCAGGACCCCTACGTCCACCTGTACACGCTGCTGGCGATCCTCGGCACGATGGCGATCCTCATCGTGCAGACGCTGTGCTCCTTCGCGGTCATCGGCTACTTCCGCCGCCACCACCCCGAGGACCGGCACTGGTTCCGCACCCTCACCGCCCCGCTGCTCGGCGGCATCGGCATGATCGCGGTCGTGGGGCTGCTGGTGGCCAACCTCGACACCGCGGCCGGCACGGCGGCGGACTCCCTGTTCTTCACGGCCATCCCGTGGATCGTCGGGCTGGTCTTCTGCGGCGGCCTCGGGCTCGGCCTGTACCTGCGGGCCCGCCGCCCGGAGCGCTACGAGGTCATCGGCCGGATCGTCCTGGAGGACGCGGCCGAACGCACGGACGACGAGATCGAGGAAGCCCCCGCCCACGCCTGAGGAGCCCACCGTGTCCCGTACGCACGCCCTGCACGTCCTGCGCGCCCTGGCCGCCGACCACGCGGCCGCCCACCGGCTGGGCCTTCCCGTGGCGGAGGCCGCCGTCCGCCGGCGCTCGCTGCTGAGGGGAGCGGCGGCCCTCGCGGCGACCGCGACCGCGGCGGGCACCGCCGTGGCCGCCGCCCCCGGAGCCCGGGCCGCCACCGCGCCGGCCGCGGCCGGCGCGCCCCGCATCGCCGTCGTCGGCGCCGGCATCGCCGGGCTCACCGCCGCCCTCACCCTGCGCGACGCCGGTCTGGCCTGCACGCTCTACGAGGCCCACCCCGACCGGGTCGGCGGCCGCATGTACACCCAGCGCGACCACTGGGCGTACGGCCAGACCTCGGAGATCGGCGGCGAGCTGATCGACACCAGCCACAAGAAGATGCTGGAACTGTGCCGCCGGTTCGGGCTGCCCGTCGAGGACTTCCTCGGCGGCGGGCCCAACGGAGCGGAGGAGGTCCTCTGGTTCGACGGCGCGTACTACCCGCGCGAGCGGGCGGAGGAGGACTTCAAGGACGTCTACCAGGCCCTGCACCGCGACCTGGTCGAGGCGGGCGAGGTGAAGTGGAACCGGAGCACTGCGGCCGGTACCGCCCTGGACGAGACGTCCCTGTACGACTGGATCGAGTCCCGCGTCCCGGGCGGCCACGACTCCCCGCTCGGCCGGCTCCTCGACGTCGCCTACACCGTCGAGTACGGCGCCGACACCACCGAGCAGTCCTCGCTCGCCCTGGTGCTGCTGATGGGCTACCAGACCAACCCCGGCGACTTCAACATCTGGGGCCTGTCCAACGAGCGCTACCACATCACCGGCGGCAACGACCGGCTCCCGCGCGCCATCGCCGGCTTCCTGCCCGAGGGAACGATCCGGCACGGCTGGTCCCTGGAAGCCGTCCGGGCCGGCGCCGACGGCACGCAGACCCTCACCTTCACCGAGTCCGGCTCCGTCCGGACCGTCACCGCCGACCACACGGTCCTGTGCGTCCCGCTGCCCGTCCTCAAACGCCTCGACCTCGGCCGGGCCGGCTTCGACCCCCGGATGACGAACCTGATCCGCGACGCCCGCATGGGCCACTGCACCAAGCTCAACCTGCAGTTCACCGGCCGCCCCTGGCGCGGCACCGGCCCCTGGCCCGGCGTCTCGGCGGGCGACTGCTTCACCGACACCGAGGTCCAGCAGACCTGGGACACCACCAAGATCCAGCCGGGCACGGGCGGCATCCTCATCCAGTACAACGGCGGCAGCCGGGCCGCGGCCCTGACGCCCGCGGGCCCCTTCTCCCACGAGGGCGACCCGTACGTCACGGGGCTGGCGCGGCGCCGCCTCAGCGGCATCGACGCCTTCTTCCCCGGCACCTCGGCGGCCTGGACCGGCCGCGCCCAGCTCTCCGCCTGGCACCTGGACCCCCATGCCCTGGGCGCCTACTCGTACTGGCCGGTGGGCTACCTCCACCGGTACGCGGGCTACGAGGGCACGGCGCAGGGCAACGTCCACATCGTCGGCGAGCACTGCTCCTACGACTTCCAGGGCTTCATGGAGGGCGGGGCGACCGAGGGGGAGCGGGCGGCCCGGGAGGTGATCGCCGCGGTGGCGTAGCGAAGCGGTCCCGGTGGGCGGCGGTCCCGCCCACCGGGACACCGCCCACCGGGAGCCTGCCCGGAGCGGGGCTGGTCAGCCGCCGTACGCCCCGGAGACCGTCAGGCGCAGCGCCGTGTCGATCAGCGGCACGTGGCTGAACGCCTGCGGGAAGTTGCCGACCTGGCGCTGCAGGCGCGGGTCCCACTCCTCGGCGAGCAGGCCGAGGTCGTTGCGCAGCGACAGCAGCTTCTCGAACAGCTTGCGGGCCTCGTCCACGCGGCCGATCATCGCCAGGTCGTCGGCCATCCAGAACGAGCACGCCAGGAACGCGCCCTCGTCGCCGGGCAGGCCGTCGACCCCCTCGTCGTCGCCCTGCGTCGGGTAGCGCAGGATGAAGCCGTCCGGCGTGGACAGCTCCCGCTGGATCGCCTCGATGGTGCCGATGACCCGCTTGTCGTCCGGCGGCAGGAAGCCCACCTGCGGGATCAGCAGCAGCGAGGCGTCCAGCTCCTTCGAGCCGTACGACTGCGTGAAGGTGTTGCGCTCCTCGTCGTAGCCCTTCTCGCACACGTCCCGGTGGATCTCGTCGCGCAGTTCCTTCCAGCGCTCCAGCGGGCCGTCCGCGTCGCCGGACTCGATGAGCTTGATGGTGCGGTCGACCGCGACCCAGGCCATGACCTTGGAGTGCACGAAGTGGCGGCGCGGGCCGCGCACCTCCCAGATGCCCTCGTCGGGGTCCTGCCAGTGGTCCTCCAGGTACTGGATCAGCTTGAGCTGGAGCAGGGAGGCGTAGTCGTTGCGCGCCAGGCCCGTCATGTGGGCCAGGTGCAGGGCCTCGGTGACCTCGCCGTACACGTCGAGCTGGAGCTGGTGGGCGGCGCCGTTGCCGACCCGGACCGGGGCGGAGTTCTCGTAGCCGGGCAGCCAGTCCAGCTCCGCCTCGCCGAGCTCGCGCTCGCCGGCGATGCCGTACATGATCTGCAGGTTCTCCGGGTCGCCGGCCACCGCCCGCAGCAGCCACTCGCGCCAGGCGCGGGCCTCCTCGCGGTAGCCGGTGCGCAGCAGCGAGGACAGGGTGATCGCCGCGTCGCGCAGCCAGGTGTAGCGGTAGTCCCAGTTGCGCACGCCGCCGATGTCCTCGGGCAGCGAGGTGGTGGGCGCGGCGACGATGCCGCCCGTGGGGGCGTACGTCAGGGCCTTCAGCGTGATCAGGGAGCGGATCACGGCCTCCCGGTAGGGGCCGTGGTACGTGCAGTGCTCGACCCACTCGCGCCAGAAGTCCTCGGTCGCCTCCAGCGACTGCTCGGGCTCGGGCAGCGGCGGCGGCTCCTTGTGCGAGGGCTGCCAGGAGATCGTGAACGCGATCCGGTCACCGGGAGCGACCGTGAAGTCCGCGTACGTGGTCAGCGACTTGCCGTAGGTCTCGGCGTGTGTGTCGAACCACACCGAGTCGGGGCCCGCGACGGCCACCGTGCGCCCCTCGTGCTTGTGCACCCACGGGACGATCCGGCCGTAGGAGAACCGCATCCGCAGGGCCGAGCGCATCGGCACGCGGCCCGAGACGCCCTCCACGATGCGGATGAGCTGCGGGGCGCCGTCGCGCGGCGGCATGAAGTCGGTCACCCGGACCGTGCCGCGCTGGGTGTCCCACTCGGACTCCAGGATCAGCGAGTCGCCGCGGTAGCTGCGCCGGGCGGCCCGGGGCGGTTCCTGGTCGGGGGAGTGCGCCGGGCCGAGCCGCCAGAAGCCGTGCTCCTCGGTGCCCAGCAGGCCGGCGAAGATGGCGTGCGAGTCGAAGCGGGGCAGGCACAGCCAGTCGACCGTGCCGTCCCGGCAGACCAGGGCAGCGGTCTGCATGTCTCCGATGAGTGCGTAGTCTTCGATGCGCCCGGCCACGTGCAACTCCAGTCGAACGGCCACGTCACCCCGCGAGGGGGCTGTCGCTAGTGCGGTCAAGGGGTTTTTGTATTGCGTCGTTGAGCGATGAAACACAACAGTCGCTCTGCCGTGACGCAAAACGCCAATTGTTGCTCAACGAACTGACGAGCTCTCGTTGTTCCGGTGTTTACGGTCGGGGGTGGTGCCGTGTGGCCGGCCGGGCTCGGCAGCGAGTGTCCGAGCAGGATACGACGCACGTAGATGATCTGTGTGCCGCTCCGGGCAACGCGCATCCGCCGAACGAGTGACCGGCGGGCGGCGGCGACGGGGCTCCGGAACGCCTCCGTGTCGGCCCGTGCGCGGAGCGTGGCCGGAAGCCATCTCTCCGGGGCGCTGATACGCTGGTAGCCCGTGGACCGGTGGGCGCCCCCCGTAGGGATGCACTTCCCGAGGGGACCCCCGAACCGCAGCGACGGCCCCCCGGAACCCTTCCGGCAGGACAGCCGCACCGCACCCCCATACCGCGACCACGGGAGCCCCCTCTTGGCCATGCCGCCCGCTGCTTTCCGAAACAGCACCTCGACGACCAAGCACATCTTCGTCACCGGGGGTGTCGCCTCCTCGCTCGGCAAGGGGCTGACCGCCTCCAGCCTCGGCATGCTGCTCAAGGCCCGCGGTCTGCGCGTCGTGATGCAGAAGCTCGACCCGTACCTGAACGTCGACCCCGGCACGATGAACCCCTTCCAGCACGGTGAGGTGTTCGTCACCAACGACGGCGCCGAGACCGACCTGGACATCGGCCACTACGAGCGGTTCCTCGACCGCGACCTGGACGGCTCGGCCAACGTCACCACCGGCCAGGTGTACTCGACCGTGATCGCCAAGGAGCGGCGCGGGGAGTACCTCGGCGACACCGTGCAGGTCATCCCGCACATCACCAACGAGATCAAGCACCGCATCCGCCGCATGGCGACGGACGAGGTCGACGTCGTGATCACCGAGGTCGGCGGCACGGTCGGCGACATCGAGTCGCTGCCGTTCCTGGAGACCGTCCGCCAGGTCCGCCACGAGGTGGGCCGGGACAACGTCTTCGTCGTCCACATCTCGCTGCTGCCCTACATCGGCCCCTCCGGCGAGCTGAAGACCAAGCCGACCCAGCACTCGGTCGCCGCGCTGCGCAACATCGGTATCCAGCCGGACGCGATCGTGCTGCGCTGCGACCGCGAGGTGCCGACCGCGATCAAGCGGAAGATCTCGCTGATGTGCGACGTCGACGAGGCCGCCGTCGTGGCCTGTCCCGACGCCCGCTCGATCTACGACATCCCCAAGACCGTGCACGGCGAGGGCCTGGACGCCTACGTGGTCCGCAAGCTGGACCTGCCCTTCCGCGACGTGGACTGGACGACCTGGGACGACCTGCTCGACCGCGTCCACAACCCCGACCACGAGGTCACCCTCGCCCTGGTCGGCAAGTACATCGACCTGCCCGACGCCTACCTGTCGGTCACCGAGGCGCTGCGCGCCGGCGGCTTCGCCAACCGCGCCCGCGTCAAGATCAAGTGGGTCACCTCCGACGACTGCAAGACCCCGGCCGGCGCCGCGGCGCAGCTCGGCGACGTCGACGGCATCTGCATCCCCGGCGGTTTCGGCGAGCGCGGCGTGAACGGCAAGGTCGGCGCCATCCGCTACGCCCGCGAGAACAAGGTGCCGCTGCTCGGCCTCTGCCTCGGCCTGCAGTGCATCGTGATCGAGGCCGCGCGCAACCTGGCCGACATCTCCGACGCCAACTCCACCGAGTTCGACCCCGCCACCGGGCACCCGGTCATCTCCACCATGGCCGAGCAGATGGACATCGTCGCCGGCGAGGGCGACATGGGCGGCACGATGCGGCTCGGCATGTACCCGGCGAAGCTGGCCGAGGGCTCGATCGTGCGCGAGGTGTACGACGGCAAGGAGTACGTCGAGGAGCGCCACCGGCACCGGTACGAGGTGAACAACGCCTACCGCACCGAGCTGGAGAAGAAGGCGGGCATCGTCTTCTCCGGCACCTCGCCGGACGGCAAGCTCGTCGAGTACGTGGAGTACCCGCGCGAGGTGCACCCGTACCTGGTCGCCACCCAGGCGCACCCGGAGCTGCGCTCCCGGCCGACGCGTCCGCATCCGCTGTTCGCGGGCCTGGTCAGGGCCGCGGTCGAGCGGAAGACCTCCGAGTAACGCACCGGTTGTACGGTGACCGGGGTGCGTGCCTGCGACGGGTGGGCACCCCGGTTTTCGTTCGGGCACGTGGAAGGACTGGTATGACGATCAAGGACTCGCCCGAGGAGTGGGAGATCCGGGCCACGGAGACCCCGTTCCGGGGCAACAAGACCTCCGTGCGCACCGACGAGGTGGTCATGCCCGACGGGACGGTCGTCAAGCGTGACTACCAGGTCCACCCCGGTTCGGTGGCCGTCCTCGCCCTCGACGAGGCGGACCGCGTCCTGGTGCTGCGCCAGTACCGCCACCCGGTGCGCCACAAGCTGTGGGAGATCCCGGCCGGCCTGCTCGACGTGCCCGGCGAGAACCCGCTGCACGCCGCCCAGCGCGAGCTGTACGAGGAGGCCCACGTCAAGGCCGAGGACTGGCGGGTGCTGACCGACGTCTACACCACGCCCGGCGGCTGCGACGAGGCCGTGCGGATCTTCCTCGCGCGCGGCCTGTCGGAGGCCGAGGGCGAGCGCTTCGTGGTCGAGCACGAGGAGGCCGACATGGAGATCGAGCGCGTCCCCGTCGCGGACCTGGTGCGGGGCGTGCTCGCCGGCGAGCTGCACAACAACTGCCTCGTCGTCGGCGTCCTCTCGCTGGTCGCCGCGCGTGACGGCGACGGGCTCGACGGGCTCCGCCCGGCCGAGGCGCCCTGGCCGGCGCGTCCGTTCGACGCCTGACCGGCCGCTCCCGTCCCTGCCGCCCTCCCGGTGTGACGATCTGCTGATCCGATCGGGGGACGTGCCCGCCGCGCTCCACCGGGAACGTCGCAGAGCGTGAACTAGGCTCTGGAGACGCCCGAACCGGAGTCCCGGCGGGCCCCGGTGTGCGGTGGGACGGGAGTGTGGCCCGTGACGGACCAGGCGGTGGACACAGGCGGTGTGCAGCTCTTCGGGCAGACGGCCGGGGGGAGCCGGTTCCTGGGCCGTACACGGGAGCTGAAGGAGCTGTGCGCCGACATCGAGCGCACCGGCCTGGACACCCTCGCCGGCCGCAAGGCCCCCCGCGCGCGCGTGCTGCTCATCGCGGGCCGCCCGGGCTCCGGCCGCACCGCGCTCGCCGAGGAACTCGTCCGGCAGGTCGCGCGGCGCTACCCGGACGGGGTGCTGCGCGCCCGGCTGAGCGAGCCCGACGGCACGCCCGTCCCCGTGGAGCGCGCCGCCCGGGACCTGCTCGCCGCGCTCGGGCACCCCGCCCCGGCCGGAGCGGCCGAGGACGACCTCACCGCCGACCTGCGCGCCGCCCTGGCCGACCGCCGGGCACTGCTGCTGCTCGACGACGCCGCCGACGCCGGACAGGTCGACGCCCTGCTGCCGGCGACCCCGGACTGCCTGGTGGTCGCCGTCTCCCGGGGCCCGCTGACCGGCATCGCGGACGTCCGCCCCTGCACCCTGGGCGGCCTCGACACCAAGTCCGCGGTGGAGTTGCTCTCCCGGCACACCGGGTCGGTCCGCATCACCGTCGACCCCCGGGCCGCCGAGCACCTCGCCGAGATCTGCGAGGGCCACCCGGCCGCGCTCACCCTGGCCGGCGGCTGGCTCGCGGCCCGCCCCCAGGCGGCCGTCTCCGACCTCGCCAAGCAGCTGCGCGCCGAGGACGGCGAGGGCACCGCGCTCAGCCGCGTCCTCCGGCTCGCCCACGCCGCCCTGCCCCCGTCCGCCGCCCGCACGCTGCGCCTGCTCTCGCTCGCCCCGGCCGGCCTGGTCGACCCGCAGATCGCCTCCTCGCTCGCCGGGTGCTCGGTGGACAGCGCCCGCACCGCCCTGGACGACTTCGCCGCCCTCGGCTTCCTGCGCACGGTGGACTCGCCGCTGCCGGAGTACGAGGTGCCCGGCTGCCTGCACCCGCTGCTGCACGCCCTCGCCGTGGCCCTGGACCGGCCGGCCGAGCTCCAGCTGGCCCGCGCCCGCATGCTGGAGCGGACCGTACGGCTGCTGCAGTCCTGCCGCGCGATCACCGAGACGGACAGCCCGCAGGCCCGCGAGAAGCTCCTCGCCATGCCGCACGCCCTGCGCTTCCCCAGCCCGCGGGCCGCCGCCGACTGGCTGCGCATCCGCCGGCCCGCCCTGCTGGCCGCCGCCCGGCTGGCGGTCGCCGACGGGGAGCTGGACACCCTGGCCCGCCGGCTGATGGCCCAGCTGGTGCGGGCGATGGCCGCCCACGTCGGCACCCAGGCCGCCGCCCCCGACCTGTACGGCATCCACGGCCTGGTCCTCGACGTGGCCGAGCGCCGCGACCTGCCGCGCGAGAAGGCCGCCGCCCTGCTGAACCTCGGCGACCTCGACGCCCGGACCGGACGCACCGCCGAGGCACTGGTGCGCTACCGGGCCGCGCTGGACGCGGGACGCGAGGCGAACGACCCGTACGCGACCGGCCGCGCGATGGAATCCGTAGGCGGCGCCCACCTGGAGCTCGGCGACTACGACCGGGCCGCCGACTGGTTCGGCCGCGCCCTGGTCGAGCGGCTCGCCCGCGACGAGCGCGCCGACGCCGCCCGGCTCTACGGCCGGATCGCCGCCGCCCACACCTTCGCCGGGCGCTACGGCGAGGCGCTGCGCAACTGGCGCGCCGCGGCCGCCGGACACCGCAAGAACGGCGATCTGGCCGCCCACGCCCGGGCGTTGAGCGAACTGGCGCGCGTCCAGGAGTACGCGGGGCGGCCCGAGGAGTCGCTGCGCACCTGCCGGGAGGCCGTGGAGTGGGCGCGGCGTGCCGAGGACACCCGCCTGCAGGCCGCCCTGCACCTGCGGGTGGCCGACACCCTGGACCACCTCGGCGACCCGGTGGCGGCCGGGCTGCACCGGAGCACGGCCGAGCGGATGCTGGAAGAGGAGGCCGAAGAGGGCCTCCAGGAGCCCCCCGAGGGCGACTCATCCCTGGAACAGGGAGCTAACACCTGCGAAATCCGCAGTGCACCCACTGAAGATTGATGCAATGAAAGGCTAGACAGCGGGAACACCTTCATTAGACTGGCTCTGCCGCACTTTCTCCTGCGGTCTCTCCCGGTGTGCCCAAGCGCGTCCGGGTATGTCTAGTGATCCCCCCATACCCTCTGAGCCAAGGACCGTGATCGACGTGAAGGTCGGCATCCCCCGCGAGGTCAAGAACAACGAGTTCCGGGTGGCCATCACCCCCGCCGGCGTGCACGAGCTGGTGCGCCACGGCCACCAGGTCGTCATCGAGCGCGGCGCCGGGGTCGGCTCCTCGATCACGGACGCCGAGTACGTGGCCGCCGGTGCGCAGATCCTGGACACGGCCGACGAGGTGTGGGCCACCGCCGACCTGCTGCTGAAGGTCAAGGAGCCCATCGCCGAGGAGTACCACCGCCTCCGCAAGGACCAGACGCTCTTCACCTACCTGCACCTGGCCGCCTCCAAGGAGTGCACGGACGCCCTGCTGGAGTCCGGCACCACGGCGATCGCCTACGAGACGGTGGAGCTGCCGAGCCGCGCGCTGCCGCTGCTCGCCCCCATGTCCGAGGTCGCGGGCCGGCTGGCCCCGCAGGTCGGCGCCTACCACCTGATGCGCGCGGCCGGCGGCCGCGGCGTGCTGCCGGGCGGCGTGCCGGGCGTGACCCCGGCCAAGGCGGTCGTCATCGGCGGCGGCGTCTCCGGCTGGAACGCGACGCAGATCGCCGTCGGCATGGGCTTCGACGTGACCCTGCTCGACCGCGACATCAACAAGCTGCGCGAGGCCGACCGGATCTTCGGCACCAAGGTCAAGGCGATCATGTCCAACTCCTTCGAGCTGGAGAAGGCCGTCCTGGACGCCGACCTCGTCATCGGCGCGGTGCTCATCCCGGGCGCCAAGGCTCCCAAGCTGGTCACCAACGAGCTGGTGTCGCGGATGAAGCCGGGAAGTGTCCTTGTCGACATCGCGATCGACCAGGGCGGCTGCTTCGAGGACTCCCGTCCCACCACGCACGCCGAGCCGACCTTCACGGTGCACGACTCGGTCTTCTACTGCGTCGCCAACATGCCGGGCGCGGTGCCCAGCACCTCCACCAACGCGCTCACCAACGCCACGCTGCCGTACATCGTCTCTCTCGCGAACAACGGCTGGGCCGAGGCGCTGCGCCGCGACCCCGCGCTCGCCAAGGGCCTCAACACCCATGACGGCAAGGTCGTCTACCGCGAGGTCGCCGAGGCGCACGGCCTGGAGCACGTGGAGCTCGGCTCCCTGCTCGGCTGACCGTCCGGCCGACCGACGGGATCAAGTCATCTGCAGGTAAAAGGCGATACGTCAACAACGTTCGTCAACACCGCGCATCCGGCCGGACCTTGCCCGCAAGGTCCGGCCGGATGTGTGTATGGTCACTTCGCGCCGCTCGGGCAACTCGCCTCGAACGCAACCCTTCGACCGATTCGCACACCGGTGAAACCTGCCGTGCGACGGCCGTACGCCCTTGACAGCGGGATGTTTCATTGCCGACACATCGGGCCGGGTCCGGCGGATTGTGTTGCTGCGGACCGCCGACACGCCATAGAGTCGCCAATCGTCGGCATGGTGCCACGCTGACCTGTCTAGAAGTTTCCTGGTCACCAAGGAGGTAAGACGACTTGTGAATGAGTCGACATTTTCTCCCGGGGGTGGTCAACCAGGAACGCCTGCACGGGGCCAGGGGCCCGCGGGGTTCGAGGCTGTCGGCTCCGTCGCTGTGCGCACCTTCGCAGCCCACCAGAGTCGCCAGAGCCCAGGGGTGACTCACCCAGCACACCGAAGCATGGATGGCCATCACGTGAACGCCATGGCCGGCGACGGAAGTGGCGCGCCCCACAACCACTTCGCCGACTACGACGAACTGCCCGAGGGGCACTTCTACGACCCCGACGCCGAGTACGAGCCCGACCCCGAGTACGCGGCCACGCTCGCGCCCGACGCGGCCCGCCAGCGCCGTGAGCGCGTCGGCCCGACCGGGCGCCCGCTGCCGTACTTCCCGATCCCCGGCCCGCTGACCGACCACGGGCCCGCGACGATCATCGCGATGTGCAACCAGAAGGGCGGCGTCGGCAAGACGACGTCCACCATCAACCTGGGTGCCGCGCTCGCGGAGTACGGACGCCGTGTCCTGCTCGTGGACTTCGACCCGCAGGGCGCGCTGTCGGTCGGACTCGGCGTCAACCCCATGGAGCTGGACCTCACCGTCTACAACCTGCTCATGGAGCGGGGCCTGTCCGCCGACGAGGTGCTGCTGAAGACCGCGGTCCCCAACATGGACCTGCTGCCCAGCAACATCGACCTGTCGGCCGCCGAGGTCCAGCTGGTCTCCGAGGTCGCCCGCGAGTCCTCGCTGGCCCGTGCCCTGAAGCCGCTGCTGCCCGACTACGACTACGTCATCATCGACTGCCAGCCCTCGCTCGGCCTGCTCACGGTCAACGCCCTGACGGCCGCGCACAAGGTGATCGTGCCGCTGGAGTGCGAGTTCTTCGCGCTGCGCGGCGTGGCCCTGCTGACCGAGACCATCGAGAAGGTCCAGGAGCGGCTCAACCCGGAGCTGGAGCTCGACGGGATCCTGGCCACGATGTACGACTCGCGCACGGTGCACAGCCGCGAGGTGCTCGCCCGTGTCGTCGAGGCGTTCGACGACCACGTCTACCACACGGTCATCGGGCGCACGGTCCGCTTCCCGGAGACCACGGTCGCCGGCGAGCCGATCACCACGTACGCCTCCAACTCCGTCGGTGCCGCCGCCTACCGTCAGCTCGCCAGGGAGGTGCTCGCCCGGTGTCACGCCGAGTGAGTCTGCCGGGGGCCGACGAACTCTTCCGTACGACAGGGGGAACGGGGCTGCAGCCGTCCACCCCCAGGCGCCAGGCCAACGGCGACGTCCGGGTGCCCGCCCCCGCCCAGGAGGGCGACGCCGCGGCGGCCGCCGAGGACGCGCCGGTGTCGGTGCCCGTGCAGGGCGGCGACGGCGAGGGTGCCGAACACGTCGCGGCGGACGCGGACCCGGCCGAGGCCGGCGAGTCCCGCAGCCGCGGCGCGCGCCGCCCGGCGGCGCAGGAAGGTTCTGCCGGGGCCTCCGCCGCGCCGCGCAAGCGCGGGCGGACGGCCACGCGCCGCCCGAGCGGCCGCGAGCGGCACGACGAGAAGATCACCGTGTACGTCTCCGCCGAAGAGCTCATGGACCTGGAGCACGCCCGTCTCGTGCTGCGCGGCGAGCACGGGCTGGCCGTCGACCGGGGCCGGATCGTCCGCGAGGCGGTCGCCGTGGTCCTCGCCGACCTGGAGACCCGCGGGGACGCCAGCATCCTCGTACGGCGGCTGCGCGGACGGTAGCGGTAGCCTGCGAGGGCTATGACCTCGAACGGCACCCCAGTCCCCTCCTCCGGCCCGGCCGGCCGACGGCGTGCGCTGGGGAGGGGGCCGGGGGTGCCGCCCGCCGAGCAGGCGGCGATGCCGGTGCCGGTGCCGGTGCCGGTGCCTGGCGGACCCGATGCTGTCGAGTCCGAGTCCGAGTCCGAGCCGGGGCCCGTCGAGCCGGAGCCCGAGCCCGAGCCGGGGCCTGTGGAGTCCGGGCCCGCCGAGCCGGAGCCCGTCGATTCCGGGCCCGCCGAGTCCGAGTCCGTCCCCGACGGCGTCTTCAAGGTCCGGCTCGCGAACTTCGAGGGTCCCTTCGACCTGCTGCTCCAGCTGATCTCCCGGCACAAGCTGGACGTGACCGAGGTCGCGCTGTCGAAGGTGACCGACGAGTTCATGGCGTACATCCGGGCCAGGGGGCCGGACTGGGACCTGGACCGGACCACCGAGTTCCTGGTCGTCGCGGCCACCCTGCTCGACCTCAAGGCCGCGCGGCTGCTGCCCGCCGCCGAGGTCGAGGACGAGGCCGACCTGGCCCTGCTGGAGGCCCGGGACCTGCTCTTCGCCCGTCTGCTCCAGTACCGGGCGTACAAGCAGGTCGCGGACATCTTCGGCCGCCGGCTCGACGACGAGGCCCGGCGCCGTCCGCGCACCGTCGGGCTGGAGCCCCGGCACGCCGAGCTGCTGCCCGAGGTCGTCATCCGCATCGGCCCGGAGGGCTTCGCCAGGCTGGCGGTCAAGGCGATGCAGCCGAAGCCCAGGCCGCAGGTGTACGTGGAGCACATCCACGCGCCGCTGGTCAGCGTGCAGGAGCAGGCCGGGATCGTCGTCGCGCGGCTGCGGGAGCTCGGCGAGGCGAGCTTCCGGGACCTGGTGGCGGACACCGGGGACACCCTGACCGTCGTCGCCCGGTTCCTGGCGCTGCTGGAGCTGTACCGCGAGAAGGCCGTGGCGCTGGAGCAGGAGAGCGCGCTCGGCGAGCTGACCGTGCGCTGGACCGGCGGGGACGGGGACGAGGCGCCGGCCGTCACCGACGAGTTCGACCGGCCGTCCGAGCGGCCGCAGGAGAAGGGGAAGCCGTGAGCGAGGACACGACCGAGGCACCGGCCGGGCCGCGCGCCGTCGCGGACCTCGACCTCAAGCCCGCCCTGGAGGCGGTGCTCATGGTCGTGGACGAACCCGCGACCGAGGAGCACCTGGCGAGGATCCTGGAGCGGCCCCGGCGGCAGGTCGCGGACGCGCTGCGGGAGCTGGCCGACGAGTACACCGCGCAGGGACGCGGCTTCGAGCTGCGGTTCGTCGCCGGCGGCTGGCGGTTCTACACCCGCCCCGCCTACGCGCCCGCCGTCGAGCGGCTGGCCCTGGACGGCCAGACCGCCCGTCTCACCCAGGCCGCGCTGGAGACCCTGGCGGTGGTCGCCTACCGCCAGCCGGTCAGCCGCAGCCGGGTCTCCGCCGTGCGCGGAGTCAACTGCGACGGCGTGATGCGCACCCTCCTCCAGCGCGGTCTGGTCGAGGAGGCGGGCACGGAACCCGAAACAGGTGCGATCCTGTACAGGACGACGAACTACTTCCTGGAGCGGATGGGCCTGCGCGGCCTGGACGAGCTCCCGGAGCTCGCGCCCTTCCTCCCGGAGGCGGAGGCGATCGAGGCCGAGACGCTGGAAGGGGTCCCGTCGTTCGATCCGGACGCCCCGGATTCCGAGGACGCAGACGACAAGACGGAACTTTGATGCGAAGCAGCAGCGGCAGGAACAGCAGCGGAAACAACGGCGGGAGCCGTGGTGGCAACAGCGGCGGCCGCGGCGGGAGCGGCGGTGGCCGCGGTAACTACCGCGGCGCCGGCAACACCCGCGACGACAAGCAGGGCGGCCGTCCGAAGAAGCCGCGCCCCGAGGAGCGGCGCTACGACGTCGGCCCCGGCGCGACCCAGGACGGCCCGAAGTCGGGCCGCGGGCCGTCGGCGCGCGGTGGCGCCAAGGGCAGCCCCAGGAAGCCCCAGCAGCGCGGCCGGACGGCCCCGGCCACTTCGCGCGAGTACGAGACGCGGGCCGAGGAGCGCAACCGGGAGCGGTACGCGGGCAAGAAGGACATCAAGCTGCCCAAGACCTTCCCGGGCGCCGAGCAGGAGGGCGAGCGGCTGCAGAAGGTCCTCGCGCGCGCGGGCTACGGCTCCCGGCGGGCCTGCGAGGAGCTGATCGAGCAGGCGCGCGTCGAGGTCAACGGCGAGATCGTGCTGGAGCAGGGCAAGCGGGTCGACCCGGAGAAGGACGAGGTCAAGGTCGACGGCCTGACGGTCGCGACCCAGTCGTACCAGTTCTTCTCGCTGAACAAGCCCGCCGGTGTCGTCTCCACCATGGAGGACCCCGAGGGCCGGCAGTGCCTCGGCGACTACGTCACCAACCGCGAGACGCGGCTCTTCCACGTCGGCCGGCTCGACACCGAGACCGAGGGCGTCATCCTGCTCACCAACCACGGTGAGCTGGCGCACCGGCTGACGCACCCGAAGTACGGCGTGAAGAAGACCTACCTCGCGCACATCGTCGGCCCGATCCCGCGCGACCTCGGCAAGCGGCTCAAGGACGGCATCCAGCTGGAGGACGGCTACGCGCGCGCCGACCACTTCCGGGTCGTCGAGCAGACCGGCAAGAACTACCTCGTCGAGGTCACCCTCCACGAGGGCCGCAAGCACATCGTGCGCCGCATGCTCGCCGAGGCCGGGTTCCCGGTCGACAAGCTGGTGCGCACCGCGTTCGGGCCGATCACCCTGGGCGACCAGAAGTCGGGCTGGCTGCGGCGGCTGTCCAACACCGAGGTCGGGATGCTGATGAAGGAAGTCGACCTCTGAGGCTTGTGACGCACTCGCGCCCCCTTTTATAGTCGCAGTGACTATAAAAGGGGGCGCTCGTCATGGACGGGTACGACAAGCACGCCTACGAACCCTTCGCGGTCACCGTCGACCTCGCCGTCCTCACGATCCGCGCGGACGCGCTGCACGTCCTGCTCGTCGAGCGCGGGCAGGAGCCGTACGCGGGCCGCTGGGCGCTGCCCGGCGGGTTCGTGCGGCCCGACGAGTCCGCGGAGACGGCCGCCCGGCGCGAACTCGCCGAGGAGACCGGCCTGGCGGACGTCTCCGGACTGCACCTGGAGCAGCTGCGGACCTACAGCGAACCGGGCCGCGACCCCCGGATGCGGGTGGTCTCCGTCGCCTTCGCCGCGCTGCTGCCCGACGCGCCCGAGGCGCACGGCGGCAGCGACGCCGCCCAGGCCCGCTGGGTGCCGTACGGGACGGCCGGGCCGCTCGCCTTCGACCACGACCGGATCCTCGCCGACGCCCGGGACCGCGTCGGCGCCAAGCTGGAGTACACCTGCCTGGCCACGGCCTTCTGCCCGCCCGAGTTCACCCTCGGCGAGCTCCGGCGGGTCTACGAGACCGTGTGGGGCACCGCGCTCGACCGGCCCAACTTCCGGCGCAAGGTGCTCGCCACCCCGGGCTTCGTCGAGCCCGTGCCGGGTGCCGCGCGACTGACCGGCGGCCGCGGCAAGCCGGCCGCGCTGTACCGCGCGGGCAGCGCCGCCGCCCTCCACCCGCCCCTGCTGCGACCGACCCGGGAAGGACGCCCCGCATGACCACCACCGTCCGCAAGCAAGCCGCCACCGGAGCGCTCACCGGGCTGGCCCTCGGGGACGCCCTCGGCTTCCCCACAGAGTTCAACGACGTCCCGTCGATCCTGGCCAAGTGCGGTCCCTGGCGGGAGATGCCGCTGCCGACGCCGGCGGTCGTCACCGACGACACGCAGATGACCCTGGCGCTGGGGCGGGGGCTGCGCACGGCGATGGACCGGGGGGTGCTGGCGCCCGAGGGGATGGCGGAGGCAGTCCGGCGGGAGTTCGTCGCCTGGAACCGCTCCCCGGAGAACAACCGGGCCCCGGGCGCCACCTGCATCCGGGCCTGCGAACTCCTGGAGGACGCCGGCCGGCCCTGGCAGGACGCCAGCCAGATCCACTCCAAGGGCTGCGGAGCCGACATGCGGGTGGCGCCGATCGGGCTGGTGCCCGGACTGAGCGACGAACAGCGCGCGGGCGCCGCCCAGTTGCAGTCCGCCCTGACCCACGGGCACCCGACCGCGCTCGCCGCGTCCGACCTCACCGCGCACGCCGTACGGCTGCTCGCGCAGGGCGCCGAGCCGACCGGGCTGATCGGACGCCTGCGCTCCTACGCGCTGGAGAACCGCGGCCGCTACCACCACCGGTGGCTCGGCGACCTGTGGACCCGCGCCCAGGACCCGAGCCCCGAGCACTTCATCGCGCGCGGCTGGGACGAGTGCCTGACGGCCCTGGAGCGGCTCCGGGAGGCCGTCCGGACCGTCTCGCCGGAGACCGACCCGTGCCTCGCCACCGGCGCCGGCTGGATCGCCGAGGAGGCGCTGGCCACCGGGCTGCTGTGCTTCCTGCTCTTCGTCGACGAGCCGCTCACCGCCCTGCGCCGCGCCGCCTGCTCCTCCGGCGACTCCGACTCGATCGCCTGCCTGGCCGGCGCCTTCGCGGGCGCCCACCTGGGCGCGGACGCCTGGCCGGCCGAGTGGGCCGACCGGATCGAGTACCGCGGCGACCTGGTGACGCTCGGGGCGCTCTGGGACGCTTGAGCGATGATCGACACCCTCGACATCGACCTGGGCCCGGTGGTGGCCGAGCAGCCCGACCCCGTGCTGTTCGCCACCGTCTCCGGCGCCCACCTCTACGGCTTCCCGTCCCGCGACTCGGACGTGGACCTGCGGGGCGTCCACCTGCTGCCCGCCGCCGACCTCGTCGGACTGCGCGAGCCGGAGGAGACGCGGTCGCGGATGTGGGACCGCGACGGCGTGGAGATGGACCTCGTCACCCACGACCTGCGCAAGTTCGTCCGGCTGATGCTGCGCCGCAACGGCTACGTGCTGGAGCAGCTGCTCTCGCCGCTGGTCGTGCACACCACCGACGCCCACCGGGAACTGGCCGCCCTCGCGCCCGGCGTCCTCACCCGGCACCACGCCCACCACTACCGCGGCTTCGCCGCCACCCAGTGGCGGCTGTTCGAGAGGACCGGCGAGCTCAAGCCCCTGCTGTACACCTTCCGGGTACTGCTGACCGGCATCCACCTGATGCGCAGCGGCGAGGTGCAGGCCCACCTGCCGACCCTGCTCGGCGAGGCCGCCGCGCCCGCCTACCTGCCGGAGCTGATCGCCGCGAAGGCGGAGCGGGAGCACGGGGCGGCCGCCGTCGAGCACGCGCGCGTGCGGGCCGACGTGGAGAAGCTGCACGGCGCCCTGGACGAGGCGCAGGCCGTCTCAGACCTGCCCGACGCCCCCGGTGCCCACGACGCCCTGCACGACCTCGTCGTACGGGTCCGCCTGGCGGGCTGAGGCGCGGCGGGTGCGGACCAGGAAGTCCTCCACGCGGCGCCGGTCCGGCTCCTCCGGGAGGGGACTGCGGCGGGCGGCCTCCTCGGCCTCCGCCGCCAGGCGCGTCATCCGGGCCTCCACCTCCGCCCAGGGCACCTCGCCGCGCTTCACCGCCAGCAGCGGCTCGCGCAGGTCGCCGACGTCGACGGTCAGCGTGCCCGTGCGCAGCAGGTCGCGGACGCTCGTCAGCAGCCGCAGCAGGTGCATCGCGTGCTTCCAGCGCGGGGCGCCGTGCGTGCGGACGTCGGCCGCCAGC
This sequence comes from Streptomyces sp. NPDC085946, assembly GCF_044540485.1. Taxonomy (NCBI): domain Bacteria; kingdom Bacillati; phylum Actinomycetota; class Actinomycetes; order Kitasatosporales; family Streptomycetaceae; genus Streptomyces; species Streptomyces sp. NPDC085946. The sequence continues at coordinate 432,227 of NZ_JBITSF010000003.1, read as the reverse complement.
TTGCGGTGCTGGCCGCGGGCGTAGCGGACGAACGTCTCCCGGACCCGGCGGGACAGGAACGCCCCGCGCAGGTCCAGGAGTTCGCGGCCGGTGGCGTCGGCGTACTCCACGAGCGGGGAGTGCAGGCACTCCAGGATGTTCGGGTTGGCGCGCAGCGCCAGCTCGCAGAAGCGTTCCAGCTCCCAGCTGAACTGCTCCTCGGCCGGGCCCTCGACGTGCGTCGGGGGCTTGTCGAACCGCCAGAACAGGGGCGTGGGCGCCAGGAACACGCCCCGGCGGTCGGTGTCGCTGGCGTCCGTCGCCAGCCCGAAGGCGCGCGACCCCATGACGCAGGCGTAGACCGTGTGGTCGCGGACCAGGGCCAGGGGGGACGGAGGGGCCGGCGGCGTCGAGGGCTGGGGGCGCATGCCGGGAGCGTACGCGGATCCGCACGCCCGGCGGACCGCCGTTCCCCTCCACGGTGATCCGCCCTGCGGACCGCCCGGCGGCCGCCGCCCCGGGACGTCCGGGGGAACACGTGCGTGCGCGGCGCGGACACCCGTCTCACCCGGCGGGTGCCCTGCACCCGCACGGCCCGTGCTGGCTAGGCTGTACGGGCAAGCAGCGAACAGGCACGTCAGCGAGGAGCATCGCCGTGGCGGTACGAGCGGTCCGGGGCGCCGTCCAACTCGAGCGGGACGAGGCCGGCCACATGGACGAGCAGGTCGGAGCCCTCCTGACAGCCGTCCTGGAACGCAACGGCCTGACGGCGGACGACCTGATCAGCATCTGGTTCACGGCCACCCCCGACCTGCACAGCGACTTCCCCGCGGCCGCCGCCCGCAAGCTCGGCATCATCGACGTGCCGCTGATCTGCGCCCAGGAACTCGACATCGAGGGCGCCATGCCCCGCGTCGTCCGGCTCCTCGCGCACGTCGAGTCCGACCGGCCCCGCGCCGAGATCGCGCACGTCTACCTCGGCGCCGCGGCCGCCCTGCGCAAGGACATCGCCCAGTGAGGACCGCACTCGTCATCGGCACCGGCCTCATCGGCACCTCCGCCGCCCTCGCCCTCACCCGGCGGGGCGTCGCCGTGCACCTCGCCGACCACGACCCGGAGCAGGCCCGGACGGCCGCCGCGCTCGGCGCCGGCACCGACGAGGCCCCCGACGGACCCGTCGACCTCGCGCTCGTCGCCGCGCCCCCGGCGCACGTGGCGGACGTGCTCGCCGACGCCATGCGCCGGGGCGTGGCCCGCGGCTACGCCGACGTCGCCAGCGTCAAGGGCGGCCCGCGCCGCGAGCTCCAGGCCCGCGGCCTGGACCTGACGTCGTACATCGGCACGCACCCCATGTCCGGCCGGGAGAAGTCCGGCCCGCTGGCCGCCACCGCCGACCTGTTCGAGGGCCGCCCCTGGGTGCTGACACCGACCCGGGACACCGACACCGAGGTGCTGAACCTCGCCCTCGAACTGGTCTCGCACTGCCGCGCCGTGCCGGTCGTCATGGACGCCGACGCCCACGACCGCGCCGTGGCACTCGTCTCCCACATGCCCCACCTGGTCTCCAGCCTGGTCGCCGCCCGCCTGGAGCACGCCGAGGAGGCGGCCGTGCGGCTGTGCGGGCAGGGCATCCGGGACGTCACCCGGATCGCCGCCTCGGACCCGCGGATGTGGATCGACATCCTCTCCGCCAACCCCGGGCCGGTCGCCGACCTGCTCAGCGACGTCGCCGCCGACCTGGAGGAGACCGTGCGGGCCCTGCGCGCCCTGCAGTCCTCCGACGAGGACAAGCGCCGCGAGGGCACCGCCGGCGTCGAGGACGTGCTGCGCCGCGGCAACGCGGGCCAGGTCCGCGTCCCCGGCAAGCACGGCACCGCCCCGCGGGCGTACGAGACGGTCGCCGTCCTCATCGACGACCAGCCCGGGCAGCTGGCCCGCATCTTCGCGGACGCGGAGAGGGCCGGGGTCAACGTCGAGGACGTCCGCATCGAGCACGCGACCGGGCAGCAGGCCGGCCTCGTCCAGCTCCTCGTGGAGCCGAAGGCGGCGCCGGTGCTGACCGCCGCGCTGCGCGAGCGCGGCTGGGCGATCCGGCAGTAGCGGACCGCGCGGGGGGCGGGGCCCCCCCCCCCCCCCCCCCCGGCGGGGGGGGGGCGCCCCCCCCCCCCCCCCCGGGGGGGGCCGGCCCCCCCCCCCCCCCCCGCGGCTGGGGGCGCCCGGGGGGGCGGGGGGCCCCCCCGCGGGGGGGCGGGGGGGGGGGGGCCCCCCCCCCGCCCCGCGGCCGGGGGGGGGGCGGGCCCCCCCCCCCCCCCCCCCGCGGCCGGACGAGTGACGCACACCCAGTAACCTTGTGCAGGGCAGTCGCGCCCCGCTCCCCGCCCGTCAGGTCCAGGAAGGTCTCCCACTGTGGAAAGCGCCACGCCAGTGATTGTCGCCATCGACGGCCCCTCAGGCACGGGCAAGTCGAGCACGTCGAAGGCCGTGGCGGCCCAGCTCGGCCTGAGCTACCTGGACACCGGCGCCCAGTACCGGGCGATCACCTGGTGGATGGTGAACAACGGCATCGACGTCGACGACCCCGCCGCGGTCGCGGCCGCGGCCGGCAAGCCGGAGATCGTCTCCGGCACCGACCCGCACCACCCGGCCATCACGGTCGACGGCGTGGACGTCGCCGGACCGATCCGCACCCAGGAGGTCACCTCCCGGGTCAGCGCCGTCAGCGCGGTGCCGGAGGTGCGGGCCCGGATCACCGAGCTCCAGCGTTCCATCGCGGCCTCCGCCGTCACCGGGATCGTCGTCGAGGGCCGCGACATCGGCACCACCGTGCTGCCCGACGCCGACCTGAAAATCTTCCTCACCGCCTCGGCCGAGGCCCGCGCCGCCCGCCGCAGCGGGGAGCTGAAGGGCGCCGACGTCAACGCCACCCGCGAGGCCCTGATCAAGCGGGACGCCGCCGACTCCAGCCGCAAGACCTCGCCGCTGGCCAAGGCGGACGACGCCGTCGAGGTGGACACCACCGAGCTCACGCTGGCGCAGGTCATCGAGTGTGTCGTCACCCTCGTCGAGGAGAAGCGGGCCGGGAAGTGACCTCGCCGTCCGTCCCGTCCGAGAAGGGCGCCGAAGTCGGGCGGCGCATCGGCGTCGGCCTGATGTACGGGCTGTGGAAGCCGCGCGTGCTCGGTGCCTGGAAGGTGCCCGCGACGGGCCCGCTGATCTTCGCCGTCAACCACTCCCACAACATCGACGGCCCGATGGTCATGGGCGTCGCGCCCCGGCCGACGCACTTCCTGATCAAGAAGGAGGCGTTCGTCGGCCCGCTCGACCCCTTCCTGACCGCCATCGGCCAGGTGAAGGTGGACCGGGACACCACCGACCGCACGGCCATCGGCCGGGCGCTGGGCGTCCTGGAGGCCGGCGGCGTCCTCGGCATCTTCCCCGAGGGCACCCGCGGCGAGGGCGACTTCGCCGCGCTGCGCGCCGGGCTCGCCTACTTCGCGCTCCGCAGCGGCGCGCCGATCGTCCCGGTCGCCGTCCTGGGAAGTTCCGAGCGGCGCGGACGGTTGATGAAGGGGCTGCCTCCGCTGCGCTCCCGCGTCGACGTCGTCTTCGGCGAGCCCTTCGAGGCGGGCGACGGCAGCGGACGGCGCACCCGCAAGGCGCTGGACGAGGCGACCGAGCGGATCCAGAAGCAGCTCACCGCGCACCTGGAGCACGCCCGGCGGCAGACCGGCCGCCGGCCGGGCCCGGGCGTCTGACGCCCGGAAAACGCCGGGCGGCCGACCGGGCGCCGGGCGACACTGAGTAGTGGGCCGCCCCGGACCGGGCGGCCCACCGACCACCACACCGAACGACGAGGTACCGACTTCATGAACGACCACATCCAGCCCGACGGCTCGGACGCGTACGAGGGCGCGCACGAGCACGACCACGGGGCTCTCGGCGACGCCGAGTTCGCGGAGTTCATGGAGCTCGCCGCGGAAGAGGGCTTCGACGTCGAGGACGTCGAGGGCGCGATCGAGGCGGCCGGCCACGGCCCGCTGCCCGTCCTCGCCGTCGTCGGCCGCCCCAATGTCGGCAAGTCGACCCTGGTGAACCGCATCATCGGCCGCCGCGAGGCGGTCGTCGAGGACAAGCCGGGCGTCACCCGCGACCGCGTCACCTACGAGGCCGAGTGGGCGGGCCGCCGCTTCAAGGTCGTCGACACCGGGGGCTGGGAGCAGGACGTCCTCGGCATCGACGCCTCCGTGGCCGCGCAGGCCGAGTACGCGATCGAGGCCGCCGACGCGGTCGTCTTCGTCGTCGACGCCAAGGTCGGCGCCACCGACACCGACGAGGCGGTCGTCCGCCTGCTGCGCAAGGCCGGCAAGCCGGTGGTGCTGTGCGCCAACAAGGTGGACGGCCCCAGCGGCGAGGCCGACGCGGCGTACCTGTGGTCGCTGGGCCTCGGCGAGCCCCACCCGGTCTCCGCGCTGCACGGCCGCGGCACCGGCGACATGCTCGACCAGGTCCTGGAGGTGCTGCCCGAGGCGCCGCGCGAGACGTTCGGCGGGGGCGGCATCGGCGGCCCGCGCCGGGTGGCCCTCATCGGCCGCCCCAACGTCGGCAAGTCCTCGCTGCTGAACAAGGTGGCCGGCGAGGAGCGCGTCGTCGTCAACGAGCTGGCCGGCACCACCCGCGACCCGGTCGACGAGCTGATCGAACTCGGCGGCGTGACCTGGAAGTTCGTCGACACGGCCGGCATCCGCAAGCGCGTCCACCTCCAGCAGGGCGCCGACTACTACGCCTCGCTGCGCACCGCCGCCGCCGTCGAGAAGGCGGAGGTCGCCGTCGTCCTCCTCGACGCCTCCGAGTCGATCTCGGTGCAGGACCAGCGCATCCTCACCATGGCCGTCGAGGCGGGCCGCGCGCTGGTGCTCGCGTTCAACAAGTGGGACACCCTCGACGAGGAGCGCCGCTACTACCTGGAGCGGGAGATCGAGACCGAGCTCGGCCAGGTGTCCTGGGCGCCCCGGGTGAACGTCTCGGCGCGCACCGGCCGGCACATGGAGAAGCTGGTCCCGGCGATCGAGACGGCGCTGGCCGGCTGGGAGACCCGTGTTCCCACGGGCCGGCTGAACGCCTTCCTCGGCGAGCTGGTCGCCGCCCACCCGCACCCGGTCCGGGGCGGCAAGCAGCCGCGCATCCTGTTCGGCACGCAGGCGGGCACCAAGCCGCCGCGGTTCGTGCTGTTCGCCTCCGGCTTCATCGAGGCGGGCTACCGGCGCTTCATCGAGCGCCGGCTGCGCGAGGAGTTCGGCTTCGAGGGGACCCCGATCCACATCTCGGTGCGGGTGCGCGAGAAGCGCGGCGCGAAGAAGAAGTAGCGCCGGTAGGCGGACAGCGCGCAGGGGCGGCCCCGACCGGGGCCGCCCCTGCGCGCTGTCCGTCAGTTGCCGCCCCGCCGGGCGGGCGGCAGTGCGGCCGGCGCCTGCTGCCCCCCGGCGCCCTGCCCGCCGATCGTCCCGACGCGCTGCCACTGCGGCTGGTGCCCGCTGCCCTGCCGGGCGCTCTGCGCACCCGCGCTGTAGGCGCTGTACGAGCCGCCGTACGACCCCGTGGTCGTGTACGCCCCCGACCCCGTGTACGACCCCGTGCTCCCGTACGACCCCGTGCCGCCGTACGACGCCGTGTCCGAGCTGTGCGGGAGGGTCCCGAAGGCGGTGAAGCCGAGCTTCTCCTCGCCGCTGCGGTCGCCCGGCAGCGAGCGGAAGGACTTGACGTACTCGGCGTAGAGCGCGTCGTAGATCGGCGTGGCCGACGGACCGCCCTGGCAGTCCTGCGCCGGCCGGGGCGGGGGCACTTCCCTGCCCGGGCGGAGCCGGGAGCCGGGGGCGGGGATCGGCGAGAGGGACTGGCGGCGGGGAACCTCGTATGCGTGCACGCAGTTCCAAACGACCCCGCGGTCCAAGGGATGCGGCTCGCTGCGGCGTTCGGGCCGGCGGCGGCTGTCGTCCCGGCCCGCGGGGCGGCGGCCGCTCCCGGTCCGGCGCCGGCCGGGTGCCGGACCGGGAGCCGGTCAGGTCCCGGCGAGCGGCAGCGCCGCCGCGACCAGCTGCCCGTTCGCCGCGGCCTTGTCCAGGGCGTCGCGCAGCAGGTCCTCGCGCGGCTGGCGGCCGATCGCCCCCACCGGCGCCGCGAACATCAGCACCTGCTGGTGCTTGTTGGCGGCCGTGCGCCAGCCCTCCGTGACCTGGAGGGGATGGTGCGCCTGCCACCAGGCCACCGGCCGGCCGCCCACGGGCGAGGGCTGGAGCACCGCGTGCAGCCGGCCCATGGCGAGCAGCACGGACCAGCCGTGCAGGACGGACGGCACGGCGGACAGCTCGGTCACGGGCAGGAAGCCCTGCTCGATGAGGAGCGGCAGGAAGTCGTCGCCGCTGCCGGTCGCGCCGGGCCGGGCGATGGGCGCGGTCGGCTCGACGACCAGGGCGGGGTGCAACTCCCCGGCGATCAGGACCAGTCCGCTGGTCACCCCGAGCACGGCCTGCTCGGGCGCGACCTTGTCGGGCTCCAGGTCGACGGTGTCGCCGGCGATGGACTTCACGGCGCCCCGGAGCTGCTCCTCGGTGACCCTGACGACCTGCGAGGGCAGGCAGCCCGCGTGGGCGAAGGCGAGGACGGCGGTCTCGTCCCCGATGAACAGCACGGTGCTGGTGCGCTCCTGCTGGGAATCGCCCGGAGTGCGGCAGGACGTGCAGTCGTAACTGCCCGGGGCGGACTCCCCGGCGAGCAGGCGGTCGGCTTCTTCGTCGCCGATCTCGGCGCGTACCTCGTCGCTGACGTCGAGCATGCGCGGCACGGGTGGCTCCCTCGGGATGCGGTACATGGCGAGGCCGGGTGGCTCCCGGCCCGTGGTCCGGGGTGGGTCCCCGGCTCATGAAGAAGACAACGGGTGATCTGTGGCGGGAGTCACGCCCTACGGCGAACGGAATCGAACCATCCTGCGCGCACGGTGACGGGCTGCGCGGAACCGGGCACTCATCGTCAACTCCGGGCCGCGTCAACGGCGTTGACGAGGTGAAGTGGGTCACAGATCGCCGTCCGCGCTGGTCGACAAATCCCGAAATCGGTGAATGAAGTGGGTGACCGGAAATCGCCGCTACCGCCAGTAACGTCGAACTGGCCAGCGACAACGAGGAGTTGGTTGATGTCACCCGGACGGGCTCCTTACATTCCTCCGCCGTGTGCAGAGAGCACCGCTCGGGTCCGTCCGCCGGCCGCAGCACCGCACGGCTCACCGCACCACCTCCGGCGGACGGGGCGAGCGCGACCGCCGCGCCCCCGCGCGGCCGGTGGCGTTCCGCCTTGCGGGATCCGGGTCGTTCCGAGAGGGACCTACATGTCCGAATGTGCCGATACCACCCGTGACGACGCCCGGAAGACGCCGACGCGGCCGCAGGAGACGCGGCCGCGTGCGACGCAGGCCCGGACGACGGCGGTCCTCGCCGGCGCGGCACTGCTCGCGCCGCTGGGACTGCTGGCCGCGACCGGCAACGCCGTCGCGGCGGACGGCGGCGTGTGGGACCGCATCGCCCGGTGCGAGAGCGGCGGAAACTGGCACATCAACACCGGCAACGGCTACTACGGCGGACTCCAGTTCTCCGCCTCCACCTGGCGCGCGTACGGCGGGACGGCCTACGCGCCGACCGCCGACCGGGCGACCAAGGACCAGCAGATCGCCGTCGCCACCCGGGTCCAGCGCGCCCAGGGGTGGGGCGCCTGGCCGACCTGCTCGGCACGGGCCGGGGCGTACGGCGGCGCACCCGCGGCGCCCGCCGCCGAGGCGGCTCCGGAGCGGGCGGCCCCGGCCCCGCCGGCGAAGGCGCCGGTACGCGCGTCGGGCCATTCCGGCCGCGGCTCGTCCCGGGGCGACCACACCGTCCGCGAGGGCGAGACCCTCAGCGGCATCGCCGCCCGGCACGGCACGACCTGGCAGCGCCTGTACGCCGCCAACAGGGCGGTCATCGGCGGGAATCCCGACGTGATCGTGCCCGGCCAGCGCCTGGACGTCTGAGCCGTACCCTCCCGCCCGGGCCCGGGGCCCCGTCCGGGCCGGGCGGGATCCCCGGAGCTGTGCTCCCGGCCCTTCCGGGCGGCCGGGTGCCGGGACCGTCCGGGAGCGGCCAGCGCCTGGACGTCTGAGCCGCGCCCTCCCGCCCGGGCCCGGGGCCCGTCCGGCCGTCCGAGCCGGGCGGGAACCCCGGCCCGGTCCCTTCCGGGCGGCCCGGTGCCGGGACCGTCCGGGAGCGGTCTGGGGCACAGCTCCGGGGCCGAGCGGCCGGGGGGCGGTTCCGGCGGGCGGTCGCCGCTGACCTCGTTCCCGCGGCCGCCCCGCCGGAGGCGACGGCACGGCCGTCGGGGGCAGGGGCTGTCCGCGACGGCCGGCGGCCCCGCCCCCGTGGTGGAGGCCTCGGCACGTCTGCTGTCCCTCCTCCGGGCCCGCCGGGAGTGGGCGGGCCCCGGTCTGGCCGAGCGCCCGGAGGTCGGCGCACGCACCCTGCGCCGGACGTGGCCCGGCCGCGCGGACCCGGCCACCCCGCCGCCGCCGGCCCCGGCACCGGCGGCGGGTACCGGCTCGGCGCGGGCGCCGAACCGCCGCCGCTGCCGGGGAACGAGGAGGCCGTCGTCGTCGGCCCGCGCACCGCCGCCGGCCAGGGCGTCGAGGGCATCGGCGAGACCTAGGTGCGGGCCCCGGCCGAGCCGGAGCAGGTGCTGCCGGAGCAGATACTGCCGGACCGGCTGCGCCGCCGGTTGAGCGCGCTGAACGCTTACCGTGCCGGGGCCGCGCGGTCCGTGGCCGGGCGTCGTCGGCCCGGTCGTGCTCACCGAGCCCGTCCGCCTGTGCCGGGACGCCGAGCGGCTGCGTTTCACCGTGCCGGGGCCGCGCGGTCCGTGGCCGGGCGTCGTCGGCCCGGTCGTGCTCACCGAGCCCGTCCGCCTGTGCCGCCACGTCGAGCGGCTGCACTTCGCGTACCGGAGCCACCATGGCACCGCCACGCGCCGCACCGTCGGACCGCACCGCCCGGCGTGCTGCGAGCGCCGCCGGTACCGGGCCGCCCGGGACCCCGGCCGGGAGGCCCGGCACACCTTCCGCGTCGACCGCGTCACCCCGAGGCCGCCGCACGGCCCGCGCTCCGTCCCGCGCGGGCCGCCCGCCGAGGACCTCGCCGCGTACGTCTCCCGGGCGTCTCCACGCGCGTGTACGCCACGCACGGCCTCGTCCGGCCCCGGTGCCCGTGGCGGAGGCCGCCGAGGGGGCTCGCCCACCGACGGGGTGCCGGGGGTGGAGGGGCCGGACGGCCTCCTGCCGCGCACCGGGCCGCCGGCCTCGACGCGATGGTCGTCCGCGTGATGAATGCCCGGCTTCGGCTCCGGGGCGCTGTGGAGCCCGTCGAGCCGGTCGACGCGGTCAGGACCGTTCGGGACCGGCCTGCTCGCTCTCCGGTTCGGGCTGAGGGATCTCCGCCGCGTACTGCGGGTAGTGCAGGTCGAACGCCGGGGCCTCCGAGCGGATCCGGGGCAGCTCCGTGAAGTTGTGCCGGGGCGGCGGGCAGGAGGTCGCCCACTCCAGGGACCGGCCGAAGCCCCACGGGTCGTCGACGCCGACCTCCTCGCCGTACTTCGCGGTCTTCCAGACGTTGTAGAGGAACGGCAGCGTCGAGAAACCGAGCAGGAACGCGCCGATCGTCGAGACGGTGTTCAGCGCGGTGAAGCCGTCCGCGGCGAGGTAGTCGGCGTACCGGCGGGGCATGCCCTCCGCGCCCAGCCAGTGCTGCACCAGGAACGTCAGGTGGAAGCCGACGAACAGCGTCCAGAACTGGATCTTGCCGAGCCGCTCGTCGAGCAGCTTGCCGGTGAACTTCGGCCACCAGAAGAAGAAGCCGGCGAAGATCGCGAAGACGACCGTGCCGAACACCACGTAGTGGAAGTGGGCGACGACGAAGTACGAGTCCGTGACGTGGAAGTCCAGCGGCGGCGACGCCAGGATCACCCCGGTCAGCCCGCCGAACAGGAACGTCACCAGGAAGCCCGTCGCCCACAGCATCGGCGTCTCGAAGGACAGCGAGCCCTTGATCATGGTGCCGGTCCAGTTGAAGAACTTCACGCCCGTCGGCACCGCGATCAGGAAGCTCATGAAGGAGAAGAACGGCAGCAGCACCGCGCCCGTGGCGAACATGTGGTGCGCCCACACCACCACCGACAGCCCGGTGATCGCCATGGTCGCGCCGACCAGCGTCAGGTAGCCGAACATCGGCTTGCGGCTGAAGACCGGGATGATCTCCGTGATGATCCCGAAGAACGGCAGCGCGATGATGTAGACCTCGGGATGGCCGAAGAACCAGAACAGGTGCTGCCACAGGATCGCCCCGCCGTTGGCCGCGTCGAAGACCTGCGAGCCGAACCGCCGGTCCGCCTCCAGCACCAGCAGCGCCGCCGCCAGCACCGGGAACGCGATGAGGATCAGGATCGACGTGAACAGCGTGTTCCAGGTGAAGATCGGCATCCGGAACATCGTCATGCCCGGCGCGCGCATCCCGATGATGGTGGTGACGAAGTTGACCGCGCCGAGGATCGTGCCGAACCCGGACAGCGCCAGGCCCATGATCCACAGGTCGGGGCCGATGCCGGGGGAGTGCGCCGAGTCGTTCAGCGGCGCGTAGGCGAACCAGCCGAAGGCGGCCGGCCCCGAGGGCACCAGCAGCGAGCCGAGCACGATCAGCCCGCCGAACAGGAACAGCCAGTACGAGAGCATGTTCAGCCGCGGGAAGGCGACGTCGGGCGCGCCGATCTGCAGCGGCATCAGCTCGTTGGCGAAGCCCGCGAAGCTCGGGGTCGCAAACAGCAGCAGCATGATCGTGCCGTGCATCGTGAACAGCTGGTTGAACTGCTGGTTGTCGATGATCTGCAGCCCGGGCCGGGCCAGCTCGGCGCGCATCACCAGCGCCATCGCGCCGCCGATCAGGAAGAACGCGAACGACGTGATCAGGTAGAGGTGCCCGATCTTCTTGTGGTCGGTGGTGGTGAGCCAGTCGACCACCACCCGCCCGTGCCGCGACCTCGGCACGGGCCGCGCCGGTGTCCGTGCGGTGTGCGTCCCCATCGCTCGCCCCTTCGCTCTCCGCGTCCCGGGCCCGCCCAGCCCGCGCCACACGTACCCGCGAGCTCCCGCCATGATGCGCGCGCCGCCGTGCGCCGCGACAGGGGGCCCGCCACGGCCGCTGCGCCGCGACGGTGCATTTCCCGTCCGGCCGGCGGTTCCCGCGGCGCGGTGCGGCGGCGGAATGGAATGGCGCCGGGGAACACTTCTCCCGGCACTTTCGGCCCGGCTTTCGGGCGCGTCCGTGTGACACGCGGGAATTACGATCGAATGCCTGCGGAAGGCGTACGGAACCGTCCTTCCGTGTGACGGACCGCAGTCGAAACCGCTGTCGTGATCTTGTGACAGAAGTGTGACGGGGGAGGGACCGGGCCCGGACGTTCCCGGGCGCTCCTTCCCCGCCCGCCGGGCAGGACATAGCGTGGCCGCATGGCATCCATTCCGACACCCCCCGCCGAACCCCACGACAGCCCCGACGCGTACGTCGGCCTCGACGCCGACGGCGCCGAGCGCCGCGCGCGCGAGCGCGGCTGGTCGGCGGTGCGCTCGCTGCCGCCGGGGGCGATCATCACCATGGAGTACCGGGTGGGCCGGCTGAACTTCGAGGTCGAGGACGGCCGGGTCAAGCGGGCCTGGAAGGGCTGACGCACGGCGACGGCCCCGGCTCCCTCACGAGGGAGCCGGGGCCGTCGCCGTGACGGGGGCCGTGCGTACCGCGTCCGCCGGCCGGTCAGCCGCCCGCGAACGGACGGGCCGACGAGCCGGTGCCGCGCGGGTGGCGCTCCGGGTGCGGGGGACGCCGGCTGCCGGCCGGGGTGACCGGGGTGCGCTCGGAGCGGGCCGTGTGCGGGCCCGGGGCCAGGTAGACGGGCGCGCGGGACGGGCGGGCCGCGGAGACCGGCTCGCGGGCCGCGGGGTCCTGCCGGCCGGCGGTGCCGTACGGCGTCACCGTGACCGGCGGCCCCGGGGGCACCGCCCCCGGAGCCGCGCGTCGCGCGCCCAGGCGGCTGCTCAGGCGGTCGCGCCGGTCGAGGATCCAGGCCTCCGCGCGGGTGATCAGCGGCTCGAACCACGGCAGGGCGAGCAGGATCAGCAGGCCCGCGGCCCAGCCGAGGAGCACGTCGCTCAGCCAGTGCGTACCGAGGTAGACCGTGGCCATGCCGACGCCGAGGGAGGTCACCGCGGACACGGCGGACAGCCAGCGCCGCGCTCTCGGGGTGGAGGCCAGGTAGGCCAGGATCCCCCAGGTCACGACTGCGTTGGCGGTGTGACCGCTCGGAAATATATCGCCGCCGAGCCACATCTCGTTCGAGCCGATCTCGGTCGCGTAGTGCGGTCCCAGCCGGCCCATGCCGTACTTGGCGGCGCCGACCGTGACGTTCAGCAGCAGCAGGGAGACGCCGAGCGCGAGCAGCGGCCGCAGCGTGTGCTGCCGCCAGGAGCGCCAGCCCAGCCAGGCCGCGACCATCACGGCGGTCGGGCCGCGCTGGCCGACCACCACGTAGTAGTCGACGAACCAGTGGATCTCCGACCACTGCTGGTACGGCCGGAAGAACATGACCTGCCAGTCCAGCCGGACCAGCCAGGAGGTGATCAGCACGGCCCACACGATCGCCCCGTAGAAGGCCAGGGTCGCCGCGAAGAGCACGATGCGGTGCCGGCTCATCCTGGGCACGTCGATGTGGGCCGGCCGTTCCGGCTCACGATCCAGCCTGGCGAACACCCGGTCCAGACGGGTGAGCTTCCGTTCGGTACGCACCCAATCGACGTTACAGCGAGTGAGCTCTCAACCCCGTCGATTCAGCGGCTTTGTGATGACGATGTGATGTGGGATTGCTCTCAGGAGGATGTTTATTTCCACGTTATCCGCTATCGGCGGCGGCTGCGGACTTCAATTCCTTTGATCAGCCCGGCGGCGCGTTTCATCGCGCTTTTGAATTCATTCACCGGGCCATGGCGCGCTATTCTCCCGCCGCTCACCGTGGGTCACGGCGGACCGGAGCCGTTCAGCCAGAACGCCCCGTACGCCGCCGACACCGCCGCCACCGCGGCCACGACCGCCGCCGACCTGCGGGTCCGCAGCCGGGCCAGGGCCAGGGCGAGGGGCAGCAGCAGCGGGAAGGCGGGCAGCAGCAGACGCGGTTTCGAGCCGAAGTAGCTCGACGCGCACAGCGCGAGCGCGGTGACGACCCCCGCGTACACCAGCAGCGGCAGCGGCTGGCCCTGCCGTACGCAGACGGCGTACAGCCACACCACCAGGCCGACGCCGGCGAGCAGCGCGAGGCCCGCGAGGGCGGACGGGAACGACGTGAACTTGGCGGCGACGAAGCGGGCGAAGGCGTAGCCGCCGTCGAAGCCGTTGCGCCAGCCGGCCTGCACGTCGAGGTAGCCGAGCGGGCCCCGGCCGGTACGGTGGCCGACCCACAGGACGTACCCGGCGGCGCCGAGCGGGGCGAGCAGCAGACCGAGGGCGCGGCGCACGGGTGCGCCGTACGCGCCCGGCGCCGCCGGTGCGCGCCGGGCCGGCCCGGCGCCGGCCGGGACGGGGGCGCGTTCCCCGGTGCGCGCGCCGTGCGGCGCGGCCGCGCTGCGGTCCCGCACGAACGAGGCGGCCCCGGCGGCCCACACCGCCGCGACGACCGCGATCCCCACCGGGCGGGTCAGCCCCGCCAGCAGGGCGAGACCGCCCGCCGTCGCCCAGCGGCCGGTGAGCACCGCGTACAGCGCCCAGGCGGCGAGCGCCGTGAACAGCGACTCGCTGTACGCCATCGACTGCACGATCCCGACCGGCAGGACCGCCCACAGCAGCACGGCGCACACCCCCGCCCGGCGGCCGTACACCAGGTCGGCCACCGCGAAGATCCCCCAGGCCGCGGCGAGCGAGGCGAGCAGGCCGACGACGAAGCCCCCGTCGGCGTGCGACAGCGGCGACACCGCCGCGACCAGCCGCTCCAGCCACGGCAGCAGCGGGAAGAACGCCAGGTCCGAGTGGACGTCGCCGTTCGGCAGGCGCACCTCGTGGCCGTAGCCCCGCTCGGCGACCCGCGCGTACCAGAGGGCGTCCCAGCGGGCGGTCAGCAGGGTGTACGCGCTCTTGTCGCGCGCCGTGCTCCACAGGGCCAGCACCAGCAGGCCCAGGGCGCGCACCGCCGCGTACCCGAGGAGCGCCGGGGCGGCCCGGCGCAGTGCCCCGGAACGGGCGGGTGCGCCCCGCGTCGCGCATTCGATCACGGGCCCGATTATCGACCGGAGCGGCAGCCGGGGGGCTCCGTCGCGGCAGCGCGCGCCGGATGGCCGAGTGGCGTACGCCACACCCGATCCGCCGGAACGGTGAGAGCTCCGCCACTCGGCTCCCGTGCGGACTCGCGTACTCTGACGTGTCACTCGCCCTTCGTTGCGCGGGCCGGAGACCACCGCTCCTCTCCGGCCGAGTCACGGGGACCCCGCCCCGTGAGCCCGCCGAACGCGAGGGAACATCTGGGAGGTACGTACATGTCCGGGACGACCACGGCCGGCGCCGCGCTGCGCCGTCGGGCGGCCGGGGCCGGTGCCAACCGCTGGGTCGTCCTCTTCGTCCTCTGCGTCAGCCTGCTGCTCGTCGCCGTCGACGCGACCGTGCTGCACGTGGCGATCCCCGCCGTGTCCGAGGACCTCAGGCCCGGCGGGATCGAACTGCTCTGGATCGTCGACGCCTATCCGCTCGTCTGCGCCTCGCTGCTGATCCTGTTCGGCACGCTGGGCGACCGCGTCGGCCGCAGGAGGGTCCTCCTCCTGGGGTACGCGCTGTTCGGCGTCGCCTCCGCGCTGGCGGCCCTGGCGGACAGCGCCCAGGTGCTGATCGCGGCGCGTGCGCTGCTCGGCGTCGGCGGCGCGATGATCATGCCCGCCACGCTGTCGATCCTGCGGCAGGTCTTCCCCGACCGGCGCGAGCGGGCGCTCGCGATCGGCGTGTGGAGCGCGGTGGCCGCGGTGGGCGCGGCGGTCGGCCCGCTGCTCGGCGGCTTCCTGCTGGAGCACTTCTGGTGGGGCGCGGTCTTCCTCGTGAACATCCCGCTGATGCTGGTCAGCCTGCCGGTGGGCAGGCTGCTGCTGCCCGAGTCCAAGGGGGAGCGCGACGGGCCGTGGGACGTGGTCGGCGCGCTGATGGCGGCGGCCGGGCTGTTCGGGGTGGTGCTCGGCGTGAAGCGGCTCGGGACCGGCGAGCCGGCCGGCGGCCTGTTCACCGTGGCGCCCCTGGCCGTGGGCGCGGTGCTGCTGGCCCTCTTCGTCCGCCGGCAGCGGCGCCGGACCCACCCGCTGGTCGACCTGCGGATGTTCGCGCGGCCGGCGTTCAGCACGTCCGTGGGGTGCATCGTGCTGGCGATGCTGGCCCTGGTCGGGCTGGAGCTCATCGCGGCGCAGTACCTCCAGCTGGTGCTGGGGCTGTCCCCGCTGCAGACGGGGCTGCGGCTGCTGCCGCTGACCTTCGCGGCGATGGCGGCGGGGCTCGCGGGCGCGCGGATGCTGCGGCGGTTCGGGCCGCGGCGCATGGTCTGCTCCGGGTTCTGCCTGACGGCGGCGGCCGTGGTGCTGCTGACGGGGCTGGGCCGCACGGACCAGTGCGCCCTGATGCTGTCCGGGTTCGTGCTGCTCGGCTTCGGGCTGGAGACCACGCTGTTCGGGGCGTACGAGTCGATGCTCAGCGAGGCCCCGCCGGCACAGGCCGGTGGCGCGGCGGCGATCGGCGAGACCTCCTACCAGCTGGGCGCGGGCATCGGCATCGCGCTGCTGGGCACGGTGATGAACGCGGCGTACGCGCCGGGGCTGGCGGGCGTGCCCGGGGTCCCCGCCTCGGCGTCGGGGGCGGCCGCCCACTCGCTGGGCGAGGCGTACGAGGTCGCCGCGCAGCTGGGCGGGCCGGCCGGAGCCGCCCTGCGGTACGCCGCGCGGGACGCCTTCGTGCACGGGCTGCACGTGACGCTGCTGGTCAGCGCGGGGTTGTTGCTGCTGGGGGCCGCGATGGCGCTGCGGCTGCCGCAGATGATGCAGTGCGGTCCGGTGGAGGTCCCCTCGCCGAGGGAGTCCGTGGAGGACCGGGTCTCCGTCTGACCCCGCCGGCCGGCGGTGCGTGGGTGGGATCACCCTGGACGTGAGCGACACTGCGTCGTAACGTCTGCCCGGAGTCCCGACTAGCGGCGCTAGTTTTACTGCCCCGGAGGGTGTCCCATGTCCGCGTCCCCGAAGCTGCCCCCGTTCGACCCCGCCGACCCGCTCGGCCTCGACGACCTGCTGGACCCGGAGGACCGGGCCGTCCGGGACACCGTGCGGACCTGGGCCGCCGACCGCGTCCTGCCGTACGTCGCCGAGTGGTACGAGAAGGGCGAGCTGCCCGTCGTCCGGGACCTGGCCCGGGAGCTCGGCGGGATCGGCGCGCTCGGGATGTCGCTCGACGGGTACGGGTGCGCCGGGGCCACCGCCGTGCAGTACGGCCTGGCCTGCCTGGAACTGGAGGCCGCCGACTCCGGGATCCGCTCCCTGGTCTCCGTGCAGGGCTCGCTCGCCATGTACGCGATCCACCGGTTCGGCAGCGAGGAGCAGAAGCAGCGGTGGCTGCCGCGCATGGCCGCCGGCGAGGTCATCGGCTGTTTCGGGCTCACCGAGCCCGACCACGGCTCCGACCCCGCCTCCATGCGGACGTACGCCAAGCGCGACGGCGGCGACTGGGTGCTCAACGGGCGCAAGATGTGGATCACCAACGGGTCGGTCGCCGGTGTCGCCGTCGTGTGGGCGCAGACCGACGAGGGCATCCGCGGCTTCGTCGTGCCGGCCGGCAGCCCCGGCTTCTCCGCGCCGGAGATCAGGCACAAGTGGTCGTTGCGGGCCTCCGTCACCAGCGAACTCGTGCTGGACGACGTACGGCTGCCCGCCGACGCCGTGCTGCCGGAGGTGACCGGGCTGCGCGGCCCGCTCAGCTGTCTGTCCCATGCCCGGTACGGCATCGTGTGGGGGGCGATGGGCGCGGCCCGCTCGTGCTTCGAGGCCGCCGTCGACTACGCGAAGTCCCGGGAGCAGTTCGGGCGGCCCATCGGGGGTTTCCAGCTGACGCAGGCCAAACTCGCCGACATGGCGGTGGAACTGCACAAGGGGATGCTGCTCGCCCATCACCTGGGGCGCCGCATGGACGCCGGCCGCCTGCGTCCCGAGCAGGTCAGCTTCGGCAAACTCAACAACGTGCGGGAGGCGATCGAGATCTGCCGCACGGCCCGGACCGTCCTGGGCGCCAACGGGATCTCCCTGGAGTACCCCGTCATGCGGCACGCGACCAACCTGGAATCGGTGCTCACCTACGAGGGCACCGTCGAAATGCACCAGCTCGTGCTGGGCAAGGCGCTCACCGGACTCGACGCGTTCCGGTAGACCCCGCGGACGGGCAGGGCCGGTGGGCGGCCCTGCCTCAGCTCTGGTTGAAGAAGCCGTCCGAGCGGTGCGAGGCCGGCTCGCCGCTGACGACCTCGGTGTCGGCCGGGCTCAGCAGGAAGACGCGGTTGGACACGCGCTCGATGGAGCCGCGCAGACCGAAGATCAGCCCGGCCGCGAAGTCGACCACGCGCTTGGCGTCGCCGGGGTCCATGGCCGTGAGGTTCATGATGACCGGGACGCCCTCGCGGAACATCTCGCCGATGGCCCGGGCGTCGCGGAAGCTGTCCGGGGTGACCGTGCCGATGCGACGGCCTCTCTCCTCGGCGACGTCCGAGGCCACCTTGACCCGCGGATCGGTGACCCAGGCCTCCCCGGGCTCGGTCCCGTCGGAGTAGTCGTCGTCGTAGTAACGCTCGTCTTCGTTGTCGTCGACGAGGCCAAGCCAGGCACTTGCCTTGCGTACCGATCCCATGGACGCCTCCTCTCACAGCGGTCTTTCTTGCTTTCCGCATCCCTATGGTCGTCCATGATGCGGATGGTGCGCCAAGTGGATAGACGCCGCGCGGGGGGTTTGTGACGGTACTGGTGCACAGCGAATCCGTCGAGAGTCCGTGTTTCCCAAGGGTCCTGCCGTAAACGGCACCTGACCGGGAGTGAAATATGACTCTTCCCTGCGGACGAGTGACGGGCGGTGCGTACGGGTGAACGCCGCGACCGATACGATGCGGCGGCTCAAGAGCAGTCGCACCACGGGGGGAACGTCGTGTTCGGAATGGTCAGGCCCTGTCGGCACCGGCTCGGTGAGAGCCTCACGGCCGAGTGGACGGCGCATCTGTGCGGGCTGTGCCTCGCGTTGCGCGGGGACCACGGGCAGCTCGCGCGCATCGTGACGAACTACGACGGGCTGCTCGTCTCCGTCCTGACGGAGGCTCAGGCCGAGCCGGGCGGCGCGGCGGGACGGCGCACCGCCGGACCGTGTCCGCTGCGCGGGATGCGCACCGCGTCCGTCGCGCAGGGCGAGGGCGCGCGGCTCGCCGCGGCGGTGTCGCTGGTGCTCGCCTCGGCCAAGGTGCGCGACCACGTCGCCGACGGCGACGGCCTGCTGGCCCGCCGGCCGGTGGCGCTCGCCGCGCGCCGGGTCGCCGCGGGCTGGGACCGGGCGGGCGCCCGGACCGGCTCCGCGATCGGATTCGACACCGCCCTCCTGGTCGACGCCGTGGACCGGCAGGCCGGCCTGGAGGTGCTCGCCGGGCCCGGCACGCCGATCCTCACCGTCACCGAGCCGACCGAGACCGCGACCGCGGCGGCCTTCGCGCACACCGCCGTCCTCGCCGGGAAGCCGGGCAACGCCGTGCCGCTCGCCGAGGCGGGGCGGCTGTTCGGGCGGCTGGCGCACCTGCTGGACGCCGTGGAGGACCGGGCGGCCGACGCCGCGTCGGGCGCCTGGAACCCGCTCACCGCCACCGGCACCTCCCTCGCGGAGGCCCGCCGGCTGGCCGACGACGCCGTGCACGGCATCCGGCTCGCGCTGCGCGAGGTGACCTGGGGCGCCGGGCACGGCGGCATGGGCGGGGGACTCGCGCACCTGCTGCTGGTCCACGAACTGCGGCGCTCGGTCGACCGGGCGTTCGGCACCGTCCCCGCCTGCGCGTCCCACCGGCCCGGCCCCCACGGGCAGCAGCCCCCGCAGGGCCCGTACGGCGCGCCGCACACCGGGGGAGGCAACCCGTACGCGGGCGGCGGGAACCCCTACGGCGGCGGGAACCCCTACGGCGGCGGGAACCCCTACGGCGGCGGGAACCCCTACGGCGGCGGGAATCCGTACGGCGGCGGCGCGCACGGCGGCGGGTTCGGCGGCGGTGGCTTCGGCGGCGGTGCGCCGGCGCCCCAGCCGCCGCGGGGCCGGCGCGGGTTCTGGGCGGGCTGCGGGATGTTCTGGCTGCTGTGCTGCACCTGCAAGCTGTGCTGTGCCAAGGAGTACGAGGGCCCGTGGTCCCGCAAGAAGCGCGAGGGCTGCTGCCGCGACTGCGACAACTGCGACTGCGACTGCTGCCCCTGCGACGGCTGCTGAGCGGGGGCGGGCGCGGCGGACGCACGGGGTGCGGCCTCCTGGACGGCGGACGGTGGCGCTGACTGAGGGGAGGGGTGCGCGTGTGAGGGCGAAGAAGGAGGAACGCGGAGGGCGCCCGGCGGGATCAGGGCGCGCAGCGGGGTCGGCTCAACAGGAACAGGACCACACGCGACCGAAGTCGATGTGGGAGCGGGAGACCAGCCACTGCTGCGGATGCATGGGCCAAGTGGAACAGGCTTGCGGTTCCGCGTCAACCGACGTGAGACGTACTGCTCACAGTCCGGACAGCCTTGACAGGGCGCGGAATTGGTCCCGTAGTCTCGTCGGACGGCCCTGCTGAGGGGCTCGGCCGTACCGCGCCGTTCGGCGCCCGCTCCGTGTGAGGGCATTCCGCCCGCGTTCCACCCGACGCATCACGGAGCCTTCGCATGTCCTCCGACACCCTCGCCGCGACCCCCGCCGCGCAGCGCCCGCCCACCCCGCCGGTCCGGCCCGCCCTGGTCGTCGTCGGCGCCGGGCCGCGCGGCACCGGACTGATCGAGCGGATCGCCGCCAACGCCCCCGAGCTGTACGCCGGTCCGGGACTCGACATCCATCTCGTCGACCCGTACCCGCCGGGCGCCGGACGGGTCTGGCGGCAGGCGCAGTCGCCGCTGCTGTGGATGAACTCGCACGCCCAGGACGTCACCATGTTCACCGACGAGACGGTCGACATGGCCGGGCCCGTGCGCCCCGGGCCCACCCTGCACGAGTGGGCCGGCATCGACGGCCGCACCTTCGCCGACCGGCGCCTGCAGGGCGCCTACCTGCGCTGGGTGTACGAGCGGGCGGTGGCCGAGCTGCCCCCGGGCATCACCGTGCACCACCACCCCCGGCGCGCCCTGCGCGTCACCGGCCCCCGCGACGGCCGCCAGCAGGTGTGGCTGGAGGGCCGCCCGCACCCGCTCGCCGCCGACCTGGTCGTCCTCACCCTGGGGCACCTCGACGCCGAACCAGACGCCGAACAAAGCGAGTTGGCCGCGTACGCCCGGGCCCACGGCCTGACCCACCTCCCGCCGGACTTCACCGCCGACAGCGACCTGTCCCGGCTCGGGCCCGGCGAACCCGTCCTCGTCCGCGGCTTCGGGCTGGCCTTCGTCGACCTGATGGTGCTGCTGACGGAGGGCCGCGGCGGGCGGTACGACGGCGACACCTACCTGCCCTCGGGCCGGGAACCGGTCCTGTACGTCGGCTCGCGGCGCGGCGTCCCCTACCACGCGAAGATCGGCTACGACTGGAGCGGGCCGCGACCGCCGCTGCCCAGGTTCTTCGGCCCCGCCGAGGTCGACGCGCTGCTCGCCCGGCCGGAGGGCTTCGACTTCCGGCGCGACGTGTGGCCGCTGGTGGAGAAGGAGCTGGGCTTCGCCCACTACCACCGGCTGTTCACCGCCCACCCCGAGCGGACGGCCCTCGCCTGGGCCGCCTTCGAGGAGCGGTACGCGGTCGCGGACGCGGCGGACCGCGCGGCCCTGGTGGCCGGTGCCGTCCCCGACCCCGCCGACCGGCTGGACCTGGCCGCCCTGGACCGCCCGCTGGAGGGGGTGCGGCACGCCTCGCCCGAGGAGTTGCAGGAAGCCCTGCGCGGGTACGTCCGGGCGGACCTGGACCGGCGGCACGACCCCCGTCACAGCCCCGACCTGGCCGTCTTCCTCGCCCTGCTGTCCGTCTACGGCCAACTGGTCCGCCTCGGCGACGTCGGGCCCTGGTGGCACGGCTTCTTCAGCTACCTCGCCTCCGGGCCGCCCGCGCCCCGGCTGCGGCAGATGCTCGCGCTGTCCCGGGCGGGGGTGCTCAGGTTCGTCGGCGCGGACATGACCGTCCGCGCCGAGGACGGGGTGTTCCGGGCGTCGAGCAGCACCGTGCCCGGGGCGTCCGTCGAGGCCCGGGCGCTGGTGGAGGCGCGGCTGCCGCACGCCACCGTCCAGCGGTCCGCCGGCCCGCTGCTGCGGGAGCTGCACGCCGACGGGGCCGCCGCGACCCCCGACGGGCTGCTGGCCGTCGACCCCGCGGACGGGCGGGTGCTGGACCGGTCCGGACGGCCGCACCCGCGCCGGTTCGCGCTCGGGCCGCACACCGACGCCCGCGGCTCGGGCGCCTTCACCCGGCCGCGCACCGGCGGGCCGGCGTTCCGGCAGAACGACGCCACCGCACGGGCCGCGCTGGCCTTCCTGCGCGCGCTCGCTCCCCGGTCCACCGCCTGAGACGGGCGGTGCCCGTGCCCCACCGCGCCCACACCGCGACCTCCGCGACCGCTGTGAAGAAAGGGTTTCCCACATGACCTCCTCGTCCGGCCGGGGGCTGCTGCACCTGGCCGCAGCCGTCGACCAGCGCTCGGCGTACGACGCCGCCCCCTACCTGGAGTCGGCGCGGCTCGCCGAACGGGGCGCGCTCGACTTCGTCACGCTCGACGACGGCTTCGCCCGCCCGGGCCCCGACGCGCTCGCCGTGCTGTCCCGGGTGGCGCCCGCCACGCACCGCGTGGGCCTGGTGCCCACCGTCACCACCACGCACACCGAGCCGTTCCACGTCCAGGCCGCCGTCGCCACCCTCGACTGGGTCAGCCGCGGCCGGGCCGGCTGGCGGATCGCGGTGTCGGCCACCGAGCGCGAGGCACGCCTCTTCGGCCGCCGCCACGACCGGGGGGAGGCACCGTCCGCCGCCGCCCTGTGGCAGGAGGCCGGCGAGGTGGCCGACGTGGCGGCGCGGCTGTGGGACAGCTGGGAGGACGACGCCGAGATCCGGGACGCGGCGACCGGCCGCTTCGTCGACCGGGACAAGCTGCACCCCGTCGACTTCACCGGGTCCGCGTTCTCCGTCAAGGGCCCCTCGATCGTGCCGCGCCCTCCGCAGGGGCATCCCGTGCGGCTCGTCGACGCCACCGAGGAGGAGGCCCGGCCGGCCGCCGCGCGGTACGCGGACGTGGCCCTGGTGCGGGCCGCGAGCCCCGGGCAGGCCGCCGCCGTGCGGTCCGAACTGCGCGACCTGGCGGTGCGGGCCGGCCGGGACACCGACGGCCCGCTGGTCCTGGCCAGCCTCACCGTGGACCTCGGCGACGGCGAGCACGTGGCCGAGCCCGGGTGGGGATCCCCCGGGGCCGCGCCGGGCCGGCGCCTCGGGGGCAGGGGAGGCGGCTCCCGGACCGCCGCGCCGGGCCCGCTGTACCGGGGCGGCCCCGTCGACCTCGCGGAGCTGATCGGCTCCTGGCACCGGGAGGGCGCCGTCGACGGCTTCCACGTCACCCCGGCCGAACCGCGCCGTGACCTGGAGCGGTTCGTCAACGGCACGGTCGCGCTGCTCCAGCACCGGGGCCTGTTCCGCACGTTCTACCCGGGCAGCACGCTCCGGGAGCATCTGGGCCTGGCCCGGCCCGCGAGCCGGTACGCCGTCCGACACGCCGTGACAGGGGGAGCGTCATGACCGTACGACGGACCGCCGGCCTGCGCATCCACCTCGCCGCGCACTTCCCCGGCGTCAACAACACCACCGTCTGGGCCGATCCGCGCTCCGGTTCCCAGATCGAGTTCTCCTCCTTCGAGCACCTGGCCCGCACCGCCGAACGCGGCCTGTTCGACTTCTTCTTCCTCGCCGAGGGGCTGCGGCTGCGCGAGCACAAGGGCCGCATCCACGACCTGGACGTGGTGGGCCGCCCGGAGTCCCTCACCGTCCTCAACGCGCTCGCCGCCGTCACCGACCGGCTCGGCCTCGCCGCCACCGTCAGCGCCACCTTCAACGAGCCCTACGACCTGGCGCGCAGGCTCGCCACGCTGGACCACCTCAGCGGCGGACGGGCCGCCTGGAACGTGGTGACCTCCCCGGACGCCTTCACCGGTGCCAACTTCCGGCGCGGCGGCTTCCTCGACCGGTCCGAGCGGTACACGCGGGCGGCGGAGTTCGTCGCCACGGCACGGGAGCTGTGGGACTCCTGGCCGCCGGGCGGCACGCCCCGGCCGTTCGCGCACCGGGGGCTCCACTTCGACATCGCGGGGGAGTTCACCGTGCCGCGCCCGCCGCAAGGGCACCCGGTCGTGATCCAGGCGGGGGACTCCGACGAGGGCCGCGAGTTCGCGGCCGCCGCCGCCGACGTGGTCTTCACCCGGCACGGCACGCAGGAGGCCGGGCGGGCCTTCTGCGCCGACGTCAAGGGACGGCTGGCGAGGTACGGGCGCACGCCCGACCAGCTGAAGATCATGCCCGGGGTCACGGTCGTCCTCGGCGACACCGCCGCCGAGGCGCAGGAGCGGGCCGCGGAGATCCGGCAGCAGCAGGTCTCCCCGCAGACGGCCCTCCTGATGGTGGAGCAGGTCTGGGGCATGGACCTCTCCGGCTACGACCCGGACGGGCCGCTGCCCGACGTCGACCCGGTGGCCGACTCGGAGATCACCCAGGGCCGGGTCCGGCACGGCGACCGGCTCGCGACCGCCGGGAAGTGGCGGGCGCTGTCCCGGGAGAAGGGGCTGTCCCTCCGGCAGACCGTGATCGAGGCGAGCGGCCGGCAGTCGTTCATCGGCACCCCGGAGGCGGTCGCCGCCGAGATGGAGGCGTTCGTGCGGCAGGACGCCGCCGACGGCTTCATCCTCGTACCGCACCTCACCCCGGGCGGGCTCGACGAGTTCGTGGACCGGGTGGTTCCGCTGCTCCAGGAGCGTGGCGTGTTCCGTACGGAGTACGAGGGCACGACCCTGCGCTCCCACCTGGGGCTCGCCGTCCCCGTGCAGAAGGAGTGAGTCCGGCGCGGCCGGGGGAGCGGTGGCGCGAGCAGCGGGTTCCGCGGTGCCGGCGGCCCGCGGGCCGCTCGCGCCGACGGGCACACCCCTCCTGAACGGTCCGGGATTCCCGGGCCGTTCCGGTACGGGAACGATCCGGAGGGTCGAATTCCGGACATCCGCGGGGCGCGGCGGGCCGGTGGGCCGGCCGTCGTCGGGCGGTCGTGCGCCGGCGGGGTCCGGTTCGCGGCCGGCCCCGGCGCCGCGAGCCGCTCCCGGGCGGCCCGCGGCGGGGCGGCGGCTGATCACGCCGGTCCGCGAGGGGTGTCGAGGGGTGCGGCGCCGCGACGCGGACGCCCCGCCCCGGGGGCGCCGCGCGCATCCCCGGCCCTGCCCGGACGCTCCACGCCGTGCGGTGCCGGCCGCGCGGTCCGGGCGCCCGGCGCGGACGGGCGGGAGCACGGCCCGGAACCCGGCGGGGAGCCGGCCTCCGGACCGCACGGGCGGTGGCACGCACGGCGGGTGACGACCCGGCAGGACGGGTCCCCGCCGGACCGCGCCCACCGACGCCACCAGCGGAAACGGCGGTCACCGCCTCCGACTCCCGCGCCCGGCCGCACCGGACGCCGAGGGCCGTGCGGCGGCCGGCCCCCGTCGCGCGCCGTCGCCGCCGTGCGCCCGCGCCGGCCCCTTCCCGCGCCCCTGTCCGACGCCGGGGAACGCGCCGGCCGGCGCGGCGGAAGGGGGAACGGACGGTGCGCCGTCGCCGATTCCGGGGGCAAGGCGCACAGATCGTTCACCGGGGCGACGGCCGAAAGGCACCCTTGCGCCGACCGTCCGTTCGGCCGAATACTCCCCCTCAGCGCTTGTCAGGAGCACGGCGTGTTCGGAATCCGGACACCCGTCCCCCCGGCTGCGCCTCACGGGCCCGTAACCCCACGAGGGCCCCCGACTTCCCCTTCGGAGGAACGCAAAGTGAGGATCAAGCGCACCACCCCCCGCAGCGGCATTTCGAGACGGACCCGGCTGATCGCCGTTTCCACCGGCCTCGTGGCCGCCGCAGCGATCGCGGTCCCCAGCGCGAACGCGTCCGACACGCCCAGCACCTTCAGCGCCACCGCCCTCAAGAGCGCCGGTGCCTCGGTGCTGAAGGCCGACGTCCCGGGCACCGCCTGGGCCGTCGACAGCAAGACCGACCGCGTGGTCGTCACCGTGGACAGCACGGTCTCCCAGGCCGAGATCGCCAAGATCAAGCGGGAGGCCGGGGAGAACGCGGGCGCGCTCACCATCAAGCGCACCCCGGGCAAGTTCACCAAGCTGATCCAGGGCGGCGACGCGATCTACGCGAGCAGCTGGCGCTGCTCCCTGGGCTTCAACGTCCAGGACAGCAGCGGCACCCAGTACTTCCTGACCGCCGGTCACTGCACCGACGGCGCGGGCACCTGGTACTCCAACTCCGCCCGCACCACGGCCATCGGCACGACCACCGGCTCCAGCTTCCCGGGCAACGACTACGGCATCGTGCGCTACACCGGGTCCGTCAGCCGGCCGGGCACCGCCAACGGCGTGGACATCACCCGCGCCGCCACCCCGGCCGTCGGCACCACCGTCATCCGTGACGGTTCCACCACCGGCACGCACAGCGGCCGGGTCACCGCCCTCAACGCCACCGTGAACTACGGCGGCGGCGACATCGTCTCCGGGCTGATCCAGACCACGGTCTGCGCCGAGCCCGGCGACTCCGGCGGCTCGCTCTACGGCAGCAACGGCACGGCCTACGGTCTGACCTCCGGCGGCAGCGGCAACTGCTCCTCCGGCGGCACGACCTTCTTCCAGCCCGTCACCGAGGCCCTGAGCGCCTACGGCGTCAGCGTCTACTAGGCCGACGGAGCCACCAGGCACCAGAAGGCCGGACCGCCCGGTCCGGCCGGCAGCCGGCAGCACGGCGAGCCCCCGCACGCAACCAGCGTGCGGGGGCTCGCCCTTGTCCGGCCCCCGGGACGGACGTCTCCCAACGCCGTTGTGCTAGGGGAGGTTTCAGGACAGGGCCGTACCTCACGGACCGGTGACGGTTGCCCGCACGCGGTGTTTGCACTGCGAAGAAGCGCGCGCCGCTCCCGGGCGGCCGGGTCAGGTGACGACGCGCGGGGCGCACGACCGCTGTTCCGCGCGCGCCCTGAAGTCGACCTTGTGTGCTCCCTGCGGGCTTCGGAAGAGTGGGCGCTCATCAGCCGGCCTTCCGGTTCGCGGGGTCCCCGCAACCTCCCGGAACGACCCCGCAGGAGGACGCGACTCGAAGCACCGACGCACACCCGGACGGCGTGCGGCCGGGGCAGGTGCGGGCGCCGCCGCCCTGGTCGCCACCGGAATCACCTTCCGGACCGCGAACGCCGGCGAAACACCGCGGGCCCCCGAGCCCCGGACCCTGTCCGTCACGGCGGCCGGAAAGCTCGCCTCCACGCTCGCCCGGGACCCCGGCGCCGACGCGGCGGGCACGTACCACGACGCCCGGGCCCGGAGCCTCGTCGTGAACGTGCTCGACGAGGCCGCCGCGCGGACCGCCGAGGAGACCGTCGCGCGGGCCGGAGCCGTCGAGAACTCCCTCGCCGAGCCGAAGAGCGCCCGTGCCGCGCTGCGGCGGGACGCCGCCGTCCCGGGCACCGCCCGGGTCACCGACCCGCGGACCGGCACGGTCGTCGTCACCGCCGGCCGCACGGTGTCGAAGGCGGAGTGGGCCGGGCCGGCCGAGGCCGTCGACGGGCTCGTCCCCGCGGCCTGACTCCGCCGGACGAAGGGGGAGCACCGGCCCTTCCTCGCCGGCGGTGACGCGATCACCGGCGGCGGGCGCTGCTCGCTCGGCTTCACCGTCGTCAAGGGCGGCGAGCCGCGCTTCCTGACGGCCGGTCACTGCACCGGGTCCGTCACCCCCTGGTCGGACACCGGCGGCACCACGACCGGCACCACCGAGGCGTCCGGCTTCCCGGGCGACGACCACGGCCTGGTCGAGCACACGGCCGGCGTCGCCCACCCCGGCGAGGCCGACCTCCGCGACGGGTCCGCGCGGCAGATCACGGGCGCGGCCGGGGCGACCGCGGGCCTGCGGGTCACCCGCAGCGGGTCCACGACCCGGGTGCACTCCGGCACGGTCACCGGCCTGGACGCCGCCGTCACCTACGGCAACGGCGACGTCGTCGACGGGCTGATCCGGACCGACGTCTGCGCCGAGCCCGGGGACAGCGGCGGCGCGCTCTTCCCGGGCGGCAGCGCGGTCGGGCTGACGTCCGGCGGGAGCGGTGACTGCTCCTGCGGCGGGGAGACATTTCTTCCAGCCGGTGACCGAGGCGCCGGCGGCCTCGGGGACGCGGATCGGCTGACCGGCCGTCGCCCCGTCGCTCCGTGAGGTCCCGTCCCCGTCCGGGCGGGGGCCCTCACCGTGCCGGGGACGCCTGCGCCGCTCCCGGCGAACCGCCCGGGCCGAAGGCGCCGGCCGGGGAACGGGAGAA
Source organism: Streptomyces sp. NPDC085946 (assembly GCF_044540485.1). Taxonomy (NCBI): domain Bacteria; kingdom Bacillati; phylum Actinomycetota; class Actinomycetes; order Kitasatosporales; family Streptomycetaceae; genus Streptomyces; species Streptomyces sp. NPDC085946. The sequence goes on along the minus strand of NZ_JBITSF010000003.1, from coordinate 404,396 downwards.
GCGCGGCAGGCCCCGGGAGCCGGTCGAGGCCCCCGACGCCCTGCCGCGCGGGGTCGCCGCGCACTCCTGCGGCGTGCCGCTGCCCGACGCCTCCGCCCGCCGGGGACACGTGCCCTGCGGGCGGGAGGGAGGCGTCGTGCCCCGCGGCCCCGTGCGGCCCGCCCGGTGAGAGCGGGTCGCACACGGCCGCGGGGCGCGGGGTGCGGTGCCCGTCCGGCCTGAGCCGCCGGACGGGCACCGGGTCGGCCGGCCGCGCTGTCAGCGGCCGTGGCGGCCGGCACCGGCCGCGCGCCGCCGGACCGACAGGAACAGGGCCGCCGAGCCGAGGGCCAGGGCGGCGGCCCCGCCGACCGCGACGTAGGCGGTGCTGTCGTCGCCGCCGGTCTCGGCGAGGCTCTGCGCGGCGCCGGCCGCCTTCGGCGCGTTCGGCGCGTTCGGGGCGCTCGGTGCGGGGGCGGCCCCGTCGGAGGCAGACGCGCCGGGGGCGGTGTCCGGCCGGTCCGGGGTGTCGTCGGCGGCCGCGGCCGGCTCCGCCGACGTGCTGGGGTCGTCGTCGCCGTGGCCGCCGTGCTCGACGGTCGACTTGTCGTTGCCCTCCTCGATCTGCTCCTCGGTGGGGGCCGAGGCCGCCGGGGCCGGGGTGGCACCGCCGGCCGGGGCGGCACCGCTGCCGCCCGCACCGCCGAAGACCACGTCCGAGCAGGAGTAGAACGCCTCCGGGCTGTCCGAGCGCTGCCAGACCGCGTACAGCAGGTGCTTGCCGGACCGCTCCGGGAGCGTGCCCGTGAAGGTGTAGAAACCGCCCGAGGCCACCGGGTCGGTGACCGTGGCCACCGGGTTGCCGAGGTCCAGGTCGCCCCAGCCCAGCGGCTTCGCGGGGTCGTGACCCGGCTTGGTGATGTAGACCTTGAAGGTCCCCTTGTGCGGGGCGGTCACGCGGTACTTGAAGGTGTACGAGCCGCTCGTCACGCTCGTCGCCGGCCAGTCGGCGCGGGCCAGGTCGAGCCCCTTGAACGCCTCGTTGCCCGCGCTGCACAGCTTCCCGTCCGGGACGAGCTCCTGGTGGCGGCCGCCCGCGTCACCGATGCGGATGCCGTTCCAGTCGTAGAGCGCCTGGGTGCCGCCCGCCGCGACCGCCGCCTTGCAGGCGTCCGACCTCGGGCTCTCCGGCCCCTCGGCGTAGCACTGCGAGACCCGGCTGACCGGGTCGCCCATCGAACCGTGCGCGGCCGCCGGAGCGGCGGTCAGCGCGGTCAGGGCGAGCGGGGCGATGCCGAGGGCGGTGGCAGCGGCGACCGTGCGGCGTGCAGGCATGCGGGAACTCCTCGAAACGGTGCGACAGGGGTGGCGGATCCGTGGGGGTGATCCGAACCTAGCCCCGGCGCACCGTGAAATCGCCTGCTGAGGGCGGGTGGAGGAGATCCTTATGGTCGCGTTAAGGGAGCGCTCAGACTGCGCTCAGGTAGGAACCGCGGCGGCCCGGCCGGCGCGGCGCGGCCGGCCCGCGTCAGCCCTCGGGCCACCAGGTGCGGGCGATGTCCCGGCGGATCTCCGGTCGCCCGGAGGGGCGCTCGTCGGCTTTCTCGCGGACCCGGCGGGCCTCGGACTTCTTCAGGGGCTTCTGCACGGTGACACGGCGCATGGCTGCCTCCTTCAGGCCCTACCGGGTTCCGTGTTCTCACGGAGGTAGACCTTTCGGGTGAGAGTTCCTCATCGCTCCCGGGATGTCAGTGGCCCCCGTCACGATCGGGATGTCGGTGGCGGGTGTCACTCTGGAGCACATGACGAACGGGAGTGACGCCGTGACCTCGGCGGACATCGACTGGGACGCGGCCGCCACCGCCTTCGACGACGCACCCGACCACGGGCTGCGCGATCCGCGGGTGCGCCGGGCCTGGGCCGGCCGGCTGCGCGCCTGGCTGCCCCCGCGGGCGGGCGACGTCCTCGACCTCGGCTGCGGCACGGGCAGCCTGTCGCTGCTCGCGGCCGAGCAGGGACACCGCGTGACGGGCGTGGACCTCTCCCCGGCGATGGTGGCGCTGGCCCGGGAGAAGCTCGCCGGCCGCGACGCGGTGTTCCTGCTCGGTGACGCGGCGGCGCCGCCGGTCGGGGAGCGGCGCTTCGACGCCGTCCTCGCACGGCACGTCCTGTGGACGCTGCCCGACCCCGCCCGCGTCCTGCGGCACTGGCGGGGACTGCTGCGGCCGGGCGGGCGGCTGGTGCTGGTCGAGGGCGTGTGGGGCACGGTCGCCCCGGTCGGCATACCGGCGCGGCGGCTCACCGGGCTGCTCGCCCCGCTCGCCGCGCGGGTCGACGTGGAGCACCTGTCCGGTGATCCGCTGCTGTGGGGCGGGGAGGTGACCGACGAGCGGTACGCCGTGGTGGCGCGGACGGGGTGAGCCGTCAGGCCAGCAGCGCGGCGAAGCCGTCGCCCCGGGCCAGCGCCTCCAGCTCGTCGAGCGCCGCCCCGGCGGCGGCCGCGGCCGCGGGATCCGTCTTCGCCAGCCCGCTCGCCGCGAACTCGTCCTCGTCCAGCCGCCGCACGTCCGTGCCGTCCGCGGACCGCCACAGGTCCAGGTCGAGGTCCTCGACCACCAGCTCGTCACCGCGGCGCACGGCCGGACGCGTCACGTCGCAGTACCAGCCCTTGACGTCCCCCGAGGCGGCCCGGACCTCCTTCACGGCGTACCAGCGGTCCCGCCAGTAGTACTCCGTGAAGACGTCACCGGGCTCGAAGCGCACGAAGCCGAAGTCGCGCACGCCGTCGCCCGCCCACGGGGCGCGCACCACCAGCCGGGTGCCGTCGTCGGCGAGCAGCCCGGCGGGGTAGCGGATCTTCGTCCGGCCCGCCTTGACCAGCACGACCTCCACCGGGACCGTCCCGTCAGCCGAGTTCCCTGACATAGCGCACCTCCGTCGCGCAGACCTCGTACCCGAACCACGTGTTGATGGCGATCATCGGCTCGTTGCCGGTGTCGTTGCCGGTGAACGCCTCCGTGCACCCGGCGGCGCGGGCGCGGTGCAGGGAGTCGTTCTTGGCGAGCTTGGCCAGGCCCCGGCCGCGGTACGCGCGGGCGGTGCCGGTCATGGCGGTGGCGTAGCGGCCGGTGCCGTCGGTGTAGGCCACGCTGAACGCGGCGGGCCGGCCGTCGACGACCGCGACCGAGGTCAGCTCGCGGTCCAGCAGCGGGTGCCGCCAGGTCTCCTCCAGCCAGGCCTCGTAGTCCGTGAACTCGGCGGCGATGTCGCTCGGTTCGTCCGACGTCGTCTCCGCGTCCAGCGCGAACACCGGACGGGGGTCGTCCGCGTAGTCGGCGGCGGTGCGCAGCTCCACGCCCGGCGGCGGGTCCTGGCGGGGCGGCAGCGTGCCCCGCGCCAGGTCCAGGCGCAGGAAGTAGGCGGAGCGGCTGGCCCGGTAGCCGTGCCGCTCGGCGAACGCGCGGTTGTGCGGCTCGTCCATGACCCACGCGAACAGCTTGCGGGCGCCCAGCCCGGCCAGCCGCTCCTCGGCGGCGCGCACCAGCAGCGCCCCGGCGCCCCGCCCCGTCCGCTCCGGGTGCACGTAGACGTTGAGGTACCCCTGGCCGGGCTCCGGGCTGTCGTGGGCGAGACCGGTCTGGGCCGTACCGACGATCTCCCCGTCCTCCTCGGCGACCAGCTGCCGGAAACGGGCGTCCGGGTGCGTGTGCGCGAGGTGGTGCAGCACCGACTCGGGGGTGGAGAGCATGAAGGGGACGGCGAGACGGCGGACGAGGGAGAAGCCCTCGGCGTCGGCCCGCACCCCGGGACGCAGGTCGCGTACGGTCACGGTCATGGAGGCGCACGCTACGCGGGACGCGTCCGGGGTGCCTCCGATTTTCCGGCCGGCTCCCGCGCGTGCGGACCGGCCGGTACGGGACAATCGCCCGGTGACCTTGACGATCCACATCGACGACACCGCCCCGCCGTTCGAGCAGGTGCGCGCGCAGATCTCCGAGCAGGCGCGGTCCGGGGCCCTGCCGGTGGGCTACCGGCTGCCGACCGTCCGGGGACTGGCCGAGTCGCTGGGCCTCGCGGCGAACACGGTCGCCAAGGCGTACCGGGCGCTGGAGGCGGACGGGGTGATCGAGACCCGGGGACGCAACGGCACGTTCGTGGCCGCCGCCGGCGCGGCGGCCGAGCGTGAACTGGCGGCGGCCGCCCAGGCCTACGCCGACCGGGCCCGGCGCCTGGGGATCACGCGGGACGACGCGCTGGCGGCCGCGCGGGACGCCCTGCGGGCGGCCTACGGCGGCTAGGGGCTGTCGTTCGGATCACGCCGCGGACGCGGGGCCCGGCACGCGCGTCCGCGGCGTTGTCGTCGGTTGCCGATGCTCCGCATCGCCGCCCTCCTCCGCCTTGCGGCCGCACGCACCGGGCCCCGCTCACCGGCGCTGACAACACACAGTCGATTCCCCGCGACCTGATCCGAACGACAGCCCCTAGGGGCTGTCTGGCCGTTCCCGTCGTCGCCCGGAGGGCGGTCTCGCGGCGTCCCGGCCGCGCGGGACCCGCTCCGCCCCCGTCGGCCGGGCCGGCGTCCGGCTCACGGCCGGCCCCGCCGCCCGCGCCAGGCGCGCGAAGGCCGTCGCGTCCCCCACGGCCGCCGCGTGCGGGTCGTTGTCGAAGTACGCGTACACGTCCTCGCCGCCGGGGAAGGCCGAGGCGATCCGCCCGACCCAGGTGCGCAGCGACCGCCGGCCGTAGTGCGGCCACGGGCGGGCGCGGGCCTGGTGGAAGCGGACGTATCCCCAGCCGGTGGTGCGCCACAGCCGGGTCACCGGGCGGGCCCGCACGTCGGCCCGGCACAGGGCGGCGCCCCGGGCGGCGAGGACCGCGCGGACCTCCGGCGTCCACCAGGACGCGTGGCGCGGTTCGACCGCCACCCGGGCCGGGGCCGGGAAGCAGGCCAGACAGGCGTCCAGCAGGTCCGGGTCGGCGCGCAGGGTGGGCGGCAGCTGGAGGAGGACCGGGCCGAGGCGGTCGCCCAGCCCCGTCGCGCGGCTCATCAGCCGGTCGACCGGCTCCCCGGGGTCGCGCAGCCGCTTGACGTGGGTCAGGTAGCGGCTCGCCTTGACGGCGACGACGCAGTCCGCGGGCACCCGCTCCCGCCACGCCTCGAAGGTCCCGCGCGACGGCAGCCGGTAGAAGGCGTTGTCGACCTCCACCGTCGCGAAGTGCGCCGTGTACTCCTCCAGCCACAGCCGCATCGGCAGCCCGGGCGGGTACAGCACGTCACGCCAGTCCTCGTACTGCCAGCCCGACGTCCCGACGAACAGGGTCACGGGACCGTGAGAACACCACCGGCGGCGCCCCTACAGGTACAGGCCCGCGTCCACGCCGTCCCGCTGGTCCGGCAGGGCGGTCGGGGCTGTGCCCCGGCGCAGCGCGTACAGCTCGGCCAGCGTCGCGCCCTCGCGGCCGACGCCCTCCTCCCGGCCCAGCCAGGCCACCGCCTCCTGGCGGGTCAGCGGCCCGACCTCGATGCGGGCCAGACAGCGCCCGGGGCGGACGACGGCCGGGTGCAGGCGCTCCAGGTCCTCGTTGGTGGTGACGCCGACCAGCACGTTGCGGCCCTGGCCGAGCAGGCCGTCGGTCAGGTTCAGCAGCCGCGACAGCGCCTGGCCCGCCGTGTGCTTCGCCTCGCCGCGGATCAGCTCGTCGCAGTCCTCCAGCAGCAGCAGCCGCCAGCGGCCCTTGCCGCCCGCGTCGTCCTCGCCGATCGCGATGTCCATCAGGTAGCCCACGTCGGAGAACAGCCGCTCGGGGTCCAGGACGCAGTCCACCTGGCACCAGTCCCGCCAGGAGCGGGCCAGCGTGCGCAGCGCGGAGGTCTTGCCGGTGCCCGGCGGGCCGTGCAGCAGGAGCAGCCGGCCCGCGATGTCCTCCGGTCCCGTCCTCATCAGCCGGTCCATCGCGTCCGCCACCGGCGCGGTGTAGTTGGCCCGCACCTCCTCCCAGGTGCCCGCCGCGATCTGGCGGGTGGTGCGGTGCGGGCCGCGGCGCGGGGAGACGTACCAGAAGCCCATCGTCACGTTCTCCGGCTGCGGCTCGGGTTCGTCCGCCGCGCCGTCCGTGGCCTGGTCCAGGACCCGCTGGGCCAGCTCGGCGCTGGTCGCCGTGACCGTGACGTCGGCGCCCCGGTTCCAGCGCGAGACCAGCACCGTCCAGCCGTCGCCCTCCGCCAGCGTGGCGCTGCGGTCGTCGTCCCGGACGGCGCGCAGCACCCGCGCGTCCGCCGGCAGCAGCGTCGCCCCGGACCGGACCCGGTCGATGTTCACCGCGTGCGCGTACGGCTGCTCGCCCGTCGCGAAGCGGCCGAGGAACAGCGCGTCGACGACGTCGGCCGGGGAGTCGCTGTCGTCGACGGTGAGCCGGATCGGCAGTGCTTCGTGCGGGTGCGCAGACATGCCGCCCATGATCCGGCACGGGGGCGCCGCGTGCACCCCGTTTCCGGGGCACACGCCCACCGCTCCCCTCACATGGCCCCGGCCGCGATCCGCCCCGCCCGCCGCGCCCGGCGCACCACGGCGTACCCCTTGGTGAGCGCGCGGTCCCCGGCGAACGTGCGGGCGATCGCGCGGCCCTGCACCATCCGCTCGAAGGCCTCGATGCCGGTACCGCGCCGCACGGTGACCCGCCGCAGCGCGTACGGCCCCTGCCGGCGCCGCGCCAGGTCGTTGCCGACGGCGAGGGCCTGGGCGTACCCCGTCTCGCGCACCGCCCGGCGCACCCGGCGGCTGGAGTAGCCGTAGGGATACGCGAACGAGGCGGGCGGGGTGCCCAGCCGGTCGCCGACGATCTCCCTGCCGTGGATCAGCTCGAAGCGCAGCACCTCGTCGGAGACCTGGTCGAGCTGCGGGTGGCTGTGGCTGTGCCCGCCGATCTCCACGCCCGCACCGGCCAGTTCGCGCACCTGGTCCCAGTCGAGCATGGTGTCCGGGGCGCCCCCGGTGTCGTACGGGCCGCGCAGCCAGCCCGTGGTGACGAAGAGCGTGGCCGGGAAGCCGTGCTCGGCCAGGACGGGCAGGGCGTGGCGGTGCACGCCCTCGTAGCCGTCGTCGAAGGTGATCAGGACGGGCCGCCCGGGCAGCGGCCGCCCCGCGCGCCAGCGCGCCGCCAGGTCGGCCGTGCCGAGCGGGGTGAACCCCAGGCCGGCGAGCACCGCCATCTGCCGCGCGAACGCCTCCGGCGTCACGGACAGGGCGCGGGTGGCGTCGTTCGGCTCGGCGGCGACCGCGTGGTACATGAGGATCGGCACGGCCGTGTCAGCCACCGCCCGCCTCCTCCACCGCGACGGCGGGTGCGGCGGGCACGGCCGGCACGGAGAACGCGGCCGCGCCGCGCCGCGCCCGGACGCTGCCCACCAGGTAGCCGCCCGCCGCCGTGAGCACCCCGGCGACGATCGCGCCCGCGCGTCCCGCGCCGCCCGGCCGGGCCAGCAGGGCGTCGCGCAGCCCGCGCGCCACCCCGGCGGGCAGCACCCGGGCGGTGTACCGGCGTTCGGACTCCAGCCCCTTGGCGGCGCCCACGCTCCGCGCCACCAGGGCCTTCGACAGGCCCTCGGCGTACGTGCGGGTGCGGAAGTAGCGGAAGCGCTCGCGCGCCTCGGGCACCCGGTGGTGGATGACCGCCCGGTCGTCGAGCAGCAGGACCGCGTCCGGCCGGGCCCGGCCGAGGCGGATGCACAGCTCCGTCTCCTCGCAGCCCAGCGGGCGCTTGTCCCCGTCGCGTCCGATGCCGGTGGCGAAACCGCCCGCCGCGTCGAAGGCGGCCCGGCGGAACGAGGCGTTGCCGCCCAGGACGTTGCGCACCCGCACCCGGCCGGGCGGCAGCCCCCGGTACGAGCACCCCACCACCCAGTCGAACTCCTCCGGGAACCAGGCGGGCCGCCGGCCCGACGCCCAGACCGGCTCCGTGCGCCCGCCGACCGCCATGACCCGCGGGTCGGCGTACGCCTCGGCGAAGCGCGCCAGCCAGTCGCGCTCGGCCACGGCGTCGTCGTCGAGGAAGGCGACGACCTCGCCGCGCGCGGCGGCGATTCCGGTGTTGCGGCCGGCGGACAGGCCGCGGGGGCCCGCGTTGGCGAGCACCCGCACCTCCCCGGCGCACTCCTCGTACTCCGTGCCCAGGCGGTCCAGGAGCGGCTGGTTGTGGTCGACGACCAGCAGCGTCTCCAGGGCCGGCCGCGACTGCGCCCGCACCGAGGCGACCGCCGCGAGGATGTCCTCCCAGCGGTCCTCGGTGTAGACGCAGATCACGACGGAGATCGCCGGAGCGCGGTCCCCGGCGTCGCTCAAGAGACCTCTCCCCGGACCGCGTCGAGCAGCGGCGAGTGCTGCGCGCGGCGGCGCAGCGCACGCCGGTTGGAGCGCTCCCTGAGGATCACGTTGAGCACCCGGAACCCGTCCCGCACGGCCCGCAGGTTGCTGGTGCCGTGGATGCGCAGGTACTCGTGGCTCGGTATCTCCTGGACTCTCAGCCCGGCCTTGACCACCCGGATGTTCATCAGGGTCTCCACCTCGAAGCCGGTGCAGTCGAGGTCGATCTTGTCGAGGCAGTGCCGCCAGAACGCGTTGTAGCCGTAGCACAGGTCGGTGTAGCGGGCGCCGAACTTCCGGTTGACGACGGCGCACAGCGCCCGGTTGCCGAGCTTGCGGACGAAGGTCATGTCGTCGGTGCCGCCGCCGTTGGCGAAGCGCGAGCCCTTGGCGAAGTCCGCGCCCGAGACCAGGGCGGAGACGTACGACACGATCTCGTTGCCGTCGGCCGAGCCGTCCGCGTCGACCATCACGATGATGTCGCCGGTGCAGGCCTGGAACCCGGTGATCAGGGCGTCGCCCTTGCCCCGGCCGCGCTGCTCGACGACCTTCACCCCGGGCCACAGCGCGCGGGCCACCTCGACGGTGCCGTCGGTGGAGTTGCCGTCGACCAGGACCACTTCGTGGATCCAGTCGGGCAGGGTCTTGAAGACGTACGGCAGGTTCTCGGCCTCGTTCATGGCCGGGATCACCACGCTCACCGGCGGCGCGATGGCCAGGTGCGAGGAGACGGGCCGGTAGGTCCCGGCGGTCGGTGCCGCCGCGGCCGGCGTCCCGTCGGCCGGCGGATCCTGCTCCGTGGCCGCGGGCTGCAGAACTGAGCTCATGAGTCGGTCCCTCTCGTCCGGTGGGCCGCCCACCCCCGGGCGGCCCGGCTCTTCGTCCGGTTCGAAAGGGGGGTTGGTGTCACCCGGGCACGCCGAGGCGGCACCTCGGTACGCCGGATGAGCTGGCTGAACTGGCCGGTCCGCGGAACGGCGGCCGGCCGCGCGGCACGGCTCGGTCACCTGTGCGGTCACCGAGCACGGCACCCCCCTACCGCGCCCCGCGCCGGGCCGTCGCGGTCCTGAGCCCTCCCCTGGAGCCGCGTACTGACGGACCGGTGCGAGTGAGATGTATGACGGTATTGACGATTGAACCCGTATGGCAAGACCTGATGAGGTCTCACGTTTTTGTCGGTTTGGCCGTTGCGTGCCGCACCCGGGTCACCAGGATGGCGGTGACGCGGGCGTCCGCAACCGCGCCTCGGGCCGGACCGATCGGTTCCGGCCGGGTGGGGGCGAGCGCCTCGTGCGCACGGATGGTCCGCATGGCCGACTTTGCCCCCCGAAGCGTCGGATGCCGGGCTTCAATCTGGCGCAGCGCAAAGGGGACGTCAAGGGCCGAAAGGCCCTGGTGCCGAAATTCGTCCGGGATTTGACGGACGTTCCCCGGAGGCTCAACACGCCTCCGGGGAACGGGTGTTCGCGGTCAGTGGGCCGCCGGGATCACTGCACGATCTTCAGCAGGCGGTTCGGGGAGCCGGTGCCCGGACCGGTCACCTTGCCGGTGGTGGCGCCGGCGACCAGGGCCGAGGCGACCTGGGCCGGGGTCGAGGAGGTGTGGCCCGCCAGGTAGACCGCGGCCGCGCCGGCCACGTGCGGGGTCGCCATCGACGTGCCCGAGATGGTGCTGGTCGCGGTGTCGCCGGTGTGCCAGCCGGCCGTGATGGAGGAGCCGGGCGCGAAGATGTCCAGGACCGAGCCGTAGTTCGAGTAGCTCGCCCGGGCGTCGGTGCTGGTGGTGGCGCCCACGGTGATCGCCTCGGTGACCCGGGCCGGGGAGTACGAGGAGGCGTTGGCGTTGCTGTTGCCCGCCGCGACGGCGTACGTCACGCCGCTGGCTATGGAGGTGCGCACGGCCGTGTCCAGGGCCGTGGAGGCGCCGCCGCCCAGCGACAGGTTGGCGACCGAGGGGCCCGAGTGGTTCTTCGTCACCCAGTCGATGCCGGCGATCACGCCCGCCGTGGTGCCGGAGCCGTTGTTGTCCAGCACCCGCACCGCCACGATCTTCGCCTTCTTGGCGACGCCGTACGTCGTGCCCGCGACCGTGGTGGCCACGTGGGTGCCGTGGCCGTTGCCGTCGGAGGCGGTGGTGTCGCCGTCGACGGCGTCGTAGCCGTAGGAGGCCCGCCCGCTGATCTGCTGGTGCGTGATGCGCACGCCGGTGTCGATGACGTAGACGGTCACGCCGCTGCCCGCGGTGTCCGGATAGGTGTAGGTGCCGGAGAGCGGGAGCGAGGTCTGGTCGATCCGGTCCAGGCCCCAGGGCGCGCTGGACTGGGTGGCGGCGAGCCGCACGCGCTGGTTCTGCTCGACGGAGGCCACCGCCGGGTCGGCGGCGAGCCGCTTCGCCTCGGTCGCGGAGAGGGTCGCCGTGTAGCCGTTCAGCGCCGTGCCGAACGTCTTGCGCACCGTGCCGCCGTACTCCTCGACGAGGTCCTTGCCGGCGGCCGAGGACGCCTTGAGGCCCGCGCTCTTCTTGAGCGTGACGATGTAGCTGTCCTTGACGGCGGTGGGGGAGCCGGCGGCGAGCACCGTCCCCTCGGCGGGGGCCGCCTGGGCGGGCAGCGCGGTGAGCCCGCCCACGAGGGCGGCGGCCGCCGCGGACGTGAGGGCGGCGAACCGGAATCTCTTGCTACGCAGTGGTGCCATTACGAGGGAGTCCTCCTCAGGCGGCGCGCGCCCGGGTGGGGCGCACGCGGAGTGGGGGATGCGCGCGGGCTCGCGCACACGGTCGGGAGCGTCGCGTTCCGCCCCGGGCCGGAGTAAAGACTCGACCGGCTACGGGCGTAGATCAAGGGAGTTGAGCACGTGTCAACAAATCTGTCATGGGCATGAAACAGAACGGGCGATGAACGCGCCGGGCACGTCCCGTGACGCCCTCGAAAGTCTTGGCATGAACACTTCCCGTCAACACGCGTAGTTGGTACCACGGTTACGGCAGAGATCCTGCTAAAGGGAGGTTCCATGAGACGTTCCCGACTTGTGCTCTTCCTGAGCTCGCTGTTCCTCACCGCCGCCACCGCCCTCACGGGGGCCGCGACCGCCCAAGCGTCCCAACTCGCCGCCGCAGGCGGGTACGTGGCGCTCGGAGACTCCTACTCCTCGGGGGTCGGCGCCGGCAGCTACGACAGCGCCAGCGGCGACTGCAAGCGCAGCACGAAGGCCTTCCCGCGGCTGTGGGCCACCGCGAACGCCCCCTCGTCCTTCAATTTCACCGCCTGCTCGGGCGCCCGAACGGGTGATGTTCTGGCGAATCAACTCGCCCCGCTCAGCTCCGCCACCACGCTCGTCTCCGTCACCATCGGCGGCAACGACGCCGGGTTCGCCGACGTCATGACGACCTGTGTGCTCCAGTCCGACAGCGCCTGCATCTCCCGCATCAACACGGCCCGCGCCTACATCGACTCGACGCTCCCCGGCAAGCTCGACAGCGTCTACTCGGCGATCCGCTCCAAGGCCCCGAACGCCCGCGTCGTCGTCCTCGGCTACCCCCGCTTCTACCAGCTCGGCACCACCTGCCTCGGCATGTCCGAAACCAAGCGGAAGGCCATCAACGACGGCTCCGACCACCTGAACACCGCGATCGCCCGGCGCGTCGCCGCCCACGGCTTCGTCTGGGGCGACGTGCGCCCGACCTTCACCGGCCACGAGATCTGCTCCGGCAACTCCTGGCTGCACAGCGTCAACTGGCTCAGCATCGGCGACTCCTACCACCCGACCGCCGCCGGCCAGTCGGGCGGCTACCTGCCGGTCCTCAACAGCAACGACTGACCGTCCGCACCGGCCGGAACGGCCCGGCCCCGGCCCCGCGGCCGGTCAGCCGGACGCCGGACCGGAAGCCGAGGGGGAGGCCCCGTCCGCCGGGGTCTCCCCCTCGCACGTCACCGAGAACGGCACCGAGCCGGACGCCGTGCGCACCGGCTCCCGCACCTCGACGCCGATCCCGCTCGCGAACGTCCCGGTCTGCGCGTACGTCCTCAGCACCACCGTGTCCTGCCGCGTACGGCCGTCGCCCGCCGGGAACGACAGCGTCCTCCAGCCCTGGCCGGCCACCGAGCCGTCCCGCGTCACCCAGCGGTAGCTGACCTCCGCGGGCAGCCTCCCCACCGTGAACGTCGCCGTAAAAGCGGGCGCCTCCTCCTCCGGCAGCGGACAGCTCCCGGAGTACTCCGTGCGCGCCCCCGTCACGGTCACCCGCACCGACTGCGGCGCCGGGGCCCCGCTCCCCGTCTCCGCACCGCCCGTGCCGGGCGTCGGCTTCGGCTCCCCGGAGTCCGCGGTGCCCGCGTCCCGGCCCGGCGAGGGCGACAGCACCGCCTCCTGCCCGGCGGTGCCGCGGCCCTCCTGCCCGCCCTGCCCGCCCTTCCCGTCCTCGCGGTCCAGCAGCGCGTACGTCAGCCCGCCCACCGCCACCGCCAGCGCGGCCACCCCCGCGAGCAGCACCGCGACCGTGCGCCGGTCGCGCCCCGGCCGTGCGCCGGACGCCGCGGTGTCCGGCGCCGCGGCGGGCCCGGACCGCGCCGGCCCGCCGGGGCCCGGCACCGGGGAGGCGCCCGGCGGCCGCGGACGGGCCGTGACCGCCGGCGGACACGGCACCGCCCGGCCGCCGTCCGCCCGGGGCGCGCCCCCCGCGCCGACCGCCCGCAGCTCCCGCTCCGCCCGCCCGGCGGGCAGCCGTTCGGCCGGGTCCTTGCGCAGCAGTCCCTCGATCACCGGGGCGAGCGCACCGGCCCGGCGCGGCGGCGGCAGCTCCTCGTCGACGATCGCGTGCAGGGTGCTCAGCGGCGTGCTGCGGCGGAACGGGGAGGCGCCCTCGACGGCCGCGTACAGCAGCACGCCGAGCGACCACAGGTCCGACTCGGGACCGGGGGTGCGCCCCAGCGCGCGCTCCGGCGCGAGGAACTCGGGGGAGCCGACGACCTCGCCGGTCATGGTCAGCGCCGGGCTGCCCTCGACCGTGGCGATCCCGAAGTCGGTCAGCACGACCCGGCCGTCGTTCGCGACGAGCACGTTGCCCGGTTTCACGTCCCGGTGCAGCACCCCGGCGGCGTGCGCGGCGCGCAGCGCGGCCAGCACCTCCGCGCCGACCCGCGCGGCGCGCCGCGGCGGCAACGGGCCCTCGGCGTCCAGGACCTCGGCCAGGGACAGGCCGCGGACCAGTTCCATGACGATCCAGGGCCGCCCGCCGTCGGTGGCCACGTCGTACACCGTGACGACGCCGGGGTGGGCGATCCGGGCCGCCGCCCACGCCTCCCGTTCCAGCCGGGCGTACATCCGCTCCACGTCGTGGACCGGCAGTCCGGCCGGGGCGCGCACCTCCTTGACGGCGACCTCGCGGCGCAGCACCTCGTCGCGGGCGCGCCACACCGTGCCCATGCCGCCCTCGCCGAGCGGGGACAGGAGCCGGTAGCGACCGGCGATCACACGCTCACGGCCCGGTTCCTCGGACACGGGCGCCCCTTCCGCGCAGTCGGGCGAATTCCGGGGTTCGCTCCCTCTCCCAGGAAAGTTCCCCAGGAGAGTTCCCCGTGAAAGCGGCTCAGCCGAGTGCGGATGCCACCCCCTTGAACACCAGTCCGGCCCCCAGGGCCACGACGACGCACGCCGACCCGAGGGGCACGGCCCTGCGCACCAGCGCCGCCACCGGCCCGGCCGTCCGGCGGGGCCGCCGGTCCAGCAGCCGCGCCACGCCGCTGCCCGCCCTGACGACGGCGTACCCGGCCGCGGTGAGGGTCAGCGCCAGCCCCACGCCGTACGCGACCACGAGCAGCAGCCCGAACCAGGCCTGCCCGAGCGCGGCGGCGCCGACCAGCACCACCACGGCCGACGGGCTGGGCACCAGCCCGCCCGCGAAACCGAGCAGGATCGTGCCGCGGAGGGTGGGGGCGGCGGGGTGCGTGTGGGTGGACCCGCCGTGGGTGTGCTCGACGGCGTGGGCGTGGGCGTGGATGTGACCGTGGGCGTGCCCGTGGGCGTGGGCGTGCGGGCGGGCCCGGTCGCGCAGGGCGCGGCGGACGAGGCTCGCGCCCGCCAGGGTCACCAGGACGCCGCTCGCGACGCCGAGCCAGGCGATCACCGAGGGCGCGGCGGCCGAACCGGCCGTGACCAGGAGGCCGAGGGCGACCACGCCCAGGGTGTGCGTCACCGTCACCGAGGCGGCCAGCGGCAGGACGTCCCCCAGCCGGGCCCGGCCGCCCCGCGCGGCGGCGGTCGCGGCCATCAGCGTCTTGCCGTGGCCCGGGGCGAGCGCGTGCATCGCGCCCAGGCCGACGGCGACGAGCAGGGCGAGCGCGGCGAAGCCGGCGGTGAGGTCGTGCCGGGCGACCAGGCCGTCCAGGGCGCGCGTCCAGCGGTCGGCGCCGCGCGGCAGCACGGACGCGGCGGGCGCGCCGGTCCCCTCCTCCGCCAGGGCCGGTCCGCCCGGGCGCACGCGCAGCGCGGCGGACGCGGTGTCGGCGGGGGAGGACAGCAACTCCGCCGGGTAACGGGTCAGTTCCCGCGACACCGACTCCTCCGGCACGTCCGACGCGGTGAGCGTCGTCCGGTCGCCGCGCGCGGTGATCTCCCGCCAGCCCGGCCCGGAGGAGGCACCGGCGCTCCGGAAGCCGAGGGCCACCGGGCCGTCGTCCGGGAGGGCGGCGGTCAGCCGGCACTCCACGCGGAGCGTGTCGAGCCCGGCCTGCCCGGGCCGCACGCGCGCGTGCGCGCGGTCCACGGCGAGCGCGGCCGGCCGTCCGTCGGCCGTGACCTCGCTGTCCCGCGCGGCCGACGCGCACCGCTGCCGGGCCCACGCGGCCATGCCCTGGCGCTCGATGTCCGGCCGGGCCTGGGTCGCCGGGATCTCGGCGAGGTCCTCGACGTGGTGGACCCGGAGGCGGCCGGGCGCGGCGACGAGGCCGTCGTAGCGGTTGACGGTGAAGTTGCCCAGCGGGTGGGCGCCCGCGGGGACGGCGGGGAGCAGCACGAGCGCGCAGGCGGCCGTGAGGACGGCCGCGGCGCGGGCGAGCGGGCGGCGCGCGCTCACCGGGACGCCGCCAGGTCCTTCAGCGCCGCACGGGCCTCGCGCGCGCCCAGCGGCGAGAAGCCGGGGTCCAGTTCCAGCGCCGCCGTGAGGAAGGTACGCGCCTCGGCGCGGTGGCCGGCGGCGCGCGCGATCATGCCGCGGTGGTGGAGGAACACCGCGTTGCGGTAGCCGGTGGCCGTGGCCCGGCGGGCGTACGGCAGGGCCTCCTCGTCGCGGCCGGCGGCGTGCAGGGCCCAGGCCAGGGCGTCGGCGGTGTGCACGCTGTGCCGCCGGTCCCACGCGGCGCGGGCCGCGCGCAGGGCCTCCTCGGCGTCGCCGTGGTCGGCGGCGGCCAAGGCGGTGTCGAGGTCGGCGTCGACCCCACCGGCGCGGGCGAGCGCGGTCCACGCGCCGACGAGGGCGTACTGGTCGCGGGCCCGGGCCCGGTCGCCCCGGGCCTCGTACAGCTCGCCGAGCGCGACCAGCGGCCCGGGCAGCGGGGAACGGGCGACGATCCGCTCCAGGTCCTCGACGGCCGCGTCGCGGTCGCCGCTCGCGGCCCGGGCGCGGGCGCGGCCCTCCAGGGCGGGGAGGTGGTCCTCGTCGGCGGCGAGGGCCCGGGCGTAGTGCCGCAGGGCCGCCGGGTGATCGCCCTGGTTGCGGGCGAGGTCGCCGAGCGCGGTCGCGACGTACGCCACGTCCGGCGGCGCGACGGCGGCGGCGAGCGCCTGCTCCAGCACCCGGCGCGCGGTCCGGACGTCGCCGCGCAGCTCGCACACGTACGCGTACCGCGTGAAGACGGGCACCCCCGGCCGCCTGTCGTCGGCGGTGTCGGCGGCCTCGGCCGCCTCCGCGTACCGGCCCAGTTCGACGAGGGCGTCGATGCGGACCGCCAGGGCGCGTTCGCCGTAGGGATTGCGCCGCAGCGCCCGGTCGGCGTACCGCAGCGCGCCGGTGAAGTCGTGCCGCGCGGCGGCCAGGGCGGCCCGGCCGGCCAGGGCCTGGTCGTTGCCGGGCGCGAGGGCCAGGGACCGCTTCAGGGCCCGCTCGGCCCGCGGGTAGCGCGACGGGTCGCCGTCGGTGCGGGCCCGCTCCACCTCGGCGAGGCCGAGCGCCGCCCACGCCCGGAAGTCCCGCGGCTGCCCGCGCAGCCGGGCCTGGAGCGAGCGGATGTCCGCGGCGGCGTCGCCCCCGGCCGGGACGCCGGGCGGCAGGGCACCGCCCGCGGGCGCGGCGGCGGCCGCGGCGCCACGGCCGTCCCGTACGGCTCCCACCGCGACGGCCCCCGCGGTCATCGCGACCGCCAGCAGCGCGGCGCACCCCGCCAGCCGGGCCGCCCGCCACCGCCGTCCGGCGGCGGCCGCCCGCCGCACCGCCGCCACCCGCCGGTCCCCGGCCCCGTCGGGGGAGCCGGTGTCCGGGCCGGGGGCGGTGCCGGCGGGCCGCCGGGCGGTGTCCGGGGCGTCGCCGCGCCCGTGCGCCGGCGCGGGCGGCGCGTCCGCGCTCCGCTCGTGCTCCGGCGCACCGGCCGGCTCCTCGCCCGGCGCGCGCTCCGGCGCGCTGTCGTTCGTACGCGGAGGCATGCCTCTCCTCGGCTTTCTCGTACGGAAGTCGGGGCGCGGCCCGCCGTGGGGGACGGGGAGCGGGCCGCGCCGGTCGGTGGCGGAGCGGGTCAGTACGCCCGGTCCCGGGTGCGGCGCCACCACAGCAGGGCGGTGCCGGCCAGGAGGACGCCGCCGGCGCCGGCTCCCGCGGACAGGGCGATCAGGCCCGTGTCGTCGGAGCCCGCCGCGGCGGCCGGCCGCAGCGCGTCGCCGAGCCCGCTGCGCACGTCGTTGCCGCCGCCGACGCCCCGGGCGAGCGGGCCGCGCGACCCCTCGGTCGGGTCGGCCAGGTACGGGAAGGAGTGGCCGAACTTCTTGTCGTTCGCGTCGACCGCGTCGCCCAGGTCGTTCTTCGCGCCGAGCAGTTCGCCCTCGACCACCTGGAGCGAGGCGTCGATGACGTCGTCGGTGAGGCGGCGGCCGTTGGGGAAGCCCGCGTTGTCGCCGTCCAGGACGCCCAGGCGCTTGGGCCGCGCGGCCGGCTCGACGGAGGTGTTGAGGCGCAGCTGCTCGGACGGGGTCACGTGCGGCGGCCGGTTGAGGCCCTCGACGCCCTTGAGGAAGACGTCGACCAGGTCGTTGCGCGGCCCGGCGGGCGCCTCGATCTTGTAGATGGCCTCGATGAGCTTCGGCAGCTCGGGGTCGGTGACGTTCTCCAGGAACTGCGCGTCGTCGCGGGGCACGGAGGCGTTGAAGGTGTCCTTGTCCTCCAGCGGGTTGACGACCTCGTTGACGAGCGGGTTGCCCAGCCGGGAGACCTGGGTGAAGCGGCCCTGCGCGTTCTTGCGCCGGGTGGTGGACCAGATGCCGACGACCGGCTGGTCCGCCGACTCCGTGATCAGGTGGTGGGGCACCTGCAGGGCGATCGAGTTGACGTTGTAGCCCTTGAGGGTGTCGTTGCCGACCTCGGACAGGTTCCCGCCGTACAGCAGGTCGAAGACGCGCAGGTCCAGGAAGAACGGGTCGTCGGCCTGCCCGGCGAACGTCGTCGCGCCGCCGGCCAGCGGGTGGACCGCCTGCTTGCGCAGCGCGCCGTAGTCCGGCATGGACGCCTTGCCGACGTTCGACGGCGCCACCGGCACGTCGTCGGCGATCCTCGTCCGCGACACCAGGCGCCGGCCCTCCAGCTTCAGCAGCTCGATGTCGTACGTCTGCGTGACGTTGAGGTCGGGGTCGTCGAGGCTGGTGACCGGACCGGTGTTGTAGAGGAACGTCCTGCCGTTCTTCACGTGCGTCCGGAACGTGTAGCGGAACACCAGGTCGCCCTGCGCGTCGCCGTCGTTGTCGATGTGCAGGTCGTACTGGGCGTCCTCGGCGAACGGGAAGAAGTTCGGCCCGCCCGCCGGTTCCTGCAACGGTGCCCAGTTCGCGATGACGGTCGTCGTGTCCGGCTTGTCCGGGCTGACGAAGGCGTACACGTCCGTGTTGTCGTACTGCGGGGTTCCCGAGATCAGCGGGGCCTCCCGGTGGCTGGAGGCGGCGGCCGCCCCCGGTTCCAGCGCGGTCGCGCCGGCGGCCGCGAGACCGCCGGCGGCCAGCGCCCCGCAGATCAGGGTGGCGACGCCACCGCGTCCCGCACCGGTCCTGGAGATAGGTGTCATGCCGTCCGTCCTCCGTGCCAACTTGCCTGACGCCGGGGCATTCGGAGCGGCGGCGCAACCGGATTGGTGGAGCCGCGAACTTTCCCGCGGACGGCATTTCCCGCCGCCCGACCCGCGTTTTCGGCCCGCTGATCCGTACCACCCCTGCGGAGGCGCGCGCCGCGCCTGCCTCGGGTGCGAGGGACGGTGGGAATGCCTCGGATGGTGGGACGGGCCGCGTGCCGGCCGGGAGAGGGGGACACGGTGGAGGCGGACGAGCTGCTGATGCTCGTGGCGGGCGGTGACCACCAGGCGTTCGAGCGGCTCTACGGCCTGGTGTCCGGACCGGTGTACGGGCTGGTGCGGCGCGTGGTGCGCGACCCCGCCCAGTCCGAGGAGGTGGCCCAGGAGGTGCTGCTGGAGATGTGGCGGTCCGCCGCGCGGTTCGACCCCGGCCGGGGCAGCGCGCTGTCCTGGGTCCTCACCCTCGCCCACCGCCGCGCCGTCGACCGGGTGCGCAGCGCCCGCGCGGCCGGGGAGCGCGAGGAGCGCGAGGCCCGGCGGGCCCACCGTCCCGCCTTCGACCAGGTCGCCGAGGAGGTCGAGGCCGGCCTCGAACGCGAGTGGGTGCGCCGCTGCCTGGACCGCCTCACCGCCCTGCAACGCCAGTCCGTCACCCTCGCCTACTACGAGGGGTACACCTACCGTGAGGTGGCCGAGCGGCTCTCCCTGCCGCTGGGCACGGTCAAGACCCGGATGCGCGACGGACTGACCCGGCTGCGCGACTGCCTGGGAGGTGCCGCATGA
The DNA here is from genome assembly GCF_044540485.1 of Streptomyces sp. NPDC085946. Lineage (NCBI taxonomy): Bacteria > Bacillati > Actinomycetota > Actinomycetes > Kitasatosporales > Streptomycetaceae > Streptomyces > Streptomyces sp. NPDC085946. The sequence goes on along the minus strand of NZ_JBITSF010000003.1, from coordinate 385,019 downwards.
GCCTGCTCGACCGGCTGCTGCGCCGCGAGGACCTCCACTCGCTCGCCGCGCCCTACGCGCTGGACGCCCTGGAACCCGCCGAGCGCGTCCGCTTCGAGAAGCACCTGAGCGGCTGCGACCGCTGCGCCGCCGAGGTGCGGGCGCTGTCCGAGGACGCCCTGCGGCTCGCCTGGTCGACGGCCGCCCCGGCGCCCGCCGCCCTGCGCGAACGGGTCCTGGCCGCCGTCCGCACGATGCCGCAGGAACCGGCGCCGGCGCGTGGGCACAGGTCCACGCTGCCGCCGCACGTGTGGGGCGTCCGGCCGCCGCCCGCGCGCGCCCGGGCGCTCCGGGCGCGCCCCCGGTTCGCGCCGTTCGCCACGGCGACGGCCGCCGCGGCCCTGGTCGTCGCCGCGCTCTTCGCCGTCCAGGCCGACCGGACGCAGGACCAACTGGCCGCCCAGCAGGCCCGGGCACGTGAGATCGCCCACGTTCTGGCCGCTCCGGACGCCCGCGCGGGCAGCGGACGGGACGCCCGGGGCGGCACGATCGGAGTGATCGCTTCCGCATCCGAGGGGCGCGCCGTCGTCACCCTCGGCGGGTACGGCGCCCTGCCCGACGACCGCGTACACCAGCTCTGGGTCATGCGCCCGGGCGCGCAACCGCGCTCCCTCGGGCTCTTCGACGGCGACACGCCCTTGGTGGCGTCCGGCCTCGACGCCGCGTCGACGTCACTCGCCGTAACCGTCGAGCCTGACGGGGGATCACCCCGGCCCACCAGCCAGCCTGTTGTCCAACTCGCCCTGAAATCGCTCGGATTCGGAGAGTAATCGTCAACCGTCTTACGGGGAAGGTGAATCCTGTGACCGCGATACACGCGTGCCGCACCCAGGCGATAGGGTTACCCTGCCCGGGCCGGGTGGACTCGTACGGGTGGGGAGTGACATGGAGCAGATAACAGTGCGCAGCAGGGCGAGGGTCCCTGCGATCACCTACGGGAGCAGTGCGAGCAGTTCGCGGCTCGACCGGCACCTCTCGATACTGTCGGGACCGGCGGTCCCGCAGCGCGAGACGCTGGAGGCGACCTCGCTGATGCTGGAGCTGACGGCGCGCGAGCCCGTGCGCGACCACAGCGGCAGGGCCGCGCGCGTGCGCCACGTCTCGCTCTTCGCGCCGTTGCGGCGGCTGCGCCGCTCGCTGTTCGGCGGCCGGTAGGAATCACGCCCGGACGGCCACCGGCCCGGCGCAGCGCTGCGCACGCGTCGTCCGTCATCCCCACGGCACGCAGCGCCGCCGCCCCGGTGTCCTTCCGGGCGCGGGCCCGTCCCCCGTCGGTGCCCCGCCCCGGCCCGGCAGTCACCGGAGGCTTCCCGCCCACCGCCTCCGGCACCGAGCGAGTCCGCCTCCGGCACCGGGCGAGTCCGCCGCGCGGTCACCGCTCGCCGTGCGCGTACCGGCGTGCGACGAGCGGTGCGAAGACCGCGCGGAGCACCGCGCGCCTGGCCAGCGACCCGGCCCAGGTCCGCGACCCGGCCCAGGTCCGCGACCCGGCGACGGGACGTGCCACCGGCCAAGCCGCCCTCTCCCGATCCGCCACCCGGCGGCGCTCCCGGGACGACCCGTACTCCCCGCCCGGCACCGCGGGCGTACCGCCGAACGCGGGTGCGGCACCGCGATGCGCTAGAGCAGCACCAACTGGCCCTCCGGGCCCTCCTCCCGGCCGTCCAGGACCGAGGCGGGCCGGCGGGCCGCGTCCGGTGCCGGGAGGACGCCGGCCGCGCGCAGCTCGGCCGCCGTGATCGGGTCGGGTGCCGTCAGCTCCTCCTGCCGGGGGCGCAGCTCCGCGAGCAGGGCCAGGACCGTGACCAGCTCCAGCAGTTCCGACGTCCACGCCTGCGGCCACGTGGCCGGGCGGATCGCGGCGAGCGTGCCCGGCTCGGCCGGGGCGGTGCGGACCGCGAACCAGTGCTCCAGCACCCGGACCCCGGCCACCTCGAAGTCCCACGCCCCGGGCGGCACCGGGGAGACCCGGCCCTCGTCGAGGAACAGGACCTCCTCGTCCCGGTCGTACGCCAGGGTCAGGGGCCGGGAGGGCAGCGGGGCGCGGACGTAGGGGCGGCGGCCGCCGGGCAGCTTGGGACGCTCGCCGTCGCGCCGCATCAGCCACAGCATCCGGCGGCCCACCGCCACGCCCCGCGCCCAGGCCCCGGCGTCCGCGGTGAGCGGGACGACGGGACCGGGGCGGACCGCGGCCACGATCCACGCCAGGACGTCGAGGGGCTCGGGGCGTCCGCCCAGCCGCTCGCCCAGGTGGTCCAGCAGGCCCGGCGCCAGGTTGGGTTCGGCGCCGCCGGGACGTCGGTACAGGGGGCGGACGCGGCCGGGGCGCAGCAGCGGCAGCGCGGAGGTCGCCAGCAGGAGCGGGCCGGGGGAGCCGGGGGCGGCCGCCGTCTCCACGGCGAAGACCTGGTGCGCGTCCGCCACCCGCCACAACTCCGGGCGGGCCGCGTCGATCAGCCGGTGGTCGGGCAGCAGCCACTGCTCGTCGAAGGGGGCGTGCAGCACGCGCACCGGCTCCGGGCAGGGGCCCGAGGCGCGCAGCAGCCGCTCGGTGCCGCCGGCCTGCCCCGGCAGCCGGCCGACCGCCGTGTGCAGGGTCCGGGCGCGCGTCGGCTGGAACAGCGCCTCCCGGTCGGGTCCCGCGGCCTTCACCAGCGCGTCCCAACGGGCCTTCAGGGACGCCGCGTCGGGGGCCGCCGGCCACCCCCGGCCGAGCCGCGGCGGTGCGACGGACCACGGCATGAGGTCCGCCAGCGGCGGAGCGTCGTCGTGCGTCACGCTGGGCATGGTACGGCCTGCCCGCGGGCCGCGGGTCAGGTGGCGTCCAGCGTCACCGTGAAGGAGAAACGGTCCCCGCGGTAGTGGATGACGGCCACGTCCAGGGCCCGGCCGTCGCCGTCGTACGTCACGCCCGTGTAGTGCAGGATCGGGCTGAGCAGCGGGACGTCCAGCAGCCGGGCCGTCTCCGGGTCCGCGAGCCGCGCCTGGACCGTGTCCGTGATGCGGCTGATGTCCGCCCCCACGACGTCCCGCAGCACCTTGGTCATCGGCCAGCGCATCAGGTCGTCCGGGTCGACGCGGGCGGCCAGTTCGGGGCGGATCCAGTTGCGGGCGTGGTTGGTCGGCTCGCCGGTCCTCTCGTCGCTGCGCAGCCGGTGGTACGTGGCCACCTCGGCCAGGTCCGGGAAGTGCTCGGCGAGTTCGGCCGGCACCGGCGCGCGGCCGTGGTCCAGCAGTTCGGTCGTCATGCCGGACTGCTGGGCCACGATGGCGTCCACCGAGCCGAGCAGGCGCACCGGGGCGCCCCGCCGCACCCCGGGCTCGATGAACGTGCCGCGCCGCCGGTGGCGGGTGATCAGCCCCTCGTCCTCCAGCTCCTTCAGCGCCTGCCGCATGGTCAGCACGCTCACGCCGTAGTGCCCGGCGAGCTGCTCCTCGGTGGGCAGGCGCAGCGGGTCCCGGGGCGAGCGGCCGAGGATCGAGGCGCGCAGCGACTGCGACACCTGGTACCAGAGCGGCAACTTGCGGTTCAGGACGATCGAGTCCGGGGCGAAGGAGGTCACGGCTGTCATCCGTACCGGTAGGGAACGATCGGTGCAAGGGACGGGTGGGGGCCGGGCGCGGAGCGGGGCCGGTGGGGCGGGGTCAGCGCCGGGGGTCGAAGTGCCGCTCCAGGCCCCGCCACACGTCGTCGTAGCCCTGCTGGAGGTGCTCCGCGCGCTGCGCCTGCGCGGTGAGGGTGACCGGCCAGCGGGTCTCGAACATGAACGCCAGCCCGTCGTCGATCTTCTGCGGCCTCAGCTCGGCGGCGCTGGCCCGGTCGAAGGTCTCCCGGTCCGGCCCGTGCGCCGACATCATGTTGTGCAGCGAGCCGCCGCCCGGCACGAACCCCTCGGCCTTGGCGTCGTAGGCGCCCTCGATCAGGCCCATGTACTCGCTCATCACGTTCCGGTGGAAGTACGGCGGCCGGAAGGTGTCCTCGCCGACCAGCCAGCGCGGCGCGAACACGACGAAGTCGACGCCCGCCAGGCCCGGGGTGTCGCTCGGCGAGGTCAGCACGGTGAAGATCGACGGGTCGGGGTGGTCGTAGGAGATGGTCCCGATGACGTTGAAGCGGCGCAGGTCGTAGGCGTAGGGCACGTAGTTGCCGTGCCAGGCGACCACGTCGAGCGGGGAGTGGTCGTAGGTGGCCGTCCACAGGGTGCCGCAGAACTTGTTGACCACCTCCACCGGGCCCTCGACGTCCTCGTAGGCGGCGACCGGCGCCCGGAAGTCACGGGGGTTGGCCAGGCCGTTGGCGCCGATGGGGCCGAGGTCGGGCAGGCGGAAGGGGGCGCCGTAGTTCTCGCACACGTAGCCGCGGGCGATGTCGTCCAGGAGCTCCACACGGAAGCGGACCCCACGGGGGACCAGCGCGATGTGTCCCGGCTCCACGTGGAGCAGGCCGAACTCGGTGCGCAGCAGCAGGCCGCCGCGCTCGGGGACGATCAGCAGCTCGCCGTCGGCGTCGCTGAACACGCGCTCCATGGAGGCGTCGGCGTGGTAGAGGTGCACGGCCATGCCGGTGCGCTGGGTCGCGTCGCCGTTGCCGCCGAGGGTCCACAGGCCGGCCAGGAAGTCGGTGCCCGGGGCGGGTGCGGGCAGCGGGTTCCAGCGCAGCCGGTTGGGGTCGGGGACCGTCTCGGTGAAGGGCGCGGTGCGGATCGCCCCGTTGTCGGCGCGGGTGAACGCGGGGTGCGCGGCCGACGGGCGGATCCGGTACAGCCACGAACGGCGGTTGTGCGCCCGCGGCTCGGTGAAGGCCGTGCCGCTCAGCTGCTCCGCGTACAGCCCGAGCGGGGCGCGCTGCGGCGCGTTGCGGCCCTCGGGCAGGGCGCCCGGGACGGCCTCGGAGCTGTGCTCGTTGCCGAACCCGGTGAGGTGGGTCAGCCCCTCGGCGATCTTCCGTGCGTCCCCGCTCATGTCACTGCTCCCTCGCAGAACCGATTCCTATGGGACACCGTAGGATTGCGGTTTCCCGGGCGCAAGGGGTCGGTGCGGTCCGTCGCCTTCCTCGTCGCTGTCTCCTCTCTGCGGAGGAGCGGGAACCCGACTTGAGACGGATTCCCGCTCTCGCACCCCTGTTCTACGCTCGCGGGCATGTCGTGGACGCGGAGCCGCACCGCCGCGCTCGCGGCCTGTGTCCTGCTGCTGGGCGGAGTCACGGGCTGCGGCGCGGGCGGTGCCCGGGAGCAGGGGGAGGGCCCGCCGGCCTCGCCGTCGGGCGGGCCGCTGCGGGACGCGGACGCCCGGGACCGGCCCCACCGCGAGGTGGACGAGGAGGACGCGCCCCGGGTGCGCGTCGAGGTCCAGCCCGGCGCCGGCGGCGCGTGGGACGTGCGCCTGTCCGTGCGCGCCTTCCGCTTCTCGCCGGCCGGCGCGGCGCCGCGGGCGGTGGCCGGCCGCGGCCTGGCCCGCCTCTACCTGGACGGCCGCCCGGTCGCCGAACTCCGCGCCCCCGCGTACCGCCTGCCCGCCCGGCTCGTCCCGCGCGGCACCCATCAGGTCACCGCCCGGCTGTACGCCGACGACGGCACGGCGTGGGCGGTGGACGGCGAACCGGTGCAGAGCACCGCCGACATCACGGTCTCCGGGCCGGGGGCGGCGGACCGGTGAGGGGGACGGGTCCGCGATTCCGTACCGTGGGCGGAGGTTCACCGGACCGCGCCGGAAAGGCATCATGAAGCCCGTGCCCCATGCGACCTCGCTCCGCCGCGCCCCCGTGCAGCGGCGCAGCGCCGAACGGCTGACCAGGATCCTCGACGCCTGCGCCGACCTCCTCGACGAGGTCGGCTACGACGCCCTGAGCACCCGCGCCGTGGCCGAGCGCGCCGGCGTGCCCATCGGGTCCGTCTACCGCTTCTTCGGCAACAAGCGGCAGATGGCCGACGCGCTGGCCCAGCGCAACCTGGAGCGCTACTCCGAGCGGGTCGCGGAGCGCCTGCGCGCGCTCGGCGACGCCGGCTGGCGCGCGGCCCTGGACGCCGTGCTCGACGAGTACCTCGGCATGAAGCGCACCGCGCCCGGCTTCTGCCTCGTCGACTTCGGCAACCAGATCCCGGTCGGCGCCCGCCGTGCCGAGCCCAACCTGCGGGTCGCCGACCGGATCGCCGGGCTGCTCTCCGGCTACCTCGGCCGGGAGCCCGACGAGGACCTGCGCCGCACCTTCCTCGTCGCCGTGGAGACCGCCGACACCCTCGTCCACCTCGCCTTCCGGGTGGCACCGGACGGGGACGCGCGGGTCATCGAGGAGATGCGGGAGCTGCTCCGGGCGTACCTGGCCCGGGTGATGGACTGATCCGGGCCGCGCGGCCGCCGCGGATTCCCGAACCCCTCCCGCCCCCCTCCCTCACATGCCTACCGGTCGGTATGCTCGGCGTCGTTCCGTGCGCCACCGCTGCCGCCGCCCTCCGGGAGGACCCGTGTCCCGCACCGCCCTGCGTATCTGCCCCCTGTGCGAGGCCACCTGCGGCCTGACCCTCACGATCGAGGGCACCCGCGTCACCGCCGCCCGCGGCGACCGCGACGACGTCTTCAGCCGCGGGTTCGTCTGCCCCAAGGGCGCCTCCTTCGGGGCCCTCGACTCCGACCCCGACCGGCTGCGCGCCCCGCTGGTCCGCGAGGGCGGCAGGCTGCGCGAGGCCACCTGGGAGGAGGCCTTCGACGCGGTCGCCGCCGGCATCCGGCCCGTCGTCGAGCGGTACGGCCCGCACGCCGTCGGCGTCGTCCTCGGCAACCCCAACGTGCACACCGTGGCCGGGGCCCTCTACCCGCCGGTCCTGCTCGCCGGCCTCGGCACCCGCAGCCTCTTCACCGCCTCCACGGTCGACCAGATGCCCAAGCACGTCTCCAGCGGGCTGCTGTACGGCGACGCGCAGGCGATCCCCGTGCCCGACCTCGACCGCACCGATCACCTGCTGCTCATCGGCGCCAACCCCCTGGAGTCCAACGGCAGTCTGTGCACCGCGCCGGACTTCCCCGGCCGGCTCAAGGCGCTCAAGGCCCGCGGCGGCACCCTCACCGTCGTCGACCCGCGCCGCACCCGCACCGCGAAGCTCGCCGACCGGCACGTCGCCATCCGGCCCGGCACGGACGCCCTGCTGCTCGCGGCGATGGCGCACGTCCTGTTCGACGAGGACCTGGTGCGGCTCGGCCACCTCGCCGAGCACGTCGAGGGGACCGGCGAACTGGCCGAGGCCCTGCGCGAGTTCACGCCCGAGGCGGCCGCCGGGGCCTGCGACGTCGACGCGGACACCATCCGCGCCCTCGCCCGTGAGCTCGCCGCCGCCCCCACCGCCGCCGTCTACGGCCGCATCGGCAGCTGCACCGTCGCGCACGGCACCCTCGCCAGCTGGCTCGTCGACGTCCTCAACGTCCTCACCGGCAACCTCGACCGGCCCGGCGGCGCGCTCTTCCCGCAGTCCGCCACCGACAGGACGCCGCGGCCCGCCGGACCCGGCCGCGGCTTCGCGCTCGGACGCTGGCACTCCCGGGTGAGCCGGCACCCGGAGGCCAAGGGGGAGCTGCCGCTGTCCGCGCTCGCCGAGGAGATCGACACCGCCACCGGCGAGGGCGAGCCGATCCGCGCCCTCGTCGCGATCGCCGCCAACCCCGTGCTGTCCGCGCCCGACGGCGACCGCCTCGACAAGGCGCTCGGCACGCTGGACTTCATGGTGAGCGTCGACCCGTACCTCAACGAGACCTCCCGCCACGCCCACGTCGTCCTGCCCCCGCCCCCGCCCGCGCAGAGCCCGCACCACGACTTCGCCCTCAACTCCCTCGCCGTGCGCCACCAGGTCCGCTACACCCGCCCGGCCGTCCCGCCGGAGCCCGGCCGGATGGCCGAGACGGAGATCCTGGCCCGGCTCGTCCTCGCGGCCACCGGCATGCACGGGGCCGACCCGGAGGCCGTGGACCGGGCGGTCGTCGACCGGACCCTCGGCAAGGCGGTGAAGGAACCGCACTCCCCGGTCCACGGCCGCGACCCGCACGAGCTCGCCGCCCGGCTCACCGGCGACGACGGCCCCGAGCGGCGGCTGGACATGATGCTGCGCCTCGGCCCCTACGGCGACGGCTTCGGCGCACGACCGGACGGACTGACCCTGGAGAAGGTGCTCGCGCACCCGCACGGCATCGACCTCGGGCCGCTGCGGCCCCGCCTGCCCCAGCCCCTGAAGACCAGGAGCGGCAAGGTGGAGCTGCTGCCCCGGCCGATCGCCGACGACCTGCCCCGGCTGGTGCGGGCGCTGGCGGAACGCCCCGCCGGCCTCGTCCTGGTCGGCCGCCGCCACCTGCGCTCCAACAACAGCTGGATGCACAACGTGCCCGCCCTGACCGGCGGCTCCAACCGCTGCACCCTGCACCTCCACCCGGAGGACGCCGGGCGGCTGGGCGTGCGCGACGGCGCGGAGGTGCGCGTGAAGGGACCCGGGGGAGAGGTGACCGTGCCCGCGGAGGTCACCGACGCGGTCCGCCGGGGCGTGGTGAGCCTGCCGCACGGCTGGGGCCACGACCGGCCCGGCACCCGTCTGACCCACGCCTCGGCCGACCCCGGCGTCAACGTCAACCAGCTCCTCGACGGCAGCCGACTCGACCCGCTGTCGGGCAACGCGGTCCTCAACGGCGTGCCGGTCGAGGTGGCGGCGGTGACCCCGGCCGTGCCCGAAAAGCGCGGCGCGCTGACCTGAGCAAAGCTGTGACCAGCAGTTCTGCTCTTATTGCTCGCATGTCAACGTCTTGTTAACGCCGCTCGACGGGACCTAACGTCCATCGCACCGCCGGCCCTGGTGGGATGTTCAAGGGCGAACGTTAGGTATCCACTCATGCTGACCCTCCTCGGCTTCGCCATGATCGCGACCTTCCTGGTCCTGATCATGCTGAAGAAGATGTCGCCGATCGCGGCGCTCGTGCTGATCCCCGCGCTGTTCTGCGTGTTCGTCGGCAAGGGCGCCCACCTCGGCGACTACGTCATCGACGGCGTGACCAGCCTCGCCCCCACCGCGGCGATGCTCATGTTCGCGATCGTCTACTTCGGCGTGATGATCGACGTCGGTCTCTTCGACCCGATCGTCAGGGGCATCCTGAAGTTCTGCAGGGCCGACCCGATGCGCATCGTCGTCGGGACGGCCCTGCTCGCCGCGATCGTGTCGCTGGACGGCGACGGCTCGACCACCTTCATGATCACGGTCTCCGCGCTGTACCCGCTCTACAAGCGCCTGAAGATGAGCCTGGTCATCCTGACCGGCGTCGCGGCCATGGCCAACGGCGTGATGAACACGCTGCCCTGGGGCGGCCCCACCGCCCGCGCGGCCACCGCGCTGAAGCTGGACGCCAGCGACATCTTCGTCCCGATGATCCCGGCCCTCGCCGTCGGCCTGCTCTTCGTGATCGGCCTGTCCTACGTCCTGGGCCTGCGCGAGCGCAGGCGGCTCGGGGTGCTGACGCTGGACGAGGTGCTGGTGGAGGAGAAGGGCACCGTCCTCGTGGGCACGGGCTCCGGCGGCGCCGCCGTCGCCGCGGGCGCTCCGGGTCCGGGCTCCGAGGCGGGCGCGGGCGGCTCCGGTGCCACGCCGGGCGCGGGCGCGGACGGCTCCGACGCGGACGCCGCCGACGACTTCCAGGGCCTCGACCCGCACCGTGACACCCTGCGCCCCAAGCTGTACTGGTTCAACGCGCTGCTCACGGTGGTCCTGCTCACCGCCATGATCCTGGAGTGGCTGCCGATCCCGGTGCTGTTCCTGCTCGGCGCCGCGCTCGCGCTCACCGTGAACTTCCCGCGCATCCCCGACCAGAAGGCCCGCCTCGCCGCCCACGCCGACAACGTCCTGAACGTCTCCGGCATGGTCTTCGCCGCCGCCGTCTTCACCGGCGTCCTCCAGGGCACCGGCATGGTCGACCACATGGCCAAGTGGATGGTGGACGTCATCCCCGAGGGCATGGGCCCCCACATGGCCCTGGTCACCGGCGTCCTGAGCCTCCCGCTGACCTACTTCATGTCGAACGACGGCTTCTACTTCGGCGTCCTGCCGGTCCTCGCCGAGGCCGGTGCCGCGCACGGCGTCTCCCCGCTGGAGATGGCCCGCGCCTCCCTCGTCGGCCAGCCCCTGCACATGTCCAGCCCGCTCGTGCCCGCCGTGTACGTCCTGGTCGGCATGGCGAAGGTCGAGTTCGGCGACCACACCCGGTTCGTCGTGAAGTACGCCGCCCTGACCTGCCTGGTCATCCTCGCGGCGGGCATCCTGTTCGGCATCGTCTGACGTCCGCGGCGGCCCGTCCGCCGCCCTCGACCCCCTCGGAGGTACGCACCATGGGGCCCGGTGGGAACCGCGGCTGGCTGCTCCGCCTCGTCATCGCCTTCGGCTTCGCGCAGGGGGCGGTGTCGATGGCCCGGCCCGCCGTCTCCTACCGGGCCCTCGCGCTGGGCGCGGACGAACGGGCGATCGGCGTGATCGCGGGCGTGTACGCGCTGCTGCCGCTGTTCGCCGCGGTACCCCTGGGCCGCCGCACCGACCACGGCCGCTGCGCCCCGCTGCTGCCGGCGGGCGTGGTCCTGATCTCCGGCGGCTGCGCCCTGAGCGGGGTCGCCGGCTCGCTGTGGGCGATGGCGCTGTGGAGCGGGGTGATGGGCCTCGGCCACCTCAGCTTCGTCATCGGCGCCCAGTCGCTGGTCGCCCGCCAGTCCGCGCCGCACGAACAGGACCGCAACTTCGGGCACTTCACCATCGGCGCCTCCCTCGGCCAGCTGGTCGGACCCGTGGCGGCCGGCGCGCTGATCGGCGGCCCCGACATGGCGGGCACCAGCGCGCTCGCCCTGCTGGTCGCCGGCGCGGGCGCGGCGGTCGCGTTCACCTCGCTGTGGCGCATAGAGCACCGCCGCACCGCCCCCGGCTCCCGCACGGCCGCGGGCGGACGGGTCCCCGTGCACCGCATCCTGCGCGCCCGGGGCGTCCCCGCGGGCATCCTCATCAGCCTCTCCGTGCTCTCCGCGACCGACATCCTCACCGCGTACCTGCCGGTGGTCGGCGAGCACCGGGGCATCGCCCCGTCCGTCGTCGGCGTCCTGCTCAGCCTACGGGCGGCCGCCACCATCGCCTGCCGCCTGGTCCTCACCCCGCTGCTGCGGCTGCTCGGCCGCACCGCGCTGCTCACCGTGACCTGCCTGCTGGCGGCGTTGCTGTGCGCCGGGATCGCGCTGCCGCTGCCGGTGTGGGCGCTGGCCGCCGTCCTCGCGGTCCTCGGCTTCTGCCTCGGCGTCGGGCAGCCGCTGTCCATGACGACGGTGGTCCAGGCCGCCCCCGACGGGGCCCGCTCCACCGCCCTCGCCCTGCGGCTGACCGGCAACCGCCTCGGCCAGGTCGCCGCCCCCGCGGCCGCCGGCCTGGTGGCCGGCGTGGCGGGCGTGGCGGCGCCGTTCGTGCTCCTGGGCGGCCTCCTGCTGCTCTCCTCCGGGGTCGCCCTGCGCTCGCCGGAACAGCGGGCGGACCGGGGGCGGGCCGCGCCGGAAGGCGGCCGGGCCCCCTCCGGGGAGGACCGGCGGCCCGGCCGTCTCGCGGGCCGGGACGCGCCCCCCGGCTGAATCGCCGCGTCCGCTTTCTCATCTGGTGGACCGGGACCGCCCGATCCCGCCCCCTCTCTTCCCCCGGCCGCACACATTCCGTTAACTTCCGTGACCCACAGCCCCGCACGACCCGCACGGGACGACGACATCGCGGAGCACCAGCGCACAAGTGAGCCTCCGGGGGCACCTCATGACACGCGCCATCTCCCTGCACGACGTGAGCAAGACCTACCCGCGCGGCCCTCGCGTGGTGGACCGGCTGTCGCTGGACATCGCGCCGGGCGAGTTCCTCGTCCTGCTCGGCCCGTCCGGCTGCGGCAAGTCCACCGTGCTCAGGATGATCGCCGGGCTGGAGGAGATCGACGAGGGCGAGCTGCTGCTCGACGGCGAGCACGCCAACGACCTGCCGCCCTCCGGCCGGGACATGGCGATGGTCTTCCAGAACTTCGCCCTCTACCCGACCATGACCAGCCGCGACAACATCGGCTTCCCGCTGCGCATCGAGGCCCCGGGCGCCGACCCGCGCCCGCGGGTGGACGCCACCGCCCGGATGCTCGGCATCGAGGAGCTCCTCGAACGCTTCCCCGGCCAGCTCTCCGGCGGCGAGCGCCAGCGCGTCGCCATGGGCCGGGCCATCGCCCGCCACCCCTCCGCGTTCCTCATGGACGAGCCGCTGTCCAACCTCGACGCCAAGCTCCGCAACCGGCTGCGCGCCGAGATCGCCCACCTCACCCGCGACCTGGGCGTCACCACGGTCTACGTCACCCACGACCAGGCCGAGGCCATGTCGCTCGGCGACCGGGTCGCCGTGCTGCGCGGCGGCGTCCTGCAGCAGGTCGGCACCCCGCGCTCGGTGTACGCGCTGCCCCGCAACGTCTTCGTCGCCGCGTTCATCGGCACCCCCCGCATCAACCTGCTGCGCGGCGTGGTCCGCGCGCCGCTCGACGGGGCGATGACCATCGGTCTCGGCAAGCAGTTCCTGCGGCTGCCCGAACCCCTCTCCCCGGACCACCAGTTGCTGCGCGTGCAGCAGGGCCGCGAGGTCATCGTCGGCCTGCGCTCCGAGGCCGTCCGCATCGGGCCGGCCGCCTCCGCCCGCCCCGGCGAGGTGCTGATCACCGGCCTGGTGGAGCACGTGGAGTTCCAGGGCCACGAGAACCTCGTGCACTTCGACACCGGCTCCCGTCCCGCCGTCGTCCCCGAACTGGAGGCCCCCCGCCCGCGCCCGGGCCGCACGCCCCGGCGCCGCCGCCGCGAGGGCACGGTCCTGGGCCGGCTGCGGGAGCGGGCGGGCGCGCTGCGGGCGGGTCCCGTCGTGGTGCTCGACGACCCGGCCGGCCCACCTGCGCAGCCCGCGTCCGCGGAACCCCGCCTGCCCGGCGACCTCATCGTCCGCACCACGCCGGACATCGACCTGCGCCACGGCATGCAGGTGCCGCTGCTGGTCGACCTCGCGCACCTGTTCGTCTTCGACCAGTACGGCGAGCGCATCTGCCCGGCCCCGGACCGGCTGCCCGATCTGGAGGAGTGAGCAGCGGCACACCTCGTCCGGGTGGTTCCGTGCTGAGATGGCCGGAGACGTATGGCGCCGGAAAACTAACGCCGCTAGTTTATGTGTCGGACGACGATGCCCCGCCCCGGAGGATGCGCGATGAAGGCACACGACGGCATGTACATCGACGGCGCCTGGCGCCCCGCCGCCGGCCAGGACGTGATCGAGGTCGTGAACCCGGCCGACGAGCAGGTGATCGGCACGGTCCCCGCGGGCACCGCCCTGGACGTCGACACCGCCGTACGGGCCGCCCGGGCCGCCCTGCGGGGCTGGGCCGCGACCCCGCCCGCCGAGCGCGCCGCCCGCCTGGCCGCCCTGCGGGACGTGCTCGCGGCCCGCGCGGACGAGATCGCCGAGACGGTCACCGCCGAGCTCGGCTCGCCCCTGAAGTTCTCGCAGGCGGTCCACGCCGCCGTGCCGGTCGCGGTGGCGGGCTCCTACGCCGAGCTGGCGGCGACGTACGCCTTCGAGGAGCGGATCGGCACCTCGACCGTCTTCCACGAGCCGGCCGGCGTGGTCGCCGCGATCACGCCCTGGAACTACCCGCTGCACCAGATCGTCGCCAAGGTCGCCCCGGCCCTGGCCGCGGGCTGCACGGTCGTCCTGAAGCCCGCCGAGGACACCCCGCTGGTCGCCCGGCTCTTCGCCGAGGCGGTGCACGAGGCCCGGGTCCCGGCGGGCGTGTTCAACCTGGTCACCGGCCTCGGCCCGGTCGCGGGCCAGGCCCTCGCCGAGCACCCGGACGTCGACCTGGTCTCCTTCACCGGTTCCACCGCCGTCGGCCGGCGCATCGGCGCGCTCGCCGCGGGCGCCGTCAAGAGGGTCGCGCTGGAACTGGGCGGCAAGTCCGCCAACGTCATCCTCCCGACCGCCGACCTGGCCAGGGCGGTCAACGTCGGCGTCGCCAACGTGATGTCCAACTCCGGCCAGTCGTGCAACGCCTGGACGCGGATGCTGGTCCACCGCGACCAGTACGACGAGGCCGTCGGGCTGGCCGCCGCGGCCGCCGCCAAGTACGGCGACCGCATCGGCCCGGTGGTCAACGCCCGGCAGCAGCAGCGGGTCCTCGGCTACATCGAGAAGGGCGTCGCCGAGGGCGCCCGCCTGGTCGCGGGCGGCCCCGAGGCCCCGCGCGAGACGGGCTACTTCGTCAGCCCGACCGTCTTCGCCGACGTCACCCCGGACATGGCCATCGCCCAGGAGGAGATCTTCGGCCCGGTCCTGTCGATCCTGCGCTACGCGGACGAGGAGGAGGCCCTGCGCATCGCCAACGGCACCATCTACGGCCTCTCCGGCGCCGTCTGGGCCGGCGACGAGGCCGAGGCGGTGGCCTTCGCCCGCCGCATGGACACCGGGCAGGTCGACATCAACGGCGGCCGCTTCAACCCCCTCGCGCCCTTCGGCGGCTACAAGCAGTCGGGCGTCGGCCGCGAGCTCGGCCCGTACGGCCTGTCCGAGTACCTCCAGACCAAGTCCCTCCAGTTCTAAGGGAGTCGCTTCCGTCATGGCCGTCCGCGCCGCCGTCCTGCCCGCCATCGGCTCCCCGCTGGAGATCACCGGCATCGACCTGCCCGACCCCGGCCCCGGGCAGGTCCGCATCCGGCTCGCCGCCGCCGGGGTCTGCCACTCCGACCTGTCCCTGACCAACGGCACCATGAGGCTGCCGGTCCCCGCCGTCCTCGGCCACGAGGGCGCCGGCACGGTCCTCGCCGTCGGGGAGGGCGTCACCCACGTCTCGCCCGGCGACGGCGCCGTCCTCAACTGGGCGCCGTCCTGCGGCGCGTGCCCCGCCTGCGCGCGCGGCGAGGTCTGGCTGTGCGCCGACGCGCTCACCGGCGCCGGGCGCGTCCACGCCCGCCGCGCCGACGACGGCACCGACCTGCACCCCGGCCTGAACGTCGCCGCGTTCGCCGAGGAGACCGTGGTGCCCGCGTCCTGCGTGCTGCCCGCCCCCGACGGCATCCCGCTCACCGACGCCGCCCTGCTCGGCTGCGCCGTCCTGACCGGCTACGGCGCCGTCCACCACTCCGCGCGGGTGCGCGCCGGGGAGAGCGTGGCCGTCTTCGGCGTCGGCGGAGTGGGCCTGGCCACCCTCCAGTCGGCCCGCATCGCCGGCGCCTCCACGATCGTCGCGGTCGACGTCTCCCCGGAGAAGGAGGAGCTCGCCCGGGCCGCCGGGGCCACCGAGTACCTCGTCGCCTCGGACACCACCCCGCGCCGGATCCGCGCGCTGACCGGCAAGGAGGGCGTCGACGTCGCCGTCGAGTGCGTCGGCCGGGCGACCACCATCCGCGCCGCCTGGGAGTCCACCCGGCGCGGCGGCCGCACGACGGTCGTCGGCATCGGCGGCAAGGACCAGCAGGTCACCTTCCACGCCCTGGAGATCTTCCACTGGGGCCGGACCCTGTCCGGCTGCGTGTACGGCAACGCCGACCCCGCGCGCGACCTGCCCGTCCTCGCCGACCACGTCCGCGCGGGCCGCCTGGACCTCGGTGCCCTGGTGACCGAGCGGATCGCCCTGGACGGCATCCCGGCCGCCTTCGACACCATGCTGGCGGGCAAGGGAGGCCGCGCCCTGGTCCTCTTCTAGGGCCCGTCCGCACCCGTTCCCCGGCCGCCCGCGGGCGGCCGGGGCGTCGGCGTGCCCGCGACCGGTCACGTGCCATGTACAGGCAAAATCCGTGCCGCGCGACCCGTTGACGTCCATACCGTCCGGTCAGTACGTTCCCGGAACCCGAGCCACCCCCCCGGTTCCGCCCCCGCACTCCCGGAGCGTGCACCACATGGACACGGCACCTTCCGCTCGACCGCTCACCGAGAACGCCCCCGCCGACGGCAACCGCCGCCGCGTCGCCACCGCCGCGGCCCTCGCCTCGGCCGTCGAGTGGTACGACTACTTCGTCTTCGGCATCGCCGCCGCCCTCGTCCTGGGCGACCTGTACTTCCCGGCCGGCAGCCCCACCGCCGGGGTCCTCGCCTCCTTCGCCACCTTCGCCGTCGGCTTCCTGGCCCGCCCGCTCGGCGGCATCGTCGCCGGCCAGCTCGGCGACAAGCGCGGCCGCAAGCCGATGCTGGTCCTCGCGCTCACCCTCATGGGCCTGGCCACCACCGGCATCGGCCTGCTGCCCACCTACGAGACGATCGGCGTCGCCGCCCCGATCCTGCTCGTCCTCCTGCGCGTCGCCCAGGGCGTCGCCGTCGGCGCGCAGTGGGGCGGCGCGATGCTGCTGGCCACCGAGTACGCCCCCGAGGGCAAGCGCGGCGTCTACGGCAGCGTCGTGCAGCTCGGCGTCCCCATCGGCGTGGTGACCGCCAACTCCGTCTTCCTGCTGGCCGGAGCCCTCACCACCGACTCCGCGTTCGCCGCCTGGGGCTGGCGGGTGCCCTTCCTGGTCGGCCTGTTCGTGCTGGCCCTCGCCTGGTACATCCACACGCGGGTCGAGGAGACCCCCGAGTTCCGCGCGGCCGAACGGGCGCTGGCCGAGAAGGAGCGGACCGAGCGCACCTCCCCGCTGCGCACGATCCTGCGCGGCCACCTCGGCACGGTCCTGCTGGCCGGCGGCTCCTTCGCCGTGAACACCGCGACCTTCTACATCATCATCACCGGCGTCCTCGACTACACGACCCGGGAACTCGGCATGGAACGCGGCGCGGTGCTCACCGTCTCGCTGTGCGTCAGCCTCACCCAGCTCGTGCTGATCCCGGCCTCCGCCGCCCTGTCCGACCGGATCGGCCGGATCCGCATCTACGCGTTCGGGGCGGCCGGCCTCGCGGTGTGGGCCGTCCCGATGTTCCTGCTGATCGACACCGGCTCGCTGCTGTGGCTGGCGGTCGGCACCTTCGTCACGAGCTGCTTCCTCAGCATCATGTACGGCCCGCAGGCCGCCCTGTTCGCCGAGCTGTTCACGCCCGAGATGCGCTACACCGGCGCCTCCCTCGGCTACCAGATCGCGGCCGTCGGCGGCGGGGGCCTCGCGCCCTTCCTGATGGTGCTGCTGCTGGAGGCCACGGGCACGTCGATGGCGGTCTCCGCCTACATCGTCGGGCTCGCGGTCCTCGCCCTGGTCTCCATCAAGGTCCTCGCCGGCCGGGCCCGTCCGGCGGAGCCGGGCGCCGGTCCCGGGACCGGCGTGTCAGAGGGCTGAGTCCGGGGCCCGCGCGGGCCCCGGCTCCGGAACCGCTCCCGGAGCCGCGGCCCGCGCCGCCCGGTCCGCGCGGCCGGCCCGGGATCGGGACACCGCGACACCCGCCAGGCACAGCGCCCCGCCCGCCAGCGTGAGCGCCCCGGCACCTCGCCGAGGACCAGCCAGGACATGAGGACGACCAGCGCCGGAACCGCGTACGTGGTCGCGCCCATCCGGCTCGCGGTGGTCCGGGCCAGGGCGTACGCCCAGGTCGTGAAGGCCAGCGCGGTCGGGAAGACCCCGAGGTAGACCATGTTCAGCGTCGCGGAGGCCGGGGCGTCGGCGGCCTGGCGGACCAGCTGCCCGGCGAACGGCAGGCACACCACCGCCCCGACCAGGCACCCGTACGTCGTCACCTGCAAGGGGCTCGCCGCGCCCAGCGCCGGCTTCTGCGCGACGACCCCGCCCGCGTAGGCGACCGCCGCCAGCAGGCACAGCACCACCCCGAACACCGGGGAACCGCCGTCCCCCGACATCGACAGTCCCACCGTGACCGCACCGGCGAACGACACCGCCATCCCCGCCAGCAGCCGCGGCGGCATCGCGTCCCCGAGCAGCCGCGCGCCCAGCAGGGCGATGAGGAGCGGGCCGATGTTCACGACCAGGGCGGCCGTACCGGCGTCCACCTGCTGCTCGCCCCAGTTCAGGACGACCATGTAGGAGCCGAACCACAGCACCCCGGAGACCCCGATCCCCCGCCACGCCGACCGGGGCGGCGGGCCCTCCCTCCGCAGGAGGCAGAGCGCGCCCAGCGCCAGCGCCCCGGACAGCAGCCGCCCGAGCGCCAGCGCGCCCGGTGAGTACGCGTCCCCCGCGCTGCGGATCGAGACGAAGGCGGAGGCCCACAGCACGACGGTGACGGTGGCCGCGCCGGCGGCCAGCAGCGGGGCACGGCGGTCGGCGCGGGGCGGGGAGGCGTTCATCATGCTCCAGAGGCCAGGAGGGGCGGGGCGGGGAGGCTCGCGGGTCCGGACAGGACGGGGAGGTGCGCGGGTTCCGGACGGGGCCGGACCGCCGCCCCGCGCCGGCCGCTCAGCACAGCGCCTCCGCGCCGATCCCGAGCAGCCCGGACAGCGCGCGTTCCCCCGCCGCCGTCACCCGCACCGCCCGCCCGGAGCCGACGCGCACGCACCATCCCGCGTCCAGGGCGTGCCGGCACAGGGCCGCCCCCGCGGCCCCGCCGAGGTGCGGCCGGCGCTCGGTCCAGTCCAGGCAGGCCCGGGCCAGGGGACGGCGGCCGGGACGGCCGAGGCCGATGCCGGCCGCCGCGAACCACGCCAGCCCGGCGTCGGTCAGCGCGAACCCCGTGGCCCGCCCGCGGGGTGCCAGGGCCGGGCCGGACCCCGCCCCCTCGCCACCGCCGCGCCCCCGCGGTTCCCGCAGCAGCAGCCCGCGCGCCGTCAGCCCGTCGGCGACCGCGGTGCCCAGCCGCCCGGCGAGGTGGTCGTAGCAGGTCCGGCCGCGGGCCAGCGCCGAGGAGGCGCTCGACTCCCGCAGGGTGCGGGGCCGTCCGGCCACGCCGGGCGCGACCTGCGCGGCCAGGTCCTCCAGCAGCTGGGCGACCCCGGGTCCGGCCAGCCGGACGTACCGGTGCCGTCCCTGGCGCTCCTCGGCGAGCAGGCCGCCCGCGACGAGTCTGCCCAGGTGCTCGCTGATCGTGGAGGCGGCGACGCCCGCGTGCCGGGCCAGCTCGCCCGCCGTCCACGCGCGCCCGTCCAGCAGCGCCAGCAGGCACGCGGCGCGGGTCTCGTCGGCGATCAGCGCGGCGAGCCGCGCCAGCTGCGCCGACCTGGGGTCCCTGAGGGTCATGCACCCCAGCATGGCGCACGCACGTTTCGGCGCCGGCCGAAGCGTCCTAGACGGTGTCCCGCAGCTGCGCGTACTGCCGGGCCAGCCCGTCCAGCAGGGCCGCCAGCCCGGTCTCGAAGGCCCGCTCGTCGATCTTCTCCTGCCGTTCGGGCAGCAGGTGGGCCTGGCCGAGGTGCGGGTAGTCGGCGGGGTCGTACGCGCTCGCGTCGTCGACGAAGCCCCCGGCGAAGGAGCCGAGCGCGGAGCCCATGATGAAGTACCGCATCAGCGCGCCGATCGAGGTGGCCTGCGCGGGCGGCCAGCCGGCGTCGACCATCGCGCCGTAGACCGCGTCCGCGAGGCGCAGCGCGGCCGGGCGGCGGCCGGGGCCGCGGGCCAGCACCGGGACGATGTTCGGGTGGTCGCGCAGGGCCGCCCGGTAGGAGACGGCCCAGTCGTGCAGCGCGGTCCGCCAGTCCCGGCCGTCCTCGAACATCGACAGGTCGACCTGCGCGCTCACCGAGTCGGCGACCGCCTCCAGGATCTCGTCCTTGGTGCGGAAGTGGTTGTAGAGCGACGGCCCGCTCACCCCGAGCTCGGCGGCGAGCCGGCGCGTGGAGACGGCCGCGAGGCCCTCCGCGTCCACGAGCGCGCGGGCCGTCTCGACGATGCGGTCGGTGCTCAGCAAGGGCTTGCGCGGTCGGGCCATGGCGCACATAGTAGGGCTGCACTCGGAAACTAGCAGTGCTAATTTAAAGGTACGGCTTTCACGTGGGGTGGTTGCGGATGAACCTGGAGCTCAGCGAGGAGCAGACCGCCGTGCGGCAGCTCGCCCGGGACTTCGTGGCGCGGGAGGTCGTCCCGCACGCCGTCGCCTGGGACCGCGCCGAGGAGGTCGACCGCTCGATCGTGAAGAAGCTCGGCGAGGTCGGCTTCCTCGGGCTCACGATCGACGAGGAGTACGGCGGCTCCGGGGGCGACCACCTCGCGTACTGCCTGGTGACGGAGGAACTGGGCCGGGGCGACTCCTCCGTGCGCGGCATCGTCTCCGTCTCGCTCGGCCTGGTCGCCAAGACGATCGCCGCCTGGGGCGGCGAGGAGCACAAGCGGCGCTGGCTGCCGGGGCTGACCTCCGGCGAACTGGTCGGCTGCTTCGGCCTGACCGAGCCGGGCACCGGATCGGACGCGGGCAGCCTCGCCACCCGGGCGGTGCGCGACGGCGACGACTACGTCGTCAACGGCACCAAGATGTTCATCACCAACGGCACCTGGGCCGACGTCGTGCTGCTCTTCGCCCGCTCCACCGACGCCCCCGGCCACCGGGGCGTCTCCGCCTTCCTCGTGCCGACCGACACCCCCGGCCTGACCCGGCGCCCCGTCCACGGCAAGCTCGGCCTGCGCGGCCAGGCCACCGCCGAGCTGGTCCTGGAGGACGTGCGGGTGCCCGCCTCGACGATGCTCGGGGAGGAGGGCAAGGGCTTCTCCGTCGCCATGTCGGCGCTGGCCAAGGGCCGGATGTCGGTCGCCGCGGGCTGCGTCGGCATCGCCCAGGCCGCCCTGGACGCGGCCGTGCGGTACGCGGGGGAGCGCGAACAGTTCGGGAAGACCATCGCCCACCACCAGCTCATCCAGGAACTGATCAGCGACATCGCCGTGGACGTCGACGCGGCCCGGCTGCTCACCTGGCGGGTCGCCGACCTGGTCGACCGCGGGCAGCCCTTCGCCGTGGAGTCCTCCAAGGCCAAGCTCTTCGCCTCCGAGGCGGCGGTCCGCGCCGCGAACAACGCCCTGCAGGTCTTCGGGGGCTACGGCTACATCGACGAGTACCCGGCGGGCAAGCTGCTGCGCGACGCCCGCGTGATGACCCTGTACGAGGGCACCAGCCAGATCCAGAAGCTGGTCATCGGCCGGGCGCTGACGGGGGTCTCGGCCTTCTGAGTAGGTCCTGAGTACGTCGGCGGATGCGGCCGCCGCCGGCTTCCCCGACCCTGGTCCCCATGAGTGACGCACCGGTCAAACAGCAGAGCACGGCCGCCTTCTACGGCCAGGCGGTCGCCTCGTTCTCCGTCGCCATGGCCGCCACCGCCGTCGGGATCTTCCGGCTGGACGCCGACGCCTGGGTGCGCGGTTTCCTCGCGATCGCGGTCCTGTACCTGGTCACCTCCGCCTTCACCCTGGCCAAGGTGATCCGGGACCGGCAGGAGGCCGGGCAGATCGTGAGCCGGGTCGACCAGGCGCGGCTGGAGAAGCTGCTCGCCGAGCACGACCCCTTCGAGAAGCTCTGAGCGGGCACGCTAAGCGCCCGCTCACCCTCGGCGGTATGGTGGAGGCCTGCCAGCGACGAGGGGTGAACGATGAGTACGGCGGAGAAGACGGCCGGCGGTGAGGCGCAGCCGTGGGGTGAGGTCACGCCCGACGCGGCGCGACGGCTGCTGATCGCCGCCGTGGAGGCCTTCGCGGAGCGCGGCTACCACGCCACGACGACCCGGGACATCGCGGGCCGCGCCGGCATGAGCCCGGCCGCGCTCTACATCCACTACAAGACCAAGGAAGAGCTGCTCCACCGCATCAGCAGGATCGGCCACGAGAAGGCCATCGACATCCTGCGCACGGCCGCCCGCGCCGAGGGCAGCGCCACCGAGCGGCTCGCCGAGGCGGTGAGCTCCTTCGTCCGCTGGCACGCCGGCGGCCGCACCACCGCACGGGTCGTCCAGTACGAACTGGACTCGCTCGGACCGGAGGCCCGCGCGGAGATCGTCGCCCTGCGCCGGCAGTGCAACGCGGAGGTGCGCGGGATCGTCGAGGACGGCATCCGCACCGGTGAGTTCGACGTGCTCGACGTGCACGGCACCACCCTCGCCGTGCTCTCGCTCTGCATCGACGTCGCCCGCTGGTTCAACGTCGAGGGCCCCATGACCCCCGACGAGGTCGGCGCGCTCTACGCCGACCTCGTGCTGCGGATGGTCGGGGCCAAGGAGCACCGCTCCGCCGGGAGCTGACTCAGACGTAGTACCGCGACACCGACTCGGCGACGCAGACCGGCTTGTCGCCGCCCTCGCGCTCCACGGTGAAGGCGATGCTCACCTGGACACCGCCGGCCACCTCCTCGACGCCGCTGATCCGCGCGGTGGCGCGCAGCCGGGAGCCGACCGGGACGGGGGCGGGGAAACGCACCTTGTTCGTCCCGTAGTTGACGCCCATCTTCACGCCCTCGACGGTGATGAGCTGCGGGCCGAACAGGGGCAGCAGCGACAGGGTCAGGTACCCGTGCGCGATGGTGGTCCCGAACGGCCCCGCCGCGGCCTTCTCCGGGTCGACGTGGATCCACTGGTGGTCGCCGGTGGCCTCCGCGAACAGGTCGATCCGCTTCTGGTCGACCTCCAGCCAGTCGGTGTACCCCAGTTGCTCGCCCACCGCCGCCTTCAGGTCGTCGACGGACGTGAAGATCCTCGGCTCTGCCATGTCCCGGCCTCTCGCGTCACGAAGTCACATGCCCTGCATGTCTAAGCAACTGCTTAGCATGGTCGGGCCGGGGGCCCCTGTCAACGGACCGGGCGCCGACACGGCCGGTAGGGTTCGAGGGGTGCCCCAGATTCCCGAGAAGATCCACGAGCTCACGGTCGGCCAGCTCGCCGCGCGCAGCGGCGCCGCCGTCTCCGCCCTGCACTTCTACGAGTCCAAGGGCCTGATCGGCAGCCGCCGCACGGCGGGAAACCAGCGGCGCTACAGCCGTGACACCCTGCGCCGGGTCGCCTTCATCCGGGCCGCGCAGCGGGTCGGCATCCCGCTGGCGACGATCCGCGAGGCGCTCGCCGAGCTCCCCGAGGAGCGCACCCCCACCCGCGAGGACTGGACCCGCCTCTCCGAGGCCTGGCGGGCCGAGCTCGACGAGCGCATCACCCGGCTGAACCGCCTGCGCGACCACCTCACCGACTGCATCGGCTGCGGCTGCCTGTCCCTCGACACCTGTGTGCTGTCCAACCCGGACGACGTGTTCGGCGAACGCCTGACGGGCTCCCGCCTGCTGGCGGAACCCGGCACGGCGCGCCGCGGGGGCGGCACCCGCTGACGCCCCGGCCGGCGGCCGTACCGCCGGGGCGGGGACCTCCCGACGGCCCCCGCGCTCCTACTCGAACTCGGTCCCGCCCTTCCGCGTCAGATACGCCGCACTCACCGCCTTGGCGATCGCCCGCCCCCCGGTCACCGCGCTGTACCGCTCCACGGCGGGCCGTACCACCACCCCCTCGCGCAGGTGCAGCCCCCGCCCGGACACGGTCTCCCGGCCGCTGGCGATCTCCAGCACCCGGTCGACGTCGTACCCGCCCGTGAACAGCCGCGGCACCAACGGCAGCTCCCCGTCGAGCAGTTCGGCCGCGTCCAGCCACCGCACCCGCCCGTCGATCTCCGCGGACACGTCGAACACGGCGTACCCCAGGGTGTCGCGCCGCCCGTCCGCGCCGTACGTCAGGTCCTGGACCCCGGCGCCGTACACCTCGCCGAAGATCCCGACCCGCCGCGCCCCCAGCCGTGCGGCGAGCCGCGCCGCGGCCTCGGCGACGCCGTGCCCGCGCACCGCCCGCCAGTACAGATTGCGCGGATCCTCCTTCAGGGCCAGCGACTTGGCGCCGAACCCCTTGGAGGAGACGTACACCCGGTCCTCGTCCGCGACGTACGTCAGCAGGCAGGCCGAGCCGTGCAGCTTCTCGGTCAGCACCACCGGCTCGCCCGGCGTGAAGATGCCGGGGTGGCGCTGGATGTTCTCGATGTCGACCCACGGCAGCAGCGCGGGAGCGGACTCCACCTCGCCGCTCATCGTGGGCGGCACCGGCGGCACCCACTTGGTGATGCCCAGCCGCTCCGCGAAGTCCGTGCCGTCCCGCGCGGCCCGCAGCAGATCGACGCCGGCCAGCGCCTTCGGCCGGCACACGATCCCCTGGGACAGCTCGCCGCGCAGCCGCACCGCCTTGACCCGGTCGCGGCCGGTGCCCGCCAGCCGCCCGGTCAGCCCCAGCTCCTCGATCAGCGCGGCCGGCAGCACCGACTGCTCGGGGATGTAGAGGGCGGCCTCGCCGGTGCGGTACGCGCCCTTGGCGACGACGGCGCGGTACAGGCCCACCTGGGCCAGCTCCAGGGCGTCGGCGTCGGGGTGTGCGTGGACGGTCAGCACTTCGGCGGTGACGCGCAGCGTCGACATCGGGACTCCTCGGGTCCTCAGGTGTGTCTCATCGCCTCCCACTGTCCGCAGGGGAAAGGGCTGGAGCGAACCGTTTTCCGGGTGTTAGCGTCACGCCCGCCGCCGGGCCCGTTCGTACTCCCGCAGTCCCGCCGCCACCAGCCGCGCGTTGGAGCCGGCCGGGCGTCCGTCCGGCAGGACGAGGGTGTCCTCCAGGCCGATCCGGGTCGCCAGGCCCAGCCGTCCCGCGAGCCGCAGCACCGGCCACGCGCCGCCGTCCTCGCCGTGCAGCAGCACCGGGCGGCCGTGCGCCGCGCCCAGCTCGGCCAGCAGCGCCCGCGCCGAGTCCGGCGCGCCGTCCGGATCCGGGTCGGTCACCTCCGCGAGCACCCGCAGGACCTTCGGCCCGAGCGGTGAGGCGGCGAACCGCGCCGCCCCGTCCGTGCCGGACCAGATGCCGGCCTCGACGCCCACTCCGCGCGCGATCAGCGCGGCGGCCACCTCCTCGGCGCCCGGCTCGTGCCAGTTGACCGAGGCGTGGTCGGGCAGGACGGTCCAGCCGAGGACGCGCTCCCGCCGGGCCGCGGCGTCCGGTTCGGCCCAGGCGCCGGTGGTCACGCCGACCGGCACCGGCACCCGCGCCCGTACCGCCCGCAGCACGGCGGCCAGGACGCGCGGCGACAACGTGTCCTGCCCGCACGGCGTCTTGGGATGGACGTGGACGTCCGTGGCCCCGGCCGCGACGGCCCCGGCCGCCGACTCGGCCATCGCCCCGGGCGACAGCGGGACGGCCGCTCCGTCGGCGGCCGTCCGGGATCCGTTCAGACACACCTGCACCATGTCCCGATGGTGCCGGACCCCGCCGGCGGCCGGGGCCGTGCGACCCGTCCGGGGCAGGGGGTGCGGCATCCCCGGCGCACCCCCGTCGTGCTCGCTCAGGCCGACACCAGCATCCTCACCCGCCGGGACTCCGCCAGGGCCTCGGGCGTGAGCACGGGACGCGGCACCAGGATGCCGCAGTCCGTGCAGACCGGACCCGCCGACGGCTCGTGGTCCAGGTCGTACCTCCAGACGAGCGACTCCCCGGCGCACACCGGGCAGCACGAGCCCGGCTCCCGCTCCAGGGCGGCGATCAGCCGGCGCAGCACCTCGGCCAGCGGTTCACGGGGATGGACCGCCGGATCGTCGCACCACGCCACGCCGAAGCCGCCCCAGGTCATCCGGTGCCAGTCGTCCACGCTGCCCGGCCTGCGCAGCCCGTCGTGCTTCTCCTTCTTGCGGCGCTCGGCGAACTCGACCTCGTAGGCCAGCCAGACCGCCCGCGCCTCCTCCAGCTCCTCCAGTGCGGCCACGAGCCGCGCCGGGTCCGGGGAGCGGTCCTCGGGGCCGAACCCCGCCCGCGTGCACAAGTGGTCCCAGGTCGCCCGGTGCCCGTAAGGGGCGAACCGTTCAAGGCACTTGCGCAGCGAATAGCGCCGTAGCGCCAGGTCGCACCGCGGATCGCGGACCTGTCTTGCCAGACTTCGGAAACCGGCCATCGTCCTGCACCTCCGTCACACCTGCACCTGTAATCCGGTCACTTCGGCGTCGTCGTAAGGACGTCGCCGAATAGACGTATCGACAAGCGAATCGGCTCCATCTTTTTTTCCGATGGCTCCCCTCGGCCGGTCGCGGGGTTCCACGAACCGACCCCCGTTGTCCGTGTGCCTTCTGCGGTGACTCCTGAACGTGACGCTTGTTCATCTTTCCGGGCGGGGATACCGGCGGCAGCGTCCCCGCCACCCCCGTCGGGAGGAGCCCCCATGCCACGGCGCGCCCCACGCACCGCCCTCGACAGACCGAGAACTCCCCGCGCAGTCCACGGGTTCCTGAAGACCGTGTCCGTATGCGCCCTGATGGCCGGTCTTTTCTCGCCGTTCTCCCCGGCGGCGGCCGCCGGGCCGCCCGCGGCCGGTGCCGCGGTGGCCGAGGACCACTGCGGCGGCCGGTGTTCCGACATCCTGCCGCCCGGCCAGAACGGCAACGCCACCCTCGCGCAGATCCTCCTCCACCAGGCCTTCGGCACCCGGCCCGCGCACACCGCCGACCAGCTCGGCCCGTACGCCCGCCTGGCCGCCGAACACCCCCGCCTCACCGACGACACGATCGGCACCTTCTTCAACGACGCCTCCTTCGGGGTCCCCGCCGACCAGGTCGCCTCCACCGTCCGGCCCGCCGGCCGCACGGACGTGACGATCGTGCGGGACAAGAAGACGGGCGTTCCGCACATCACCGGTACCACCAGGTACGGCACGGAGTTCGGCGCCGGCTATGCCGCCGCCCAGGACCGGCTGTGGCTGATGGACGTCTTCCGTCACGTCGGGCGCGGGCAACTGACCTCCTTCGCGGGCGGCGACCCCGCCAACCAGGGCCTGGAACAGCAGTTCTGGCGCACCGCCCCCTACACGGAGGCCGAGCTCCAGGCACAGATCGACAGCGCGGCCGCCGCCCACGGCGAGCGCGGCGCGCAGGCCCTCGCCGACGTCCGGGCCTGCCTCGACGGCGTCAACGCCTACATCGACGCCTCCGACAGCGGCCGTTCCTTCCCCGGTGAATACGTCCTGACCGGCCACAAGGACTCAGTCACCAACGCGGGAACCATCGCGCACTTCACGGCCACCGACCTCGTGGCGCTGGCCTCCGTCGTCGGCGCGCTGTTCGGCTCCGGCGGGGGCGGCGAGGTCGCCAACGCCCTGTCGCTGCCGGCCGCCCAGGAGAAGTACGGGGTGGCCGAGGGCACCAGGGTCTGGGAGTCCTTCCGCGAGCGCAACGACCCCGAGGCCGTCCTCACCGTCCACGACGGCAGCTTCCCGTACGCGACCCGGCCCGACGACCCGCAGGGCCGGGCCCTGCCCGACCCGGGCTCCGTGACCCGCGAACCCCTGGTGTACGACCGCACCGGCAGCGCGGCCGGCACCGGCGCCACCGACGCCTCCGCCCGCGCGGCCGCCCGGGCCGCGACCCCGGCCCGGCGCGGCATGTCCAACGCCCTCGTGGTGAGCGGGAGGCACACGGCCGGCGGGCACCCGGTCGCCGTCTTCGGTCCCCAGACCGGCTACTTCGCGCCCCAGCTGCTGCTGCTCCAGGAGATCCAGGGCCCCGGGATCAGCGCCCGCGGCGCCTCCTTCGCGGGCCTGAGCATGTACGTGGAGCTGGGCCGCGGCCAGGACTACGCGTGGAGCGCCACCACCTCCGGCCAGGACATCATCGACACCTACGCCGTCGAGCTGTGCCGGGACGACCACCACTACCTGTACCGCGGCACCTGCACGCCCATGGAGCGGGTCGAGCGCCGGAACGCCTGGAAGCCGACCGTCGCCGACGGCACCGCGGCCGGCGCGTACACGATGCGGGTGTGGCGCACCGCGTACGGGCCCGTCGAGTACCGGGCCACCGTCGGCGGCAAGAAGGTCGCCCACACCGGCCTGCGCTCCTCCTACCTGCACGAGGCCGACTCCATCATCGGCTTCCAGATGCTCAACGACCCGGCGTACGTGAGGGGTCCGCAGGACTTCCAGCGCGCGGTGCAGCACATCAACCACACCTTCAACTGGTTCTACGCGGACGCCGAGCACACCGCGTACTGCAACAGCGGCGACAACCCGGTGCGCGCCGACGGCGTGGACGCCGATTTCCCGGTGTGGGCGCGGCCCGCGTACGAGTGGCACGGCTGGGACCCGGCGGGCAACACGGCCGCGTACACCCCGCCCTCCGCCCACCCCCGCTCCGTCGACCAGGACTACTGCGTCTCCTGGAACAACAAGCCGGCCAGGGACTACACCGCCGCGTCCTGGGGCGACGGCTCGGTGCACCGGGGGAACCTCCTCGACGACCGGGTGCGCGCGCTGGTCGCCGAGGGCGGCGTCACCCGGGCCGCCCTGGTGAAGGCGATGGCCGGCGCGGGGCTCACCGACCTGCGGGCGCGGGAGGTGCTGCCCGAGGTGCTCAGGGTGGTGCGGAGCGCACCGGTCACCGACCCCGCCGCCGCGGCGGCCGCCGGCGAGCTGGAGGCCTGGCCGGCGGCGGGCGCCCAGCGCACGGAGACCTCCGCCGGGTCCCGGACGTACGCCCACGCCGACGCGATCCGGATCCTGGACGCCTGGTGGCCCCTGCTGGTGAAGGGCGTGTTCGAACCGGGCCTCGGCAGCGGCCTGTACACCGCCTTCACCGCCGGCCTGCCGGTCGACGAGTCCCCGTCGGCCTCCCACGGCCCGACCGGCTCCCACGCCGGGAGCGCCTTCCCGTACGGCTGGTGGAGCTACGTCGACAAGGACGTCCGGGCGGTGCTCGGCGAGCGGGTGCAGGGGCCGCTGGCCCGGGCGTACTGCGGCGACGGGCGGCTCGGCGCCTGCCGGGACGTGCTCCTCGGCACGCTGAAGGAGGCGGCCGGCCGGACCTCGGCCCAGGTGTACCCGGGCGACGCGCGGTGCGCGGCCGGCGACCAGTGGTGCGCCGACTCGATCGTCCACCGGACGCTCGGCGGCATCGGGCACGGCCCCGTCGGCTGGCAGAACCGGCCGACGTACCAGCAGGTCGTGGAGTTCACCTCGCACCGGTAGGGGGAGGCGGGCGGCGGACCGGCGCGTCCGGCCCGCCGCCCGCACCCCGCCCGGGCGGGCTCACCGGTACAGCAGGTACCGCTCCCGCATCCGGCGGAACGCCGCCAGCTCCTCCCGCCAGCCCGCCACCACCTCGTCGGTGTCCGCGCCCGCGTCGATCATCGTGCGCACGCGCGCGGAGCCGGTCAGCTTGTCGATCCAGTGGTCCGGGCGCCAGGCGAAGCCGTCGAAGACCCGCTTCGCGGTCACGAGCAGCCCGATGCCGGTGCGCACCGGGTCGAACGCCGCCCGGTCGTGCACGTGGAGCTGCACGCCCCCGACGGTCCTGCTCTGGAACTTGGAGGAGACGGGCGCGAAGTAGGCCTCGCGGAAGCGCACCCCGGCCAGGCCGAGGGCGCCCGCCTCGGCCGCCCAGCGCCCGTCGATCCCCTCCGCGCCCAGCAGTTCGAAGGGCCGGGTCGTGCCGCGCCCCTCCGAGAGGTTCGTGCCCTCGAACAGACAGGTCCCGGCGTACACCAGGGCCGTGTCCGGGGTCGGCATGTTCGGGCTCGGCGGCACCCAGGGCAGCCCGGAGGCGTCGAAGAAGTCCGACCGCCGCCAGCCCGTCATCGGCACGGTCTCCAGCTCCGCCGGCGCGGCCAGGAACTCCGCGTTGAACAGGCGCGCCAGCTCCGCGACCGTCATCCCGTGCGCCTGGGAGACGGGCTGCCGCCCGACGAAGCTGGCGAACTCCCGGTGCAGGACCGGCCCCAGCGCCGCCCGCCCGGTCACCGGGTTCGGCCGGTCCAGGACCACGAACCGCTTGCCGGCGAGCCGGGCGGCCTCCATGCAGTCGTACAGCGTCCAGATGTAGGTGTAGAAGCGCGCGCCCACGTCCTGGATGTCGAAGACGACCGTGTCCACGCCGGACGCGGTGAAGACGTCGGCGAGCGGGCGGCCGCTCTTGAGGTAGGTGTCGTAGACGGGCAGCCCGGTCGCCGGGTCGTCGTGGCGGCCCTCGGAGCCGCCCGCCTGGGCGGTCCCGCGGAAGCCGTGCTCGGGCCCGAAGACGGCCGTCAGGTCCACGCGGTCGTCGGCGTGCATGACGTCGACGACGTGGCGCACGTCCCGGGTGACGCCGGTCGGGTTGGTGACGATCCCGACCCGCCGGCCCCGCAGCGGGGCGTACCCGCCGGCGGCGAGGCGCTCGAAGCCGGTGCGCAGCCGGCGGCCCCCGCCCCGCGGCGCCGCCTGCGCCGGGGCGGCCGGCACCGCCGCCGCGGCCGTGGTGGCCAGCAGGCTCCGTCTGGACAGCTTCATACGGCGACCTCCGTGATCCCGGCGGCGGGTGTCGTGCCCACGACGCTAGCGCGCGGCCGGGGCCCGGGGAACGAACCGGACCGGCCTGCTTGCGGACGCGTTCCGGACACCCCTTCCACCCGTACATACCGACCGGTTAGTCT
Source organism: Streptomyces sp. NPDC085946 (assembly GCF_044540485.1). NCBI lineage: Bacteria > Bacillati > Actinomycetota > Actinomycetes > Kitasatosporales > Streptomycetaceae > Streptomyces > Streptomyces sp. NPDC085946. The sequence goes on along the minus strand of NZ_JBITSF010000003.1, from coordinate 354,647 downwards.
GACGCGGCAGAGCCGAGTCGCGTCGCGTCGAAGGAGACCGATGGTGGAAGCCGTGCAAGGTGCTGGGGTGGTCGTGACCGGAGCGGGGGGCGGCATCGGGGCCGCGCTGGCCCGCCGCTTCGCCGCCGGGGGAGCCCGGGTGGTCGTCAACGACCTGGACGCCGACCGGGCCAAGGCGGTCGCCGAGGAGATCGGCGGCACCGCGGTCCCGGGCGACGCCTCCGCGGTCGTCGGCGAGGCCCGGGACGCGCTCGGCGGCGTGGTCGACGTGTACTGCGCCAACGCGGGCGTCGCCTTCGAGGACCCGGACCCCTCCGCGCCGCTGGACGAGCGCGCCTGGACGGCCTCCTGGGAGGTCAACGTCATGGCCCACGTCCGCGCGGCCCACGCCCTGCTCCCGGACTGGCTGGAGCGCGGCGGCGGCCGGTTCGTCTCCACCGTCTCCGCCGCCGGGCTGCTGACGATGATCGGCGCCGCGCCCTACAGCGTCACCAAGCACGGCGCCTACGCCTTCGCCGAGTGGCTGTCGCTGACCTACCGCCACCGCGGCCTGAAGGTGCACGCCATCTGCCCGCAGGGCGTGCGCACCGACATGCTCGCCGCCAGCGGCAGCGCGGGCGACCTCGTGCTGCGGCCGACCGCGATCGAGCCGGACGCGGTGGCGGACGCCCTGTTCCGGGGCATCGAGGAGGACCGCTTCCTGATCCTCCCGCACCCCGAGGTCGCCGGCTACTACCAGGCCCGGGCCACGGAACCCGACCGCTGGCTCCGGGGCATGAACCGCGTCCAGCGGCAGTGGGAGGCGACGCGATGACCGGGTCCCGCTACGCGGCCAGGCCCTGGCTCGGCCTGCTGAACGACGCCCAGAAGGCGCCCGTCGACCCGCCCCGCTCCCTCGTGCACGCCCTGCGCCGGGCCGCGGCCGACACCCCGGACCGCACCTGCCTCGCCTACTTCGACGGGCGGCTCGACTACCGCGAGGCCGACGCGCTCAGCGACTCGATCGCCGGCCACCTCGCCGAACGCGGCCTGCGGAAGGGCGACCGGGTCGCCGTCATGCTCCAGAACTCCCCGCTGTTCGTGCTCGCCCTGCTCGGCGCGTGGAAGGCGGGCGCGGTCGTCGTCCCCGTCAACCCGATGTACAAGTCGGGCGAGGTCGAACACGTCCTGCGGGACGGCGAGGTCGCCGCGCTGATCTGCTCCGACCGGGCGTGGGAGGCGTACCTGCGCGCGACCGCGGCCGGCTCGCCGGTGCGGATCGTGCTCACCGCCTGCGAACTGGACTTCCAGACCCGCGGCGACGAGCGCGTGCTCGGCTTCGAGCGGCTCGCCCCGGCCGACGGCGCCGACGACCTGACGACCGTCGCCCGGGCGGGCCGGCCCGCGCCGCGGGACCGCGAGCCGGGCCCGGACGACACGGCCCTGATCAGCTACACCTCCGGCACCAGCGGCAGCCCCAAGGGCGCCACCAACACGCACGGCAACATCATGTACAACGCCGAGCGGCAGCGCACCGGCCTTGGCCTGCCCGAGGCGCCCGTCTACTACGCGCTCGCGCCCCTGTTCCACATCACCGGCATGGTCTGCCAGCTCGCCGCCTGCCTGAACAGCGCCGGCACGCTGGTGCTGACGTACCGCTTCGAGGCGGGCGTGGTGCTGGACGCGTTCGCCGAGCACCGGCCGCACTACACGGTCGGCCCGTCCACCGCGTTCATGGCGCTGGCCGCCCACCCGTCGGTCACCCGCGACCACTTCTCCTCCTTCCGGGTGATCTCCTCCGGCGGCGCCCCGCTGCCGCCCGCCCTGGTGGAGAAGTTCCGCGCGGGCTTCGGGCCGTACATCCGCAACGGCTACGGCCTGACCGAGTGCACCGCCCCCTGCGCCTCCGTCCCGCCGCACCTGGAGGCACCCGTCGACCCGGTCTCCGGGACGCTCGCCGTGGGCGTGCCCGGCCCCGACACGGTCGTGCGGATCCTCGACGAGCAGGGCGAGGAGGTGCCCTTCGGCGAGCAGGGCGAGATCGTCGTGCGCGGCCCGCAGGTCGTCCCCGGTTACTGGCGCCGCCCCGACGCCACCGCCGAGACCTTCCCCGGCGGCGAACTGCGCACCGGCGACATCGGCTTCATGGACGAGCAGGGCTGGCTGTACGTCGTCGACCGCAAGAAGGACATGATCAACGCGTCCGGCTTCAAGGTGTGGCCGCGCGAGGTCGAGGACGTGCTGTACACGCACCCGGCGGTGCGCGAGGCGGCCGTCGTCGGCGTGCCCGACGGGTACCGCGGCGAGACCGTCAAGGCCTACATCAGCCTGCGTCCGGGCGCCGAGACCGACCCCGGCGCCCTCGCGGCGTACTGCAAGGAGAGACTGGCCGCGTACAAATACCCTCGGCAGGTCGAGATCCTGCCCGACTTGCCGAAGACGGCCAGTGGCAAGATCCTCCGTCGGGAACTGCGTTCCCGCACCCACGACAACTAGCAGCAGGACGGAAAGGCAGGTGGCGGCAGTGCCCAGGACGACGGACGGAGACGGCACGCCCGTGCCCCAGCGGCTCCTGGCCGCCGCCACCCGGCTCTTCGCGGAGCGGGGCTACGACCGCACCTCGGTGCAGGAGATCGTCGAGGCGGCCGGCGTCACCAAGGGGGCCCTCTACCACTACTTCGGCTCCAAGGACGACCTCCTGCACGAGGTGTACGCGCGCGTGCTGCGCGTCCAGCAGGAGCGCCTCGACGCCTACGCGGGCGCCGACGAGCCCGTCGAGAAGCGGGTGCGGGACGCGGCGGCGGACGTCGTCGTGACCACCATCGAGAACCTCGACGACGCGTCGATCTTCTTCCGGTCCATGCACCACCTCAGCCCGGAGAAGAACAAGCAGGTGCGCGCCGAGCGCCGGCGCTACCACGAGCGCTTCCGCGCGCTGATCGAGGAAGGCCAGAAGGCCGGCGTCTTCTCCACGGCGACCCCGGCCGACCTGGTGGTCGACTACCACTTCGGCTCCGTCCACCACCTGTCCACCTGGTACCGCCCCGACGGCCCGCTCAGCCCGCAGGAGGTCGCCGACCACCTGGCGGACCTGCTGCTGCGGGCCCTGCGGCCCTGAGGGCACGGGTCCGGAACGGCACGGGCGAGGGGCGGTCACCCCGGTGACCGCCCCTCGCCCGTGTCCCCGGAGGGACGTCCTCGCCTAGAGGTACTTCTTCAGCTCGCGCCGGGCCAGCGACCGCTGGTGCACCTCGTCCGGGCCGTCGGCGATCATCAGCGTCCGGGCCCCGGCGTACAGCTCGGCCAGCGGGAAGTCCTGGCTCACCCCGCCCGCGCCGTACAGCTGGATCGCCTTGTCGAGGATGCCCACCACCGTGCGGGGCGTGGCGATCTTGATGGCCTGGATCTCGGTGTGCGCGCCCCGGTTGCCGACGGTGTCCATCATCCAGGCGGTCTTCAGCACCAGCAGCCGCAGCTGCTCGACGGCGACCCGGGCGTCCGCGATCCAGTTGTGGACCACGCCCTGCTGGGCCAGCGCCTTGCCGAACGCCTCGCGGGACACCGCCCGGCGGCACATCAGCTCGATCGCCCGCTCGGCCATGCCGATCAGCCGCATGCAGTGGTGGATGCGGCCGGGGCCGAGCCGGGCCTGGGCGATGGCGAAGCCGCCGCCCTCCTCGCCGATCAGGTTCGCCGCCGGCACGCGCGCGTGGTCGAAGACGACCTCGGCGTGGCCGCCGTGGTACTCGTCCTGGTACCCGAAGACCTGCATGGCCCGCTTGACGGTGACGCCCGGGGTGTCGCGGGGGACCAGCACCATGGACTGCTGGCGGCGGATGTCCGGCCCGTCCGGGTCGGTCTTGCCCATCACGATGAAGATCGCGCAGTCGGGGTGCATCGCCCCGGAGATGTACCACTTGCGGCCGGTGACGACGTACTCGTCGCCGTCCCGCTCGATGTGCGTGGTGATGTTGGTGGCGTCCGAGGAGGCCACGTCCGGCTCGGTCATCGCGAACGCGGAGCGGATCTCACCGGCCAGCAGCGGCTGGAGCCACTGCTTCTTCTGCCGCTCGTCGCCGAACTGCGCGAGCACCTCCATGTTGCCGGTGTCCGGGGCCGCGCAGTTGGTCACGGTGGGCGCCAGCTGCGGGGAGCGCCCCATGATCTCGGCGAGCGGCGCGTACTGGAGGTTGGTGAGCCCGGCGCCGTGCTCGGCGTCCGGCAGGAACAGGTTCCACAGCCCCTGCCGGCGAGCCTCGGCCTTCAGTTCCTCGACGACCGGGACGGTGTCCCAGGGCGAGGCCAGCCCGGCGCGCTGCTCGTGCGCGACCTGCTCGGCCGGGTAGACGTACTCGTCCATGAAGGAGAGGAGCTTGGCGCGCAGCTCCTCGGTGCGCGCGTCGAACGCGAAGTCCATGGGTCAGCCCTCCTGGAGGCCCTCGTGCAGCGTGGTCAGGCCGTGCTCGATGAAGACGGGGACGAGGTCGCCGATGCGGTCGAAACCGCGACCGACGGTCTGGCCCAGCGTGTAGCGGTAGTGGATGCCCTCCAGGATCACGGCGAGCTTGAACCAGGCGAACGCCGTGTACCAGGAGACCGCGGAGACGTCGCGCCCCGAGCGCGCGGCGTACCGCTCGATCAGCTCGCCGGGCGCCGGGTGGCCGGGGGCCTCGGCGGTGGTGGAGACGGGGGAGCCCGGCATGCCCAGCGGCATGCTGTACATCACCAGCAGACCCAGGTCGGTGAGCGGGTCGCCGAGGGTGGACATCTCCCAGTCGAGGATCGCCCTGATCGTGTCGTCCTCGCCGATCAGGACGTTGTCGAGCCGGTAGTCGCCGTGCACCACGGTCGCGGCGGGGGAGCGGGGCAGCTCCCGGCCGAGGGCGGCGTGCAGCTCGTCGATGCCGGCCAGCTCGCGGTTGCGGGAGGCGGCCAGCTGCTTGCCCCAGCGCCGCAGCTGCCGGTCGAGGAAGCCCTCCGGGCGGCCGAAGTCCTCCAGCCCCACCGCGGCCGGGTCCACCGCGTGCAGCTCGACCAGCGTGTCCACCAGGTTCAGCACGGTGTCCCGGGTGCGCGCGGCGCCGAGCGGGGCGAGCTGGCCGGCGGTGCGGTACGGGGTGCCCTCGACGAACTCCATGACGTAGAAGGGCGCCCCGATCACCTCCTCGTCCTGGCACAGCAGCACCGGCCGGGGCACCGGCACGGCCGTCGGGTGCAGCGCGCTGATCACCCGGTGCTCGCGCTTCATGTCGTGCGCGGTGGCCAGCACGTGGCCGAGCGGCGGCCGGCGCACGACCCACTTCGAGGTGCCGTCGGAGACCGCGTAGGTGAGGTTGGACCGTCCGCCCTCGATCAGCCGGCCGGACAGGGGGCCCTGCACCAGGCCGGGCCGCTCGCGGTCGAGCAGGGCGCGCAACCGGTCGAGGTCGAGTCCGGGCGGGTGGTCGGGGCTCATCGGCGCTCCTCGGGCAGGCGAAACGGTACCCGCTTATGATGCCGACCGGTCGGTATGCCGTCCAGTGGCGGGAGCGAACGTGATCGGAGCCACCCTAGGACGAGGGCCCCTCCGGGCGCGGCGGGCCCGCCCGTGTCGTTCGGTCCGCCCGGCTTGCGCGCCGTGCCGGGACCCCGGAGGGTCGGATCCATGAAGGGCATCAGTTACGCACGGTACGGCGGTCCCGAGGTGCTCACCTTCGGGGAGGTGCGGGACCCGCGGGTCGGCCCGGACGCGGTCCTCGTCCGGGTGCGGGCGGCGGCCGTCAACCCCGTCGACTGGAAGGCCCGCCAGGGACACCTCGACGGCCTGCTCGAACCGGTCTTCCCCGTGGTCCCCGGCTGGGACGTCTCGGGCGTGGTGGTGCGCCCCGGCCTCTCGGTCGCGGAGTTCGACGTCGGCGACGAGGTCGTCGGGTACGTCCGCGAGGACTTCCTCTCCCGGGGCACCTTCGCCGAGTACGTGGCCGCGCCGGTGCGCACGCTCGCCCGCAAGCCGCGGAACCTGTCCTTCGAGGAGGCGGCCGGCCTGCCGCTCGTCGGGCTCACCGCCTTCCAGGTGCTCACCGAAGTCCTCCTGGTCAGGCGGGGCGAGACCGTCCTGGTGCACGCCGCGGCCGGCGGCGTCGGCTCGGTCGCCGTCCAGCTCGCCGCGTACCTGGGCGCCCGGGTGATCGGTACGGCCAGCGAGCGCAACCACGACTTCGTGCGGGACCTCGGCGGGGAGCCGGTGGCGTACGGCGAGGGCCTGGCCGAGCGGGTGCGGGGGCTGGCGCCCGAGGGCGTGGACGCGGTGTTCGACGTCGTCGGCGGCGAGACGCTGAAGACCTCGGCGAACCTGCTGGCCCCGGAGGGCCGCCTGGTGTCGATCGCCGACCCCGAGGTGGTGCGCTACGGCGGCCGCTACTACTTCGTGCGCCCCGACCCCGAGGACCTGCGCCGGCTGTCGGAACTGGCGGAGGCGGGCGTGGTGAGGGTGCACGTCTCCGAGACGTTCCCCCTGGAACGGGCGGCGGACGCGCACCGGCTGAGCCAGCGGGGGCGCACGCGCGGGAAGATCGTGGTGACGGTGGCCCAGGAGGAGGGGGAGGAGGGGGTCTCCAGGGGCCGCTAGAAGACCAGCACCGCCCCGCACAACGCCGTCGCCGCCGTGCACAGGGCCGCCGTGGCCGCCCGCCCCGGGGCGAGCGCCGCGGGCCGCGCCGTCGCGGCCAGGGCCCGGATGCGGCGATGGGCGAGGCGCAGGAAGCCGAGCCACAGGGCGCAGCACAGGGCGGCCGCGACGATCCCGGCCGTGCCGGGGCCGCCGTGCAGCGCGGTCCTCACGGCGAGGACGGCGCAGACGGTGGCCGACAGGGTGGTGCGCCGCCAGGCGAGCCGGGTCCGCTCGGGCTGGAGACCGGGGTCGCGCTCCGGGACGGCCGGGGCGGCGGGGCCGCTCACCCCTCCCACCCCACCAGCACCACGACGACCATCGCGACCGCCACGGCCGCGACGACCACGCTGAGCAGCGCCGGGAAGCGGGACACCGGCAGGTCCTCGCCGCGCCGCATGGCCCGCTCGCAGCGGATCCAGTGGTCGACCGCGCGCAGCGCGCAGAGCACACCCGCGCCGAGCAGCGCCAGGGCCAGCCCGACGCGCCAGCCCCAGCGCAGGTCCGGCAGGAACTGGTCCACGGCGAAGCCGCCGCCGATCAGCGCGAGCGCCGTGCGCAGCCAGGCCAGGAAGGTGCGCTCGTTGGCCAGCGAGAACCGGTAGTCGGGTGTCTCCCCCTCCCGCCGGACCTCCTCCGGCACGAACCACCACCGGACGTTCCGTGCGAATCCGATCACGGACAGGACCCTATCCGGCCACCGGGCGCGGCCCGCGGCGCGCTCACCCCCGGTACGCCCGGAGGCGTTCGTACGCCGCCAGCCCGTCCGGCACCCACTCCCACTCGGTCAGCCGCCGCTCCAGCTCGGCCTCCGTCAGGAAGCCGTGCCAGGCCACCTCCTCGGCCTGCGGGGCGACCGGCGGGTCGCAGCGGACCTCGTACACGGCCGACCACCAGGACCGGCCGGCCCCGTCGTCGTACAGGAACTTGAACAGGTACGCGGGACGCGGCAGGCCGTCGACGCCGAGCTCCTCCTCGGCCTCGCGCAGGGCGGCCTCGTCGTAGGACTCGCCCGCGCCGACCACCCCGCCGACGAACATGTCGTACAGCGAGGGGAAGACCAGTTTGGTGGGGGTGCGGCGGTGCACGAAGACGCGGCCCTCGGCGTCCCGGGCCCGGACGAAGACGCAGCGGTGCCGCAGGCCCCGGGCGTAGGCCTCGCCGCGCGGGGACCGGCCGACGACCCGGTCGTGCTCGTCGACGATGTCGAGGATCTCGTCAGCGGGCCTCAGGGGCCCGTCCGCAGTGTTCATGGGGCCATCCAAGCAGCGCGGCGGAGCCGGTCCGCGGGGCACCCGTCACTGCGGCTGGAGTTCCCGCACGGGTTCCCGCCGCGGCGCGCCCTGCGGCATCGCCGGGTGCATGCCCAGCAGCACGATGCCCCCGATCACCGCCAGCAGTCCGCACGCCTCCCACGTCAGCGCGCCCGCGTCGGTGCGCAGCCGGTCGCCGAGGAAGCCGACGCCGCAGACGATCCCGGCGATGGGCTGGGCGGCGGTCAGCGCGGGCAGGGAGGTGCGCAGGGGCGCCGTCTCGAAGGCGCTCTGCACGAGGAGCAGCCCGGTCACGCCGAGCAGCAGCACGGCGTACGGCTGCCAGCCGGTCAGCAGTCCGGCGAAGCCGCCCTGCGCGAAGCGCTCCCCGCTCACCCGGGTCAGCGCGTCCTGCACGCCGTAGAGCAGTCCGGCGGCCAGTGCCAGCAGCATCGGGCCGGAGGTCAGCCGGGCGCGCCGGGCGCAGGTGGTGAGCAGCAGGGCGAGTCCGAGCACGGCGCCGATGATCAGCCAGTGGCGCAGCGGGCCGGTCGGGGCGCCGCCGCCGCGCGGTTCGCCCGCCACGATGAACACGGTGACGCCGCCGGCCAGCAGCCCGAGCCCCGCCCAGCCCTGGCGGCCCAGCGGCTGCCGGGTCTGCCGGCGCGACAGCGCGAGCGCGAACAGCAGGTTCGTGGCCAGCAGCGGCTCCACCAGGGACAGCCGGCCCTGGCCCAGCGCGACCGCGCCGAGCGCCATGCCGGCCACCATCAGCGCGATGCCGCCGAGCCAGCGCGGCACCTTCATCAGGTCGAGGAACAGCCGCGGCGAGAGGAAGTCGTCGAGCGGCGCCCGCTGGGCGGCCTGCTGCTGGAGGACGAAACCGAAGCCGAGACAGCACGCCGCGCCGACGGCGAGAACCAGAACCAGGAGCGACACGCTGCGTACCTCGATCGTCAGGCCGGAGGGGGCGGGTCGTCCGGGGCGTCCCGGGTCCGGCGCGTTCGTACGTCCTGCCATGGTGTGGGGGCGGGGCGGACCGCGCTATGGCGCACGTCACAATGCGGGCCACAACCGGAGAAAAGGGATGAAGGGGTGTCGGCCGACGGGGATGTGGTCGACCGGTGCGGCGCGGAGCCGCGCACTTCCCGCGGGTCCCGCCCCGCCCTCCGGTCGGCCCGGTCTGGACCTCTGTGTCACAACTTTCCCAAGGTGAACAGGAGTTGACGCGTGTAACGGGCCGGCGCGACTTGACGCCGAGCGTTGGCTGCGGGTTTGCTGTGTGTGATCAGTTCATGGCAGTCGGCACACCCGCCCCCCACGAGCGCCGTGAACCGTGCCACAAGTGAACGCGTGAGGAAGTCCCCGCGGTGTCCCCACCCCCGCCTCCCCTCGGCCGTGGCCGCAGACGTACGGCTCCGGTCTTCGACGAGGCGCTCGACGACGCCGACCTCGTCGACGCGCGCGCCGCACTCGCGCAGGGCCGGTGGCAGACCACCCGCTCGCTGCTGGTGCGCACCGGGGACGACTGGGACCGCCGCGGACACCGCGTCACCGTACTGGCCCGCGAACCCTACTGCGCCGCCTGGGCCCGGGAGTGGCTGCTCGCCGAACCCGAGTCCGCCGACGCCACCGTGCTCCTCGCCCTCGCTCAGGTCCGGCGCGCCCTGCACGGCAAGGAGAAGCCGCCCCGGGCCCGCGAGGCCTGCCGGGCCGCCGCCGCGCTCGTCCCCGCCGACCCCACGCCCTGGCTCGGTCTGCTCATGCTGGAGTGCGCCCTGGGCGACGAGGCCGACGTGGTCCAGCTCTTCGACGAGGTCCGCGCCCGCTACGCCGACCACCACCACGCCCACCACCTGGTGGTGGCCCGGCTCGCCGAGCGCCGCGCCGACGCCGGCGCGGACCCGCTGCACGAGGTCTACGACTTCGCCAACTGGGCCGCCGAACAGGCCCCCGCCGACTCGCCGCTCGCGATCCTGCCCGTCATCGCGCACGCCGAGCGCTACCGCGTCCTGGCCGCCGCCGGCCACGAGCCCGCCGACCCGGTCGCCTCCGAGCACTGGACCGGCCGCCGGGCCCGGCAGGTGATGAAGGCCGCCTTCGACTGGTGGCTGGAGTGGGAGTTCGAAGGCCACCCGCGCCGCCTGGTCGACCTGAACTTCCTCGCCCACGCCAAGGTCTGCGAAGGACGGGGCGCCGAGGCCGCCGCCCTCTTCCACCGCATCGGCGACCACGCCACCCAGGCGCCCTGGTCGTACCCGGACCGCGATCCCCGCACCGCCTTCCGTGCCGCCCGCGCCAGCGCGCTCGGCACGGCCTGACCCCCGGACCCGACAGAAGGACCTCGTCCCATGACCCTGGGCAGTTCGCGCACGAGCAGACCCGCCGCCGACGGCATCAGCACGTTCAAGGGGCAGGAGCGCGCCCTGCGCGCCGACCGCCTCGGGACGGGGGGCCTGCTGCTCTCCGTCCTCGCCGCGACCGCCCCCCTCATGGTGGTCGCCGGTGTCATGCCCACCACATACGCGGTGATGGGCATCGTCGGCCAGCCGCTGCTCTTCGTCCTCCTCGGCGTCGTCCTCATCCTGTTCAGCGTCGGCTACGCCGAGATGAGCCGCCACGTGCACAACGCGGGCGCCTTCTACGCCTACATCTCCCGCGGCCTCGGCGGCACCGCCGGCGCGGGCGCGGCCATGGTCGCGCTCGTCGCCTACAACGCCCTCCAGGCGGGCATCTACGGCATCTTCGGCTTCGAGGTCTCCGGACTGCTGGCCACCCACGCCGGCCTGGAGGTCGCCTGGTGGATACCGGCGCTGGCCGCGGTGGCCGCCGTCGGCACGCTGGGCTGGCTGAAGATCGACGTCAACGCGCGCGTGCTCGGCGTGCTGCTGGTCATCGAGGTCCTCCTCGTCGTCGTCTTCGACGTCGCGGCCGTCGCCGACCCCGGCACGGAGGGCGTGTCCCTGCACGCCTTCGACCCGGGCACGCTCACCGGCGCCGGCGTGGGCACCGCGCTGTGCTTCTGCATCGCCGCCTTCCTCGGCTTCGAGCAGGCGCCCGTGTACGCCGAGGAGACCAGCCGCCCCCACATCCTGGTGCCGCGCGTGATGTTCCTCGCGGTCGGCGGGGTCGCCGTCTTCTTCGCGCTCAGCAGCTGGGCCCTGACCGTGGCCACCGGCCCCTCCGCGATCGTCGGCACGGCGCGGGAGCAGAGCGCCGGACTGCTGTTCTCCCTCACCGAGTCCCGGCTCGGCGGCACCTTCACGGACGTCGTGCACGTCCTGTTCGTGACCGGCATGTTCGCCGCCCTGCTCAGCTTCCACAACGTCGTCGCCCGGTACGCCTTCGCGATGGGCCGGGAGGGCCTGCTGCCCGCCGCGTTCGGCCGCACCAGCGGCACCAGCGGGGCCCCCGGCACCGGCTCGCTGCTCCAGACCGCCGTCGCCGCCCTGGTCGTGGTCGCCTTCGCGGTGGCCGACGACAAGCCGGCCGGGGACCCGACCGCGCCCGTGCTGCACCTGTTCACCTGGCTGGGCAACATCGGCGCCCTCGGCGTGATCGTCCTGATGGCCGCGGCGTCCCTGTCGGTCGTGGTCTTCTTCGCGCGCCGCGGCGCCGCGGGCGCCCAGGCCGTCCGGCTGGTCACCTCCGCGCTGGCCGGCCTCGCCCTGCTGGTGATCGCCGGCTTCACGGTCAGGGACTTCCACGTGCTGGTCGGCGAGGGCTCCGGTTCCGCGCTGAGCCGGCTGCTGCCCGGCGTCATCGGCCTCGCGCTGGCCGCCGGACTCGTCCAGGGCCTGGTCCTGCGGGCCCGCAAGCCCGAGGTGCACGCCCGCATCGGCCTCGGCAACGAGGCGTTCCAGCTGGAGAAGGCGGCCGGCAGCACCGACTGAGAAGGGCTTACGGAACGCTGACGGGCACCCGCCGGCCCTGGCCCGGCCGGGCCGCGGGTGCTCGAATGAGGACGTGACCTCCGAACGACCCGGCACGGACCCGGGACTCCCCGGCGCGGACCCCGAACGACCCCGCCCGGCCCCCGAACGACCGGACGCGGACCCGGGACATCCCGGCGCCGGCCCCGCACGGCCGCTCCCGCCGGAGCGCGGCGCCCCCGTCGGCCGCCGGGTCCTGCTCGGCACCCTGGGCCTGGGCGCCCTCGGCGTGCTCGCCGCGCCCACCCTGCAACGCGGCCTGGAGTCCTTCCTGGCCGGCGCCGCCGACAAGGACCCCACCGGCCTGACCGGGCTCCTGCCCAATGGCGGCGGCTTCCGCTACTACTCCGTCGCCGCCTCCGTCCCGCGCGAGGACGCCCGCGCCTACCGCCTCCGCGTGACCGGCCTCGTCGACCGCCCCGCCACCTACACGCTGGCCGACCTGCGGGCCCTGCCGCAGACCCGCCTGGTCCGTGACGTCCAGTGCGTCACCGGCTGGCGGGTCCCCGGCACCCCCTTCGAAGGGGTGCGGCTGTCCCGGCTGCTGGACGCCGCGGGGGTGCGCGCGACGGCCGGGGCGGTGCGCTTCACCTGCTTCGACGGCACGTACACCGAGAGCCTCACCCTCGACCAGGCCCGCCGGCCGGACGTCCTGGTCGCCCTGCGGATGCGGGACGCGGACCTGAGCCACGCCCACGGCGGCCCGGCCCGCCTCTACGTGGCGCCCATGTACTTCTACAAGTCCGCCAAGTGGCTCTCCGGCATCACCGTCACCGAGGACGTCCGGCCCGGGTACTGGGAGCGGCGGGGCTACGACACCGACGCCTGGGTGGGCCGTTCGAACGGACGCGACGATGCCCCCACGAGCTGACGCCCCGCCCGCCGCCCCGCCCGTCCGGCGCTTCACCCGGGCCGAGCGGTGGGTGCACCGCACCACGGCCGCCCTGACGGGCCTGTGCGTCCTGACCGCGGCCTGCCTGTACGTCCCCCAGCTCGCCGAACTCGCCGGCCGCCGCGCCCTGGTGGTCACCCTGCACCGGTGGAGCGGTCTCGCCCTGCCCGTCCCCCTCCTGGCCGGACTCGCCTCCCGAGCCCTGCGCGCCGACCTGGGCCGCCTGAACCGCTTCGGCCCGCACGACCGGCGCTGGCTGCGGGCCGCCCTGCGCCGCGACCGGCGGTCGGAGTCCCGCCCGGCGGGCAAGTTCAACGCGGGGCAGAAGGTCTACGCGGCCTGGATCGCCGGCGCCGCCCTGGTGATGCTCGGCACCGGGCTGATGATGTGGTCCACCGGCCTCACCCCGCTGGTGTGGCGGACCGGCGCGACCTTCGTCCACGACTGGCTGGCCCTGGCGGTCGGCGTCGTCCTCGCCGGGCACATCGGCATGGCCCTGGGCGACCCGGAGGCCCGCCGGGGCATGCGCACCGGGGAGGTCGATCCGCGGTGGGCACGGCGGCGGCACCCGCTGTGGCGCCCGTGAGCCGGGCGCGCACCCGCCTCGCCCGGAACGCCCACCACTCCGGGGAACGCCGAGTGCCGCCGCGAACGCCGGGGGCCGCCGGGGAAAGACCGAGCGCCCGTCCCGGGGAAACGCCGAACGGTCCCGCCCGCCGGTGAGGCGAGGGGGACCGCTCGGAGCCCGCACTCCTAGAGGATCAGCGACAGGAGCAGGACCACGGCACCGGCGACGACCGAGATGATCGTCTCCATGACGGACCAGGTCTTGACGGTCTGGCCGACGTTCAGGCCGAAGTACTCCTTGACCAGCCAGAAGCCGGCGTCGTTGACGTGGCTGAAGAACAGCGAGCCGGCGCCGATCGCCAGGACCAGCAGGGCGGCGTGCGTGGTCGACATGTCGGCCGCCAGCGGGGCCACCAGACCGGCCGCCGAGACGGTCGCCACGGTCGCCGAGCCGGTCGCCAGCCGGATCGCCACCGCGATCAGCCAGGCCAGCAGCAGCGCCGGGATCGACCAGTCCTCGGAGATCTCCAGGATCATCCGGCCCACGCCCGAGTCGATGAGCGTCTGCTTGAAGCCGCCGCCCGCGCCGACGATCAGCAGGATGCCCGCGATGGGCCCGAGGCTCTTCTCGACGAGCGGCGAGATCCGCTCCTTGCCGTACCCGGCGGGCCGCAGCAGCGTGAAGACGCCGAGCAGCACCGCGGCGAGCAGGGCGATCATCGGGGCGCCGACGACGTCGAAGACGCGCTGCACCGGGTTCTCCGGGTCGTCCACGACGATGTCGACCAGGGCCTTGGCGAGCATCAGGATGACCGGCAGCAGGACCGTGATCAGCGTGGCGCCGAAGCCGGGGCGCCGCTCCAGCTCGTCGGAGGCGCGCTGCGGGATCATCCGGTCGGGCGCCGGGACGTCCACCCAGCGGGCCGCGACCTTGGAGAACAGCGGACCGGCGATGATCACCGTCGGTATCGCGACGAGGACGCCGAGCGCCAGCGTCACCCCGAGGTCGGCCTGGACCGCGTCGATCGCGACGAGCGGACCGGGGTGCGGCGGGACCAGGCCGTGCATCACGGACAGACCCGCCAGTGCCGGGATGCCGATGCGCATCAGGGAGTAGTTGCCGCGCTTGGCGACCATCAGCACGACCGGGATCAGCAGCACGATGCCGACCTCGAAGAACAGCGGCAGACCGATCACGGAGGCGATCAGCACCATCGCCCAGGGCATCGACCGGCCGCCGGCCCGGTCCAGGATGGTGTCGACGATCTGGTCGGCCCCGCCGGAGTCGGAGAGCATCTTGCCGAGGATCGCGCCGAGGGCGATCAGCACGCCGACGCCCGCGACGGTGGAGCCGAGTCCGGTGCTGAAGCTGGTGAGGACCTTGTCGAGCGGTGCCCCGGCGAACGCGCCGAGGGCCAGTGACCCGATGGTCAGCGCCAGGAAGGCGTGGAGCTTGAACTTGGTGATGAGCAGGACGATGACGGCGATGCCCGCCAGGACGGCGACGCCCAGCTGGGCGTGACCGGCCGAGGTGATGGGCTCGACGGTGTCCGCTGCCAGCATCTCGACGCTGAGTCTGGTCACGGTGGTGGGGTTCCCTTGCGGTACGGGGACTGGGGAGGGGGACTGGGGAGAGGGGAGGGGAAGGGCCGGCAGGGCCCGCCGGACCGGCCCCGGAGCGCGTCACCGACGCGGCGCCGGAGCCGTACGGCGGTGGGCTACTGGATCGGTTCGGGGAGCGAGTCCAGGGCGTGCGCCGCCCGCTCGGTGATCTCCTCCGGGCCGCCCGCGACGTCCACGGCGACCCCCGCCTCGTCCGGCTCCAGGGGCTGGAGCGTGGCGAACTGGGAGTCGAGCAGCGCCGTGGGCATGAAGTGCCCCTGCCGGTGCGACATCCGGTCCTCGATGAGCGCGCGATCACCCGAGAGGTGCACGAAGACCACACCCGGTGCGGCGGCCCGCAGCCGGTCGCGGTACGACCGCTTCAGCGCCGAGCAGCTGACCACCCCGCCGAGCCCGGACCGGCCGTGCGCCCAGTCACCGATGGCGTCCAGCCAGGGCAGCCGGTCCTCGTCGGTGAGCGGGGTCCCGGCCGACATCTTGGCGATGTTGGCCGGCGGGTGGAAGTCGTCGCCCTCGGCGTAGGGAACGCCCAGCCGGGCGGCGAGCAGGGGACCGATGGTGGTCTTCCCGGTGCCCGCGACGCCCATGACCACGACGACATGGGGGGTCTTCATCGCTGCCTCACTGTCCGCTGTCTTCGTCGACACGTGATGTCGACGCAACTGAAACCCATTAGGTACGACTAATTCAAGACGCTGTGACAAATAAGTCTGACTTTTTGGCTCGGTGATCCACCCCGTACGCTGAGTGCATGAGCACACCGGGCCGGGGGCTGCACGGCCGCGTACTGGACACCCTCGGCCCCGAGATCACCGCGGGCGAGTACCCGCCCGGCAGTGTCCTGCGCACCGACGAACTCGCGCAGCGTTTCGACGTGTCACGGTCGGTGATGCGCGAAGCGGTCCGCGTGCTGGAGTCCATGCACCTGGTCGAGTCCCGCCGCCGCGTCGGCGTCACGGTCCGCCCCGAGTCCGCGTGGAACGTCTACGACCCGCAGGTCATCCGCTGGCGCCTGGCCGGCGCCGACCGCCCCCGCCAGCTGCGTTCCCTCACGGTGCTGCGCTCGGCGGTCGAGCCGGTCGCCGCGGCCCTGGCGGCGAAGCACGCCACCGCCGAGCAGTGCGCCGAACTCACCGAGTGCGCCCTCGGCATGGTCGCCAACTCCCGCGGTCACCGGCTCGACCAGTACCTCGTCCACGACGTGGCGTTCCACCGCGTGATCCTCGACGCCTCCGGCAACGAGATGTTCGCCCGCCTCGGCGACGTCGTCGCCGAGGTCCTGGCCGGCCGCACCCACCACGACGTGATGTTCGACGACCCCGACCCGGCCGCCGTCACCCTCCACGTCCGGGTCGCCGAGGCGGTCCGCGCCGGCGACGCGGTCCGCGCGGAGCAACTCACCCGAGAGATCGCCGAGGGCGCCCTCCAGGAACTCGACATCCTGGCGCCCTGAGGCGGCAGCCCGGGCGGCCGCTCACCCGGCTCCGGGGGCTGGCGCTCCTCCGGCCGGGACGGGCGGCGCGGAAGCCGCCGGGGTCCCCGCCCGGGACCGTCGGCGGCCGGAGAACGGCGTCACTCCCCGTCCGGGAAGTCGCCGTCCACGTACACCCACGCCCCGCCGACCCGCTCGAACCGGCTCCGCTCGTGCAGCGCGCCGCCCCGGTACGACGCCCGGAACGTCACGGTCCCGGTGGAGTGGAAGGCCGACCCGTCGCGGGTCTCCAGGACCTCCAGGCCGGTCCACCGCATCCGGGGATCCAGCTCCAGCCGCTCGGGCCGCGTCCGCGGGTGCCAGGTCCGCAGCAGGTACCCGGCGTCGCCCTTCACGAAGGCGCTGTAGCGCGAGCGCATCAGCGCCTGCGCGGTCGGCGCGGCCGCGGCCCCGCGGTGGAAGCGGCCGCAGCAGGCCTCGTACGCCTCGGGCAGCCCGCACGGGCAGGAACGCGTGGTCATGCCCGTCATTGTGCCCGGTCGGCCCCCCGGGCCCGACCGGCCCCGGACACGCAGAAGACCCCTGGCGAACCAGGGGTCTCAGCCGGTGTCCGAGGGGGGACTTGAACCCCCACGCCCGATAAAGGGCACTAGCACCTCAAGCTAGCGCGTCTGCCATTCCGCCACCCGGACAAGGTGTCTGTCGCGCGGGTTTTCCTCGCGGCGACGACGTAAACATTACCAGGCTTTCCGGGGTGGCTGATCACCCCGTCCCCGCCCCCTCCCGCCGCACTCCGCGTGAACGGCGTGTGACGGGCCGGGACCGGTCTTGGGCGTGCGCGGCGGAGGGAGGGAGGATGAGGAGGACCCACAGCAGTGACAGCGGGAGGAAGCACGTGAGCGAGACGGGCACGGCCAGGAGCGTCACCGGTGAGGACGAGGTCGTGGACCTCTGCCGCGAGCTGATCCGGATCGACACCAGCAACTACGGCGACCACTCGGGTCCCGGCGAGCGCGGGGCGGCCGAGTACGTCGCCGAGAAGCTCGCCGAGGTGGGACTCGAACCGAAGATCTTCGAGTCCCACCGGGGCCGCGCCTCCACGGTGGCCCGCATCGAGGGCGAGGACCCGTCGCGGCCCGCGCTGCTCATCCACGGCCACACCGACGTCGTCCCGGCCAACGCGGCCGACTGGACCCACCACCCCTTCTCCGGCGAGGTCGCCGACGGCTGCGTGTGGGGCCGCGGGGCCGTCGACATGAAGGACATGGACGCGATGACCCTGGCGGTCGTCCGCGACCGGCTGCGCAGCGGCCGCAAGCCCCCGCGCGACATCGTGCTGGCCTTCCTGGCCGACGAGGAGGCCGGCGGCACCTACGGCGCCAAGTACCTCGTCCGGGAGCACCCCGAGCTCTTCGAGGGGGTCACCGAGGCGATCGGCGAGGTCGGCGGGTTCTCCTTCACCGTCAACGAGAAGCTGCGGCTCTACCTCGTCGAGACGGCCGAGAAGGGCATGCACTGGATGCGGCTCACCGTCGAGGGCACGGCCGGGCACGGCTCGATGACCAACACCGACAACGCCATCACCGAGCTCTGCGAGGCGGTCGCCCGGCTCGGCCGGCACACCTGGCCGGTCCGGGTCACCAAGACCGTACGCGCCTTCCTCGACGAGCTCTCCGACGCGCTCGGCACCGAGCTCGACCCCGAGAACATGGACGAGACCCTCGCCAAGCTCGGCGGCATCGCCCGGATGATCGGCACCACCCTGCGCAACTCCGCCGCGCCCACCATGCTCGGCGCCGGGTACAAGGTCAACGTCATCCCGGGCGAGGCCACCGCGCACGTCGACGGGCGCTTCCTGCCCGGTTACGAGGAGGAGTTCCTCGCCGACCTCGACCGCATCCTCGGCCCGCGCGTGAAGCGCGAGGACGTGCACGCCGACAAGGCGCTGGAGACCACCTTCGACGGCCGGCTCGTCGACGCCATGCAGAGCGCGCTCGTCGCCGAGGACCCGATCGCCCGGGCCGTGCCCTACATGCTCTCCGGCGGCACCGACGCCAAGTCCTTCGACGACCTCGGCATCCGATGCTTCGGCTTCGCCCCGCTGCAGCTGCCGCCGGAGCTGGACTTCGCGGGCATGTTCCACGGCGTGGACGAGCGGGTGCCGGTGGACGGCCTGAAGTTCGGCGTACGCGTTCTCGACCGGTTCCTCGACGCGTCCTGAACCCCACCCGTCCCACGCCTCGGCCACCGAAAACACCACGGTAATCGGGCGCGCGTACGAGAGGGCCCGATAAAGAGTGAATGCGACCATACGCTCGTAGCCTCATTACTCCCTCCTCGTTACTGCTCATGTGATCCGCGATGGGGATCGCATTTGCCAACGAGGAGGAATAATGATCAAGAAGGTCGTCGCCGCCGCGGCTGCCACGGGTGGCCTGGTTCTCGCGAGCGCGGGCCTTGCCGTCGCCGACTCGGGCGCCCAGGGTGCCGCGGTGCACTCCCCGGGCGTGCTGTCCGGCAATGTTGTCCAGGTGCCCGTGCACATCCCGGTGAACGTCTGCGGCAACACGGTCAACGTGATCGGGCTGCTGAACCCCGCCTTCGGCAACACCTGCATCAACAAGTGACGTTGTGCCTCGCCCCTAGGGTCCGGCCCTTGTGGGTTTGAGCCCGTCGGCCCCGGAACGCGTGCCATGCGCTCCGGGGCCGACCGGTCTTTTTCGAAACGTCTACACGTCTAAACGTCGGGATGTCGGAATTTCGAATCGGGTGGGATTCCGGCGAGAAGGTCGAAGGCAGGGATTCAGCAAATGCGACAGGTCACCCGCAAGGGCCTGATGACGGTGGCGGCCGCGACCGGTGTGATCGCCGCCGCGGGGGGTTCCGCGCACGCGTCCTCGGGCGCGCACGGCACGGCGTCGGGATCTCCCGGAGTGCTGTCCGGGAACTCGGTGCAGGCGCCGGTGCACGCACCGGTCAACGTGTGCGGCAACACCGTCGACGTCGTCGGCGTCCTCAACCCGTCGGTGGGCAACGCGTGCGCCAACCAGGACGGCGGCGCCCCGTCAGGGGGGTACGGGGACACCGGCGGCCACGGCGGCCACGGCGGCCACGGCGGCTCGGAGGCCGGCGGGCACGCCACCGACTCGCCCGGCGTCGGCTCCGGCAACCACGTCCAGGCACCCGTCCACGTGCCGGTGAACGTGTGCGGCAACACCGTCGGCGTCATCGGGGTCGGCAACGCCACCACCGGCAACGACTGCGCGAACGGCGGCTCCGGCGGACAGCACACCACCCCGCCGGGCGGGGGCGGCGAGACGCCCGGTACCCCGGGCGGCCCCGGCACTCCCGGCGGCCCCGGCACTCCGGGGAACCCCGGTGGCCCGGGCGACTCCGGCACCCCCGGCAAGCCGGGCGGCCCCGAGTCCGGCCACCCCGGCACCCCGGGCACGCCGCCCACCGCGGACGGCGGGGCGCCGGGCGGCTCCTCGCACGTCAGCCGGCCGGGCGTCCCGTCCGTCACCCGGCCCGACGCCGCGGCCCAGCTCGCGCACACCGGCAGCGACCTGCCGATGGGTCTGGTCCTGCCGGTCGGCGCCGGAGCGCTGCTGGCCGGCGCGGTCCTGTACCGCAGGGCACGGGCGTCGGCCTGAACCCGGGCACGACGCCGGCCGGGCCACGGGCACGACGTGACCCGGACACACGGAGCGGACCCCGCCCGGGCGGGGTCCGCTTCCGTCCGTGTCACCTCACCACGTGGCGCGTACCTGGCGGATGATCCGCCGCCGCAACCGCACCCTGCGGCTGCCGTCGCGCAGCAGGCTCAGGCGGTACAACTCCCAGTGTCCGTACTCTGCATGGTCCGTCAGCAGACGTGTCGCCTCCTTGCGGGAGACCCCGCGCGGCACGTACACGTCGACAAATTCGTATTCCGGCATCGCATCTATTGTGCGGGCACGGGCCCGGTACGGATAGCGTCTGCACTATGTCTGATGCTGCGCAGCCCACCGCTGCCGAGGTACGCGCCGCCGCCGAGGCGGTCAAGACCGCGCTCGACCGCCACCTGGCCGCGGTCGAACGCAGGTCGGGTGAGGACGACCCGGCCGTCTACGAGGCGTTCAACCAGCTGGCCGCGGCCGCAGAGGTGTACGACGAACTGCTCTACGACCGCTACGACGAGGTCACGCCCTTCGAGATCCCCGGAGCGGAGGACGCGCTGCCGCCGTACACGGGCCCCGAGGAACCGAACGCGCTGAGCGTGCTGATCCGCCGTGACTACGCCGTGGCGGAGCCGCAGCGGCTGCTGGCCCAGGCCCAGCGGATCGAGGCGGCCGACGAGGACACGGGACCGCACGCCTCCGGCACGGTGCACGGCGCGCTCGGGCTGCTGTTCGGCGAGTTCGAGCCGGACGAGATCGCCTCCCGGCACAAGGAGTTCGGCCTGGAGGAGGGCGACTCGACGCTGTGGGTGACGGCGGCGGACGAACCGGCCGATCCCGGCGAGTGGCTGGAGGCCCCGTTCGACCAGGTCGACGAGCAGCGGGTGATCTGCCGTTTCGACGTCAGCGCGGTGTTCGACGACGACGTCGACACGGCCGATGACGACGACGTGATCGAGGACGAACTCGACACCGATCTCGACGAGGACGAGGACGAGGACCTGGAGCCGCTGGACGCGGACCGCTGACGCGCGGACCGCTGACGCGCGGACCGCTGACGCGCGGACCGCTGACGCGCGGACCGCTGACGCGCGGTCCGCTGACGCGCGGTCCGCCGACGCACGACCCGGACGGAACGACGGCGGGGGGGGCGGGGGGGCCCCCCGGGCCCCCCCCGCGGGCGGCGCGGGCCGGGGGGCGCCCGCCCCCCCGGCCAGCGGGGGGAGGCGCG
>NZ_JBITSF010000003.1:181245-333424 GCF_044540485.1 Streptomyces sp. NPDC085946 | reverse complement strand
CGGGGCGCCCCGGGGGGGGGGGCGCGGGGGGGGCCGGGCGGGGGCGGGGGGGGGGGGGCGCGGCGGGCCCCCCCCCCCCCCCCCCGGCCCCCCGGCGGGGGGGGGGGGGGGGCCCCCCCCCCCCCCCACCGCCGTCGTACGTCGCGGACCGGGGTCAGCCGGCCGCCGTGACCTGCGGGGCGAGCAGCGACGGCAGCCGGGTCGTGCGGGGCTTGGCCGGCACCTCCGCCACGGCCCGGGGCAGCGCCTGCTCCACCCCGTGCACCACGGACAGGTGCCGCTCGGCCCGGCCGAACGCCGTGTAGACCCAGGGACGGCTCAGCGCCTGCGCGGCGTCCCCGGGCAGCACCACGACCACCGCCGGCCAGCGGGCCCCGGCCGCCTGGTGCGCGGTCAGCGCCCACCCGTGCCGCACGACGCCCTCGACCCGCTCCTTCGGCACGACGACGGCCTCGCCCGCGCACGACAGGTGCAGCCCCTCGGCGTCGGCCTTCACCACGCGGCCCGGCAGCGCACGCCCCGGGGCGGGGGAGTAGACGATCCGGTCGCCGGGGTCGAAGCCGCCGAAGCGCCCGGGACCGGGGTTGAGCCGCTCCTTCAGCGCCGCGTTGAGCACCCGGGTGCCGACCGCGCCGCCGTGCCCCGGCGTGATCACCTGGGTCTCCTCGGCGGGGACGCCGAGCGCGCGCGGCACCGAGTCCGCGACGAGCTGCACGGTCCGGTGCACCGCCTCGCCCGCGTCCCGCACGGGCACGATCACCACTTCCTTGCCGGGGGCCTCGACCTGGAGCAGCTCGCCGGCGCCGATGCCCGAGACCAGTTCGCCCAGCGGCCCGGGGTCGGGCCGCCGCGAGGCGACCTGCGGGCAGACACGGGCGGCCAGCACGTCCGCGAAGACCCGCCCCGGGCCCACCGACCACAGCACGCCGGGGTCCCCGGCCAGCACCAGCCGGGCGCCGTCCGGCAGCGACTCGGTGAGCAGCGCCGCCGTCTCGACGTCCAGCTGCGGGGCGTCGAGCACCACGAGGAGGTCGAGATCCAGGGCGCCGTCCCCGTCCCGCCCCGGGCCCTCGGCACCGGCGAGCAGACCCGCGACGGTGGCGACGGGCGCCGTGCCCGGCCCGGCGGGCGCCGCACCGGGGGCGCCGGGCAGGTCCGGCTGCCGCAGCAGGGCCGTGAAGCGGTCGCGGCCGACCGGGCTGTGCGCGGCGGCCCAGGCGCGCAGCCCGAGGCCGCGCGCCGCGTGCAGCAGGGCCGCCGGCTCGGCCGACGAGGCCGCCCCGCCGGTGTGCACGACCAGGCCGTGCGAGGCCACCGCGCGGATCAGCTCACCGGCCGACCCCCCGGCCGCCGCGGCGGCGCGCTCCCACTCCTGCGCCGGACCGTCCTGCCCGGGAACGGAGTTGACCAGCCGGGCCAGCCCGTCGGCGAGGCTCTCCTCCGCGAGCGCGTACCGCTCCAGCCCGACCAGGACCGGCACCGGAGGCGCCTCCTCCGCACCGGACTCCTCGTCCTCCTCCGCGCCGGGCTCGTCCGGGCCGTCCTGGAAGGCCAGCGCCTCGCCCTCCGCCAGGGCGTCCTGCACGGCGGCGTCTGCGTCCGGCACGCCGCGCCGGGCGAGCGCGGCGGTGAGCGCCGGCATCTCCAGGGCGGTGTGCCCGGCCAGCGCCGCCTGCTCCAGGAGCCAGACGGTCAGCGACCGGCCCCGCCGCGCGTCGCCCGGGCCGCACTCCGGGCCGAGCAGCGCCCGCGCGAACCCGTCGGCCTGCTCGGGCCGCACCCCCGTGACCCGCAGCAACTGCCAGGGATCGGAGCGCAGGAGCTCTTCGGCGCCCTCCCCGAGCACCGCGGCGACCGGCGCCGCGAGCGTCTCGGGCGCGCCGCCCTCGGCCAGCACGCCCCGCACGGCCCGCACGGTGCCCTCCGACGGGGCGGGGGCGGCGGTCCCGGCCGGTGCGGGCCGCGGCGGGCGCACCGGCTCGGGCATGGGGCGCGGCGCGGGCTCCTGCGCGCCGAACGCCGTGCGCACCGGCTTCTCGCCGCTCTCCACGGCCCGCACGGCGGCGAGCAGATCGGCCGCCGTGCCGCTCAGCTTGGCGCCGGCCTCGATCGGCTTCTGCTTCTCGGCCTTGCGTCGCTCGATGCGCTCCCGCTCGATGCGCTGGGCCAGCAGCTCGGCCTCGGCCTCGGACAACTGCCCGGCCGCCCCGCCCTCACCCGCGCCGGCACCACCGGTACCGGCGTCACCGGCGCCCGCCCCGCCCGCGTCGGCGTCCGTCGCGTCCGTCGCATTCTCCGGGGCCGTCGCGTCCTCCGGGTCCGTGCCGGCGGCGTCCGTCGCATCCTCCGAGTCCGTGTTGGCGGCGTCCTCCGCGTCCGTACCGACAGCGTTCTCCCCGCCCGAACCGGCGGCCGCCGCCTCCTCCGCGCCCTCGGCCTGCGGGGCGCCGCCGTCCCGCGCCGTGGGACGCGGCGTCCCCGGCTCGGCGTCCTCCGTGGTCTCGGGCTCCGTGCTCACAGCGTGCTCCAGTCGTGATCGGGATAGCGGTGCACCGGCGCCGACACATCGTCGAGCGCCCGGCAGATCTCGTCAGGAAGACTAAGCGCCTCCACTGACAGTGCCGCCGTGAGCTGCCGCGCGTTGCGCGCGCCGACCACCGGCGCGGCCACGCCGGGCCGGTCGCGGACCCACGCCAGGGCCACCTGGAGCGGGGTGACCGCCAGCCCGTCCGCCGCCGTCGTCACGGCGTCCACGATCCGGCTCGCGGTGTCGTCGAGGTACGGCGCGACGAACGGCGCGAAGTGCTCGGACGCCCCGCGCGAGTCGGGCGGCGTCGCGCCCCGGTACTTGCCGGTCAGCACCCCGCGGCCCAGCGGCGACGACGGCAGCAGCCCGATGCCCAGGTCCAGCGCGGCCGGCAGCACCTCCCGCTCCACGCCGCGCTGGAGCAGCGAGTACTCCATCTGCGTGCTCGCCAGCCGGGTCCGCGTGCCCGGCGCCGCCAGCTGCCAGGTCGCCGCCTTGGCGAGCTGCCAGCCGCAGAAGTTGGAGACGCCGGCGTAGCGGGCCCGCCCGCTGCCCACCGCCAGGTCGAGGGCGTGGAGGGTCTCCTCCAGCGGGGTGTCCGGGTCGAAGGCGTGGACGTGCCACACGTCGACGTGGTCCGTGCCGAGGCGGGCCAGCGAGGCGTCGAGGGCGGCGAGCAGGTGGCCGCGCGAGCCGTCGAACCGGCGGTCGGGGTCCGGCACGCTGCCGGCCTTCGTCGAGATGACCAGGTCCCGGCGCGGCACCAGGCCGTCCAGGAGCCGGCCGAGCAGGTACTCGGCCTCCCCGTCGCCGTAGACGTCGGCCGTGTCGACGAGGGTCCCGCCCGCCTCCCAGAAGGTCTTCAGGAGGTCCGCGGCGTCGTGCTCGTCGGTGTCCCTGCCCCAGGTGAGGGTGCCGAGACCGATGCGGGACACGCGCAGGCCGGTGCGGCCGAGATGCCTCTGCTCCATGGCGTGGAGATTACTGGCCAGAACCTCCGTATCGGTGGCCTGTGGACAACCGATTTCCACAGGCCCGGCGCCCCGCGGGCGCCACCCGTCCGGGCGGCCGCGGGCATACCGCCCGGCACTCCCCCCGCGCTAAGGTCTGCGCCAAGGGACGTTACTGATCAGTAAGGGGAATCGGCCATGCAGCTCGGTATCAACCTCGGCTACTGGGGTGCCGGAATGGACGCGGACAACCTGGCCGTCGCGCAGGAGGCGGACCGGCTCGGGTACGCGGTCTGCTGGGCCGCCGAGGCCTACGGCTCCGACGCCGCCACCGTCCTGGCGTGGGTCGCCGCCCGGACCGAGCGCATCGACGTCGGCTCCGCCATCTTCCAGATCCCCGCCCGCCAGCCCGCGATGACGGCGATGACGGCCGCCACCCTCGACTCCCTCTCCGGCGGCCGCTTCCGCCTCGGCCTCGGCGTCTCCGGCCCGCAGGTCTCCGAGGGCTGGTACGGCGTCAAGTTCGACAAGCCACTGGCCCGCACCCGCGAGTACGTCGAGATCGTCCGCAAGGCGATGAGCCGCGAGCGGCTGAGCCACGAGGGCGAGCACTGGACCCTGCCCCTGCCCGGCGGCCCCGGCAAGCCCCTCAAGCTCACCGTGCACCCGCAGCGCGAGCACATCCCGCTGTACATCGCCGCGATCGGCCCCAAGAACCTCGAACAGACCGGTGAGATCGCCGACGGCGCCCTGCTGATCTTCCCTTCCGCCGACCACCTGGAGGAGACCGCGGTCGGGCACCTGCGCGCCGGACGCGCCAGGGCCGGCAAGACCCTCGACGGGTTCGACGTCTGCCCGACCCTCCCGCTCGCGGTCGGCGACGACAAGGACGTGGCGGCCCTCGCGGACACCTTCCGCCCCTACACCGCGCTGTACGTCGGCGGCATGGGCAGCCGCAAGCAGAACTTCTACAACCAGCTCGCCCGGCGCATGGGCTACGAGAAGGAGGCCGCCGAGATCCAGGACAAGTACCTGTCCGGCGACAAGCAGGGCGCCGCGGCCGCCGTTCCGCACGACCTGATCGACAAAACCACGCTGCTCGGCTCGGTCGACCGCATCGCGGACCGGATGAAGGCCTACGCGGCGGCCGGGGTCACGACCCTCACGCTCGCCCCCGCCGGCTTCACCCTCGACGAGCGGCTCGCCGCGCTCCGCGCCGGCGTCGAGGCCCTGGAGCGGGCCGGTCTCGCGTGACGCGGTGACCGCACCGGAGGTTTCCGCGGCCGTGGTGGGGGCTCGGGGGTCTTCCCCGCCACGGCCGTCACGCGGAACAACGCGCCGCGGCCCGCGCGGTTACGCCGCCGCGCGGTCCGGCGCCTCCCGCCGCGCGTCCTCCCATCGGCGCAGCGGCCCGACACCCCTGTTGCAGCGGCCCTCCCGCGGCGTTTGACTCGATCTCCGCGGAACCCCTGCAGAGAGGTGCCCACGATGCTCTCGGCCAAGAGCCTGTTCCAGGAGATCCTCGACGACGACCGGGCCTTCGCCCTGTTCTGCTCGATCGCCGCCGGCGGCGAGGCGCAGGGCGGCTGGGAGAACGCCCGCATCGCCGCGCTCGTCCCCGGTGCCGAGCGCGCGCTCGCGCCCAAGATCGCCCGCCACGGCGCCGACGAGGACAAGCACGGCCGCATCTTCACCGCCCTGCTGAGGAAGCGCGGCCTCGACCCGGTCCCCGTCCCGCCGGAGACCGACTACACCATGCTCCTGGAACGCGCCGGCATCGGCCTCGCCCACGACCGGCTCCGGCGCGACGAGCCGCTCACCGTCGGGGACGTCGTCACCTACCTCGCGCACAGCAGGGTCACCGAGCAGCGCGCCTCCGAGCAGATGGACCTGCTCCGCAGGCACTTCTCCGACCACCCCGACCTCGGCCGCGCCGTCCGGCAGATCGCGCACGACGAGGACAACCACCTCGCCTACTGCCACGAGGAGCTGCTGCGTCTCGCGCGGGCCGGGCACGGCCGGGCCGTCCAGCGCACCCTGCGCGCGTGCGCGCTCGCCGAGATCCGGATCCACCGGGACGTCAGCCTCGCGGTCATGGCCCGCATGGGCCGCCTCCTCGGCTGGTCCCGGGCCAGGTCGGCGGTCCTGGCCGCGGGCATCCACGCCGTGTACGGGTACGAGCGGCTGGCCGGCTGGCGCCGGATGGTGACCCTGCGGATGCCGGAGCGCCGCGACGCCCTGGGCGGACCGGCCGCCCCGGCCCCCGGATTCGGCTGAGCGGGCCCGCTACAGCCACCCTCGCCGCTTGAACAGCCGGAACACCAGCACCTCCAGGGCCACCGTGAGGGCGATCAGCGTCGGGTAGGACCACGTCCAGCGCAGCTCCGGCATGTGCTCGAAGTTCATGCCGTAGACGCCGGCGACCATCGTGGGGATCGCGGCCATGGCCGCCCACGCGGAGATCTTCCGCATGTCGTCGTTCTGCCGCACGCTCATCTGCGCCAGGTGCGCCGAGAGGATGTCCGTCACCAGCCGGTCCAGGCCGTCCACCGACTCGTTCACGCGCGTGAGGTGGTCGCTGACGTCGCGGAAGAACGGGCGGGCCTTGTCGTTCACGAAGGGCACCACCACACCGGAGCCGGCCGTGCCCGCCAGCCGGCTCATCGGCGGGCTCAGCGGCCCGGTCGCCCGGCGGAACTCCAGGACCTGCCGCTTGAAGTTGTAGATGCGGGACGCGGTGTGCCGCGAGCCGCCGTCCTCCGGGGAGAAGACCTCCGCCTCCAGCTCCTCCAGGTCGGTCTGCAGCTCGGTCGCCACGTCCAGGTAGTGGTCCACGGCCGCGTCGGCGATCGCGTACAGCACCGAGGTGGGGCCCTCGCCCAGCAGCTCCGGCTCGTGCTCCAGACGGCGCCGCACGGCCTTCAGCGGGGCGCCCTCGCCGTGCCGGACGGTCACCACGAAGGAATCGCCCAGGAACACCATGATCTCGCCGGTGGAGACCGTGTCGCTCCGCGGCTCGTACACCACCGGCTTGAGGACCACGAAGAGCGAGTCGTCGTAGATCTCCAGCTTGGGCCGCTGGTGGGCCTTCAGAGCGTCCTCGACGGCCAGCGGGTGCAGGGCGAACTCCTGGGTGACGTGCGCGAACTCCTCCTCCGTCGGCTCGTGCAGCCCGATCCACACGAAGCCCCCCGCCGCCCGTGCCTCGCCCAGCGCGTCGGAGAAGTCCTCGGGACCCTCCGTCCGGTGTCCGTCACGGTAGATGGCACAGTCGACGATCACGAAGCGCATTCTCCTGTCACTCGAACGGCATCCCGGCGCGGCGAACGCCTACGCTGGGCCGCATGCCCACGCTGATCCTGGTCCGGCACGGACGTTCCACCGCCAACACCGAGGGACTGCTCGCCGGCTGGACGCCCGGCGTCGGACTCGACGACCGCGGGGCCGCCCAGGCCGCCGCCCTGCCCGGACGGCTCGCCGAACTGCCCCTCGCCGAGGTCGTCACCAGCCCCCTGCAACGCTGCCGGGAGACGGTCCGGCCGCTCCTGCAGGCCCGTCCCGGCCTCACCGAGCACACCGACGAGCGGATCGGGGAGTGCCACTACGGGGACTGGTCGGGCCGCAAGCTCGCCGAGCTCAAGGACGAGCCCCTCATGGAGGTGGTGCAGGCCCACCCGTCGGCGGCCGCGTTCCCCGGCGGCGAGTCCATGCGCGCGATGCAGACGCGCGCCGCCGAAGCGGTGCGCGAGTGGAACGCGCGCGTGGAGCGCGACCACGGCCCCGACGCCGTCTATCTCATGTGTTCGCACGGCGACATCATCAAGTCGCTCGTCGCCGACGCACTCGGACTTCATCTCGACCTCTTCCAGCGGATCGCCGTCGAACCGTGTTCCATCACCGCGATCCGCTACACCCGGCTCAGGCCGTTCCTCGTCCGCCTCGGCGACACCGGGGACTTCGCGTCCCTGGTGCCGTGCGAGCAGCCGCCGGGCGACGACGCCCCGGTGGGGGGCGGTGCGGGCGCACCGTGATCGTCCCGAGCAGTAGGGTGAAGCGGTCGCACAGTGCCGTTACCCACTGATTCCCTCGATTCCCATGGAGACAGGACGTGTCCCGTCAGGTGTTCCTCTACGACCAACCGGACCGCTTCGTGGCCGGTACGGTCGGACTGCCAGGGCGCCGTACGTTCTTCCTCCAGGCCACCGCCGGCTCCCGGGTGACCAGCGTGGCCCTGGAGAAGACGCAGGTCGCCGCGCTCGCCGAGCGCATGGAAGAGCTGCTCGACGAGGTCGTGCGCCGGAGCGGCGGCAGCGCCGCCGTCCCCGCCATGGCGCCGTCGGAGATCACCGACACCGCGCCGCTGGACACCCCCGTCGAGGAGGAGTTCCGCGTCGGCACCATGGCGCTGGCCTGGGACGGCGAGGACCAGCGCATGATCGTGGAGGCGCAGGCCCTCGTGGAGCTCGACGCCGACTCCGAGGAGGACCTCGCCGAGGCCGAGGAGCGGCTGCTCCAGGACGAGGAGAACGGGCCCCCGATGCTGCGGGTCCGGCTCACCGGCGCGCAGGCCCGGGCCTTCGCCAAGCGCGCCCTCGACGTCGTCAACGCCGGGCGGCCGCCGTGCCCGCTGTGCAGCCTCCCGCTCGACCCGGAAGGACACGTATGTCCGCGCCAGAACGGATACCGCCGCGGAGCGTGACGGCGGCCGAACTCCTGACGAGCGGCGAGCTGACCGTCCGCGGACGCATCCGTGAGGCGTCCAACGCCGCGCTGTACTGCACCGTCGCCCTCGACGGGCAGGAGGCCGCGTGCGTCTACAAGCCGGTCGCCGGGGAACGCCCCCTGTGGGACTTCCCCGACGGCACGCTCGCGCAGCGCGAAGTCGCCGCGTACGAGGTCTCCGAGGCGACCGGCTGGGGCCTGGTGCCGCCCACCGTGCTGCGCGACGGGCCGTACGGCGAGGGCATGTGCCAGCTGTGGATCGAGGTGACGGCGCAGGACGAGCTGCTCGCCCTGGTGGACGGGGAGGAACCCGGGCCCGGCTGGAAGGCGATCGGGTTCGCGGAGGTCGGGGCCGGCCGGACCGCGCTGCTCGTGCACGCCGACGACACGCGGCTGCGGCGGCTCGCCGTCCTCGACGCAGTGATCAACAACGCCGACCGCAAGGGCGGGCACCTGCTGCCCGCCGGGGACGGGCGGCTGTACGGCATCGACCACGGCGTGACCTTCAACGCCGAGAACAAGCTGCGCACGCTGCTGTGGGGCTGGGCGGGGGAGCCGCTCACCGAGGAGGCGCTCGGCGTCCTCGAAGGGCTGCGCAAGGGCCTCGCGCAGGGCGGCGCGCTCGCCGGGCGGCTGGCGGAGCTGATCACCGCCGCCGAACTGGACGCCACCCGGGCGCGGGTCGACGCGCTGCTCGCCTCCGGCCGGCACCCCGAGCCGAGCGGGGAGTGGCCGGCGATCCCCTGGCCGCCCGTGTGAGCACAGACCGCGGCCGGGCGCAAGAACGCCTTCCCGGCCATCCGGCCCGCTCCGGTTCGTATGCGGACCATCCGTCCGGTTAGGCTCAAGGCATGCATGCCTGGCCCGCTTCCGAGGTCCCCGCCCTGCCTGGTCAGGGCCGCGACCTGAGGATCCACGACACCGCGACCGGCGGTCTGGTCACCCTCGACCCCGGTCCCGTCGCCCGCATCTACGTCTGCGGCATCACCCCGTACGACGCCACCCACCTGGGGCACGCGGCGACGTACAACGCGTTCGACCTCGTGCAGCGCGTGTGGCTCGACACCAAGCGGCAGGTTCACTACGTCCAGAACGTCACCGACGTCGACGACCCGCTGCTGGAGCGGGCCGAGCGGGACGGCGTCGACTGGACCGCCCTCGCCGAGAAGGAGACGGCCCTCTTCCGCGAGGACATGACGGCCCTGCGGATGCTCCCGCCGCGGCACTACATAGGCGCCGTGGAGGCCATACCCGGCATCGTGCCGCTCGTCGAGCGGCTGCGCGACCTCGGTGCCGCCTACGAGCTCGACGGCGACATCTACTTCTCCGTCGAGTCCGACCCGAACTTCGGCAGGGTCTCGCACCTCGACGCCGCCGCCATGCGGATGCTGTCCGCCGAGCGCGGCGGCGACCCGGACCGGCCCGGCAAGAAGAACCCGGTCGACCCGATGCTGTGGATGGCCGCCCGGCCCGGCGAGCCGAGCTGGGACGGCGGCTCCCTGGGCCGCGGGCGGCCCGGCTGGCACATCGAGTGCGTGGCCATCGCCCTGGACCACCTCGGCATGGGCTTCGACGTGCAGGGCGGCGGCTCCGACCTCGCCTTCCCGCACCACGAGATGGGCGCCTCGCACGCCCAGGCGCTCACCGGCGAGTTCCCCATGGCCAAGGCGTACGTGCACGCCGGCATGGTCGCCCTGCACGGCGAGAAGATGTCCAAGTCCAAGGGCAACCTGGTCTTCGTCTCGCAGCTGCGCCGCGAGGGCGTCGACCCGGCGGCCATCCGCCTGGCGCTGCTCGCCCACCACTACCGCTCCGACTGGGAGTGGACCGACCAGGTGCTCCAGGACGCCGTCGCCCGTCTGGGCCGGTGGCGGGCCGCCGTGTCGCGGCCCGACGGCCCCGGCGCCGACGCGCTCGTCGAGGAGATCCGCGACGCCCTCGCCCACGACCTGGACGCGCCCGCCGCGCTCGCCGCGGTGGACCGCTGGGTGGTGCTCCAGCAGGAGACCGGCGGTACGGACCCGGCGGCGCCCGGAGTCGTCTCGCGGGCGGTGGACGCGCTGCTGGGCGTCGCCCTGTAGGCCACGCCCAGGGCCGCACACGTACGAGGGGCGCCCCCCGGCCGGGGGGCGCCCCTCGTACGTGTGCGGCCCGCGGGCTCAGTCCTCCGGCGAGTCCTCGTCCTCGGTGCCCGGCTTCGGCGGCTTCGGCGGACGCGTCCGCCCCCCGGGGCTGTCCCGCAGGTACGACGTCCCGTCGCCGCCCTCGGCGGTCGCGTGCCCGCCCGACGGACCCGTGGCCCCGTCCCGGCGCCGCAGGTAGCGCTCGAACTCGCGGGCGATCGCCTCGCCCGACGCCTCCGGCAACTCCGCGGTGTCCCGGGCCTCCTCCAGCGTCTGGACGTACTCGGCGACCTCGCTGTCCTCGGCGGCCAGCTGGTCCACGCCCACCTGCCACGCGCGCGCGTCCTCGGGCAGTTCGCCCAGCGGGATGCGCACGTCGATCAGGTCCTCCAGGCGGTTGAGGAGGGCCAGCGTGGCCTTCGGGTTCGGCGGCTGCGACACGTAGTGCGGCACGGCCGCCCACAGCGACACGGCCGGGACGCCCGCGTGCGTGCAGGCCTCCTGGAGCACGCCGACGATGCCCGTGGGCCCCTCGTACTTGGTCTCCTCCAGGCCCATGCGGCGGGCCAGGTCCGGGTCCGACGTGGTGCCGCTGATCGGCACCGGGCGGGTGTGCGGGGTGTCGCCCAGCAGGGCGCCCAGGACGACCACCAGTTCCACGCCCAGCTCGTGGGCGAAGCCGAGCAGTTCGTTGCAGAACGAACGCCACCGCATGGACGGCTCGATGCCCCGGACCAGCACGAGGTCGCGCGGCTTGTCACCGCCGACCCGGACCACCGAAAGCCGCGTCGTCGGCCACGTGATCTTGCGGACGCCGCCGTCCATGAACACGGTGGGGCGGTTGACCTGGAAGTCGTAGTAGTCCTCGGCGTCCAGCGCCGCGAACACCTCGCCCTTCCACTCCCGTTCCAGATGCGCGACCGCGGTGGAGGCGGCGTCGCCGGCATCGTTCCAGCCCTCGAACGCGGCCACCATGACCGGGTCGATCAGCTCGGGAACCCCCTCGAGCTCGATCACCCAGCGCCTCCTTCCGACGTGCCCTCGCGTACGCACCAACCTTACGGCGTGGCGCGGGGGCGCCCGCAGCCCCCTCGTACGGGGGAGTGCCCCCATCACTGCCCCGCGAGTCGCCCCGGGACACCCGAGAGTCATCCGACCTGTCGTCCCCGCCGGTCCGGACGGCCAGCCGGAAGGGGCACTTCACAGCGTCGAGCGCAGCCACTGCTCCACGGACGCGATGTGCACCGTCGCCCACGACCGCGCGGCCTCCGCGTCCCGGTCGCGCAGCGCCGCGAGGATCGCCCGGTGCTCGCGCAGCGTGCGGCCGACGGCGTCCTCCTGGGTGAGGCCGCGCCAGAAGCGGGCCCGGGTGGTGGGGCCCGACAGGCCGTCCAGCAGCGAGCACAGCACGGAGTTGCCGGCGCCGCGCACGATCCCCCGGTGGAACTCCAGGTCGCAGGCGACCAGGTCCTCCACCGACGGGTCGTCGCCCAGCATGTCCAACTGGGCCGACAGCGCGTCGAGTTGCCGCTCGCTGATCCGGCTCGCCGCCATCGCCGTGGCGGCCGGCTCCAGGATCCGGCGCACCGCCAGGAACTCCAGCACGGTGTCGTCGCGGTGGAAGTCCACGACGAAGCTCAGCGCCTCCAGCAGGAGTTGCGGGTCGAGGCTGGTGACGTACGTCCCGTCGCCCTGCCGTACGTCCAGGATGCGGATCAGCGACAGCGCGCGCACCGCCTCCCGCAGCGAGTTGCGGGACAGTCCCAGGTCGGCGGCGAGCTCGCTCTCCTTGGGCAGCCGGTCCCCGGGGCGCAGCGCGCCGGAGACGATCATCCCCTTGATCTTCTCGATCGCCTCGTCGGTGACGGCCATGGCCGGCCTCCCCTTGATCAGACCTCCGATGTGTCCCGTCATTATGGGGGCCGCCGCAGGTCAGGACCGGGCTTCCCGGCCGGTACAGCGGAGGGGGCGGCTCCGTCGGCGCGGAGCCGCCCCCTCCGGCACCGGCTCCCGTGCGGGGGAGCCGGTGCCCGTCCGGCGCGGGCCGTTACTTCTTGTCGAGCAGGTCCTGCACCTGGGCGCGGACCTCGTCGGTGGCCAGGCCCCGGATCGTCAGGGTCGTGCGCCGGCGCAGCACGTCGTCGGCCGTCTCGGCCCACTCGTGGTCCCGGGCCCAGACGACCTGCGCCCAGATCTCCGGGGCGTCCGGGTGGACGCGCTCGGCGAGCGCCGGGTCGTCGTTGGCCAGCCGGGCGATGTCGAAGGCGAGCGAGCCGTAGTGGGTGGCCAGGTGCCGGGCGGTGTCGGCCGCCATGCGCGGGCCGGGCGCCGGGCCGTCGACCAGGAGCCGGTGGGCGACCGCCCGCGGGTTGGCGACACCGGGCAGCGGCAGCTTCTTCGGCAGCGAGGCGACCGGCTCGAAGTCCTCGCCCAGCGGGTGGCCGGGCAGCGACTCCAGCTTCTTCATGATCGTCCGGCCGATGTGGCGGAAGGTGGTCCACTTGCCGCCCGCGACGGACAGCATCCCGCCCCGGCCCTCGGTGACGACCGTCTCGCGCTTGGCCTTGGCCGTGTCGCCGGGGCCGCCCGGCAGCACGCGCAGACCGGCGAAGGAGTACGTGATCAGGTCGCGGCTGAGCTGCTGGTCGCGGACCGAGAAGGCGGCCTCGTCGAGGATCTGGGCTATGTCCTGCTCGGTGACCGAGACGTCCGCCGGGTCGCCCTCGAACACCTCGTCGGTGGTGCCGAGCAGCAGCATGTCCTCCCAGGGGAGGGCGAAGGTGATGCGGTACTTGTCGATCGGGGTGGCGAGCGCGGCCTTCCAGGGGGAGGTGCGCTTCAGGACCAGGTGCGCGCCCTTCGACAGGCGGATGGAGGGCGCCGCGTCCGGGTTCTCCATCCTGCGCAGGTGGTCGACCCACGGACCGGTCGCGTTCAGCACCAGCCGGGCGCTGACGCCGAACTCGTCGCCGGACAGCCGGTCCTTCAGCTCGGCGCCCGTGACCCGGCCCCGGGTGAAGCGCAGGCCGGTCACCTCGGCGTGGTTGAGGACGACGGCACCGGCCTCGACGGCCGCGCGGACCGTCATCAGCGCCATGCGCGCGTCGTTCATCTGGTCGTCGCCGTACACGGCCACGGCCTTGAGGTTCTCGGTGCGCAGCTCGGGCACGTCCTGCGCGGCCTTGGCCGGCGAGAGCAGGTGCCCCACGCCGTCGCCGAAGGCCGACAGCGCGGAGTAGGCGAAGACGCCCGCCCCGAGCTTCGCCGCGCCGTGCGGCCCGCCCTTGTACACGGGGAGGTAGAACGTGAGCGGGTTCGCCAGGTGGGGGGCCACCTGGCGGGAGACCGCACGGCGCTCGAAGTGGTTCTCCGCCACCAGCTTCACCGCGCCGGTCTGCAGGTAGCGCAGACCGCCGTGGAGCAGCTTGGAGGAGGCGGAGGAGGTGGCACCGGCGAAGTCGCCGGCGTCGACCAGGGCCACCCTGAGCCCGGACTGCGCGGCATGCCAGGCGGTGGAGATGCCCAGGATGCCGCCGCCGATCACGAGGAGGTCGTACGACGCCTTGGCGAGCTGCTCCCGGGTCTCGGCTCGGCTCGGGTTGGAGCCGTAGGCCGGGTGCGTGCCCAGGGCAGGCACGGACTGCAGGGTGGGCTGACTGGTCATTTCGGGTTCTTGCTCCTCATCAGAGTTCGAGAGCTGCGGTCAGTTCTCGTCGTCCTCGAGCCAGCCCATGGTCCGCTCGACGGCCTTGAGCCAGTTCTTGTACTCACGGGCGCGGGTCTCCGCGTCCATGCGGGGGGTCCACTCGGCGGCCCGGCGCCAGTTGGCGCGCAGGTCGTCGGTGCTGTTCCAGAAGCCGACGGCGAGGCCGGCGGCGTAGGCGGCGCCGAGGCAGGTGGTCTCGGCGACCATCGGGCGCACCACGGGGGCGTCCACGAAGTCGGCGAGGGTCTGCATCAGCAGGTTGTTGGAGGTCATGCCGCCGTCGACCTTGAGGGCGGCCAGCTCCACGCCGGAGTCCTTCGTCATGGCGTCGGCGATCTCCCGCGTCTGCCAGGCGGTGGCCTCCAGCACGGCGCGCGCCAGGTGCGCCTTGGTGACGTACCGGGTCAGGCCGGCGATCACACCGCGGGCGTCGGAGCGCCAGTACGGGGCGAACAGGCCGGAGAAGGCCGGCACGAAGTACGCGCCGCCGTTGTCCTCGACCGACAGGGCGAGGGTCTCGATCTCGGCGGCGGTGGAGATCAGGCCCATCTGGTCGCGCATCCACTGCACCAGCGAGCCGGTGACGGCGATCGAGCCCTCCAGGGCGTAGACCGTGTCCTGGTCGCCGATCTTGTAGCCGACGGTGGTCAGCAGGCCGCTGTAGGAGTTGATGATCTTGTCACCGGTGTTCATCACCATGAAGGTGCCGGTGCCGTACGTCGACTTGGTCTCGCCCTCGGAGAAGCAGGTCTGGCCGAACAGGGCCGCCTGCTGGTCGCCGAGCGCGGAGGCCACCGGGATGCCGCCGAGCAGGTCGCCGAGCTTGCCGCCCTTGATCTCGCCGTAGACCTCGGCGGAGGAGCGGATCTCGGGCAGGATCTGCTTCGGGACGCCGATCGACTCGCAGATCTTGTCGTCCCACTGCATGGTGTGCAGGTTCATCAGCATCGTGCGCGAGGCGTTGGTGACGTCCGTGACGTGCTTGCCGCCGTCGACGCCACCGGTCAGGTTCCAGATGACCCAAGTGTCCATCGTGCCGAAGAGAATGTCGCCCGCTTCGGCGCGCTCCTTCAGACCGTCGACGTTGTCGAGCAGCCAGCGGGCCTTGGGACCGGCGAAGTAGGAGGCGAGGGGCAGGCCGGTCTCGCGGCGGAAGCGGTCCTGGCCGACGTTGCGGCCGAGCTCCTTGCACAGGGCGTCGGTGCGGGTGTCCTGCCAGACGATGGCGTTGTGGACGGGCTCACCGGTGTTCCTGTCCCACAGCACGGTGGTCTCGCGCTGGTTGGTGATGCCGATGGCCTTGATGTCGTCGCGGGTGATGCCGGCCTTCTCGACGGCCCCGGCGACGACCTCCTGGACGTTGGTCCAGATCTCGGTGGCGTCGTGCTCGACCCAGCCCGGCTTGGGGAAGATCTGCTCGTGCTCCTTCTGGTCGACGGAGACGATGCGGCCGTCGCGGTCGAAGACGATGCAGCGGGAGGAGGTGGTGCCCTGGTCGATGGCGGCGATGAAGGGGCCGGCGGTGTGGGCGTCGGTCACTGTGTGCTCCTGGGAGTTCCGTGGATGAAGGGCGGTGCGTACGGCGCGTGCTGCGCGGCTCGGTGCTCCGGGTTCACGTCGGGCCCGGGGTTCGAGCTCGGTGCCTAGGCGAAGGCGACGTTGTAGATACCCGCAGCGAGGGCGCCGCCGATCAGCGGACCGACCACCGGGATCCAGGCGTAGCCCCAGTCGGAGCCGCCCTTGTTGGGCAGGGGGAGCAGGGCGTGCACGATGCGCGGACCGAGGTCGCGGGCCGGGTTGATCGCGTAGCCCGTCGGGCCGCCGAGCGAGAGGCCGATCGAGACGACGACCAGCGCAGTGACCAGGGCGCCCAGGGTGCCCAGGCCGTTGCCCTCGTCGTTCAGGCCCTGCGTGAGGACGGCCAGCACCAGGACGACCGTGCCGATGATCTCCGTGGCGAGGTTCTGCCACACGACTCTGATCTCGGGGCCGGTGGAGAAGACGCCCAGGACCGGGCCGGCGCCCTGCTCCTGCGCCTCGACGGCCTTGGCGGCGGTGGCCTGGGCCCCGGGTCCGCCGACGATCTCCTTGTCGGTGAGGTGGGCGTGGAACTGCCCGTAGTAGGCGAGCCACACCAGGGCCGCGCCGATCATGGCGCCGAGCAGCTGGCCGGCGAAGTAGGCCGGAACGTTGCCCCAGTCGCCGTCCTTGATCGCGAGAGCCACGGTGACGGCCGGGTTCAGGTGGGCGCCGGACAGCGGCGCCGAGGTGTAGACCGCCGTGAGCACGGCGAAACCCCACCCGAAGGTGATGGCGAGCCAGCCGGCGTTGCGGGCCTTGGAGGCCTTCAGCGTGACGGCGGCGCAGACTCCGCCGCCCAGCAGGATGAGTATGGCGGTACCGATGGTCTCGCCGATGAAGATGTCGGAGCTGGACACCCGCGACTCCTTTGTCCTTCGTCCAGGGAAGCCGACCCCCGGGTCCCTCCGGGGATTGGCGCCCTCAGGGGGTGAGAGCGATGCCGGCCCTTGGCGTTGTCACACTCTAGCGCGTATTGCCGGTAGGTGTTCGACAATGCCGACCGATGGACGGGAGTCTTGTTCGACGCCCGGCGTGCGTCAAGAGTTCTGTTATCGAATATGCGATCGTTATTGATCGCCGGTGGTTATGGGTCTCGGTCCCGGTCTGCGGGCCTGTGCCCCTTGCGCCCGGTCCAGGGCATGGCTGAGGCCGGGACGCCCTTCGGCGTCCCGGTGCCGCCCGTGGGCGTACGTACCGCTCAGAACCGCCCGGCGCCCAGGTCCCGGGAGACGGCGCGGGCGCAGTCCCGCACCGCGGCGATCAGCTCGGGGCGCAGCTCCCCGTCCCGGCACAGCCGCTCCACCGCGCCCGTGATACCGACCGAGCCGACCGGCATGCGCCGCCGGTCGTGGATGGGGGCCGCGACGGAGGCCACGCCCTCCCAGGTCTCCTCGACGTCCGCCGCGTAGCCCCGCGCGCGCGTGAGGTCCAGGAGGTGCTCGAAGTCCTCCAGCTCGCACACGGTCCGGTCGGTGAACGCCTTGCGGTCGGCCTCGACGGCCTCGCTGTGCGCGACCGGGTCGTAGGCGGACAGCACCTTGCCCAGGGCCGTGGAGTGCAGCGGCTGCATGGCCCCTATCTCCAGGACCTGCCGGCTGTCGTCGGGGCGGAAGACGTGGTGCACGATCAGCACGCCCTGCTGGTGCAGGACGCCGAGGTAGACGCTCTCCCCGCTGGACCGGGCCAGGTCGTCGGTCCACACCAGGGCGCGGGCGCGCAGTTCGTGCACGTCCAGGTAGGTCGTGCCGAGGCGCAGCAGCTCCGCGCCCAGCTGGTAGCGCCCGGAGGCCTCGTCCTGCTCGACGAAGCCCTCCTGCTGGAGGGTGCGCAGGATGCCGTGGGCGGTGCCCTTGGCGAGACCCAGCGACGAGGCGATGTCCGACAGGCCGAGCCGCCGTTCGCCGCCCGCCAGCAGTCGCAGCATCGCGGCCGCCCGTTCGAGCGACTGGATGTTCCGTGCCATCGCCGTACTGCCTCCGTCCCCTTCGACCGTCGACGCGCGACGCCGCTGCCGCCGTTCGGCAATGTCGAACACTACCGGTCGATGCCGACCTCTCGCTAATGGTCGGCCGCCCCATGTTTCCTCAGCCGCCGCCCGACCGTCGCACGCCCGCCCGGCGGTCCGCCGCACGCCCGCCCGCCGGTGAGGCGTACGGCGGCCCCCATCGGTCCCACGGCGGTGCTCCCCTCCGCCATCGGAGTCCGGCCCGTGGACGCCCTGCCCATCCCGACCCGCTCCCGGTTACGCTGGCGCCGTGCGCCCCGCCCGGACACCGGGCGGCCGCATAGCCGACAGCCGTCGCATTCCGAGGGAGCCCCTTACATGGCCTCGTTGCCGCCGACCCCTTCCGCCGACAGCCGGACCCGCGCGTCCGCGCTCCGTGAGGCCCTGGCCACCCGTGTGGTGGTCGCCGACGGAGCGATGGGCACCATGCTCCAGGCCCAGGACCCCTCGCTGGACGACTTCCAGCAACTGGAGGGCTGCAACGAGGTCCTCAACGTCACCCGCCCGGACATCGTCCGCTCGGTGCACGCCGCCTACTTCGAGGCGGGCGTGGACTGCGTCGAGACGAACACCTTCGGCGCCAACCTCAGCGCCCTCGGCGAGTACGACATCGCCGACCGCATCACCGAGCTGTCCGAGGCGGGCGCCCGGATCGCCCGCGAGACGGCCGACGAGTTCACGCGGACCACGGGGCAGCAGCGCTGGGTGCTCGGCTCGATGGGCCCCGGCACCAAGCTGCCCACCCTCGGCCACACCACCTTCGCGGCGATCCGCGACGCCTACCAGCAGAACGCCGAGGGACTGCTCGCGGGCGGCGCCGACGCCCTGCTCGTGGAGACCACCCAGGACCTGCTCCAGACCAAGGCCTCGGTCGTCGCGGCCCGGCGCGCCATGGAGGTCGCCGGGTACGACGTACCGCTGATCGTGTCGGTGACGGTCGAGACGACCGGCACCATGCTGCTCGGTTCGGAGATCGGCGCGGCGCTGACGGCCCTGGAGCCGCTGGGCATCGACATGATCGGCCTGAACTGCGCGACCGGCCCGGCCGAGATGAGCGAGCACCTGCGCTACCTCTCGCGCCACGCCCGCGTCCCGCTGTCCTGCATGCCCAACGCCGGCCTGCCGGTGCTGACCAAGGACGGCGCCCACTACCCCCTGACCGCGCCGGAGCTCGCCGACGCGCAGGAGAACTTCGTCCGCGACTACGGCCTGTCCCTGGTCGGCGGCTGCTGCGGCACCACCCCCGAGCACCTGCGCCGGGTCGTCGAGCGGGTCCGGGACGTCACCCCCA
Source organism: Streptomyces sp. NPDC085946 (assembly GCF_044540485.1). Taxonomy (NCBI): domain Bacteria; kingdom Bacillati; phylum Actinomycetota; class Actinomycetes; order Kitasatosporales; family Streptomycetaceae; genus Streptomyces; species Streptomyces sp. NPDC085946. Next base: position 314,519 of record NZ_JBITSF010000003.1, on the reverse strand, counting down.
CCGAGCGCAGCCCGCAGCCCGAGCCGGGCGCCGCCTCGCTGTACCAGACCGTGCCGTTCCGCCAGGACACCTCCTACCTCGCGATCGGCGAGCGGACCAACGCCAACGGGTCGAAGAAGTTCCGCGAGGCCATGCTGGAGGGCCGCTGGGACGACTGCGTGGAGATGGCGCGCGAGCAGATCCGCGAGGGCGCGCACATGCTCGACCTGTGCGTGGACTACGTGGGCCGCGACGGCGTGGCCGACATGGAGGAGCTGGCCGGCCGGTTCGCGACCGCCTCCACGCTCCCGATCGTGCTGGACTCCACCGAGGTGGACGTGATCCGCGCCGGCCTGGAGAAGCTCGGCGGCCGCGCGGTGATCAACTCGGTGAACTACGAGGACGGCGACGGCCCCGAGTCCCGGTTCGCGAAGGTCACGCGGCTGGCCCGGGAACACGGCGCGGCGCTGATCGCGCTGACCATCGACGAGGAGGGCCAGGCCCGCACCGCCGAGAAGAAGGTCGAGATCGCCGAGCGGCTGATCGCCGACCTGACCGGCACCTGGGGCATCCGCGAGGAGGACATCCTCGTGGACTGTCTGACCTTCACGATCTGCACGGGCCAGGAGGAGTCCCGCAAGGACGGCGTCGCCACCATCGAGGGCATCCGGGAGCTGAAGAGGCGCCACCCGAAGGTGCAGACCACCCTGGGCCTGTCCAACATCTCCTTCGGTCTCAACCCGGCCGCCCGCATCCTGCTGAACTCGGTCTTCCTCGACGAGTGCGTCAAGGCGGGCCTGGACTCGGCGATCGTGCACGCCAGCAAGATCCTGCCGATCGCCCGCTTCAGCGAGGAGGAGGTCCGCACGGCCCTGGACCTCATCTACGACCGGCGCGCCGAGGGCTACGACCCGCTGCAGAAGCTCATGCAGCTGTTCGAGGGCGCCACCGCCAAGTCCCTCAAGGCCGGCAAGGCCGAGGAACTGGCCGCGCTGCCGCTGGACGAGCGCCTCAAGCGCCGCATCATCGACGGCGAGCGCAACGGCCTGGAGGCCGACCTCGACGAGGCCCTGCGGAGCCGTCCCGCGCTCGACATCGTCAACGAGACGCTGCTGGACGGCATGAAGGTGGTCGGCGAGCTGTTCGGCTCCGGCCAGATGCAGCTGCCGTTCGTGCTCCAGTCCGCCGAGGTGATGAAGACGGCGGTGGCTCACCTGGAGCCGCACATGGAGAAGACCGACGAGGCCGGCAAGGGCACCATCGTGCTCGCCACCGTGCGCGGCGACGTCCACGACATCGGCAAGAACCTCGTCGACATCATCCTGTCCAACAACGGCTACAACGTCGTCAACCTCGGCATCAAGCAGCCCGTCTCCGCGATCCTGGAGGCCGCCGAGGAGCACAAGGCCGACGTCATCGGCATGTCCGGCCTCCTGGTCAAGTCCACGGTGATCATGAAGGAGAACCTGGAGGAGCTCAACACCCGCGGCCTGGCCACCCGCTTCCCGGTCATCCTCGGCGGCGCCGCCCTGACCCGCGCCTACGTCGAGCAGGACCTGTACGAGATCTACGAGGGCGAAGTCCGCTACGCCCGCGACGCGTTCGAGGGCCTGCGCCTGATGGACGCGCTCATCGGCATCAAGCGCGGCGTGCCCGGCGCCAGCCTGCCCGAGCTGCGGCAGCGCCGGGTCAGGGCCACGGCCCCGGCGGAGGTGGAGGAGCGTCCCGAGGAGGGGCACGTCCGCTCCGACGTCGCCACCGACAACCCCGTCCCCGAGCCGCCGTTCTGGGGCACCCGCGTCGTCAAGGGCATCCAGCTCAAGGAGTACGCCTCCTGGCTGGACGAGGGCGCCCTGTTCAAGGGCCAGTGGGGCCTGAGGCAGGCCCGCACCGGCGAAGGCCCCAGCTACGAGGAGCTCGTCGAGAGCGAGGGCCGGCCCCGGCTGCGCGGCCTGCTCGACAGGCTCCAGACGGACAACCTGCTGGAGGCGGCCGTCGTCTACGGCTACTTCCCGTGCGTGTCCAAGGACGACGACCTGATCGTCCTGGACGAACAGGGCAACGAGCGCACCCGCTTCACCTTCCCGCGCCAGCGCCGCGGCCGGCGCCTGTGCCTGGCCGACTTCTTCCGCCCCGAGGAGTCCGGCGAGACGGACGTCGTCGGCCTCCAGGTCGTCACCGTCGGCTCGCGCATCGGCGAGGAGACCGCCCGGCTGTTCGAGTCCAACGCCTACCGCGACTACCTCGAACTGCACGGCCTGTCCGTGCAGCTGGCCGAGGCGCTCGCCGAGTACTGGCACGCCCGCGTCCGCGCCGAACTCGGTTTCGCGGGGGAGGACCCGGACGGGATGCAGGGCATGTTCGAGCTGAAGTACCGGGGTGCCCGCTTCTCCCTGGGCTACGGCGCCTGCCCGAACCTGGAGGACCGCGCCAAGATCGCCGACCTGCTCGGGCCGGAGCGCATCGGCGTCCACCTGTCGGAGGAGTTCCAGCTGCACCCCGAGCAGTCCACCGACGCCATCGTGATCCACCATCCCGAGGCGAAGTACTTCAACGCCCGCTGACGGCGCCGCACGGGGGCGCGGCCCCCCGGGGACCCGGCCCCCGCGCCGCCGGGCGCACGCGGGGCCGCCGGGGGCGCCCCGCGGGGCCGTCCCCGGCCGCTCTCGCCGTGTGCCCCCGCGCGCCACGCCGGGCGAACGAGGCATTCCGCCCGCGCACGACGTACACTGGTCGGTCCACTGCAGGCCGGTCGCCCCTCTGCACCCAGAGGGAGGCGACCGGCCTGATCGTCCCTCAAGGAGGTAGGTGGATGACCAGTACGGTCCCCGCGCTCGGTACCCGTACGGCCGAAGGCTCCGCCCTTCAGGCGGTGCTGCTGGACATGGACGGAACCCTGGTGGACACGGAGGGCTTCTGGTGGGACGTCGAGGTCGAGGTCTTCGCCTCCCTCGGTCACACGCTCGACGAGTCCTGGCGCCATGTCGTGGTCGGCGGCCCCATGACCCGCAGTGCGGGGTTCCTGATCGAGGCCACCGGTGCCGACATCACCCTGCCCGAACTGACGGTGCTGCTCAACGACGGGTTCGAGGAGCGCATCGACCACGCGCTGCCGCTGATGCCGGGAGCCGCCCGGCTGCTGGCCGAGCTGTACGAGTACGAGGTCCCCACGGCCCTGGTCTCCGCCTCGCACCGGCGCATCATCGACCGGGTGCTGGACAGGCTCGGCGCCCACCACTTCGGCCTGACGGTCGCCGGTGACGAGGTGCCGCGCACCAAGCCCCACCCCGACCCGTACCTGACGGCCGCCGCCGGGCTCGGCGCGGACCCGGCCAGATGCGCCGTCGTGGAGGACACCGCGACCGGTGTCGCCGCCGCGGAGGCCGCGGGCTGCCACGTCGTGGCGGTGCCCTCGGTGGCGCCCATCGCGCCCGCCCCCCGGCGGACCGTCGTGACGTCCCTGGAAGAGATCGACCTGACATTCCTGCACGGGCTGATGGCCGGCCGGTGACGGAAATGCGCCGGGTGTTCACCCGGCGTACGACCGCCGGCAGGACGGCGATTATTTTGCCGTGTGCATGGCGTAACCGGATATGTCTCCGCGAGAATGCGAACCGTGTCGAGTGGCCGGATCGAGACAACCCGGAACCACGCCGGTGATGTGACGTTCGTCACGGCCCGAGGGGTCGACAGTCGCCCGGTCATGTGCTGCGCCCCCCTCTTCGGGGGGCGTCGGCGTGCCCTTGTGTCCTGATTGGTGGAACGCTGCACGAATCCTTCCGCCATCGGGTTTTCGGTGCGTCCACGCCCGGTTTCGGAGCGTGATGAGGGTCCAACTCCGGTCGCGGCGAACCCTCCTGCGGGCGCGGACTAATCTCGTCGCGAGAACATCGCCCCCGCTCTGTGATCCGCCGCGATACCCCTGCATGCCGGATACACGGAGTCGACAGCTCTGGAGAAACTCGAGCATGAACCGTAAGACTTTGGTGCTGCCGGCCGTGATCGGCCTGCTCGCGCCGGTGCTCGCCGCCTGCGGCGGTACCGACGGCGGCGGCGACGGCGGCGACGCGATCGTCGTCGGCACCACGGACCGGTTCACCGCCTCGAAGGACGCCCCCGCGCCCCTCGACCCCGCCTACGCCTACGACGTCGGCACCTGGAACGTGCTGCGCCAGACCGTGCAGACCCTCATGGTCCAGCCGCGCGGCGAGGGCGCCCCGGTCCCCGAGGCCGCCGAGAAGTGCGGCTTCACCGACGCCGGCAACGAGCGCTACGCCTGCACCCTGCGCGACGGCCTGAAGTTCGCGAACGGCGACCCCGTCACCGCGGCCGACGTGAAGTACTCCATCGACCGCGCCCGCGCCATCAAGGCCGACAGCGGCGTGTTCGCGCTGCTGTCCACCGTCGACACCGTCGAGACCCAGGGCGAGCGCGAGGTCATCTTCCACCTCAAGACCGCCGACGCCACCTTCCCGTACAAGCTGTCCACCCCCGTCGCCGGGATCGTCGACCCGGACGACTACCAGAAGGACAAGCTGCGCGAGGGCTTCGAGGTGAACGGCTCCGGCCCCTACACCTTCAGTGCCGAGGCCGACGGCGACGAACTGGTCAAGGCCGTGTTCACCAAGAACCCGAACTACAAGGGCTCGCTGGAGGTGAACAACGACAAGGTCCAGATGGTCTCCTTCGAGGACGCCGACGCCATGGGCGAGGCGCTGGAGAAGGGCGACATCGACGTGATGACCCGCACCATGTCGCCGGAGCAGATCAGCACGCTCACGCACTCCGCGGACGACGCGATCGACCTCGTCGACATGTCCGGCCTGGAGATCCGCTACCTGGCCTTCAACACCGAGGCCCCGGCCGTGAAGTCCCGGGCCGTCCGCCAGGCCATGGCCCAGATCATCAACCGCGGCGAGCTGATCTCCAAGGTCTACGGCTCCGCGGCCGAGCCCCTGTACTCGCTGGTGCCGGCCAGCGTCACCGGGCACTCCAACTCGTTCTTCAACAAGTACGGCGAGCCGAGCGTCGCCAAGGCCAAGGCGCTGCTGGCCAAGGGCGGCATCACCACCCCGGTGAAGCTGACGCTGCACTACACCACCGACCACTACGGCTCGGCCACCAAGAAGGAGTTCGAGCTGCTCCGGAAGCAGCTGAACGCCAGCGGCCTGTTCGACGTCACCATCAAGGGCACCCCGTGGTCGACGTTCCGCCCGGCCGAGCAGAAGGGCGAGTACGAGGTCTACGGCATGGGCTGGTTCCCCGACTTCCCGGACGCCGACAACTTCATCGCGCCCTTCCTGGACAAGGACAACTTCCTCGGCTCGCCCTACGCCAACGGCGAGATCCGCAACGTCCTGATCCCGCAGTCCCGCCGCGAGGCCGACCGGCTGTCCGCCTCCGACAGCCTGACGGACATCCAGGACATCGTCGCCGACGACGTGCCGGTGCTGCCCCTGTGGCAGGGCAAGCAGTACCTCGCCGCCCGCGACGACATCACCGGCACCGCGTACGCCCTCAACTCCTCCTCGACGCTCCAGCTGTGGGAGCTCGGGCGGGGCGTGAGCGGCTGACGGACCATCCGGGCCGGGGCCAGGGAACGGGCCCCGGCCTGTTCGAGACCGACGACAAGGCAACACACGTGAATATGCGCAACCAGTGGCCGGTCCTGCCCCTCGTGGCGGGGCTGGCCTCCGGCCTGCTGACCGGCTGCGGAACGGAGACCGGCGGTTCCGGGGGGACCGGCTCCGACGTGGTCATGGGGATGTCCGACGACGTCCTGGCGACCGACCCCGCCTCGGGCTACGACCCCGGCTCCTGGCTGTTGTTCAACAACGTCTTCCAGTCGCTGCTCAGCTTCCCCAAGGGGGCCACGGAACCGCAGCCCGAGGCCGCCGAGAGCTGCTCCTTCACCGGCGCGGGGACCCGGGTCTACCGGTGCACGCTCAGGGACGGGCTCAAGTTCAGCAACGGGGACCCGCTCACCTCGAAGGACGTCAAGTTCTCCTTCGACCGCATGCTGAAGATCCAGGACACCGACGGCCCGGCCATCATGTTCCCCATGCTGGACCGGGTCGAGACGCCGGACGAGAAGACGGTCGTCTTCCGCCTCAACACGCCCGACGCCACCTTCCCCAGCAAGATCGCCTCGGGCGCCGGCTCCATCGTGAACCACCGGGAGTACGACGCGGGCGCACTGCGCGAGGACGGCCGGGCCGTCGGCTCCGGCCCGTACAAGCTGGACTCCTTCGACGACGACAAGGCCGTCTTCTCGGTCAACGAGCACTACAAGGGCACCGCCGAGGTGCAGAACGAGGGCGTCACGCTCCGCTTCTTCCACGGCGACCAGGCCGCGCTGAAGCAGGCCCTCATGGACGGCGACGTCGACATCGCCTACCGAGGTCTCACCGCCGGTGACATCGCCGACATCGAGAAGGCCGACGACGGCACCGGCGCCCACGCCGAGGTCGTCGAGGGCAGCAGCGCCGAGGTCCAGCACCTGGTCTTCAACATGGACCACCCGGTGGCGGGCAAGCTCGGCGTGCGCCGGGCCATCGCCTACCTGATCGACCGCGACGCCCTCATCGAGAACGTCCACGAGGGCACGACCAGCCCGCTGTACTCGATCATCCCGGCCGGCATCGCCGGCCACAACACGGCCTTCTTCGACACCTACGGCGCCCGCCCGTCCCAGGCCAGGGCCCGGGCCGCACTGCGCGCCGACGGCATCACCGGCAAGGTGAAGCTGACCCTGTGGTCCACCCCGTCCCGCTACGGCCCGGCCACCGACGAGGAGTTGAAGGCCATCGCGGGCCAGCTCAACGCCAGCGGCCTGTTCCAGGCGGACGTCGAGTCCGTGCCCTTCGGCCAGTACGAGAAGGACATCGCCGCCGGCAAGTACGGCGTCTACGTGAAGGGCTGGGTCCCCGACTACCCGGACCCCGACAACTTCACGGCCCCCTTCTTCGGCAAGGGCAACGTGCTGGGCAACAACTACGACAACGGCACGATCACCGGCACGCTCATCCCGCGCACCGCCGCGCAGAGCGACCGCTCCACCACCGACAAGGAGTTCGGCCGCCTCCAGGAGATCGTGGCCGACGAACTGCCCGTCCTGCCCCTCTGGCAGGGCAAGCAGTACGCGGTCGTCCGCGACGGCGTCTACGGGCTGGAGTCCTGCCTCGACGCCTCGACCGTGTTCCGCTTCTGGGAGCTCAGCAAGAGCTGACCCGGCACGCGCACGCCCAGGGCGCCCCCTTCCGCCGGAAGGGGGCGCCCTGTCGTACGCCGCCGGTGCCCGTCGGGCTACTGCGCGCCGGGACGCACCAGCCCGCTCTCGTACGCGTACACCGCGGCCTGCACCCGGTCGCGCAGGCCCAGCTTGGTCAGCACGTGCCCCACGTGCGTCTTGACGGTGGTCTCGCTGACGAACAGGTCGGCCGCGATCTCGGCGTTGGACAGACCGCGCGCCACCAGCTTCAGCACCTCGACCTCACGGTCGGTCAGCGTGTGCAGGGTGTTCGGCACCGGCTCGTCCCCGGACGGCAGGTGCGTGGCGTACTTGTCCAGCAGCCGCCGCGTGATGCTCGGCGCGAGCATCGCCTCGCCGGCCGCCACCACGCGGATCGCCTGCACCAGCTCGTTGGCCGGGGCGTCCTTCAGCAGGAACCCGCTGGCGCCCGCCCGCAGCGCCTCCACCACGTACTCGTCGAGGTCGAAGGTGGTCAGCACCAGCACCTTGGCCGGGCCGTCCCGGCCGGGCCCGGTGATCTGCCGGGTCGCCTCCACACCGTCCATCCGCGGCATGCGGATGTCCATCAGCACCACGTCGGGCTGCAGGGCCCGCACCTGGTCGAGAGCCTGCAGGCCGTCTCCGGCCTCGCCCACGACCGCGATGTCCTGCTCGGCCTCCAGGATCATCCGGAAGCCCGTACGCAGCAGCGGCTGGTCGTCGACCAGTAGGACGCGGATGGCCACGTGAGTCTCCTTCGCTAGTCCGCGCCCATTCTGCCCTGCGCGACCGCCCTCACGGGGAGCGGGTAGGGCGGGGGAGTGCCGCCGAACTCGGGGCAGTGCGCCTGGTGGTCGCACCAGCCGCACAGCTTGGTCGGGCGCGGCCGCCAGTCCCCCGTCTCGGTCGCCAGCCGGATCGCGTCCCACAGCGCCAGCAGCTTGCGCTCGACCCGCTCCAGGTCGGAGAGGACCGGGTCGTACGTCAGGACGTCACCGCTGCCGAGGTAGACCAGCTGCAGCCGGCGGGGCACGACCTGCTTCAGCCGCCACACCACCAGCGCGTAGAACTTCATCTGGAACAGCGCGCCCTCGGCGTACTCCGGCCGGGGCGCCTTGCCCGTCTTGTAGTCGACGATGCGCACCTCGCCCGTGGGCGCCACGTCGACCCGGTCGATGATCCCGCGCAGCCGCAGCCCCGAGTCCAGCTCGGCCTCCACGAACAGCTCGCGCTCGGCCGGCTCCAGGCGGCTCGGGTCCTCCAGCGTGAACCAGCGCTCGACCAGCCGCTCCGCCTCCCCGAGCCAGCGCGCCAGGCGCTCCCCGTCCGGGTCGTCGGCGAACAGCTCCATGATGTCCGGCCTGCTCTCGCGCAGCCGGTCCCACTGCCCGGGGACCATCGACTTCGCGCGCGGCGCGGTGCGCTCGGCGGCCGGGGCGTCGAAGAGCCGCTCCAGCACCGCGTGCACCAGCGTCCCCCTGGTCGCCGCCTCGCTCGGCTTCTCGGGCAGCCGGTCGATGACCCGGAACCGGTACAGCAGCGGACACTGCATGAAGTCACTGGCACGGGAGGGGGAGAGGGAGGTGGGGGGATGAGCGGGCCGGGCGGCGGTGGCGGCGGAGCCGGTGGCGGCGGTGGCACCGGAGTCCGCGGCCGGGCCGGTGTCCGTCGTCGTACCGGCGTCGGCCGCCGTGGTCGCGGGCGTGCCGGTGTCCGCACCGGAGCCGTCGCCCGGAGCCGGTGCCGTGACCGCGGCCGTGGCCGCCGCCCCGGCTCCGGCCGCCTCCGGGCCCGCGGACCTGCCCGCGCCGGAATCCACGGCGAGGTCCACGACGGTGTCCACGGCGGCCGCCGCCGACGTCTGCGCCGCCCCCGGCGGATCCGCCGCCTCGGCAGGGCTGCCGGGCGCCTCCGGCGCGCCCTCGGTGCTCGTCTCCATACCCCAGACCCTACGGCCCGCCACTGACAGCGACCCACTCGCGCGCGTCACGCCCGCGACGCATGGTGACACTGGGGTGCCGGGGCGGAACGCGTCGCGACGGACGCATACCATCGACTCCAGACCCTCCCGTCCGGCAGGCACGGGGAGACGCTTCGAACGAGGGGACACCGGTGGACGAGAGCGGCGGGCGCGGGCGGCCGCGGTCCGGCAACGAGGAGTCGGCCGAGCGTCACGCGGGGCCTGCGGTCCCGGCCGCCGGCCCGGACCCCGTACGTCCCGACCCCGATCCCGTCGGGTCCGTCCCCGCCGAGGAACAGACCGCGGACGGACGCCGGGCAGCCGGCCCGGCCGAGGAGGAGCGGCCCGGCCTGCGGACGAGCGGCGGCCCGGCCGAAGCGGCTCCGCCCGCCGGCCGGACTCCCCGCGAGCCCGCCGACGGCCCGGCGGCCGACGGCCCGAAGACGCCGCCCCACGGCCCGGCGGCCCAGGACACCGGCAGCAGCCGCCCCGCCGGCCCCGACGCCCCCGGCCGTCCGCCGGCGCCGGCGTCCCCCGCGCGCCCGTCCGCCGACCGTGCCCCCGCCCACTCCGACACCCCGCCCGGCACCGCACCCGGCACCCCGCCCGGCCCCGCGCCGCGCCCCCCGGAGTCCCGGGGCGGGCTCCTGATGGGGCGCCCCTTCGGAGTGCCCGTCTACGTCGCGCCGAGCTGGTTCCTCGTCGCCGCCCTGATCACCTGGGTGTTCGGCGGCCAGCTCGACCGCGTCCTGCCCGAGCTCGGCGGCGCCCGCTACCTGGTCTCCCTCTTCTTCGCGGTGGCGTTCTACGCCTCCGTCCTCGTGCACGAACTGGCCCACACCGTCGCCGCCCTCCGCTTCAAGCTCCCGGTCCGCCGCATCCAGCTCCAGTTCTTCGGCGGCGTCTCCGAGATCGAGAAGGAGGCCGAGACCCCCGGACGCGAGTTCGTGCTCGCGTTCGTCGGTCCGCTGCTCTCCCTGGTGCTCGCGGGCGTCTTCCACCTCGCCCTCCGGACCGTCGAACCGGGCACCGTCCCCGGCGTCCTGCTGGCCGGCCTGATGATCTCCAACCTCATCGTGGCCGTCTTCAACCTCCTGCCCGGCCTGCCCCTGGACGGCGGCCGGATGCTCCGCGCGGTCGTCTGGAAGATCACCGGCAAGCCGATGACCGGCACGGTCGCCGCCGCCTGGATCGGCCGCGCCCTCGCCGTCTCCGTCCTCATCGGCCTGCCGCTGCTCACCCAGTCCGGCGCGCTCGGCGCCGACGCCGTGGACAACGTGGGCATGGACACCGTCATGGACGCCCTGCTCGCCGCGATCCTGGCGGCGATCATCTGGACCGGCGCCGGCAACAGCCTGCGCATGGCCCGGCTGCGCGAGCACCTGCCCGAGCTGCGGGCCCGCACCCTCACCCGCCGCGCGGTCCCCGTCGAGACCGACACCCCGCTCTCCGAGGCCCTGCGCCGCGCCAACGCCGCCGGCGCCCGCGCCCTCGTGGTCGTCGACGCCGAGGGCACCCCCCTGTCGATCGTCCGCGAGGCCGCCATCGTCGGCGTGCCCGAGCACCGCCGCCCCTGGGTCGCGGTCAGCGGCCTCGCCCAGGACCTCACCGACGGCATGCGCGTCTCGGCCGAGCTGGCGGGGGAGGACCTGCTGGACGCCCTGCGGGCCACCCCGGCCACCGAGTACCTGGTGGTCGAGGAGACCGGCGCGATCTACGGCGTCCTGTCCGCGGCCGACGTGGAGCGCGCCTTCGTCAAGGCCATGGCCCGCCCCAGCTGAGCCCCGGGGCCTCCGGGTGGTCATCGGCCCCCGCGGGTGCCGGTAGGCTGGTCACATGTCCGAACCGACCGGTGCCGCCCGCAGGCGCGGGCCCTTCAAGGTCGGGGACCAGGTTCAGCTGACCGACCCCAAGGGCCGCCACTACACGTTCACGCTCGAGGCCGGGAAGAACTTCCACACCCACAAGGGTTCCTTCCCGCACGACGAACTGATCGGCGCTCCCGAGGGCAGCGTTGTCCGCACCACCGGGAACGTCGCCTACCTCGCGCTGCGCCCCCTGCTCCCCGACTACGTCCTGTCCATGCCCCGCGGGGCAGCCGTCGTCTACCCGAAGGACGCGGGGCAGATCCTCGCCTTCGCCGACATCTTCCCCGGCGCGCGCGTCGTGGAGGCCGGCGTCGGCTCCGGCTCGCTCAGCAGCTTCCTGCTGCGCGCCATCGGCGACCAGGGCATGCTGCACTCCTACGAGCGCCGCGAGGACTTCGCCGACATCGCCCGGCAGAACGTGGAGCGCTACTTCGGCGGCCCGCACCCCGCCTGGCAGCTCACCGTCGGCGACCTCCAGGACAACCTGTCCGACACGGACGTCGACCGCGTCATCCTCGACATGCTCGCCCCCTGGGAGTGCCTGGAGGCCGTCTCCAAGGCGCTCGTGCCCGGCGGCATCCTGTGCTGCTACGTCGCGACCACCACCCAGCTCGCCCGGACCGTCGAGTCCATCCGCGAGATCGGCTGCTTCAACGAGCCGACCGCCTGGGAGACGATGATCCGCAACTGGCACATCGAGGGCCTGGCCGTCCGCCCGGACCACCGCATGATCGGCCACACCGGCTTCCTCCTGACCGCCCGCCGCCTCGCCGACGGCGTCGAGCCGCCCATGCGCCGACGCCGCCCCGCCAAGGGCGCGTACGGCGAGGACTACGAGGGACCCAACGCCGGGGGCGCCTCCCGCTGAGGCACCCCGTGCCCGGACAACGCGAGCGCGCCGTGGCCGAGTTCCCGCCGACCCGCGGGAACTCGGCCACGGCGCCTTCACGTTGGCACGACCACGTGGACACGGCGCAGTGGTCCGTAACCTTCACGAGTTCCCCGGCGGGAGAAGTTCACACCCCCGCCGTTCCCCCGCACTGTGACGTGTGGCACGATGCTGGCCACCCCCACCCGGCACAGCCCTCAGGAGACACTCCTAGTGCAGCCTTCCGCCGTCCCGGAGCTCGCCCACGCGCACACCCGTCCGATCCACTGGCTCGCCACCGCGACGGCCGTCGCCGCCGTCGTGGCCCTCTCCTCGGTCCTGCAGCCCGACGCGGCGACCGCGGCCCAGGCGGCCGGCCCTCCCACCCGGAGCGCCCCGGCGGGCCTCGCCCCGCCGGACCCGGCGGACGTCGCGTTCCCCCTGGAGTGCGGCCCGGTGAAGGCCGTGGTGAAGAAGAAGGCCTCGGGCGACCTCGACGGCGACGGCCGCCCCGAGACGGTGGCCGTGGTGCACTGCGACGCCCCGATGGGCACTCCGCCGGACGGCGTGTACGTCCTGACGCGCGGCTCGGACGGCAAGCCGCGCGTGGTGGCGACCCTGGTCGAGCCCGAGGACAGCACCACCGTCGGAGACTTCGCCGTGCGCGGCGGCGCCGTGACCGCCGCACTCCTCGGCTACTCGTCGTCCGACGTGCCCCGTTGCTGCCCCGACGTGACGAGCGAGGCGAAGTGGCGTTGGGAGAACGGCGCGTTCACCCGCTCGACACCGGCGGACGCCCGCAGCGTGTGATCCGCGCGCGCCCGGGGCGGGGAACCGGGCGCCGCGTGTGAGCAATCAGGCAGACGTGACGATTCGTGCCGGAACGGTCACTCGGCGTCAGGCCCGTAGATCTCGACCCTGTCCGAAACGCGTCGCACATGGATGCACTCGCCCGGACACTCCTTCGCCGAGTCGACCACGTCCGTGAGGAGCGGAAGGGGCACGGGCGTTGCCGCCCCCTTGTCCTGGAGCAGCTCGTCGTCCGGGCTCTTCACGTAGGCCAGACCGTCGATGTCCAGCTCGAACACCTCCGGCGCGTACTGGGCGCAGATGCCGTCGCCGGTACACAGGTCCTGGTCGATCCAGACCTCCAGTGCCTCGCCGCCGACTCCGGCCTCCTGCTGCACGCTCATCTCTCCTGCCGTTTCTGCGCCGAGCCGCGCGGGAATCCGGCCAGCTCTGACGGGTGTTGAACGCTTCGACCCTACCTCCGACTGGGTTCCAATCATGTTCGCTGGGTATTCCCCTGGCGTGAGGGAGAGCGCAAGGGTGAAGATCGGACACACCCCGACCGTCTTTGTGATCTAGGGGTTTCAATCGACACCCGCCCAGGTAGGGTCTGGAAGCGTCCAGCTCCCCTTGGAGGAGGTGAGGACCGTGGCAGCCCACGACGACGACATGAACCGCGGCATCCGCCCGGGACGCGGGTCCGACGACCCGGCCGGGCAGATCGCCTACCTTGAGCAGGAGATCGCCGTCCTGCGACGCAAGCTCGCCGACTCTCCGCGACACACGAGGATTCTCGAAGAGCGGATCGTCGAGCTGCAGACCAATCTGGCCGGCGTGTCCGCCCAGAACGAACGACTCGCCAACACGCTCCGTGAGGCCCGCGACCAGATCGTGGCCCTCAAGGAGGAGGTCGACCGGCTCGCGCAGCCCCCGGCCGGCTTCGGGGTCTTCCTCACGGCGAACGAGGACGGCACGGCCGACATCTTCACCGGCGGCCGCAAGCTGCGGGTGAACGTCAGCCCCAGCGTCGACCTCGACGAGCTCAGGCGCGGCCAGGAAGTGATGCTCAACGAAGCGCTCAACGTGGTCGAGGCCATGGAGTTCGAGCGCGTCGGCGACATCGTCACCCTCAAGGAGATCCTCGAGGACGGCGAGCGGGCCCTGGTGCTCGGGCACACCGACGAGGAGCGGGTGGTACGGCTCGCCGAGCCGCTGCTGGACGTGACCATCCGCCCCGGCGACGCCCTGCTCCTGGAACCCCGCTCCGGATACGTCTACGAGGTCGTGCCGAAGAGCGAGGTCGAGGAACTCGTCCTCGAAGAGGTCCCCGACATCGGCTACGAGCAGATCGGTGGCCTCGGCAACCAGATCGAGATGATCCGCGACGCGGTCGAGCTCCCGTACCTCTACCCGGACCTGTTCAAGGAGCACGAACTGCGGCCGCCCAAGGGTGTCCTGCTGTACGGGCCCCCCGGGTGCGGCAAGACCCTGATCGCCAAGGCCGTGGCCAACTCGCTGGCCAAGAAGGTCGCCGAGGTGACCGGGCAGGCCGCCGGCAAGAGCTTCTTCCTGAACATCAAGGGTCCCGAGCTGCTGAACAAGTACGTCGGCGAGACCGAGCGGCAGATCCGCCTGGTCTTCCAGCGGGCCCGTGAGAAGGCCAGCGAGGGCACCCCCGTCATCGTCTTCTTCGACGAGATGGAGTCCCTCTTCCGCACCCGCGGCTCCGGTGTCAGCTCGGACGTGGAGAACACCATCGTCCCGCAGCTGCTCGCCGAGATCGACGGCGTGGAGGGCCTGCAGAACGTGGTCGTGATCGGCGCCTCCAACCGCGAGGACATGATCGACCCCGCCATCCTGCGGCCCGGCCGGCTCGACGTGAAGATCAAGATCGAGCGTCCGGACGCCGAGGCGGCCAAGGACATCTTCGGCAAGTACCTCACCGAGCGCCTCCCGCTGCACGCGGAGGACCTCGCGGAGCACGGCGGCGACCGGGGACTCTGCGTCCAGGCCATGATCCAGACGGCCGTGGAGCACATGTACGCGGAATCCGAGGAGAACCGCTTCCTGGAGGTCACCTACGCCAATGGCGACAAGGAAGTCCTTTACTTCAAGGACTTCAATTCCGGTGCCATGATCGAGAACATCGTGGGCCGCGCCAAGAAGATGGCGATCAAGGACTTCCTCGAGAAGAACCAGAAGGGCCTTCGGGTCTCCCACCTCCTCCAGGCCTGCGTGGACGAGTTCAAGGAGAACGAGGACCTGCCCAACACCACCAACCCGGACGACTGGGCCCGGATCTCCGGCAAGAAGGGCGAGCGGATCGTGTACATCCGTACGCTCATCACCGGAAAGCAGGGCGCGGACACCGGACGCTCCATCGACACGGTGGCGAACACCGGTCAGTACCTGTAAAAGGCAGGGCGGCTGCGGGTGCCCTCGGCGGGTACCCGCAGCCGACTGTTTGTGGGGCCACGGCTGGAGCACAGCAATGACGCAAATGATCTCCCCACCAGCGCAAAGGCGTTCTAGGCTCTTCCGTACCGCCGAGTCGCGCGGCGCGGGGACGGACACCGCGCACGCGACCGAGCGCCAGCGGTATCTGAGCGGCGTCCACGACCGAGGGCGCCGCCGGGCAAGGAGGGCCGCATGACCGTACGGCGAGTAATGGGCATCGAGACGGAGTACGGGATCTCCGTCCCCGGCCACCCCAACGCCAATGCCATGCTCACCTCGTCCCAGATCGTCAACGCCTACGCGGCGGCGATGCACCGGGCCCGCCGGGCCCGCTGGGACTTCGAGGAGGAGAATCCGCTGCGCGACGCGCGAGGCTTCGACCTCGCCCGCGAGGCCGCCGACTCCAGCCAGCTCACCGACGAGGACATCGGCCTCGCCAACGTGATCCTCACCAACGGTGCCCGGCTCTACGTCGACCACGCGCACCCCGAGTACAGCGCGCCCGAGGTCACCAACCCCCGGGACGCCGTGCTGTGGGACAAGGCCGGCGAGCGGATCATGGCCGAGGCGGCGGAGCGGGCGGCCCAGCTCCCCGGTGCCCAGCCGATCCACCTGTACAAGAACAACACCGACAACAAGGGCGCGTCCTACGGCACGCACGAGAACTACCTGATGAAGCGGGAGACCGCCTTCTCGGACATCGTGCGCCACCTGACGCCGTTCTTCGTCTCCCGCCAGGTCTTCGCCGGGGCGGGCCGCGTCGGCATCGGCCAGGACGGCCACGAGCACGGGTTCCAGCTCAGCCAGCGCGCGGACTACTTCGAGGTCGAGGTCGGCCTGGAGACCACGCTCAAGCGCCCGATCATCAACACCCGCGACGAGCCGCACGCGGACGCCGAGAAGTACCGCCGCCTGCACGTGATCATCGGCGACGCGAACCTCTCGGAGATCTCGACGTACCTCAAGCTGGGCACGACCGCCCTGGTGCTGTCGATGATCGAGGACGGCTTCATCGCCGTCGACCTGGCCGTGGACCAGCCCGTACGCACCCTGCACCAGGTCTCGCACGACCCGTCGCTCAAGCGCCTGGTCACGCTGCGCAGCGGCCGCACGCTCACGGCGGTGCAGCTCCAGATGGAGTACTACGAGCTGGCGCGCAAGTACGTGGAGGAGCGGTACGGCGAGGACGCCGACGACCAGACCAAGGACGTCCTGTCCCGCTGGGAGGACACCCTCACCCGCCTGGAGAACGACCCCATGAGCCTGGCCGGCGAGCTGGACTGGGTCGCCAAGCGGGAGCTCATGGAGGGCTACCGGCGGCGCGACGACCTCGACTGGGACGCCGCGCGGCTGCACCTGGTCGACCTCCAGTACGCCGACGTACGCCCCGAGAAGGGCCTGTACAACCGTCTGGCGGCCCGCGGGCGCATGAAGCGGCTGCTGGACGAGGCCGAGGTCGAGCGGGCCCGTACGAAGCCGCCGGAGGACACGCGCGCGTACTTCCGCGGACGCTGCCTGGAGCAGTACGCGGACGACGTGGCGGCGGCCTCCTGGGACTCGGTGATCTTCGACCTTCCGGGCCGGGACTCCCTGCAACGCGTTCCAACCCTGGAACCGCTTCGCGGAACGCGTAATCACGTCAAGGAGCTCCTGGACCGCTGCCGCACGGCGGAAGACCTGGTCAGGGTCCTGTCGGGCGGGTGAGGGGGTACCCGGGAGGCGTCGGCCGGACAGGGTGGAAAACCGCCCGTCCGGGAATCATCGAGGTGGCCCCCGTACGTTGGAGAAACTGCGGGGCCACGGTCGGACCCGGCTTGTAGGGTCTGATCTTGACCGAGCAACTGTGTCGGGCGAACCGAGCGGGGTGAGGGTGATGGCGACCAAGGACACCGGCGGCGGACAGCAGAAGGCGACCCGGTCCACCGAGGAGGTCGAGGAGCAGGCGCCCGAGGCGCAGGCCTCGGAGGACCTCAAGGAGCGGCAGGAGAAGCTCTCCGACGACGTGGACTCCGTCCTGGACGAGATCGACGACGTCCTCGAGGAGAACGCCGAGGACTTCGTGCGGAGCTTCGTGCAAAAGGGCGGGCAGTAGGCCGCCCGAGCCTTCGGGGAGAAGGCGGACGGGTGGGTCGGTGCCGGACGGACAGACGCTGAGGCGTTGCGCGCGGCGCGGTGGGACCGCGCCGCGCGCGGTCTTCCCGCGGCGGTGGCCCGCCGCCGCCCGCGGACGCGGGACCGCCGCCGCGGAGCGCCGCGGGAGCCGCGGGCCGGGACTTCCGGCCCCGTCCGTACCGTGGCTTTCGCCGCGGATGTGGATCACCGCCGGAAGGCGGGTAGGGTCCCTGCCGTAGCGTGTCCCAGCTGTCCGGTCCGCTGGGGCAGTTCAAAGGATCGGCCCGACGTCACAGGGCGGGCTGCCGCATACGTGGAAGGAATCGCGTGGAAGCCAACACTCGTAGCACCGGGCGTCTACCAGCTGCCTTCCTGACGCCAGGGTCTTCCTCCTTCATGGACTTCCTGTCGGAGCACCAGCCCGAACTGCTGCCGGGCAGGCGCACGTTGCCGCCCCTGCAGGGGGCCGTCGAGGCGCCGCACGGCACCACGATCGTGGCCGTGACGTTCCCCGGCGGGGTCGTGCTCGCCGGCGACCGGCGGGCCACCATGGGCAACGTCATCGCGCAGCGGGACATCGAGAAGGTCTTCCCGGCCGACGAGTACTCGGCGGTGGGCATCGCCGGTACGGCCGGCCTGGCCGTGGAGATGGTGAAGCTGTTCCAGCTGGAGCTGGAGCACTTCGAGAAGGTCGAGGGCGAGCAGCTGTCCCTGGAGGGCAAGGCCAACCGGCTGTCGACCATGATCCGTTCCAACCTCGGCATGGCCATGCAGGGCCTGGCCGTGGTCCCCCTGTTCGCCGGCTACGACGTGGACCGCGCCAAGGGCCGCATCTTCTCGTACGACGTGACGGGCGGCCGCTCGGAGGAGCACGGCTACGCGGCCACGGGCTCCGGCTCGATCTTCGCGCGCGGCGCCATGAAGAAGCTCTTCCGCAACGACCTGAGCGAGTCCGAGGCCACCACGCTCGTCGTGCAGGCCCTGTACGACGCGGCAGACGACGACTCGGCGACCGGTGGTCCCGACGTCGCCCGCCGGATCTATCCGATCGTCACCGTGATCACCGAGGACGGCTTCCGCCGGCTCTCCGAGGACGAGGCGTCCCAGATCGCCCGGTCCGTGCTGGAGCGGCGCCTGGAGCAGCCCGACGGTCCGCGGGCCGCGCTGCTGTAGGCGGCGAGCGCTTTGTTGTCAGGTGATCCAGTGACTTCCACAGAAAGGGACGGATAACCGGTGTCGACGCCGTTCTATGTCTCACCCCAGCAGGCCATGGCCGACCGGGCGGAGTACGCCCGCAAGGGCATCGCCCGCGGTCGCAGCCTGGTCGTGCTGCAGTACGCCGACGGCATCGTGTTCGTCGGTGAGAACCCGTCCCGTGCGCTGCACAAGTTCAGCGAGATCTACGACCGGATCGGCTTCGCGGCGGCCGGCAAGTACAACGAGTACGAGAACCTGCGGATCGGCGGCGTCCGCTACGCCGACCTGCGGGGTTACACCTACGACCGCAACGACGTGACGGCGCGCGGCCTGGCCAACGTGTACGCCCAGACGCTCGGCACGATCTTCTCCAGCGCGGGGGAGAAGCCGTACGAGGTCGAGCTGGTCGTGGCGGAGGTCGGGGAGACGCCCGAGGGCGACCAGATCTACCGGCTGCCGCACGACGGCTCCATCGTCGACGAGCACGGCTCGGTGGCGGTCGGCGGCAACGCGGAGCAGATCGGCGGCTACCTCGACCAGCGGCACCGGGACGGCATGTCCCTGGCGGAGGCGCTGAAGCTCGCGGTGCAGGCGCTGTCGCGCGACACCAACGGCAGTGAGCGGGAGATCCCCGCGGAGCGGCTGGAGGTGGCGGTGCTGGACCGTACGCGCCCGCAGAAGCGCAAGTTCAAGCGCATCACCGGACGGCAGCTGTCGCGGCTGCTGGAGGCCGGCGGCGCGGAGACGGCCTCGGAGGCCGAGGACGCCGGGGACACCGAGTAGCGCCCTGGAACACCGCTGTGCGCGCCCCCGGCCGGGAACCCGGCCGGGGGCGCGGCGCTGTCAGGCCGGTGGTGCCGTGGACTCCCGTACCACCAGCTCCACCGGGATGTCGCCGCGCTCGGGCGCACGGCCCTCCAGGACGGCCAGCAGGGCCCGCATGCCGCGCTCGCCGAACAGTTCCGCGTCCAGGCGGACCGTCGTCAGCTCGGGGTCGATGGCGGTGGCCAGGGCCAGGTCGTCCAGGCCGGTGACGGAGAGGTCGTCGGGGATGCGCAGGCCCAGGCGGCGGGCGGCCTTGTACGCGCCGGCCGCGAGTTTGTCGTCGTCGCAGACGAGCGCGGTGGGCCGGAGGCCGGGGGCGGCGAGGGCGGCCTCCGTGGCCGTCACGGCGTCCTCGATGGACAGGGGCGCCCTGACCGTGCGGACCGAGGTGCCGGGCACCGCGCCCACGCGGGCGGCCAGCTCGCGGGCGCGGACCTCGAAGGTCCACGACGGCACGTCCGCGGCCAGGTGGAGGAAGCGCCGGTGCCCGAGGCCCAGCAGGTGCTCCGCGACCTGCCGGATGCCGTCCGCGATGTCGAGGTTCACGGTCGCCGCGCCCGTGCTGCCCTCGGGGTCGCTGTCCAGCATCACCAGCGGCAGCTGGTCGCCGCGGATCGCGGTGAGCGCGTCGGCGGCCATGGAGGAGGCGATGACGCCGTCCAGGGCGGCCTGGGCGGACGCGAAGGGGTCGCGGGCGGGGCCGACGCCCTCGGGGGAGGGGTACAGGACCACGCCGAAGCCGTGGGCGGCGGCCACCCGGGCGGCGCCCGTGTAGACGCCGGCGAAGAACTCCGTGGTGAGGGCCGGGACGACCAGCAGCACGGTGCGGGTGCGGCCGAGGCGCAGGTTGCGGGCGGCGAGGTTCGGGCGGTAGCCGAGGGTGCGCGCGGCGTCGCGGACGCGCTCGGCGGTGGCCTCCGAGACGCGGCCCCGCCACTTGTCCCCGAGGACCAGGGAGACCGCGGCCTGGGAGACGCCGGCGGCCTGGGCGACGTCCCGGCTCGTGGGGCGTGTGCTGCCTCGTGCCACCGTGGGCCCGCTCCTTCGTGTGGACTCGCGAACAGCGGCCATGGTACGTATGGGAGAAGTAGTTATACGTAAAACTTAGCGGGCCGGCCGGCGTCGCGGGTGAGGTGGAGGGCGGATCATGGCCACGGGTTACCTGGAGATCCTCCGGGCGCGGCACGCCGCCCGGCTGCTCGTCGGCACGCTGGTGGGGCGGTTGCCCAACGCCACGGCGGCCATCGCGATCGTGCTGTTCGTGCGGGCGGAGGGCGGCTCGTACAGCCTCGCGGGGGCGCTCGCGGCGGTGTACGGTGTCGCCAACGCCGTGGGGCAGCCGGTCCTCGGGCGGCTGGTCGACCTGCGCGGCCAGCCCCGTGTGCAGCTCCCCGCGGCGGTGCTGTCGGGCCTGGCCATGGCCGTGTTCGCCTTCGCCGGGACCGGGACGCTGCCGCTCGCCTACGCCGCGGTGGCCGCCGCCGGGCTCTTCACCCCGCCCCTGGAGGGCGGGCTGCGGGCCCTGTGGCCGTCCGTGCTGCGCCGGGAGGACCAGGTCCACACGGCGTACGCCATGGACGCGGTGGCGCAGGAGGTGATGTTCACCGTCGGGCCGCTGCTGGTGACGCTGTGCGTGTCGCTGTGGTCGGCCCAGGCGGCGCTGCTCGTGCTGAACGTCGTCGGCGTGCTGGGCGCGCTCTCGGTGGTCGTCTCGCCGCCCTCGCGCGCGTGGCGGTCGGCGCCGCGCGAGGCGCACTGGCTGGGCGCCCTGCGCTCCCCGGGGATGCTGGCGCTGCTGGGCGCGTTCCTCTTCATCGGGATCGCGCTCGGGTCCATCACCGTCGCCGCGGTGCCCTACGCGGACGAGCGCGGCGGCGACGCGGTGTACGGCTGGCTGATGGCCGCGCTGGGGCTCGGCGCGCTGGTCGGCGGTGCCGTCTACGGGGCCCGGCAGTGGGCCGGTGAGCCCGCGCGGCGACTGCGGGTGCTGGTGGCCCTTCTGGCGGTGTGTTACCTGCCGCTGATGCTGATGCCCGGCCCGGTGCCCATGGCGGGGCTGACGGTGCTCGCCGGCGTGTTCCTCGCGCCGGCCATCGCCTGCGCGTTCGTGCTGGTCGACCGGCACGCGCCCCGGGGCACGGTCACCGAGGCGTTCTCCTGGCTGGTGACGACGTTCACGGTGGGTCACTCCGCCGGAACGGGCATCGCGGGCCCGGTCGTCGAGGCGGGCGGCGCCCGGTGGGGTTTCGCCGTGCCGTGGGTCGCGGGCGGCGTGTCCCTGCTGGTTTTGACGGCCACGGGACGGGTACTGGCAGTTCCCGCCGCGGGAGCGGTGGTTGCCAGTGGTTCGGAAAATGATCCGAACCGTGCCGTCGAACCCCGTTTCAGCTCGGGAGATCGGGCGTAATGTTCACTCATGGACCGCCGCATTTTCGGGCTGGAGAACGAGTACGGCGTCACGTGCACGTTCAGGGGACAGCGCCGCCTGTCGCCTGACGAGGTGGCGCGGTACCTCTTCCGCCGTGTCGTGTCATGGGGCCGCAGCAGCAATGTCTTTCTGCGAAACGGCGCCCGCCTCTATCTCGACGTGGGTTCGCATCCGGAATACGCCACACCCGAATGCGACAACGTGATCGAACTGGTCACCCACGACAAGGCCGGCGAGCGCATTCTGGAAGGACTCCTGGTAGACGCGGAACGACGCCTGCACGAGGAGGGAATCGCGGGCGACGTCTACCTCTTCAAGAACAACACCGACTCGGCGGGCAACTCCTACGGTTGCCACGAGAACTACCTGGTGGCCCGGCACGGGGAGTTCTCGCGACTCGCGGACATCCTCATTCCGTTCCTGGTCACCCGGCAGCTGCTGTGCGGTGCCGGCAAGGTGCTGCAGACGCCGCGCGGTGCCGTGTACTGCGTCAGCCAGCGCGCCGAGCACATCTGGGAGGGCGTCTCCTCGGCGACGACCCGTTCCCGGCCCATCATCAACACGCGTGACGAGCCGCACGCGGACGCCGAGCGCTACCGCCGCCTGCACGTCATCGTGGGCGACTCGAACATGTCCGAGACCACCAACCTGCTCAAGGTCGGCGCCACCGACCTGGTGCTCCGCATGATCGAGGCGGGCACGGTGATGCGGGACCTCACCCTGGAGAACCCCATCCGGGCGATCCGCGAGGTCAGCCACGACATCACCGGCCGCCGCAAGGTCCGCCTGGCCAGCGGCCGGGAGGCCTCCGCCCTGGAGGTGCAGCGCGAGTACTACGAGAAGGCCCTGGACTTCTGCGAGCGGCGCGGCATCCGCACCGGCACCGTGGAGCGGGTGCTGGAGCTGTGGGGCCGTACGCTCGACGCGATCGAGGCCGAGGACCTCGACCGCATCGGCACCGAGATCGACTGGGTCATGAAGTACAAGCTCATCGAGCGGTACCGGGCCAAGCACAACATGACCATGTCGCATCCGCGGGTCGCGCAGATAGACCTCGCCTACCACGACATCCACCGGCGTCGTGGCCTGTACTACCTGCTCGAGAAGAAGGGCCAAGCGGCCCGGGTCTGCAACGACTTGAAGATCTTCGAGGGCAAGTCCGTCCCGCCGCAGACCACTCGGGCCCGGCTGCGCGGCGACTTCATCCGGCGGGCCCAGGAGCAGCGCCGCGACTTCACCGTCGACTGGGTCCACCTCAAGCTCAACGACCAGGCCCAGCGCACGGTGTTGTGCAAGGACCCGTTCCGTTCGGTGGACGACCGGGTGGAGAAACTCATCGCCGGTATGTGAGCGACACGTTCCGGTGAGAGAGCCGGAACGCAACACGGGCGCCGCACGTTATGAGTGCGGCGCCCTTCTCACGCCGTAGAGTTGCGCACGCCATCCATGAGATCGACGACCGATTACGAGGCCCCCACCGTGCGCCGACGCTCCCTTCTGATCGCCGTACCCGCCGGACTGGTCACGCTCGCCGCGTGCGGCGACGACAAGTCCGACTCGAGCAAGGCCAGCGACAGCGCCTCGCCCTCCGCGTCGGGCACGTCCGCCGCACCGCCGCCGAAGATCGTCGACGGTCCGCTGCCGGCGATCACCGCGGGGACGAAGTTCGACGAGAAGCCGACCGTCGCCAAGGGCAGCGGGGAGCCGTCGAAGGACCTCGCGGTGAAGACGGTCATCGCGGGCGGCGGCAAGACGGTCGCCGAAGGCGACTTCGTCCTGGCGAACTACCTCGGCCAGATCTGGAGCACCGGCAAGGTCTTCGACAACTCCTACGACCGCAAGACGCGGCTGGTCATCCAGCTCGCCCAGGGCAGCATCATCGACGGCTGGCGGTACGCGCTGGCCGGCAAGAAGACCGGCAGCCGCGTCGAGATGGCTGTGCCGCCCACCTGGGGCTACGGCACGCAGGGCAACGCGCAGGCGGGCATCAAGGGCACCGACACGCTGGTGTTCGTGGTCGACGTGCAGGACACCTTCAACGCGAAGAGCTCCGCGCGGGGCACCGAGGTCGCCCAGGACTCCGCCGACGTGCCCGAGGTCGGCACCAACACCGACGGCAAGGCGCCCTCCATCGAGATCCCGAAGGCCGACGCGCCGAAGGAGCTCGTGGCGGAGTACGTCATCGAGGGCGACGGCGAGGAGGTCGGCGAGGCCGACAGCGTCCTCGTGCAGTACAAGGGCGTGCTGTGGAGCGACGGCAAGGAGTTCGACTCGACGTACTCCCGCGGGCAGCTGACGTCGTTCTCGCTCCAGCAGGTCGTCAAGGGGTGGGCGCAGGGCCTGACCGGCAAGAAGGTCGGCAGCCGCGTCCTCATCGTCATCCCGCCGGACCTCGGCTACGGCGACAACCCGCCGGCCGGCAGTCCCATCAAGAAGGACTCGACGCTGGTCTTCTCGGTCGACATCCTGGCCAAACTGTGATCGCCGGGGATGTAAGACTGTGTGTGTTCGCCTTTCCGCAGACAAGCAGGAGCTAGAGACGTGAGCATCGACAAGCCCGAGATCGACTTCCCGGGCGGCGAGCCCCCGGCGGACCTCGAGATCAAGGACATCTGGGAAGGCGACGGCCCGGTCGCGCAGGCCGGCCAGACCGTCACCGTCCACTACGTGGGCGTCGCCTTCAGCACCGGCGAGGAGTTCGACGCCAGCTGGAACCGGGGCACCCCCTTCCGCTTCCCGCTGGGCGCCGGCCGGGTCATCAAGGGCTGGGACCAGGGCGTGCAGGGCATGAAGGTCGGCGGCCGCCGCCAGCTGACCATCCCCGCCCACCTCGCCTACGGCAACCAGAGCCCGACCCCGGCGATCAAGCCCGGTGAGACCCTGATCTTCGTGGTCGACCTGCTCGGGGTCTGAGCGAGTCCCGACCGGACCCGACCACCTGGGGCCCATGCCTGTCCGGGCATGGGCCTTCGGCTTTTGCCACGCCCCCGCGGGGCGGTACGGTCGTCGTTCGTAAGCACCATAGGGAGGCGAAAGGCGTCGATGGCCATTGCCAAGGCCGAGCGGCTGATGAACCTGGCGCTGTGTCTGCTGGGGACGCGGCGGCCGCTCAGCAAGCGCGAGCTGCGCGAGTCCATCGAGGCGTACGTCGAGGCCTTCGGGCCGGACCGGGGTACGGCGGGCAGCGACGACTCCTTCAACCGCATGTTCGAGCGTGACAAGGACGACCTGCGGGAACTCGGGCTGGTCATCGAGACCGTCGAGAGCCTCGACGGCGAGGTCGGCTACCTGGCCCGCCGCGACAGCAACCGCCTCCCGCCGATCACCCTGGACGCCGAGGAGGCCGCCGCGCTCGGCCTCGCCGCCAAGGTGTGGCAGCAGGCCCGGCTCGCCGGCGCGGCCAGCGGCGCCCTGCAGAAGCTGCGCGCGGCCGGGCTGCCGGAGGACGTCGACCCCTACGGCGCGCACAGCGCGCTGGAGCCGCGCATCCCCGTGCACGAGGCCGCCTTCGAGCCGCTGATGCTGGCCTGCCGCGACCGCCGCCCGGTCGTCTTCGACTACCGCAAGGCCAACGCCGCCCAGCCCGAGCCCCGGCACGTGGAGCCGTGGGCGCTGGAGTGCTGGCGCGGCCACTGGTACCTGGCGGGCTGGGACCGCGACCGGGGCGCCGAGCGGGTGTTCCGGCTGTCCCGGATCACGGGCAGGGTGCGCTCGCGCGCCGGGCGGTTCACCGCCCCCGTGCCGGACGTCGTCACCGTCCGGGAGACCGTCGCGGGCTGGGCCGGGGAGACCGCGGACCGCAGCGCGCTGATCCGGCTGCGCCAGGGCGCGGGGTACCCCCTTCGGGCGAAGGCCACCGCGGTGCGGGAACTCGGCGACGGCTGGGACGAGTTGGAGATCCCGTACGGGCACGGCCTGGACGCCTGGCTGGTGGAGTTCGGACCCGACGTGGTGGTGCTGGAGCCGGCCGAGCTGCGGGCGGACGTGGTGGACCGGCTGCGCGCCGTCGCCAAGGGCTGAGGAGAGCGGAAGAAGACAGTGGCAGGCAAACCGGTCAGGCCCGTGAACGCCATCGACCAGACCCGGCGGATGCTCTCCCTGGTGACGTACCTCAAGGAGCGCCCCGGGGCGCGGATCGCCGACGTGGCGCGCGCCTTCGGCATCACCGAGGACGAGCTGGTCTCCGACCTCGACGTGCTGCCCATGTGCGGCACCAGCTTCCGCGGCGGCGACCTGCTCGACATCGACACCGACGGCGAGCGCATCTGGTGGCACAACGCGGCCGCGCTCGGGGCGGAGGCGGCCGAGCCGCTCAGACTCGCCGCCGACGAGGCCACCGCCCTGCTGGTCGCCGCGCGCGCCGTGGCGACCCTGCCGGGGCTGCGCGAGAGCGACCGGCAGGCGCTGCTGCGGGCCACCGCCAAGGTGGAGGCCGCGGCCGGCGAGGCGGCCGGCGCCAGCTCCCGGCTGTCGGTGACCTTCGAGTCCGAGGGCGGGGTCTTCGCCGACGTCGACCGGGCGATCTCCGAGCGCCGCCGGCTGTGGATCCGCTACTACTCGCCCGCGCGCGACGAGGTCACCGAGCGCGAGATCGACCCGATCCGCCTGGTCAGCGTCGGTCACACCTACGTCGAGGCCTGGTGCCGCCGCTCCGAGGCGCGCCGCACCTTCCGGCTCGACCGGGTCGCCGAGATCAAGATCCTGGACGAGCCGTCCGCGCCCCCGGAGATCGAGCTGCGCGACCTGTCGGAGGCGCTGGTGCAGCCCGCCGCCGAGGACCCCGAGGTCGTCGTGGAGGTCGGACCGGGCGGGCGCTGGGTCGCCGAGTACTACCCGCACGACAGCGCGGAGGAGCTGCCCGACGGCGGCCTGCGGATCACCCTGCGGACCCCCGACCCGGCGTCGCTCAGACGCCTGGCGCTGCGGCTCGGGGCCGACGGCCGGATCGTCTCGCCGCACGATCTCGCCGACAGCGCCCGGCAGGCGGCCCGCGAGGCACTGGCGGCGTACGACGGGGTCGAGGCGGCCGGGACCGGCACGGCGCACACGCCGGTGGCCTGAGCGGCGGACGGGACAGCCCTTCCGGCCCGGGCGGGGACGCCCCGCCGGCGAGCGGCCGGCGGCCGGAGGACCGGAAGAACCGGAAAAGGGGAGCGAGGGCATTGAGCGAGTCGGCGATGTCTGGAGTACGGGTCATGACGGTGGCGTCGGCGTTCGCCGGGATGAGAGGCGTGGCCCCGGTGGTGTTCCGGGCCGGCTGCCCGGACTGCCGGGGTCGTTTCGAGCTCGCCGCGAGCGCGCTGCGCCTCGCCATCGGTGCCACGAGCCGGACGACGTTCTACTCCTTCACCTGTCCCGAGTGCGGGGCCGCCGTCCGCAAGCCGGCGGGGGAGCGGATCGTGGAACTGCTCACCGGGGGCGGGGTCAGGACGCTGCGGCTGCACCAGACGGTGTAGGGCGGCCGGGCCACCGGCCGGGACGGTCTAGGCTCGGCGTCATGTTCTGGCCGATGTTCGCGGTAGCTGTGGGTTTCCTGGGTCTGGTCGTGCTCGGGGTGTTCGCCGTACGGGTCTTCCTGGAGGCCGAGCGCCTGGGCCGGCAGGTCACCGAGTCCGCGCGCCGCATCAACCGGGCCGCCGAGGACCTGGAACGGGCGGCGGAGAGCGCGGCCCGCTCCGTGGACGCGCTGTGAGTGCCGCCGGGTGTCTCCTGTGAGTCCCGCACGGACGGCGGTTTGGGCCGCTTCGCCCTGTCAACTTGCCGCTTTCGGCAGGTACGCTGCTGGTCGCGGTCCGGAATACGAGGCCCGGTCCGCGAACCGGGAGTACGCACGGGGATTGCCGGACGTTCACCCCTGAGCGTTACGATCGCTGCCGGCCCGGTCGTTCGGACACCTGTCCGACCGGTCGGACAGCCACCCACCCACCCGCCTCGGTGAGAAGGTAAAGACTTATGGGACGGCTCGGACCCACCGAGATCATTCTGATCCTCGTCGTCATCATTCTGCTGTTCGGTGCGAAGAAGCTGCCGGACATGGCCCGCTCGCTCGGCAAGTCGGCCCGCATCCTGAAGAGCGAGGCCAAGGCGATGAAGGAGGACGACAAGTCCTCCGCGCCGGCCGACCCGCCGCACAAGACCGACGAGCAGCCCGCGCAGCGCGTCATCCAGGCCGCCCCCGGCGACGTGACCAGCTCCCGCCCGGTCAACGAGCCGACGGACACGACCAAGCGCTGATGCAGGGCCGGACGGTTCCGGCCCACCGCACGAGATGAGGACGTGGGTTGCTGAAGTCTGCCCGCAAGACGGAGAAGGATCCCGAGGGGCGGATGCCCCTCGCGGAGCATCTTCGCGAGCTTCGCAACCGGCTCGTGAAGAGTCTCGCGGCGATCGTCGTCGCGACCGTGATCACGGCCTTCTTCTACAAGGACATCATCGAGTTCTTCACGGACCCCATCCTGGCCGCGGTGGGGTGCGATTACAGCTTCGCCGAACTGGCGAAGGACACCAGCGAGACCAAGTGCGCGCGCATCGTGCAGAACGGCCTGCTGAGCCCGTTCACCCTCGCTCTCACCGTCGCGCTGTCGTCGGGCGTGGTCCTGGCCACCCCGGTCTGGCTGTACCAGCTCTGGGCCTTCGTCGCGCCGGGGCTCCACCGCCACGAGAAGAAGTACGGTCTCGCCTTCGTGGCCGCCGGCTTCCCCCTCTTCGTCATGGGGGCCTACTTCGCGTACTGGTCGCTGCCCAAGATGGCCTCGGTGATGCTCGAGTTCGCCATCATCGGAAGCGACAACCAGCTTCCCCTCGACGATCTGCTGCAGCTGATCATGAGGATGATCCTCGTCTTCGGCCTCTCCTTCGAGCTGCCGCTGCTGCTGGTGATGCTCAACTTCGGCGGAGTGCTGACCGGCGCGCGGATGGCCGGCTGGTGGCGCGGCATGATCCTGGGGATCACCCTCTTCGCGGCGATCGCCACGCCCAGCACCGACCCCATCTCCATGCTGGCGCTGGCCGGACCCATCTGGGTCCTGTACTTCGCGGCGACGGCCGTCTCGCTGCTCAACGACCGGCGCCGGGCCCGCCGGGACGCCGCCGGACCCGCCGACGACGAGGCCTCCGAGCTGGACCTGACCCCCGAGGACATCGGCGAGATCGAGCCCGTGCCGGCCGCTCCCGCGCTGCCCGAGCAGGCGACCAGGGACCGGGTCAACGGGTACGACGACGTGACCTGAGGACCGGGGCGCGGCCCGCGGGGCCCGCGCGCGACCACCCTCCTCACTCCTCCCACCGCGGGCCGCGGCCGGGGCGCCCGAGCGGCGCGGCCGGCCGCTTCCGCTGTGTGCGTGCGCGCGGCGGCGGCCCCGGGGCCGTGAGCTGCGCGGATCCGAGGTTTCGCCCAGCGGTATCCGGATAATGATCGTCCTGTTGTCAGTGCGGCCCGGTACGCTCGAAAGCACGATGACAGAGGACCTCTCACCGGCCGAGCGGTACGCGGCAGCACGCAGGCGCGCTGCCGAGCAGGCCACCGCGCTCGCCTCCTTCCGCGAGATGTACGACTTCGGTCTCGACCCCTTCCAGATCGAGGCCTGCCGGGCGCTGGAGTCGGGCAAGGGCGTGCTCGTCGCCGCTCCCACCGGCTCCGGCAAGACGATCGTGGGCGAGTTCGCCGTCCACCTCGCCCTGCAGCAGGGCAAGAAGTGCTTCTACACGACGCCCATCAAGGCGCTGTCGAACCAGAAGTACGCCGACCTGTGCCGCCGCTACGGCACGGAGCGGGTGGGCCTGCTCACCGGCGACAACAGCGTGAACTCCGAGGCCCCGGTGGTCGTCATGACCACCGAGGTGCTGCGCAACATGCTCTACGCGGGCTCGCAGACCCTCCTCGGCCTCGGCTACGTGGTCATGGACGAGGTGCACTACCTCTCCGACCGCTTCCGCGGTGCCGTGTGGGAGGAAGTGATCATCCACCTCCCCGAGTCGGTGACCCTGGTCTCGCTGTCGGCGACCGTGTCGAACGCCGAGGAGTTCGGCGACTGGCTCGACACCGTCCGCGGCGACACCGAGGTGATCGTCTCCGAGCACCGGCCGGTGCCGCTGTTCCAGCACGTGCTGGCCGGGCGGCGGATGTACGACCTGTTCGAGGAGGGCGAGGGCCACCGCAGGGCGGTCAACCCCGACCTCACGCGGATGGCGCGCATGGAGGCCAGCCGCCCGTCCTTCGCGGACCGCCGGCGGGGCCGCTCCCTGCGCGAGGCCGACCGCGAGCGGGAGCGGCGGCAGCGGTCCCGGGTGTGGACGCCGAGCCGGCCCGAGGTCATCGAGCGGCTGGACGCCGAGGGCCTGCTGCCCGCGATCACGTTCATCTTCAGCCGCGCCGCCTGCGAGGCCGCCGTCCAGCAGTGCCTGTACGCGGGCCTGCGGCTGAACGACGAGGAGGCCCGGGAGAAGGTCCGCGCCCTGGTCGAGGAGCGCACGGCCTCCATCCCGCACGAGGACCTGCACGTCCTGGGCTACTACGAGTGGCTGGAGGGCCTGGAGCGCGGGATCGCCGCCCACCACGCGGGCATGCTGCCGACCTTCAAGGAGGTCGTCGAGGAGCTCTTCGTGCGCGGCCTGGTCAAGGCGGTCTTCGCCACCGAGACCCTCGCGCTCGGCATCAACATGCCCGCCCGCTCGGTGGTGCTGGAGAAGCTCGTCAAGTGGAACGGCGAGCAGCACGCCGACATCACCCCCGGCGAGTACACGCAGCTGACCGGCCGCGCCGGCCGGCGGGGCATCGACGTCGAGGGCCACGCCGTCGTGCTGTGGCAGCGCGGCATGAACCCCGAGCACCTCGCCGGGCTGGCCGGCACGCGCACGTACCCGCTGCGGTCCAGCTTCAAGCCGTCGTACAACATGGCGGTCAACCTGGTGGAGCAGTTCGGGCGGCACCGGTCGCGCGAGCTGCTGGAGACCTCGTTCGCCCAGTTCCAGGCCGACAAGTCGGTGGTCGGGATCTCCCGTCAGGTGCAGCGCAACGAGGAGGGCCTGGAGGGCTACAAGGCCTCCATGACCTGCCACCTCGGCGACTTCGAGGAGTACGCGCGGCTGCGCCGCGAGCTCAAGGACCGCGAGACGGAACTGGCCCGGCAGGGCGCGTCGCAGCGCCGCGCGGAGTCGGCCGTGGCGCTGGAGAAGCTGAAGCCCGGTGACGTCATCCACGTGCCCACCGGCAAGTACGCCGGGCTGGCGCTGGTGCTGGACCCGGGCCTGCCCGCCGGGCGGTCCAACGGCCACCGCGGTCTGGAGCACCACGACGGGCCGCGCCCGCTGGTGCTCACCGCGGAGCGGCAGGTCAA
Organism: Streptomyces sp. NPDC085946; assembly: GCF_044540485.1. NCBI lineage: Bacteria > Bacillati > Actinomycetota > Actinomycetes > Kitasatosporales > Streptomycetaceae > Streptomyces > Streptomyces sp. NPDC085946. The sequence continues at coordinate 283,470 of NZ_JBITSF010000003.1, read as the reverse complement.
GCGGCTCGCGGCCATCGACTTCCCGGTGCCGGTCCAGCCGCTGGAGCGGATGCGCATCCCCAAGTCCTTCAACCCGCGCTCGCCGCAGTCCCGCCGGGACCTGGCGTCGGCGCTGCGCACCAAGGCCGGGCACATCGAGCCCGACCGGCACCGCAAGCGCCGCTCCGAGGCGGCCGACGACCGGGAGATCGCGCGGCTGCGCAAGGCGCTGCGCGCCCACCCCTGCCACGGGTGCAGCGACCGGGAGGACCACGCCCGCTGGGCCGAGCGCTACTACCGGCTGCTGCGGGACACCTCGCAGCTGGAGCGGCGGATCGAGGGCCGCACGAACACCATCGCGCGGACCTTCGACCGGATCGTGGCCCTGCTGACCGAGCTGGACTACCTGCGCGGCAACGAGGTCACCGAGCACGGCAAGCGGCTCGCCCGGCTGTACGGGGAGCTGGACCTGCTCGCCAGCGAGTGCCTGCGCGCGGGGGTCTGGGAAGGGCTGACGCCCCCCGAGCTGGCCGCCTGCGTCTCGGCGCTGGTGTACGAGGCGCGGGTCGGCGACGACGCGATGGCGCCGAAGCTGCCGTCCGGGAAGGCCAAGGCCGCGCTGGGCGAGATGGTGCGGATCTGGGGGCGGCTGGACGCCCTGGAGGAGGAGTTCCGGATCACGCAGACCGAGGGGGTCGGGCAGCGGGAGCCCGACCTCGGGTTCGCCTGGGCCGCGTACACGTGGGCGTCGGGCAAGGGGCTGGACGAGGTGCTGCGCGAGGCGGAGATGCCGGCCGGGGACTTCGTGCGGTGGTGCAAGCAGGTGATCGACGTGCTGGGGCAGATCCAGGCGGCGGCGCCGGAGGGGTCCGGTGTGCCGAAGGCCGCGCGCAAGGCCGTCGAAGGGCTGCTGCGGGGCGTGGTCGCCTACTCGTCCGTGGGGTGAGGCCGTGGGGCGGGTGCGGGTGCGGGGGCGTGGCGGGGTTTCGCGCGGTTCCCCGCACCCCTGACCGCGCGGTTCCCCGCGCCTTGAGCGCATAGTTCCCCGCGCCGCCGGATCGCGCGGTTCCCCGCGCCCCTTCAGGGACTGCCCCACTCCGTGATGACGGGGTGGGGCATCGTTCAGGGGATTCTGGGCAGGGTTCCGGGGTCGGCTCTCCGCTGTCACGGTGAGTGGCATTCGTATGCCCGTACGACGTGACGCTGCGTGTTCGAACAGTGTCGGTGTGTATAAATAAGCCCGAGCGTACCCCTCTCGCGGGTCCCGTTTCCGGCACTCGCTGAATATGACACGGCGATGATCCGGTCGGACTAAGCTCGCCCGCAGCGCGCCGAGTTGGGATGAATTCGCGCGCTTGTTCCCGTATGCGCGGACGATCCAGAAAAACCCCATGACGCACCCCCCTGCATGTCTCCCCGAACCCCAGCCGACTCCTTTCAGAGGGCCTACATGGTGAGTGTTCAATCTCCTCCCGGCCGCCGCGAACTCCCCTACACGCGCGTGCTGTTGATCCCGGCGATACTGATGGCCGCGGCGACCGGAGCCGCCGTCGCCCTGGTGACGGACCCCGCCCGGGTCGCCGTCGGCTGGTGCGGCGGCGTCGCCACCCTCCTGGTCACCGCGGCGGCGGCCGAGGCGGTGCGCCGCAGCCGGGCCCTGCGGGACGCGCGGGCCGAGCACGCCCGTCACACGGCGTATCTGGAAGCGCGGATCGCCACCCACGAGCAGGAGACGCTCCGCTTCGCGGAGGACGTGGTGCCCACCGCCGTCAACCTGCTGCACCGCGTGGGGTCCCCCCAGGAGGCGATTCGCCAGCTGCGCGAGCGCGACGCCTACCGGGACCTGCGCAAGCCGCAGATCGACCTGCTGAAGATGCTGCTCAAGATCATCAACTACGAGGAGACCCTGCGGGACTCCAACGCGCGCTCCTTCGTCAGTGTCGCCCGCCGCGTCCAGGCGATCGTCCACCAGCAGGCCAAGGAACTCCGCGAGATGGAGGAGGACCACGGCCGCAACCCCGAGGTCTTCGACGACCTGCTGCGCATCGACCACGGCAACGCGCTGATCGGCCGCCTGGCCGACTCCGTCTCCGTCCTCGGCGGCGGCCGGCCCGGCCGTCAGTGGCCCGAGCCCGTCGCGCTCTACAGCGTGCTGCGCGGCGCCATGTCCCGGATCCTGGAGTACCGGCGCATCTCGCTGGACAACATCGCCAAGGTCAACATCAAGGGCATCTACGTCGAGCCGGTCATCCACGCGCTCGCCGAGCTCCTCGACAACTCCACGCGCTACTCGCCGCCGCAGAGCAAGGTGCACGTCACCGCCGCCGAGGTGCAGACCGGCGTGGCCATCGAGATCGAGGACGCCGGCGTCAGCCTCAACGAGGAGAACCGCGCCAGGATCGAGGGCATGCTGGAGCGCGCCAAGGCCGGCGCCGCCCTGGACGACCTCGGCGAGCACCCGCGCCTCGGCCTCGCCGTCGTCGGCCGGCTCTGCACCGCGTACAACATGCAGGTCGCGCTGCGGTCCTCCGCGTACGGCGGAGTCCGTGCCGTCCTCATCGTGCCGAGCGACATGATGACCGACGAGCCCGGTGTCGGCCTCGCCCACGGCATCGGCGCCACCGGCGTGCCCCAGCAGATCGGCGGCGTCGAAGGCCCCAAGCGCACGCCGAAGAAGCGCCGCCCCACCAGCCCGAAGATCCCCGCCACGGTCTCGCTGGAGGACGACGACGTCCCGGTGGTCACCGAGTGGACGGCGGGCGGCCTGCCGCAGCGCCGCAGCAAGGTGAAGATGCCGCTCAGCCAGCGGCTAGCCGAGCAGGCCGCCTTCGAGAAGGCCGAGCGCGAGGCCGCCGAGCGGGCCAGGGCCCGGCAGGGCCGGCGGGCGCCCGAACCGGAGCCCGAGCCCGTGAGGAAGGAGGACGACCTCCCACCCGGCGTGGGCTTCGAGGCCTTCTGGGAGGGACTCAAGGAGGGTCTCGAACCGGGCGTCCACCCGACCGACTTCACGCGCAACCCGACCGCATACCTGCACCTGCTCAAAGACGATCCGGCCTACCCCGAGGCCGAGGACGAGGGGGACCTCAAGTGATCCAGCAGCGAGGCAACTTCGACTGGATTCTCAAGCAGCTCTACGACGGCGTCCCGGGCATCGAGATGATCGTCGTGCTGTCGGCCGACGGCCTGCGCATCGCCCGGTACGGCGGTGATCCCGACGCCGCCGACCGCCTCGCCGCGGCCTGCGCCGGCGTGCAGAGCCTGTCGACCGCGGTCGCCCAGGAACTCCCGGGCAGCGACGGCGAGATGAAGCTGGTCGTCATCGAGATCGACCGCGGCTACTTCTACCTCATGTCGGCCGGCGCCAACGCCTACCTCGCGGTCCTGTCCGACGTGCGGTGCGAACCCGGCCGCATGAGCGCCATGATGCGCGACCTCATCGTCCGCATCGGCTCCCACCTGACCAGTCCGCCCCGGCGGAACGGGCAGACCGTATGACTCCTCCGCGACGGCAGAGGCGCCAACCGCAGCAGGACCCCCCGCCGCAGCCGCCCCAGGAGGGCGAGCGCAAGAACCCCGAGCGGCTGTACGTGGTGGCCGGGCCGGACGGCGAGCGCGCGGCCCTCGACCTGGTGACGTTGATCGTGGCGTGCGTCGAGGACCCCCCGCCCTCCGCCACGCCCGAGCAGGCGGCGCTGCTCCGGCTCTGCAGTGCCCCCTTGTCCGTGGCCGAGCTGTCGGCCTACCTCAACCTGCCGTGCAGCGTGGTGACCGTACTGCTCACCGAGATGCTGACGGCGGAACTGGTGCAGGCGCGCGCCCCGATCGTCCGCCAGGCGCTCCCCGACCGTTCCCTCCTCGAAGCGGTGATGCATGGACTTCAACGGCTCTGACACCGTCCCGGGCCCACGGACCGAGGACCAACTGCCGCACACGGCGCAGGCCGCGGCCAAGATCGTGATCGTGGGCGGGTTCGGGGTCGGCAAGACGACCATGGTCGGGTCGGTCAGCGAGATCAAACCGCTGACCACCGAGGAGACCATGACCCAGGCCGGCATCGGTGTCGACGACAACTTCGGCTCCGACACCAAGACGGCCACCACCGTGGCCATGGACTTCGGCCGCATCAGCATCACCGAGCAACTGGTGCTGTACCTCTTCGGCACCCCCGGTCAGCAGCGCTTCTGGTTCCTGTGGAACGGGCTGTTCGAGGGCGCGCTCGGCGCGGTGGTGCTGGTCGACACCCGCCGCCTGGAGGTCAGCTTCGAGGTCATGGGGCGGCTGGAGGAGCGCGGCGTGCCGTTCGTGGTCGCCGTCAACACCTTCCCCGACGCGCCCCGTTACCCCGTCGAGGAGCTGCGCACGGCGCTCGACCTGCCCCCCGAGATCCCGATCATGGAGTGCGACGTGCGGCGCCGGGCCTCCAGCCGCGACGTCCTGCTGACGCTGATGCGCTTCCTGCACTCGCTCGCCATGCGCGGCGCGCTCACCTGACCCTTCCCTGTCCGGACCCCTGGATCCGGGACCCCTTCAGTTTCGGAGCGACCACTGTGACGCCTGATTCCCACTCCCTCGCCGACTCGGACGCCCTCCGGGCCGGCCCGCCCCCCGGCTGCCCCGCGCACGGCCTCGGGCCCGGGGGACTGCACCGGCTGCACGAGGCACCGGACCTGCGGGAGCTGTACGAGGACCTGCGGGCCGAGCACGGCCCCGTGGCGCCCGCGCTGCTCCACGACGACGTACCGATCTGGGTGGTCCTCGGGCACGCCGAGAACCTGCACATGGTGCGCACCCCGACGCAGTTCTGCCGGGACAGCCGTCTCTGGACCCCGCTCAGGGACGGCCTGGTCAAGCCCGACCACCCGCTGATGCCGCACATCGCCTGGCAGCCGATCGCCTCCCACGCCGAGGGCGACGAGCACAAGCGGCTGCGCGGCGCGGTCATGGGCGCCATGTCGACCATCGACTTCCGCCTGCTGCGCCGGTACATCAACCGCAGCACCCAGGTCATCGTCAACCGGTTCTGCGAGGAGGGGGAGGCCGATCTCGTCGGCCAGTTCACCGAGCACCTGCCGATGGCCGTGCTGTGCGAGATCTTCGGCATGCCGGAGGAGTACAACGACCGCCTCGTCGAGTCGGCGCGCGACGCGCTCAAGGGCACCGAGACCGCGATCGCCAGCCACGGCTACGTCATGGAGGCGCTCAGCAGGCTCACCGCCCGCCGCCTGGCGGATCCGGCCGAGGACTTCGCCAGCCACCTCATCAACCACCCCGCGCGGCTGACCGACGAGGAGGTCCGGGAGCACCTGCGCCTCGTGCTCTTCGCCGCCTACGAGGCCACCACCAACCTGCTGTCCAACGTGCTGCGCACGGTGCTGACCGACGAGCGCTTCCGCGCCCAGCTCAGCGGCGGCAACATGACGGTGCCGGAGGCGGTCGAGCAGTCCCTGTGGGACGAGCCGCCCTTCAGCACCGTCCTCGGCTACTTCGCCAAGCAGGACACCGAGCTGGGCGGCCAGCGCATCCGCAGGGGCGACGGCCTGCTGTTCGCGCCGGCCCCGGCCAACGTCGACCCGCGCGTGCGCCCGGACCTGAGCGCCAACATGATGGGCAACCGCTCCCACCTCGCCTTCGGCGGCGGCCCGCACGAGTGCCCCGGCCAGGACATCGGGCGCTCCATCGCCGACGTCGGCGTCGACGCGCTGCTCCTGCGGCTGCCGGACGTGGAACTCGACTGCGACGAGGACGAGTTGAGCTGGACGGCGTCGATCGCCTCCCGACACCTGGTGTCGCTGCCGGTCCGGTTCGCCCCCCAGCCGCCGCAGGACGTCAAGGAGGTGCCGCACCCCACGCCGGTGCCGCCGCAGCGCAGTACCTGGCTCATCGGCACGGCACCGCAGGCGCAGCACTCGCCCTCGCCGGCGGAGTCCGCGCCGGCCGGTCCGCTGCCCGAGCCGGTCGTGCCGCAGCCGCAGCCACAGCCGCAGCCGCAGCCGCAGCCCCGGCCCGAGACACGGCCGGAAGCGGAGCCCGCCGCCGCTGCGGGACCTGCCCGTCCACGGGGGGCCTGGGGGCGTCTCGTGCGGTGGTGGCGCGGCCACTGACCGCCGGCGCGGAGCGGGGGCGGCGCGGCCCGGTGCCGCGGGGGTGCCGCCCCCGCCGACCCGTGCGGCCCGCATGCCGGAGGCGTGGGGCCCGGGCCGCTGCCCCCCCGCCTCCGGCGGCCGCCCGCGCCCGCCGGGCGACGGCGGGTGTTCGCGGTGGCTCCGTGGGACGCGGACGGCTGTCCGCGGGGCCCCTCGGTGAGCCGGCGATCGGCCGACGCCACGGTGCCCGGGGGCCGGTGTGCGCTCAGCCGCCGGCCCAGGTGTCGTACGACGCCCATGCGTCCAGGACCCGGGTGCTGCGGAACCGGTGCGCCTCGCCCGTGACCGGGTCGGTGAACTCCAGCGAGCGCGCCAGGAGTTGGAGCGGACGCCGGAAGTCGCCGGCCGGCACCGGACCGGTCACCTCCGGGTAGAGCGGGTCGCCGAGGATCGGCACGCCGAGCGAGGCCATGTGGACGCGCAGCTGGTGCGTCTGCCCGGTGGCGGGCACCAGCCGGTAGCGGCCCAGCCCGTCGCCGCGGCGCTCGGCCAGCTCGACGCGGCTGACCGCGTTCGGCTCGCCCTCGACCTCCCGGGCGGTCAGCACCCCGCGTTCCTTGACGATCCGGCTGCGCACGGTCCGGGGCAGGGCGAGCGCCGGGTCGCAGGGGGCGACGGCCTCGTACTCCTTGGCCACCCGCCGGTCGCGGAACAGCGTCTGGTACGCGCCGCGCTCCTCGGGCCGCACGGTGAACAGGACGAGCCCGGCGGTGAGCCGGTCGAGGCGGTGCGCGGCGGTGAGCGTGGGGACGCCCAGCTCCCGGCGCAGCCGGGCCAGCGCGGTCTGGGCGACGTGACCGCCGCGCGGGGTGGTGGCCAGGAAGTGCGGCTTGTCCACGACCACGATGTGCTCGTCCCGGTGCACGACCTCCAGCGGGAAGGGCACCGGCACCTCCTCGGGCAGGTCCCGGTGGAACCACACGAACATCCCCGGCGCGTACGGCGCGTCCGGTGCCACCGCCCGTCCGTCCGCCCCGACGATCAGCCCGGCGCCGAACATCGCGTCGATGACGCCCGGACCCGCCGCGAGCCGCTCCACCAGGTGCTCGCGGACCGTGGCCCAGCCCTCCGTGGCGGGCAGCCGCACCCGCACCGGATCGACCCCGTCGCGCTGGGGGAGGGGGGACGGCGGGGGCGGGGTGCGGCGTCTCATCGCGAGCCAGCGTACGAGGCCGTGCGCGGCGGGGGAAAACCGGTGGTCGCGGCCCGTGCGCACCGGCAGGACGGGACCCGCGCCGGACCCCACCGGCCCGGTCCTTCCCGCGGGCGCGCTCCCCGGTGCCCCGCAGCCCACGATCCCCACGGGGGGCGGGCTCGTCCCGCGTTCCCGGCGCGGGGCGGACGCGCCCGCGGCGCACCGGGCGTCCCACCGCCCGGCGCTCCACCGGGGGCACGCCCCGCCGCCGGTTCCGGGGAGGAGGTCCGCGGCCGGATCGCCGAGTGGCGGCGGGCCCGGAACGCCGAGCGCGAGGCCCGGCGGGCGGCCGTCGGCGCGGGGACCGGCCGCCTGCCCGGGCGGGTGGCCCTGCGGGACACCGTGCGGGAGGACGGCGCGGCCGAGACGGCCCACGGACCGTACCGGAGGCCCGCGGACAGGGGGGCGCGGCCCGCGCCACCACCGCGCTCACCCGCCGGGTCCTGGACGAGCGCGGCGTCCACCGGCCCGGCCTCCGGCACGCCGTCCGCAACGAGACGTCCTGCCGGGTCGCCGCCCCGGGTGGCTTCGCCCCGGAGGACACGGGGCGCAACGCCGTGCCGCATCCGCGCGGCCGGCGCGACAGGCACCTGCACGTCCGCGTCCGGGACGACCGACGGGCCCGCGGGCACGGGCCGGAGCCGGCGGGGTCCGCGGACGGGCGGGCGGACGTCAGCCGGGCGTCCCGACGCGGTGGAGCCGGCCGGCGGGGGCGGTGAGGGTGCCGTCGTGCTGTCCGGAGGGGAGAGCGCGAGACCGAGGCCGAAGAAGGCGGGCGCCCGCTCGCCGACGCACAGGCCCCGGCGGTCGGCGCGGGTGACGCCGCCGCCGGGCTCCGTCTCGAGGGACACCCGCCGGGCGGCGACGGTGCGGCCGGCGGAGGCCGGTGCGGCCGTGCAGGCGCGTCCGCTTCCGGCCCGTGGGTGGCTCGCGCGGGTCCGGGCGGCTCAGGTCTCCGCCTCGGGATGGCGTACGGCCTGGCGCAGGGCGTCCTCGACCTCGCGCCGGGACGTGCCCTGGTCCTTTGCGTACTCGGTCACCGCGAGCCGGGCGTCGCGGTCGAGGTCGCGCCAGGCCCGCCAGGCGGTCTCGTAGGTGGCGGACTGGCCCTTGGTCCACGACGTGTGGGCGGGTGACCCGTACTGGTTGCGCAGCTCCTCGACCCTGTTGTGCGCCTGGTCCGCCGCGCGCTGCATCGCGACCAGTTCATCGAAGGTGTGTGCCACGCATAGGGATCCTAAGCGGCGGAATCCCGACATGCGCGGCGAAGCGTGCCGGTCCCTCCCCGCGGGTGACTCCCGGCGCCGGGTGTTCACCCGACCGGCGCGGCGGAGGTGCGCGTGTCGCGTAGACAAATGTCTAGTTTGTGACCATGAAGCACATGAAGCGCACCGCAACGGTGCTTTCCGCCCTCGCCCTCAGCGCCGCCGTCTTCGGCGGCACCGCGGCCGCCGACGAGCAGCCCCGGCTCCTCCCGGCCACCAGCGGCCTCTCCGACGACAAGTGCCTCGACAACGACCTGGGGCTGAACCTGCTCGGCCTGCCCCTGCTCGAACTCATCGTCCCGGACTACTACTGCTGAACCGACCCCGGGGGACGCTCGGAGCCCGTGGCGCCGCGCGTCCCTCTTCGCGTGCGTCCCGCACGGCAGGCGGGCGCGGGACCGGGCCGGCCGTGCCGGTGCCCGCCGCGGGCCACCGCCCGTCTCACGCGGCGGTCGCGCCCTCCTGCTCCGCCTCGATCCGCGCGTTCCACTCCCGCTTGGAGGCCTGCCAGCCGTCCTCGGTGTGGCCGAGCCGCCAGTACCCGGAGATCGACAGGTCCTCGCGCGGCACCTGGCGGTCGACCCGCAGCAGCCGGCGCAGCTCCTTCACGAAGTGCGCCTCGCCGTGCACGAAGGCGTGCACCCGGCCCTCGGGGAAGTCCAGGGCGCGCACGGCCTCGATCAGGGCCTGGCCGTGCGGGCGGTCGCCGCGGTGCAGCCAGCCGACCTCCGCGTCGGAGTCGATCTTCTGCTCCTCCTCCGGGCCGGCGATCTCGACGAACGCGTGCACCCGGGCGCCGCGCGGCAGCGCCTCCAGGGAGCGGGCGATCGCGGGCAGGGCGCTCTCGTCGCCGACCAGCAGGTGCCAGTCGGCGTCCGGGTCGGGGGCGTAGGCGCCGCCGGGACCCATGAACCACACCGTCTCGCCCGGCCGGACGCGCATGGCCCACGGGCCGGCCAGGCCCTCGTCGCCGTGGATCACGAAGTCCAGGGTCAGCTCCCGGTGCTCGGCGTCCCACTGGCGCACCGTGTACGTCCGGGTCACCGGCCAGTGCTCGCGCGGGAACTCCTCGCGGATGCGCTGCACGTCGAAGGGCTCCGGGTAGGTCACGCCCTCGGCGGGGAACAGGAGTTTCACGTAGTGGTCCGTGCAGGTGTCCGCCGCGAAGTCGGCGAGGCCCTCGCCACCGAGCACCACACGCTGCATGTGGGGGGTCAGCCGCTCGGTGCGCACGACCTGCGCGGAGTGCGGCCTGCGCGGCTGGCGTCCCGGTCGCTCTGCCATGAGGACCTCCCTGTCGCTTGGTTAGGTATACCTAAGTTAGCATCCCCTCCTGCCCCACACTCCCCGGACGCCAGGTCAACGCCCCTCAGGCCGTGAGCGTCGCCACCAGACGCTCCAGCGATCCGCCCAGGCCCCAGCGGGTCGCCAGCGCCTCCAGCGCGACGGGGTCGTGCGGAGCGCGCGGCAGTGCCGTGCCGACGTCCGGCAGCGGTACGTCGGACGCGACCCTGACCACCTTCGGGGCGACCGCGAGGTACGGCCGCGCCTCGTCCAGCCGCCTGCGCTGCGACGGCGTCAGCTTCGCCCGCGGGTCGTCGACCGCGGCGAGGATCCCCGCCAGGTCGCCGAACTCCGCGAGCAGCTTGGCCGCCGTCTTCTCGCCGATGCCCGGCACGCCCGGCAGGCCGTCGCTCGGGTCGCCGCGCAGCAGCGCCAGATCCGCGTACCCGGCACCGCCGACCCCATACTTCTCACGCAGCACCGCCTCATCGGTGGTCTGGAGGGTGCCGACGCCCTTGAGCGGGTACAGCACGCGCACCCCGCGCGCGTCGTCCACCAGCTGGTACAGGTCCCGGTCGCCGGTGACGATGTCCACCGGGCCGGCCGCCCGCGCGGTGTACGTGCCGATCACGTCGTCGGCCTCGTACCCCGCCACCCCCACGCGCGCGATGCCCAGGGCGTCGAGGACGGCCTCGATGACCGGCACCTGCGGGGACAGCGTGTCGGGCACCTCCTCCTCGTCCGGGCCCGCCGCGTGCTCCTCGGCGACGCGGTGCGCCTTGTACGAGGGGATCAGCTCCACCCGCCACCGCGGGCGCCAGTCGGCGTCCATGCAGGCCACCAGGTGGTCCGGCCGGTGGTCCTTGACCAGGCGGTCGATGAAGTCGAGCAGGCCGCGCACGGCGTTCACGGGCGTGCCGTCCGGGGCCTTGATCGAGTCCGGGACGCCGAAGTAGGCCCGGAAGTAGAGGGAGGCGGTGTCGAGGAGCATCAGTCGTCCGGTCACCCGAGGCATCATGCCGTACGGCACCGACAGCGCTCCGGCCGCGCGACCGGGGGCGGCCCGCGCGTACCGCGGGCGAGGGGGCGGGGCCGGACCCGCCCCGGGCGGCACACGCGTCCGGTAAGGATTCGGACAACCACGAAGCGCCACCGGGTCCGGCCGCGGCGCTGCGGGGGAACACGGAGGACCGCGGGCGCATTGAACAGAAGAGCACGAGCGGGTCGTTCCTCCCGGGGGAGGGGGCCGTGTCCGGCGCGGTGGGACGAGGTGATCCACTGGCGCGAAGTGGGGGGTCGTGCCCAACGGCGTGTGTCGTCGATGTGACGGGCGCATGAAACGGTTTGCCGAACATGCGTAGGGTGCAAGGAACCCCCGACGGAGCGGATCGAGAGGCGAGGGAGGGAGCCGGAGCGATGGGCGACCACAAAGAGCAGCCCCTTCGGGTGGGTGCGGCCGTGCGGCGGCGCCGTCGCGCCCTGGACCTCACCCTCGCCGTCGTGGCCGAGCGCAGCGGCCTGTCGGTGCCCTTCCTGAGCCAGATCGAGAACGAACGGGCCCGCCCCAGCCGCAGTTCGCTGGAGAAGGTCGCCGACGCGCTGCGCACGACGGCCGTGGAGCTCCTCGCCGCGGCCGACCCGGCGTGCAGCGTGGACGTCGTGCGGTCGGAGGGCCCGCAGGGCGCCGGGGGCGCGGGGGGTCCCGTCGAGCCGCCGCTCCTGGACTCCCGGGTGCGCTCCCTCGTCCGCGGCCACCACCAGATGCACGCCTCCGAGTTCACCGGCGACCACGACCCGGGCCGCGAGTTCCAGTACCGCAACGACCAGTTGATGTACGTGGCCGACGGCGTCGTGGAGATCGAGGCGGAGGGCCGCGCCTACCGGCTCGGCCGCGGCGACACCCTCTACCTCACCGGGGGCGTGCGGCACCGGTGGCGGGCGACGGAGTCGGACACCCGGGTCATCGTCGTCGCCGTCGCCGAGCACATCGAGGCGGTCCGCGACCGCGACCGGCCGGGCCGGGGGACGACCGGACCGCCGTGGTGAGGGTCGTCTCGCTCGTCCCGTCCCTGACGGAGGCCGTGGCCCGGACCGTCCCCGACGCCCTGGCCGGGGTCACCGACTGGTGCACGCACCCCGCCGGTCTGGGCGCCGTCCGCGTCGGCGGCACCAAGAACCCGGACGTCGGCCGGATCGTCTCCCTCGCCCCCGACCTGGTGATCGCCAACGAGGAGGAGAACCGCGCGGTGGACCTGGCCGCCCTGCGCGCGGCCGGTGCCGAGGTGCTGCTGACGGAGGTCCGCGACGTCCCCCAGGCCTTCCGGGAGCTGGCGCGGGTCCTGGACGCCTGCGGAGCGGCCGCCCGGCCCCGCTGGCTGGACGAGGCCGAGCGGACCTGGTCGGCGCTCCCGGCCCCGGAGACCCGTACGACGGCGGTCGTGCCGATCTGGCGCCGCCCCTGGATGGTCCTGGGCCGCGACACCTTCGCCGGTGACGTGCTGGCCCGCCTGGGCGTCGACCACGTCCACGCCGCGCACCCCGAGCGCTACCCCCGCGTCCCGCTGGAGGAACTGCGCGCGGCGGCCCCGGACGTCGTCGTGCTCCCCGACGAGCCGTACCGCTTCACCGCCGACGACGGCCCCGAGGCCTTCCCGGGCCTGGCCTGCGCGCTCGTCAGCGGACGGCACCTGACGTGGTACGGGCCGTCGCTGGCCGAGGCACCGCGGGTGCTGGGCGAGGCCCTGCGAGCAGCTCGGCCCCGGCCAGCCCGCGCACGGTCCGCGCGGCGACGGTGAGCCAGGCGGTGACGAGCACGGCGTACAGCGCGAGGGCCAGCCACCCGTAGGCCGCGAGACCGGTGTGCCGGGCCAGCGCCTGCGCGCCGGTGACGCAGGTGCCGACCGGGAAGGTGAACGCCCACCAGGCCATCGAGAACCGCATCCCGAGCCGCCGGGCGTGCACCGCGTGGGCGGTGGCGAGGCACAGCCACAGCAGCGCGAACCCCGTCACGGGCACGCCGTACAACACGGCGAGCAGACCGAGCCCTTGACCGTACGGCGCCGGTACGGTCCCCGGCGCCGCGTCGGCGAAGTGGCCGACGGCGGTGGTGGACTGGCCGAGCGGCCCCAGCACCAGGAAGAGCGTCGGCGTGAGCGCGAGGGGCAGCGGCCCGCCGGTGACCAGCCGCCCGAAGACCACCGGCAGCACGAGCAGGGTCGCCAGCAGGCTCAGCCCGAACAGCGCGAGACAGGCCAGCAGCAGGGCCTGCCGGGGCTGCCCGGCCGGCAGGTGCGTCGCGAGCGGCGGCCCGGTCGCGGCGGACACCATCGGCGCGACCAGCGGCAGCAGCCAGACGGGCGTGGCCCGCCCCGGCCCGGCCCCGCGCACGGTCAGCAGGTACGGCACGGCCACGGCGGCCGCCAGCCCCACGGCCGTGCCGGCGCCGAACAGCACGGCGTCCAGCGCGACGGCGGCGCGCACGCCGATCCAGTCCCGGCCGACGGCGAGCGTGGCGCCGCCCACGGCCAGCAGGGCCATGGCCAGGCAGCCGTAGAACGGGGCCGTCGCCGGATCGCGCAGCCCGGCGCGGGCCCGGTCGCGGTGGCGGGCCCAGTGCAGTGCCCGGGCGGTGAGCAGCGCCACGAGCAGGGCCAGGGACAGCGCCCAGACGGCGGCGAGGACGGTGCGCAGTCCGGGGACGCGCACGGGGAGTCCGGCTCCGGCGGTCGCGACGACGGCGGTGCCCATGACGGAGGCGTACCAGTTCGGGCCGAGGTGACGGACCGATCCGGCGCGCGGAGCGCGTGCGGTGGCACGGGGGAGGGGCCGGGCTGCGGTGACCATGGCTCCACCGTCGTCGGGGCCGACGGCCGCCACCAGGGAGTCCGCCTCTATGGCGGCATAAGCTGGATTTATGAGCAGGACGGACGGCACGACGCACGACCCGGCCGGCGCCCGCGCCGCGGTGACCGGTTCGCTGGCCCACCGGGTCCCCGACCTCGGGGCGCTGGAGCTGCTGCTGGCGGTGGCGCGGCTGGGGAGCCTCGGCGGGGCGGCGCGGGAACTCGGCATCACGCAGCCGGCGGCCAGCAGCCGGGTCCGGTCGATGGAACGGCAGCTGGGGGTGGCGCTGGTCGACCGTTCGCCGCGGGGGTCGCGGCTCACGGACGCCGGTGCGCTGGTGACGGACTGGGCGCGGCGGATCGTCGAGGCGGCGGAGGCCTTCGACGCGGGGGCGCAGGCGCTGCGCGACCGCCGCGACTCCCGGCTGCGGGTGGCGGCCAGCATGACCATCGCCGAGTACCTGCTGCCGGGCTGGCTGCTCGCGCTGCGCGCGCAGCGGCCCGACACCGCGGTGTCCCTGCTCGCGGGGAACTCGGCGGCGGTCGCGGAGCGCCTGCTGTCGGGCGAGGCGGACCTGGGGTTCGTGGAGGGGCTGACGGTGCCGCCCGGCCTCGACTCCGCGGTCGTCGCCCACGACCGTCTCATCGTGGTGACCGCCCCGGCCCATCCCTGGGCCCGCCGCCGGCGCCCCCTGGCGGCCGGGGAGCTGGCCGCGACCCCGCTCATCCTGCGGGAGAAGGGCTCGGGCACCCGCCAGGTCCTGGACGCGGCCCTCGGGGGACTGGCCCGTCCCCTGATCGAGCTGTCGTCCACCACGGCGGTGAAGGCCGCGGCGGTCGGCGGCGCCGGGCCCGCGGTCCTCAGCGAACTGGCGGTGGGCGAGGAACTGGCCATGCGCCGCCTGGTCCGGGTCCCGCTGGACGGCGTCACCCTCGCCCGTGACCTGCGCGCGGTGTGGCCGACGGGGCACCGTCCGACGGGCCCGGCGCGGGATCTGCTGTCGTTGACCCGGGGGTAGGGACCAGGGCGCCCCCGGGGGCCCCCTCACCGCCGGGCGGCGCCGCCGGGCACCGGCGCGCCCCGGCCGCCCGTCCGGAAGCCGCCTCCACCAACCCCCGCATCACCCGCACGTCCTCGCCCATCTCCGGGTGCCACTGCACGCCCAGGGTCCAGGGGGCGGAGGGGAGTTCGACGGCCTCCACCGTGCCGTCCTCGGCGTAGGCGGAGGCGACCAGTCCCTCGCCGAGGCGGTCCACCGCCTGGTGGTGGTACGCCGGTACGGACGTCGCCTCCGGGACGACACCGGCGTACCGCGTCCCCGGGACCGGCTTGACCGTGTGCCGGCCGAAGACCCCCACCACCTCGGCGTGGCCCTCGACGTGCTGCACGAGGGTGCCGCCCAGCGCGACGTTCAGCAGCTGCATGCCCCGGCAGATGCCCAGCAGCGGCACGCCCGCCGCCAGCGCCGCCCCGATCAGGGCGAGTTCCCAGGCGTCCCGGGCCCGGTCCGGCGGTCCGGTGCGCGGGTCGGTGGCGGCGCCGTAGCGGACCGGCTCGACGTCCGGGCCGCCCGCGATCACCAGCCCGTCGAGCCGGGCCACCGCCCCGGCGGCGTGCTCCGGCGCGTCCGGCGGCAGCATCGCGGCCAGCCCGCCGGCCGCCTGGACGAGCCGCGGATACCCGGCCGGCAGCAGGGCCGCCTCCAGCTCCCACACCCCCCAGCGCGCCCCGGCCTCCAGGTACGTACTGACACCGATCAGCGGCCTGCCCGCCATGCGACCTCCCCGCAATGGACTGCGTCCGGACCATTGAAGACACGGGAAGGATCATCCCCGGACGGCGCGGCGTTCACGCCAGGAAACCCCGCAGCAGCGCCGCCGTCCCCGCGCAGTGCTCCCGCATCGTCTCCCGCGCCGCGTCCGCGTCCCCGTCGAGCACCGCCCCGACCAGGGCGGTGTGCTGCCGCTGCGAGTGCTCCAGGTTGCGCACCAGCAGCGGGATGCAGTCGAGCAGGTCGTTCACCGTCGCCCGCACCGCCGCGTACCGCGCGGTCAGCGACGGCGAGCCGCACAGCTCGGCGAGCGTCAGGTGCAGCAGCGTGTCCTGGCGCCGGTAGTCGGCCAGCGGCGCGTCGTGCGTACGGGCCAGCGCCTCCCGCAGCCGCCCCGCCTGCTCCCGCGTCAGGCCGTGGGAGGCGCACAGGCCGGCCGCGCCGACCTCCAGCACCTCCCGGAAGCGCAGCACGTCCTCGATGTCGACCCCGGCGACCCGCCGCCGCAGCTCGTCCTCGCCGGCCGGGTCGGGCCGGCGGGGCAGCACAAACGTTCCGCCGTAGCGGCCGCGCCGGGAGACGACCAGGCCCTGGTCCTGGAGCACCTTCAGCACCTCGCGCAGCGTCACCCGGCTGATCCCGAGCCGCTCCGCCAGCTCCCGCTCGGCCGGCAGCCGCCCGCCCCCCGGCACCAGGCCCAGCCGGACCACCTGCAGGATCTGCTCCAGCGCCTCCTCGAAACCGTTGCCCGCGCGCACCGGGCGCAGCACCGGCGCCAGCCGGTCCTCCACCGGGCCGTCCGCTTCGTCCGGCATGTGGCCGCGCCCCCTTCCCAAGCAATGGTTCTCAGCAATACCTTAGGGCTCCCGGCGTGGCCCAAGAAGCGCCCAGGCGTGCGCGGTGCCGCGCAGCAGCCCGAAGGAGGCCCTCCCGTGGCAGACCGCACAGCCCCGCTCGGTGTCGAGGAGCTGCACGCCCTCGTCGCGGGCGGTGAGATCGACACCGTCGTCCTGGCCTTCCCGGACATGCAGGGCCGCCTCCAGGGCAAGCGGTTCGCCGCGCGCTTCTTCCTCGACGAGGTCCTCCAGCACGGCACCGAGGGCTGCACCTACCTCCTCGCCGTCGACGCCGAGATGAACCCCGTCGACGGGTACGCGATGTCCTCCTGGGACCGCGGCTACGGCGACTTCGCCATGCACCCGGACCTGGCCACACTGCGCCGCGTGCCCTGGAACGAGGGCACCGCCCTGGTCGTCGCCGACCTCGCCTGGCACGACGGCTCCCCGGTCGTCGCCGCGCCCCGCCAGATCCTGCGCCGCCAGCTGGAACGCCTCGCCGGCCTCGGCTACACCGCCCGGGTCGGCACCGAGCTGGAGTTCATCGTCTTCAAGGACACCTACGAGCAGGCCTGGGACGCGCACTACCGGGGGCTCACACCGGCCAACCGGTACAACATCGACTACTCGGTGCTCGGCACCGGCCGCATCGAGCCCCTGCTGCGCCGCATCCGCAACGAGATGGCCGGCGCCGGCCTCACCGTCGAGTCCGCCAAGGGCGAGTGCAACCCCGGCCAGCACGAGATCGTCTTCCGCTACGACGAGGCCCTGGTCACCTGCGACCAGCACGCCGTCTACAAGACCGGCGCCAAGGAGATCGCCGCCCAGGAGGGCATGTCGCTCACCTTCATGGCCAAGTACAACGAGCGCGAGGGCAACTCCTGCCACATCCACCTCTCGCTCGCCGACGCCGACGGCACCAGCGCCATGGCCGGTCCCGACGGGATGTCCGGCGTCATGCGCCACTTCCTCGCCGGCCAGCTGGCCGCCCTGCGCGACTTCTCCCTCCTGTACGCCCCCCACATCAACTCGTACAAGCGCTTCCAGCCGGGCTCCTTCGCCCCCACGGCCGTCGCCTGGGGCCACGACAACCGCACCTGCGCGCTGCGGGTCGTCGGCCACGGCCGCTCCCTGCGCTTCGAGAACCGGCTGCCCGGCGGCGACGTCAACCCGTACCTCGCCGTGGCGGGCATGGTCGCGGCCGGCCTGTACGGCGTCGAGCACGAGCTCCCGCTGCCCGACCCCTGCGCCGGGAACGCCTACACCGCCGGCCTCGCGCACGTCCCGACCACCCTGCGCGAGGCCGCCGAGCTCTGGGAGCACAGCGAGATCGCCCGGGCCGCCTTCGGCGACGAGGTCGTCGCGCACTACCGCACCATGGCGCGGGTCGAACTGGACGCCTTCGACGCCGCGGTCACCGACTGGGAGCTGCGCCGCTCCTTCGAACGCATGTGAGAGGTCCTTCCGTGTCGCACGAGCAGTCCCACGAGCGTGAGCTCCAGGTCCTCAACCCGGCCACCGAGGAGGTCGTCGCCACCGTCCCCGCCGCCACCGCGGCCGACGTCGACGCGGCCGTCGCGCGCGCCGCCCGCGCGCAGACCCGCTGGGCCGCCCTCCCGCCCGGCGACCGCGCCCGGCTGCTGCGCCGCTTCGCCGCCACCGTGGACGAGCACGCCGAGGAGCTGGCCCGGCTGGAGGTCCGCGAGGCCGGCCACACCCTCGGCAACGCCCGCTGGGAGGCGGGCAACGTCCGCGACCTGCTGGACTACGCGGCCGGGGGAGTGGAACGGCTGACCGGGCGGCAGATCCCGGTCGCCGGCGGCATCGACGTCACCTTCCCCGAACCGCTCGGGGTCGTCGGCGTGATCGCCCCCTGGAACTTCCCCCTGCCGATCGCCGCCTGGGGCACCGCCCCCGCGCTCGCGGCCGGCAACGCGGTCCTCCTCAAGCCCGCCGAGACCACCCCGCTCACCGCCCTGCGGCTGGCCGGACTCGCCCTGGACGCCGGCCTCCCCGAGGGCCTGTTCCAGGTGCTGCCCGGCCACGGACCCGTCGCGGGCGCCGCCCTGGTCGACCACCCGGGCGTCGCCAAGATCGTGTTCACCGGGTCGACCGCCGTGGGCCGGCAGGTCCTGGCCAGGGGCTCGGCCCTGCTCAAGCGCGTCACCCTCGAACTCGGCGGCAAGAGCCCCAACATCGTCTTCGCCGACGCCGACCTCGAAGCCGCCGCGGCCGCCGCCCCGATGTCCTTCCTGGACAACTCCGGCCAGGACTGCTGCGCCCGCACCCGCATCCTCGTCCAGCACTCCGTCCACGACCGCTTCCTGGACCTGCTCGCCCCCGCGATCGAGTCCGTCGTCGTCGGCGACCCGGCCGACGAGCGCACCGACATGGGCCCGCTGATCTCCCGGGCCCAGCTGGACCGCGTCCGCTCCTACGTCCCCGAGGGCGCCGACGGCATCCGCGGCAAGGCCCCCGAGGGCCCCGGCTTCTGGTTCCCGCCCACCGTCCTCACCGGGGTCGACCCGGGCGCGCGGGTGGCCGTCGAGGAGGTCTTCGGCCCGGTCGCCGTCGTCCTGCCCTTCGACGACGAGGCCGACGCCGTCCGCCTCGCCAACGCCACCGACTACGGCCTGTCCGGCTCGATCTGGACCCGTGACGTCGGCCGCGCCCTGCGCGTCTCCCAGGCCGTCCGCGCCGGCAACCTGTCCGTCAACTCCCACTCCAGCGTCCGCTACTGGACCCCGTTCGGCGGCTTCAAGCAGTCCGGCATCGGCCGCGAACTCGGCCCCGACGCCCTGACCGCCTTCACCGAGACCAAGAACGTCTTCATCAGCACGGAGGGCCCCGCACAGTGACCGAAGAGATCATCTGCCGCCGCCTGGCCGGCCGCACCGCCGTCGTCACCGGAGCCGGCAGCGGCATCGGCCTGGCCAGTGCCCGGCGCCTCGCCTCCGAAGGCGCGCACGTGGTCTGCGCCGACATCGACGAGGAGCGCGGCAAGGCCGCCGCCGAGGAGACCGGCGGCCTCTTCACCAGGACCGACGTCACCGATCCCGACCAGGTCGAGCACCTGTTCCGGACCGCGTACGACACCTACGGCTCCGTCGACATCGCCTTCAACAACGCCGGCATCTCCCCGCCCGACGACGACTCCATCCTGGAGACCGGCCTGGAGGCCTGGAAGCGCGTCCAGGAGGTCAACCTCACCTCCGTCTACCTGTGCTGCAAGGCGGCCCTGCCCCACATGCGGCGCCAGGGCAAGGGGTCGATCATCAACACGGCGTCCTTCGTGGCACGGCTGGGCGCGGCCACCAGCCAGATCTCGTACACCGCATCCAAGGGCGGCGTCCTCGCCCTGTCCCGGGAACTGGGCGTGCAGTTCGCACGGGAGGGCATCCGCGTCAACGCCCTGTGCCCCGGCCCGGTCGACACCCCGCTGCTGCGGGAGCTGTTCGCCAAGGACCCCGAGCGGGCCGCGCGCCGCCTGGTGCACATCCCGGTCGGCCGGTTCGCCCGGGCCGAGGAGATCGCCGCCGCCGTCGCCTTCCTCGCCAGCGACGACTCCTCCTTCGTCAACGCCACCGACTTCCTGGTCGACGGCGGCATCGCCGGGGCGTACGTCACACCGCTGTAGGACGCGTCCACCCGGGCCGGGTCCCGTCCTACAGTGCCGGGATGAGCATGACGCCCCCGCCCGGCTGGTACCCCGATCCGTCGGCCCCCCACCTGGAACGCTGGTGGGACGGCGCGGCCTGGACCGAACACCGGCGCGCCCCCGGTGCCCCCGGCGGACCGGTCCCCGCGGCCCCGGGCGGCGCCGGCCGCGCCAGGGCCGTCGCCCTCACCGCCGCCGGCGCCGTCCTCGCCGCCGCCGTCGTCACCGGTGCCGTCCTCCTCGGCGAGGACGGCGGGGCGGCGGCGGGGACCGGCCCGGAGGCCGCGACGAGCCCCGCCGCGCCGGCGAGCGGGGCGCCGGCCCCCTCGCCCACCGCCTCCGCGCCGTCCGGCGACCCGGCCGTCGTCGAGGACCAGCTCAACGGCGTCACCTTCCCGCTGCTCGACGGCTGGGTGCGGCCGCAGCACGTCGCCCAGGACGACGTCGTCATGACCACCGACGGCACCTACGACTGCCCCGCCGACGGCGGCGTGTGCCGGCACGGCCTGGTCATCTCCCGCACGGTCACCGAGAACGACGAGACGTCCCCCGAGGCCCTCGCCGAGGCGGACATCTCCGACGCGGCCGACGAGGCGTACGACCGCGACGCCGTCGGCGCCAGGCCGTACGGCGGCATCGAGTCCCACCGGCTCGTGAAGTCCGGGCCGGTCGCGGTGGCGGGCCGCGCCGGGTACTTCGTGCGCTGGCGCGTGACGACCGCCGAGGGGCCCGGCGGCTACGTGCAGTCCCTGGTCTTCCCCTCCAGCGTGGGCACCGGGGCGCCCGTCCTGGTGCGGTACGTCTTCGACGCGGGCGAGGACGGGCCGCCGCTGTCCGACATGGACCGCATCACCGAGGGCATCCGCCCGGCCGGCGACGCGGCCACCGGCGGCGGCGTGGGCAGCAGCATCGGCCCTTCCGACTGAGGCCCGGACCGTCCGGCTGAGGCCCGGGCCGTCCGGCGGCTACAGGAACGTCCGGCCCTCGCCGCGGTACGTCGGCACGGTCGCCGTCACCGCGTCGCCCTCGACCAGGTGCAGCACGTCGAACCGCTCGCACAGCTCGCCCGCCTTGGCGTGCCGGAACCACACCTTGTCCCCGATCAGCAGGTCGTCGGCGGGCGGGCCGAGCAGCGGCGTCTGCACCTCGCCCGCCCCCTCCTGCGGGTCGTACCGCAGCCCCTCGGGCAGGTACGGCACCGGCAGCCGGTCGCGGCCCGCGGCCCCGGACGCCGGGTAGCCGCCGCCGAGGACCGTCACCACGCCCACGCCCGGCCGCCGTACGACGGGCTGGGCGAACAGGGCGGCCGGACGCCCCCGGAACGACGTGTAGTTGTCGAACAGCCGCGGCACGTACAGCCCGGACCCGGCCGCGATCTCGGTCACCGCGTCCTCCGCCGCGGTGTGCTGCACACTGCCCGTGCCGCCGCCGTTGACGAACTCCAGGTCCGGGACGACGGCCCGCACCGCGCGCACCACCGCGGCGCGCCGCTCGGCGAGTTCCCGGCGCGCCGCGGCCTGCATCAGCCGCACGGCCCGCGACCGCAGCGGCCGCCCGGCGACCGCGTCGCCCACCCCGGCGACATGGCCCTCGTACGCCATGATCCCCACCACCCGGAACCCGGGCCGCCGGGACACCGCGCGGGCCAGGTCGGCGACCTGGGCCGCCGAGTGCAGCGGCGAGCGGCGGGCCCCGACGCGCACCCGGCCGCCGAGCAGCCGCAGCGAGGTGTCCAACTCCAGGCACACGCGCACGACTTCGCCGCCGTCGCCGCGCGCGGCGTCGATCAGGTCGAGCTGGGCCGGGTCGTCGACCATGACGGTGACCGCGGCGGCCAGCTTGGGGTCCGCGGCGAGTTCGGCGTACCCGGCGCGGTCGGCGGACGGGTACGCGAGCAGGACGTCGTCGAACCCGGACCGGGCCAGCCACAGCGACTCGGCCAGCGTGAACGACATGACGCCCGCGAAACCGTCCCTCGCCAGGACCCGCTCCAGCAGCGCCCGGCAGCGCACGGACTTGCTGGCGACCCGCACCGGCTTGCCGCCGGCCCGGCGCACGAGGTCGTCCGCGTTGGCGTCGAAGGCCTCCAGGTCCACGATCGCCAGGGGGGCGTCGAGGTGGGCGGTGGCCCGGTCGTAACGGGTCCGGTCGGCGGCGCGCGCAGTCATGGACGCAGCCTGCCAGACCCGATTACCGCAGGGTAGGGGGACGTTCCGGGCAGATGCCCCGGGGGGCGTGGACCGGTTCCCGTCCGGGCGGCGGCACGCCGTAGAGTGACGCGCACGTACGGTGGCACGGCACCGGCCGGGATTCCGCGCCGGATGACGGTCCGCCCGTACGGGTATGTCTGCCCGGGACGACTCCGTACCGGGCCCGGGCAGGAGAACTCCCGCCCGCGCAGGAGGAACAGCCCGGGTCGAGGAAACGGGGGGTGCATGAGCACGGAAGCGCGGCGTGCCTCCGTCCCTCCACGCCCGGCCACCCCGCCGCGTCCGCCGCACCCCCCGCGGACCGCGCACCAAGATGCCGGGGAACCGGACCGCCGGACGCCGGCGGCACAGCAGACCGGCGAGCGGCCGGAGTCCGCGCAGAGCACCTGGCCGCCCCGCACGGGACCGGCGCGGCCCGGTCCCGCCGGCGCACCGCCCGCGGCATCCGGCCCTCCGACGCCCGGCCGCCCCGCACCACCGGACGCCGGCGCGCCGCGGACCGCCGCCCCGGCGGGTCCCGCGCCCGCGAGCCCGCCCCCGCCCCGGCCCTCCGCCCGGTTCCCCGACGCGCCGCCGACGGCCGGGCGCGCCGTGCCCCCGCGCCCGGACCGGCTCCCCGGCCCGCGCCCCGCGGGCGCTCCCGCCGAGGCCGCCCCGGAGACGGCCGCGCGCCTGCGGCCCTTCCCCGCCGGCACCCCGGCCGAGCGGGTCCCCGGGCCCGGTGGCACCCCTGCTGCGTCCGCCGGCCCCCACGCGTCGGCGGCTCCGCCTTCCGCGGCGGGAGCCCGCCCTGCCGAGGCACCCGGCGGGCCCGGGTCCCCCGCGGGGCCCGGGACCGGTACGGGTCCCGGGACCGGCACAGGACTCGGGACCGGTGCAGGTCCTGGGGCCGGCGCAGGATTCGGCACCGGCACGGGGCCCGGGACCGGCGCAGGTCCCGGGAGCGGCGCAGGATTCGGCACCGGCACAGGTCCCGGGAGCGGCGCACGCCCCGCGACCGGCGCACGCCCCGCGGCCGGCGCCGGTGACGCCTTCCCCCGGTCCGCCGTCCCGGCCGCCCGGAGGGAACAGCCGCCCCCGGTCTCCGTCCCCGACCCCGCCTTCTCCTGGAGCGCGCCCCCGGCGCCGGGCGGGGGGCGGCCCGTCGTGTCGTTCGGGGAGCCCGAGGGGTACGACGCGCACGCGCGGCCGCGTCCGCTCGGGCGGCGGGGACGGTCCCAGGCCGTCGCGGCCGCCGTCTGCCTCGTCCTCGGACTGGGGCTCCTCGGCGGTGCCGTCACCGGGAGCTGGCTCGTCGGGGACCCCGGCGGGACCGAGGGCCGCGGCACCTTCGCCGCGGCCGGGGGCCTGTGGCACAGCGTCCCGGTCGACCGGCTGTTCCCGCCCACCGTGGCGGGACAGGGCGCGGGCCCCGGCGGCGCCGACCGCACCTGGACCCGTATCGCCGTGGCCCCGGACAGCGGCTGCCAGGAGGCCTTCGACCCCCTGCTGCGCAAGGCCCTCGCCCCGGTCGGCTGCCGGCGCCTGCTGCGCGCCACCTACACCGACGCCACCCAGAGCCACGTCACCACCGTCGGCCTGCTCTTCACCAAGGCCGACGCCGCCGCCATGACCTCGTTGGCGAGCCGCTTCGACAAGGAGCGTCTGGACCGCCGCGGCGACCTGATGCCGCTGCCGTACGCCGCGCCGGACACCGCCGCCGCACGCTTCGGCGCCGGGCAGCGCGCCTCCTGGACCGTCTCCGTCCTCACCGACGCGCCGGTCGTCGTCTACGCCGTCTCCGGCTGGGCCGACGGCCGCACGGTCGACGAGCCGCAGCCCGCCGAGGACGCCATGGCCACCGGCGCCACCACGGCCCCCGCCCAGGCGGGCCTCGGCCACGAGGCCCAGGGCCTCGCCGACCGCGTCGAGCGGGCCCTGCGCAAGAACGTCCGCTCGGCCACGGAGCAGCCGTCGTGAAACCAGCCGCCGGGACAGCCGGCCCCGCCGACTCCGCACGCGCCGGGACGCGGACCGGTCCCGCCCGCCGCCGCGGCGCCCTCGGCGTCCTGCTCGCCGCGACCCTCGCCCTCGTGTCGCCGGCCACCGCGTACGCCGACGGCATCCGCGCCCAGCAGTGGGCGCTGGAGGCCATGCGCACCGAGCAGGCCTGGCGCACCACCAAGGGCGCGGGCGTCACCGTCGCCGTCCTGGACACCGGCGTCGACGCCGACCACCCCGACCTCGCCGGGAACGTCCTCGCGGGCACCGACCTGGTCCGCTTCGGAGCCAAGCGCGGCGACCGCGCCTGGGCCCGCCACGGCACCGCCATGGCCGGCATCATCGCCGGCCACGGACACGGCCCGGGCAACGCCGACGGTGTCATGGGCATCGCCCCCGAGGCGAAGATCCTGCCCGTCCGCGTGATCCTGGAGGACGGCGACCGGTCCCGGGCCAAGGCCCGCACCACCCGCGGCAACGCCCTCGCCGAGGGCATCCGCTGGGCCGCCGACCACGGCGCCGACGTCATCAACCTCTCCCTCGGCGACGACTCGGCCTCCGCGCACCCCGAACCCACCGAGGACCAGGCCATCCAGTACGCCCTGAAGAAGGGCGTGGCCGTCGTCGCCTCCGCGGGCAACGGCGGCGAGAAGGGCGACCACATCTCCTACCCGGCCGCCTACCCGGGCGTCATCGCCGCGGCGGCCGTCGACCGCTACGGCACCCGCGCCTCCTTCTCCACCCGCCGCTGGTACGCCACGGTCAGCGCGCCCGGCGTCGACGTCGTCATCGCCGACCCCGACCGCAAGTACTACGAGGGCTGGGGCACCAGCGCCGCCGCCGCCTTCGTCTCCGGTGCCGTCGCCCTGGTCAAGGCGGCCCGTCCGGACCTGACCCCGGCACAGGTCAAGAAGCTCCTGGAGGACACCGCCCGCGACGCCCCGGCCGGCGGCCGCGACGACTCCCGAGGCTTCGGCTTCGTCGACCCGGCCGCCGCCATCGAGGCCGCGGAGCGGCTGAGACCCGAGGGCCTGCGCCCGGCGGCGTACGGCGAACGGTACTTCGGGCCCGGCCCGGACACCTCCGCCTCCGACGACGGCACCGCCGGCTGGGCGGCCCCCCTCGCGGGCAGCGCCGGCGCCGTCCTGCTGGTCGCGGCGGTGGTCCTGTGGCGCGGCCGCCGCGCCCGCCACGACGACCGCTAGGGGCTGTCCGACCATCCCCGCCTGTCTCGCGACGCCCTGCGCGCACTCTCGCCGCACCGGGCGCAGAGCCGAGTACGGTCCCGTACGAGGCTCTGTGCCCGGCACGCCGAGAGCACGCACCTGACGCCGCGGGACCGCCCTCCGGGCGACGACGGGAAGGGTCGGACAGCCCCTGGGCCCGCCCGCGGCAGGCACCGGCCTCCGTCCGCCCCGTCCCGCAGACCCCGCGCCGGGCCCTTGTCCTCGCAGCCCGCCCCGCGGGCGACGGACGTGGGGCGGGCCGGCCGGGACCGCCCCTACGCGGACGTGGCGACCACCGGCACCGCCGCCTTCGCCGCCGCCTCGACCAGGGCGATCCCCTCGGCCTTCGTGGCGCTGCCGTGCGAGAGGACCGCCACCAGGCAGGCGCGGCCGCCGGCCGTCACCCGCCCGATGCTGTTGACGTCCCACAGGCCGGTGGTGCTCCGCGGCAGCCAGCCGTTCTTCAGGGCGAACGCGGACCCCGCCGCCGACACGCCCCAGTCCTGGTCCGCCGCGACGTGTCCCATCAGCTCCTGGAGATACGCCCGCGAGGCCGCGTCCAGCTCCGAGTCCGTCCCGAACACGGTCCTCAGCAGCTCCAGTTGGTCGGCGGCCGTGGTCCGGGTCAGCCCCCACAGCATCCCGTCGCCCCCCTCGGTCCGCGTCAGACCGAACCGCTCGTTCGCCGCGTCCAGGCCCGCCGCCCGCCCGATGGCCCGCCACAGGGCCGACGCGGAGGCGTTGTCGCTGTTCCGGATCATCGCGGCGGCGTACGCCCGTTCCGCCGCGGTGAGTTCGCGGCCCGCGTCCTGCGCCTGGAGCAGCAGCGCCGCCAGGATGTCGACCTTGACGATGCTCGCCGTGTCGAAGGTCCCGTCGCCGTACACGGCGGTCGCGCCGGACTCCGGGTCGAGCACGGCCACCGACACCTCCTGGCCGTCCGCCACCGCCACCGCCTCCATGGCCCCGGCGAGCAGCGCGTCACGGTCCGCACCGGACCCGGCCACCCGTTCCACCCCCGCCTCCCCGCTCGACCCGGCCGGCCCCGTCACCGCGGCCGACGCCGCCGACGACACGTCCGGCGCGGCGGAGTGCGCCCCCGCCGTCACGTACACCGTCCCGGCGGCCGCGCCGCCCACGACGGCGACCGCGGCCAGCACGCCGTACAGGAGCGCACGGCGGCGGGCGGGAGGGACACGACGGCCTCGGCGGGCCCGGGCAGAGCGGCCTCTGGGGGACTCCATGCCCAGCGATGCTGGAGGCGCCGGCTGTGCGGACCGTCAGACGCGCGTGAAAGGCGCGTCAACGGTGTCTGAGAAACCCGTGAGCGGCGTGACGCCCGGGTCGCCGGGCCCGCACGAGCGCGGCGGCGTCCCCCCGATAGGGTCGGGGACCGTGGCGAACAAGAACATTCCCGACCCCGGCTTCTCCGACGACGACGGCTCGGCCGATCCCCGGCTGAGCGCGGCGCTCGCCGCCTGGGCCGAGGACCGCACCGCCGTCGGCCCGGTCCTGGAGGCGCTCAAGGGGGCCCGGCTGCTCGTCCCCGTCGTGGCCGTGCTCGGCGAGGTGGAGGAGGACGAGAACGGGCTGCGCCGCGAGAAGACCAGCGACATGGCCGTGCCGACCCTGAAGGCGGGCCACCGCACGGC
Organism: Streptomyces sp. NPDC085946; assembly: GCF_044540485.1. NCBI lineage: Bacteria > Bacillati > Actinomycetota > Actinomycetes > Kitasatosporales > Streptomycetaceae > Streptomyces > Streptomyces sp. NPDC085946. The sequence goes on along the minus strand of NZ_JBITSF010000003.1, from coordinate 256,428 downwards.
CCTGCCGGCCTTCACCTCGACCGACTCGCTCGCCCGCTGGGACCCGGCGGCCCGCCCCGTCGCCGTACCGCTGCACCAGGCGCTGCAGGCCGCCGCGCACGAGAAGGCGGACACCATCGTGCTGGACCTGGCCGGTCCGGTGCCCTTCGAGCTGAACCGGCCCGCGCTGCTCGCGCTGGCCGAGGGCCGTACGACGACCGACCCGCTCGCCGATCCGGCCGTGGTCGAGGCCGTCCGCGCGGCGGTCGCCGCCGAGCCCGCCGTGCTCCGCGCCCACCTGGGTCCGGGGCGGGCCGACGGCACCCTGGCCCTCGTCCTCGACCCCGCCGCGCCCCCGGCCGAGGCCGCCCGCGCCGTCGCCGGGCGCCTCGCCGCCGACGAGACGCTGCGGGCCCGCCTGGTGCGCGGCCTCGACCTGGCGCTGCTGCCGGCCGGGACCACGCCGCCCGGCGAGCCCCTGTACGTCCGCGCGTGAGTCAGCCGTAGACCGGGCCCGTGTACTTCTCGCCCGGGCCCTGGCCCGGCTCGTCCGGGACGAGCGAGGCCTCGCGGAACGCCAGCTGCAGCGACTTCAGGCCGTCGCGCAGCGGCGCCGCGTGGAACGAGCTGATCTCGGTCGTGGACGCGTCCAGCAGACCGGCCAGCGCGTGCACCAGCTTGCGGGCCTCGTCGAGGTCCTTGTGCTGGTCGCCCTCCTCGGTCAGGCCGAGCTTCACGGCGGCGGCGCTCATCAGGTTGACGGCGACCGTCACGATCACCTCGACCGCCGGGACCTCGGCGATGTCGCGGGCCATGGCGTCGAAGTCGGGGTCGCCGGAGTTCTCGGGGCTGCCCGAAGGGGAGGTCTCACTCATGTCCCACACCATAGGGCGAGCGGCGGGCGGGCTCGTCCGCGGGAGGCCGGTGCACACCGGTTCGCACCGGCTCGGGAGAGCTGCTAACCTTGTGTAACGACCGGTCGGACACGTATGCCACGCGGCACGCGGCCCGGCCCACAAGTGGAGGCTTTCGAACTCCCACCTGACCGCCCTCACGGGCGGCGGGTCACCGGTCAGGCGGCGCCGTCAGCGACGGTGAGCCGCCCGAAATCGCGCCCCGCGGTCACCGCGGCGGTGCTCCGGTAGCAGTTCGAGGAGCCCCGCCTGTGATCGTCCGGGGCATTTTTGCTGCTTCGGCGCGGTTAGGTCTAACGAACACAGACGTTACGCGGCTGTCCGCCAGACCGCCGTGTGGTGCTACCGAGGAGGATCCATCAGCGCCGAGCCCCGCATCAACGACCGGATTCGCGTTCCCGAGGTGCGACTTGTCGGTCCCAGTGGCGAGCAGGTGGGCATCGTCCCGCTGGCCAAGGCACTGGAGCTTGCGCAGGAGTACGACCTGGACCTGGTCGAGGTCGCGGCGAACGCCCGTCCGCCCGTGTGCAAGCTCATGGACTACGGGAAGTTCAAGTACGAGTCGGCCATGAAGGCCCGTGAGGCGCGCAAGAACCAGGCGCACACGGTCATCAAGGAGATGAAGCTCCGGCCGAAGATCGACCCGCACGACTATGACACCAAGAAGGGTCACGTCGTCCGGTTCCTCAAGCAGGGCGACAAGGTCAAGATCACGATCATGTTCCGTGGTCGCGAGCAGTCCCGGCCCGAGCTGGGCTACCGGCTGCTGCAGCGCCTCGCGGAGGACGTCCAGGACCTCGGTTTCGTCGAGTCGAACCCGAAGCAGGACGGCCGCAACATGATCATGGTTCTCGGTCCGCACAAGAAGAAGACCGAGGCGATGGCCGAGGCTCGCCAGGCGCAGGAGGCCCGCAAGGCCGAGGCGAAGGCCAACCCCGGCCGCTCGCAGAACCCCGCCGACGCCGAGGCGACCGCCGAGGAGTCCGCCGAGGAACCTGCCGAGGCGTGATCCCGGGGACCCCCGGGTCCCAGGCAGTTAACCGAAACAAGAGCGACGCTCCACCGTGCCCGGTTCTCGCGACCGGGCACCGGAGCGCCACCGACGAGGAGAGAACGGCGCTATGCCGAAGAACAAGTCGCACAGCGGTGCCAGCAAGCGCTTCAAGATCACCGGCTCCGGCAAGGTGCTCCGCGAGCGCGCCGGCAAGCGCCACCTGCTCGAGCACAAGTCGTCCCGCGTGACGCGTCGCCTCACCGGCAACGCCGAGATGGCCCCGGGCGACGCCGCGAAGATCAAGAAGCTTCTCGGCAAGTGACGCCCCGGCGCCCGTAGCGCCCCCCGCGCACCGAGCGCCGCACGCACGTCAGGACCGGGACCCAATCGATTTCGGGCCGTGTGAAGACCACCACGGCCCCGCTACAAGGAGTTAACAAGTGGCACGCGTCAAGCGGGCAGTCAACGCCCACAAGAAGCGCCGGGCGATCCTCGAGCAGGCCTCCGGCTACCGCGGTCAGCGTTCGCGCCTGTACCGCAAGGCCAAGGAGCAGGTCACCCACTCGCTGGTCTACAACTACAACGACCGCAAGAAGCGCAAGGGTGACTTCCGCCAGCTGTGGATCCAGCGCATCAACGCCGCTGCCCGCGCCAACGGCATCACCTACAACCGCTTCATCCAGGGTCTGAAGGCCGCGAACGTCGAGGTCGACCGCAAGATCCTGGCCGAGCTGGCCGTCAACGACCCGGGTGCCTTCGCCGCCCTGGTCGAGGTCGCCCAGAAGGCGCTGCCGGCGGACGTGAACGCGCCCAAGGCCGCGTGACGCCGCGCAGGCCGTAGGCCGACGTGACTGGACGGACCCGCGGGCTTCTCAGCCCGCGGGTCCGTTGCCTTGAGTGGTGCGGACGGGTCCGGCACCGCCGTTGCCCGCCGTCGTGGTCGTTCGCCGTTGCGGCGGAAAAGTAGCTGAAGGTGAAGTGCATGTCCCCGGTTGCCCCCGAACTGATCTCCCCGCGTTCCCCGCGCGTCTCCGCCGCGCGCCGGCTGGCCAGGCGGAACTTCCGGGGGAAGGAGCGGCTGTTCCTCGCCGAGGGCCCGCAGGCCGTGCGGGAGGCCGCCGGGCACCGTGCCGGGGGCACGCCCACGCTCGTCGAGCTCTTCGTCACGCCGGAGGCCGCCGACCGGTACGCCGACATCGTCGGCGAGGCCCGGGACGCCGGCGCCCGGGTGCACCTCGCCGCCGAGCAGGTCATCGAGGACGTCTCCACCACCGTCACCCCGCAGGGACTGGTCGGGGTCTGCCGCTTCCTCGACACGCCCTTCGAGGAGATCCTCGCCGCCCGGCCCCGGCTCGTCGCCGTCCTCGCCCACGTCCGCGACCCCGGCAACGCGGGGACCGTGCTGCGCTGCGCCGACGCCGCCGGCGCCGAGGCCGTCGTCCTCACCGACGCCTCCGTCGACCTGTACAACCCCAAGGCCGTGCGCGCCTCCGTCGGTTCCCTGTTCCACCTGCCCGTCGCCGTCGGCGTGCCCGTCGAGCGGGCCGTGGCCGGGCTGCGGGAGACCGGGGTGCGGGTGCTGGCCGCCGACGGGGCCGGCGACCGCGACCTCGACGACGAGCTGGACAAGGGCACCATGGGCGGACCGACCGCCTGGGTGTTCGGCAACGAGGCCTGGGGCCTGCCGGAGGAGACCCGCGCGCTCACCGACGCCGTGGTCCGCGTCCCCATCCACGGAAAGGCCGAGAGCCTGAACCTCGCCACCGCCGCGGCCGTATGTCTCTACGCGTCGGCCCGCGCGCAGCGCGCCGACGCGGGGTGCCGTTCCGTCACCGATGCCTAGTAGGGTGACCAGCTCGGGGACACCCACTGCGCCAGTACGAGAGGTGGGGTACGGGGATGAGCGTCGGCACGAGCAGGGCACCGGGAGCACAGGACGTGCGGCGGGCGCCCGCGTCCCGGCCCGGTGACCTCGCCGGCCTCGGCGTCGGTCCCGACGAGCTGCCCGACGGCCTCGTCGTCGCCGACGAGCACGGGCACGTCGTCTGCTTCAACGCGGCCGCCGAGCGCATCACCGCCCTCCCCGCCGCCGAGGCCCTCGGACAGCCGCTGGAGAAGGCCCTGCCGTTAGAGGACCTGGAGGGCCGGCGCTGGTGGCAGCTGACCGACCCCTACGGCGGACTCGCCATCCGGGTCCGCCAGCCCGAACGCAATCTGCTGCTCCCCGGCGGACGGGAGGTGCTCGTCTCGGCGCGGTACGTCCGCACCGAGCCCACCGGCCCCGTCCGCCGCGTCGTCGTCACCCTGCGCGACACCGAGGCCCGGCGCCGCACCGAGCGCAGCCACGCCGAGCTCATCGCCACCGTCGCCCACGAGCTGCGCTCCCCGCTGACCTCCGTCAAGGGCTTCACCGCGACCCTGCTCGCCAAGTGGGAGCGGTTCACCGACGACCAGAAGCGGCTCATGCTGGAGACCGTCGACGCCGACGCCGACCGGGTCACCCGCCTCATCGCCGAGCTGCTGGACATCTCCCGCATCGACTCCGGGCGGCTGGAGGTGCGCCGCCAGCCCGTGGACATCGGGGCGGCCGTCGGGCGCCACATCCAGGCCTACGTCGCGGCCGGCCAGCCCGCCGACCGGTTCCTGCTGCGCCTCGAACAGCCGCTGCCCATGCTGTGGGCCGACCCCGACAAGATCGACCAGGTGCTCAGCAACCTGATCGAAAATGCCGTGCGGCACGGCGAGGGAACCGTCACCATCGACATCACGGCCACGGCGTCGCCCCGCGAGGGAGAGGACGCCGGCACGTCGGTCACGGTGAGCGACGAGGGGCCCGGCATCCCGGAGGAGTCCATGAACCGCGTCTTCACCCGCTTCTGGCGGGGCAGCAAGCGCGGCGGCACGGGCCTCGGGCTCTACATCGTCAAGGGCATCGTGGAGGCCCACGGCGGCACCATCACGGTCGGCCGCGCCCCCGGCGGCGGCGCCGAGTTCCGATTTACGCTGCCCGTGGCGGCCCCGGCGTATCTCGCCTGAGGCACCACGGGCGCATTCGCCCACCAGCACCCCGTTAGACTCGGCCTTTGGCACCTTTGTGTCCCGAAAACCGTGACGAGCCGTCCTTGAGTCGGTGACGGGGACCTCCAGCCAGCCAATCGGAAGCACGGGAAGAGATGTCGGCACCCAATAAGTCGTACGACCCTGTCGAGGTCGAGGCGTTGAAACCGGAAGAGATCGAGCGCATGCGGGACGAGGCGCTCGCCGCCTTCGCCGCCGCGGACTCCCTCGACGCGCTCCACGAGGCCAAGGTCGCCCACACCGGCCCCGCCTCTCCGCTGGCCCTCGCCAACCGCGAGATCGGCGCCCTGCCCCCGCACGCCAAGGCCGAGGCCGGCAAGCGTGTCGGCCAGGCCCGCGGCGCGGTCAACAAGGCGCTCGCCACCCGCCAGGAAGAACTGGAGGCCGAGCGCGACGCACGCGTGCTGGTCGAGGAGGCGGTGGACGTCACGCTGCCCCACGACCGGGTGCCGGCGGGTGCGCGGCACCCGCTGACGACGCTGTCGGAGCGCATCGAGGACATCTTCGTGGCCATGGGCTACGAGGTCGCCGAGGGCCCGCAGGCCGAGGCCGAGTGGTTCAACTTCGACGCCCTGAACATCGGCCCGGACCACCCGGCCCGCGGTGAGCACGACACGTTCTTCGTGCAGGGGGAGAAGGGCGGCACCGAGTCCGGCGTCGTGCTGCGCACCCACACCTCGCCCGTCCAGATCCGCTCCCTGCTCGACCGCGAGCTGCCGGTCTACGTGATCTGCCCCGGCCGCGTGTACCGCACCGACGAGCTGGACGCCACCCACACCCCGGTCTTCCACCAGGTCGAGCTGCTCGCCGTCGACGAGGGCCTCACCATGGCCGACCTCAAGGGCACCCTGGACCACATGGTCCAGTCGCTGTTCGGCGAGGGCATGAAGACCCGGCTGCGGCCGAACTTCTTCCCCTTCACCGAGCCGAGCGCCGAGATGGACATGCTCTGCTACGTGTGCAAGGGCGAGTCCGTCGGCAACCCCGACCGGCCCTGCCGCACCTGCTCGTCCGAGGGCTGGATCGAGCTCGGCGGCTGCGGCATGGTCAACCCGCGGGTGCTCACCGCCTGCGGCGTCGACCCCGAGAAGTACAGCGGCTTCGCCTTCGGGTTCGGCATCGAGCGGATGCTGATGTTCCGCCACAACGTCGAAGACATGCGAGACATGGTCGAGGGTGACGTCCGGTTCACCCGGCCGTTCGGGATGGAGATCTGATGCGGGTCCCGCTTTCCTGGCTGCGGGAGTACGTCGACCTGCCGGCGACGGAGACCGGCCGTGACGTGCAGGCCAAGCTGGTGTCGGCCGGTCTGGAGGTCGAGACCGTCGAGCAGCTCGGCGCCGACCTGAAGGGCCCGCTCGTGGTGGGCCAGGTGGCCACCATCGAGGAGCTGGAGGGCTTCAAGAAGCCGATCCGGCACTGCACGGTCGACGTCGGCCGGGCCAACGGCACCGGCGAGCCCCAGGAGATCATCTGCGGCGCCCGCAACTTCGCCGTCGGCGACAAGGTCGTCGTGGCACTCCCGGGCGCCGTCCTGCCGGGCGACTTCCAGATCGCCGAGCGCAAGACGTACGGCCGGATGTCGCGCGGCATGATCTGCTCCAGCGACGAGCTGGGCATGGGCGACGACGGCACCAAGGGCATCATCGTGCTGCCGCCGGAGACCGAGATCGGCAAGGACGCGATCGAACTGCTGGAGCTGGTCGACGAGGTCCTCGACATCGCCGTCACGCCCGACCGCGGCTACTGCCTGTCGATCCGCGGCGTCGCCCGCGAGACCGCCACCGCCTACGGCCTGCCGCTGCGCGACCCGGCGCTGCTCGACGTGCCCGCCCCGAACGCGTTCGGCTACCCGGTGCGCGTCGCCGACCCGATCGGCTGCGACCGCTTCACCGCCCGCACGGTGACCGGCCTGAGCCCCGAGGCACGCTCCCCGATCTGGCTCCAGCGCCGGCTGCAGAAGGTCGGCATGCGCCCGATCTCGCTCGCCGTCGACGTCACCAACTACGTGATGATGGAGCTCGGCCAGCCGCTGCACGCCTACGACCGCACCCTGGTCCAGGGCGCCATCGGCGTACGCCGGGCCGAGCCGGGGGAGAAGCTCACCACCCTCGACGGCGTGGTGCGCACCCTGGACGCCGAGGACCTGGTCATCACCGACGAGCGCGGCCCGATCGGCCTCGCCGGTGTGATGGGCGGCGCCGACACCGAGATCGCCGACCACGACGACCTCGAGAACGCCACCACCGACGTGGTGATCGAGGCCGCGCACTTCGACGCGGTCTCCATCGCGCGCACGGCCCGCCGCCACAGGCTGTCCTCCGAGGCGTCCCGCCGCTTCGAGCGCGGCGTCGACCCGCAGGCCGCCGCGGCCGCCGCCCAGCGCACGGTGGACCTGCTGGTGCTGCTCGCGGGCGGTACCGCCGAGGCCGGCGTCACCGAGGTCATCGCCCCGTCCGCGCCGCGCACCATCACCATCCCGGCCGACCACCCGGACAGGGTCGCGGGCGTCGCGTACGGCCGCGAGACCGTCGTCCGGCGGCTCCAGGAGGTCGGCTGCGACGTCTACGGGCAGGACGAGCTGATCGTCACCGTGCCGTCCTGGCGGCCCGACCTCACCGACCCGAACGACCTGGCCGAAGAGGTCATCCGCCTGGAGGGCTACGAGAACCTGCCCTCCACGCTGCCCAGGCCCCCCGCGGGCCGCGGCCTGACCCACCGGCAGCGGCTGCACCGCCGCGTCGGCCGGGCGCTGGCCGGCGCCGGGTACGTCGAGGCGCCGAACTACCCGTTCGTCAGCGAGCAGGTCTTCGACCAGCTCGGCCTGGAGGCCGACGACCCGGCCCGCCGCGTCGTGCGGCTCACCAACCCGCTCAGCGACGAGGAGCCCGCGCTGCGGACCTCGCTGCTGCCGGGCCTGCTCGGCGCGCTGCGCCGCAACGACGGCCGGGGCTCGCACGACCTCGCGCTGTTCGAGACCGGCCTGGTCTTCCACCCGCGCGAGGAGCGGAAGGCCGCCCCGCGGCTGCCCGTCGACCGGCGTCCCACCGCCGAGGAGATCGCGGAGCTCGACGCGGCGCTGCCCGAGCAGCCGCGCCACGTCGCCGTCGTCCTCGCCGGTGCCCGCGAGCAGGCCGGCTGGTGGGGCAAGGGCCGGCCGGGCGACTGGGCCGACGCGGTCGAGGCCGCGCGCACCGTCGCCCGCGAGGCGGGCGCCGAACTGGTCGTCCGCAAGGGGCAGTACGGGCCGTGGCACCCGGGACGGTGCGCCGAGCTGGCGATCACCGTCGACGGTGCGGAGCGGGTCGTGGGGCACGCCGGTGAGCTGCACCCGCGGGTGCTCAAGGCCCTCGGCCTGCCGTCCCGCACCTGCGCGATGGAGCTGGACCTGGACGCCCTGGAGCAGGCCGGCGGCGACACCGTGAAGGCGCCGGGCATCTCGACCTTCCCCGTCGCCACGCAGGACGTCGCCCTCGTCGTCGACGCGTTCGTCCCGGCGGCGGACGTCGAGGCGGCGCTGCGCGAGGGAGCCGGTGAACTCCTGGAGTCCATCCGCCTGTTCGACGTGTACGAGAACGCCGAGCAGCTGGGCGACGGCCGGAAGTCGCTGGCGTACGCGCTGCGCTTCCGGGCGGCCGACCGGACGCTGACGGTGGACGAGGCGTCGGCGGCCCGGGACGCAGCCGTCGCGCTGGCCGCCGAGCGGACCGGGGCGGCACTGCGCAGCTAGGGGCTGTCGTTCGGATCACGCCGCGGACGCGGGGCCCGGCCCGCGCGTCCGCGGCGTTGTCGTCGGTTGCCGATGCTCCGCATCGCCGCCCTCCTCCGCCTTGCGGCTACACGCACCGGGCCCCGCTCACCGGCGCCGACGACACACAGTCGATTCCCCGCGACCTGATCCGAACGACAGCCCCTAGGCCCCGGGGGCATCCCGGTCACCTCACTCGTTCGGGTGAGATGTCCGGATGATCCGTCCCCTGCCGGGCCCATGGTCGACAGAATCGGACCGGCCTTTCTGGGCCGGTCCGTTCTGTGCTGTCAGGGCCTATATGGGGGGCCATTGGCATGATCCGCATCAGGGCTGGGGTTCCCCGTAGGACAGGGCGGCTCCGGACGACCTCCCGGCCGCTGCGCCGGATCCTCACCTTCGGCCTCCCCGCGATCTGGGGGGCCACGGCCGTCAGCTTCAAGCTGACCTGCCCGCTCGCCCACCAGGCCGGCCTCGGCGCACGCATCGCCACCAGCGCCGTCTTCCTCGCGGTCGGCACCGGGATCGTCCTGCACATACGGCGGGCGCTGCTGCGCGAGCTGCGCCAGGCGCGCCGGATCGCGGGTGCCGCGCAGAGCGTGCTGCTGCGGCCGCCGCCCCCGCGCGTCGCCTGGCTGAACACCGCCGCCGCCCAGCTCTCCGCCGACCGCGAGGCGGCGGTCGGCGGCGACCTGTACGAGGTCGTCGCCACCGAGCACGGCGTGCGGGCCGTCATGGGCGACGTCCGCGGGCACGGGCTCGGCGCCCTCGCCACCGTCGCCGCCGTCCTCGGCAGTTTCCGCGAGGCCGTCCACGACGAGACCGACCTCGACGGGGTGCTGCGCCGGCTGGAGCGGGCCCTGGCCCGGCACCTGCGCGAACGGGCCCGCGCCGAGCACCCGTCGGCGGGCAGCCCGCTGCTCCTCGACCCGGTGGCCGAGGAGTTCGTCACCCTGCTGCTGGTGGAGATCGGCACGGACGGCGAGGTGCGCGCCCTCAACTGCGGCCATCCGTGGCCGTACCTGCTGAGCGGTACGCGGGTGGAGCAGCTGGCCCGTGCCGACCCGCTGCCGCCCCTCGGGCCGTTCCCGCTGCCGGCCGACCTGCCCGCCGTCCCCCTGGGGCGGCTGCTGCCGGGCGACGCGCTGGTGCTCTACACGGACGGGGTGGAGGACGCCCGGAACGCGGACGGCCGGTTCTTCCCGCTGCCGGCCGTGCTGGCCGCCCTCGTACGGGATGAACCGCTCTCCCCGCAGGCCGTGCTCCACGGCGTCTTCACCGCCCTGCTGCACCACACGCGGGGCACCCCCGCGGACGACATCGCCCTGCTGGTCCTCGCCGACGGGCGGCGCACTCCCTCCGGGGAGCGGGGCACCGCGCGGCCGGCCGGCCACCCGCGGTCGGCGCTGCACCTCCAGCCGCTCGGCGACTAGCCGCTCCGCCGGCGGGCCGTCCGCCCGGCCGCGGAGTGTCGGGCAGGCTGCCGGGCGGACGGCGCAGGGCCGGGCCGCCGCAACTGTATGAGGGGGAGCCGGCGGCCCGGCCGGCCTCTTGCGAGGCATTTCAGTCAACCGGCTGGAAACTCTGCGCGACAGCGCGCGCACGGTACGGATTCGCGCACTCCGTTCACACCCCGTGTGAACGCGGACCCACTAATCTGTCGGCACCGAGCCACCCGGGGGGCACCATGGAGCCCAACACACTGCTCGACGCGATCCTCGACGAGGCGGGCATCTCGCACGCGGGCCTGGCCGCGCACGTCAACCAGGCGGGCCGCAGACGCGGTCTGGCCCTGCGCTACGAGCACACCGCCGTGGCGCGGTGGCTGAAGGGGCAGCGGCCCCGCGGGCAGGTGCCCGACCTGATCTGCGAGGTGCTCGCCGCGCGGCTGCGCCGGCCGGTGACCCTGGACGACATCGGCCTCGGCGTGCCCGGCGAGCCGGCCGTGCCGCACACCGGGTCGCTGTCCGGGTTCGTGGAGCGGGCCACCGCCCTGTGGCGCTCCGACCAGCAGCAGCGCCCGCACATCCTGGGCGCCCCCGCGCTCACCGGCACGCCCGCCGTGATGCCCGTGTGGGAGTGGGAGAACCCGCCGGAGGACGTGGACGTCTCCCGCGGCGGCCGGCACCGGGTCACCCCGTCCGACATCCAGATGCTGCGCGCCGCCCGCACCCACTACGAGCAGATGTACCGCAAGGCCGGCGGCGTCGCGACCCGCGCCCGCATCGTCGGCTTCCTCAACGCCGAGGCCGCCCCGCTGCTGCGCGGCGGCTACACCGACGCCACGGGCCGCCAACTGCACCGTGCCACCGGCGGGTTGGTGGCGATCGCCGGCATCTGCGCGTACGACTCCGACGCGCACGGCCTCGCCCAGCGCTACTTCCACCAGGCGCTGCGGCTGGCGAAGGCGAGCGGCGACCGCGGGCTGGGCGCCTACGTGATCGCGCTGCTGGTCAACCAGTCCCTGTTCATGCGGGAGTACCGGCAGGCCGTCGCCTTCGCGGAGGCCGCGCTGCGCACTGCCGGCCGGGACATCACCCCGGCGCTCGCCTCCGACCTGTACGCGATGCAGGCGAAGGCGTACGCGCACCTCGGCGACGGGACGAGCGCCCTGTCCTGCATCCGGCGGGCCGAGCAGGCCGCCGAACGCATCCGGCGCGGCCACGAGCCGGACGAGACCGGCTATGTCCAGCCGGGCCTGGTCAACGTCCAGGTGGCGGAGGCGCTGCTGAGCCTCGGCGAGATCGCGGCGGCGGGGGAGCACGCGGCGGCGGCCGTGGACACCCCCGCGCACGACCGGGGCCGGGTGCACCGGCTGGCCATGCTCAGCACGATCGAGCTGCGGCAGGGCAACGCCGACAAGGCGGCGGCCATCGCGGTGCAGATGGCCGAGCAGGCCCGGGGCATGGAGTCCCAGCGGCTGCGCGACCGCCTGCGCGCGGTCCGCGAGCACCTGGTGCGCAACGGCTGCGCGGGCACCGCCGAGGCGGCCGAACTCATCGACGGGGCGCTGCGCGTACCGCTGTAGACCGGCGCCCGTGCCCCGCCCGCTCACGGTTGGCCCTGCCATATTGCCACTTACTCGACGGAAGGTGGCAGAACCGTGCAGTGGACGAAACAGAACGAACAAGTCGTGTACTCGAACCGCTGGTTCAGCGTCAATCTCGCGGATGTCGAGCTGCCGGACGGCCGGCACCTCGACCACTTCCTCATCCGGCTGCGGCCGGTCGCCGTGGCCACGGTGGTGAACGAGGCCAACGAGGTGCTGCTGCTGTGGCGGCACCGCTTCATCACCGACAGCTGGGGGTGGGAGCTCGCGGCCGGGGTGGTGGAGGACGGCGAGGACATCGCCGTCGCGGCGGCCCGGGAGCTGGAGGAGGAGACCGGCTGGCGGCCGGGACCCCTGCGCCACCTGATGAGCGTGGAGCCGTCCAACGGCCTCACCGACGCCCGGCACCACATCTACTGGGCCGACGAGGGGGAGTACGTCGGACACCCCGTGGACGACTTCGAGTCGGACCGCAGGGAGTGGGTCCCGCTCAAGGTCGTTCCCGACCTGGTCGCCCGCGGGGAGGTCCCGGCCGCCAACATGGCGGCCGCGTTACTGCTGCTGCACCACCTCAGGCTCGGACAGGACTGAGGCGCCCCGGCCTAGCGTCCCAGGGCCTGCCAGACCGTCACGACGAGGGCACCCACGGCGGTGAGGGCGGCGACCGCGGGCAGGGGCCAGCGCGCGTGTTCGAGTGTGTGGATCCGGGTGTTGAGCTCGTCGAGTTCCCTGGCGGTCTCCTCGGTGCGGTGCGTGAGCAGGGCCAGCCCGCCCTCGACGCGGGCGTACGCCACGTCGAGGCGGCGTCGTAACTCTGCGAGTTCTCCTTGGGCGACGGGATGCTCGGGATCGATGGTCACGAGTCCGCTCCTTTCCGTAGTCGGCTCACATCCCTTGCATGCGCATGATGAGTCAACTCGCCTGGTGGGCGCGTGGGGAGAGTGTGTGAGTGGCATATGCGAGCCCGGCGCGCACACACCGTGTGAACGGTACGGGCCCGGCGCCTTTTCCGGCGCCGGGCCCTCTGCATGGCCGATTCCATACGGTCCGTAACCCTCGCCGACGGACCTCCCCCGGCGGCCGCCCCCTCGCCGTCCCGGGCGGCGGGCGCCTCCTTCCCGACGCCGCCCTTCCCGGGCTACGGCAGGCGCTCCTGAGTCATGGGTCCCCCTGCGGACGGTCGTGACGTGCGCACGTACGACGTGAGCGGAACGCGGAAGGAGCCGTCACCCGTTCGTGGGCGACGGCTCCCGTCGGGACGTGAAGGGGGCGGTGCGTCCCGTGCGGCTCAGCCGTAGGTGTAGAAGCCCGAGCCGGTCTTGCGGCCCAGGCGGCCGGCGTCGACCATGCGCTGGAGCAGCGGGGGAGCGGCGTACAGCGGCTCCTTGTACTCCTCGTACATCGACTGCGCCACCGAGGCGACCGTGTCCAGGCCGATCAGGTCGGACAGCTTGAGGGGGCCCATCGGGTGGGCGCAGCCCATCTCCATGCCGTTGTCGATGTCCTCGCGGCTGGCGATGCCCGTCTCGAACATCCGGATCGCGGAGAGCAGGTACGGGATCAGCAGCGCGTTGACCACGAAGCCGGAGCGGTCCACGGCGCGGATGGAGTGCTTGCCCAGCACCTTCTCGGTGAACAGCTGGGCGCGGCCGATGGTGCCCTCGGAGGTGGTGAGCGCCGGGATCAGCTCGACGAGCTTCTGCACCGGGGCCGGGTTGAAGAAGTGGATGCCGATGACCTGGTCGGGCCGCGAGGTGGCGACCGCCAGCTTCACCAGCGGGATGGAGGAGGTGTTGGAGGCCAGGATGGCGTCCGGCCGGGTCACGACCTGGTCGAGCACCTGGAAGATCTCGGTCTTGACCTGCTCGTTCTCCACGACGGCCTCGATCACCAGGTCCCGGTCGGCGAACTCGCCGAGGTCGGTGGTGAAGCTCAGCCGGTCCTGGGTGGCCGCCCGCTCCGCCTCGGTGATCTTGCCGCGCTCGGCCGCCTTCGACAGGGAGTTGAACAGCCGGGTCCGGCCGATCTCCAGGGCCTCGCCGGTGGTCTCGGCGACCTTCACGTCCAGGCCGGCCCGGGCGCACACCTCGGCGATCCCCGCGCCCATCTGACCGCAGCCCACCACTCCGACGCGTTCGATGTCCGTCACATCGTCCCTTTCCGTGCCATCCGGCGCGCCGTTTCGGCTCACCCGCTGGCCCTGATCTACGGCTGTGGCAGGTCCGCCGGGTTCCGGTGCCTGCTCCGTTCGAGCACGTTACCGCCAAGTATCGATGATCGATCGCCGGGGTCCGGCATGCTGGGCGCGGAGCGATCCGCAACGGGGCGGATCCGCGGTGTCGAGGGGCACACAGATGGGACGAGTGTCACGCAGGGCGCTGGCCGTGGCGGCGCTGTCGGCTCTCACGACGATGCCGCGGGCGTCGGCCGCGCCGGGGCGGCGGCGGGGGAACACCGAGATGCGGGGGATGTGGGTGGCGACCGTCGCCAACCGCGACTGGCCGTCCCGGCCGGGACTGACCGCCGCGCAGCAGCGCGCCGAGCTGCTCTCCCTGCTGGACCTGGCGGTCCGCGACCGGCTCAACACCGTGGTCTTCCAGGTGCGGCCCACCGCCGACGCGCTGTGGCCCTCGCCGTACGAGCCGTGGTCGCAGTACCTCACGGGGACCCAGGGCAGGTCGCCCGGCTGGGACCCGCTCGGCACCGCCGTCGCCGAGGCCCACGCCCGGGGGCTGGAGCTGCACGCCTGGTTCAACCCGTACCGGATCGCGAACCACACCGACCCGTCGCGGCTGGTCGCCTCGCACCCCGCCCGCCGCAACCCGTCCTGGGTGGTGCCGTACGGCGGGAAGCTCTACTACGACCCGGGGCTGCCCGAGGTCCGCGCCTTCGTGCAGGAGGCGATGCTCGACGCGGTGCGCCGCTACCCGGTCGACGCCGTGCACTTCGACGACTACTTCTACCCGTACCCGGTGGCGGGCCAGCGCTTCGACGACGACAGCACCTACGCCGCGTACGGCGCCGGCTTCCCGGACCGCGCGGCCTGGCGGCGCGACAACATCGACCGGCTGGTGCGCGAGACGGCCGCCGGCATCAAGGAGATCCGCCCCGCCGCCCGCTTCGGCATCAGCCCGTTCGGCGTCTGGCGCAACGCCGCCACCGACCCGCTCGGCTCGGACACGCGGGCCGGGGTGCAGACGTACGACGACCTGCACGCCGACACCCGGACGTGGGTGCGGGAAGGCTGGATCGACTACATCTGCCCGCAGCTGTACTGGAACATCGGCTTCGCCGCGGCCGACTACGCCGAGCTGCTCTCCTGGTGGGCGCAGGTCGCCCGGGGGAGCACCACCAGGCTGTACGTGGGGGAGGCGCTGTACAAGGCCGGCGACCCGGCACAGCCCGCGGCCTGGCAGGACCCGGCCGAGCTGTCCCGGCACCTCACCCTGGCCCGGGAGCACCCGCAGGTGCGCGGGCACGTCTTCTTCGCCGCCAAGGACGTGGCGGCGGACCGCATCGGGGCGATGGCGCGGGTGGTCTCCGGCCACTACGGGGGACCGGCGGACCCCCCGCGCTGATCTACCGCATCTCCTGGTGGGTCGTCCTGTGACGGATCTCGGAGTCGGGGCCGGGCGAGCACACGCCTTCGTGCCCGTCCTGGAAGCGCACCCGATAGGGCGGGTTGCCCTCCTGGCCCAGGACTTCGACGATCTCGCCGACCTTGTCGTGTTGACCGACCACCCTGCCGTGCTGGACAAGCTGGTCGCCCACGGTTGCACGCATCGTGTGGGGCCTCCTCACGGTGTGGGAGCAGCGGGCCGTCGCATCGAGTCTACGGTGGCGGGCGCCGGCCGGCAGGGCCACGCGGCCCGCTCAGCCGCGCGCCCGCTGGGTGACGGCGATGCAGACCAGCACCGCCGCGGCCGTCAGCGGGGCGGCCGCCGTGAGGTGCTCGCCCAGCAGCAGCACCGACCACACCAGTGTGAGCAGCGGCTGGGCGAGCTGCACCTGGCTGGCCCGCGGGATGCCGATGGCGGCCATGCCCCGGTACCAGACGACCAGGCCGAGGAACTGCGAGCCCGCCGCCACCCACAGCAGCCCGGTCACGGCGTGCCCGGTCAGCTCCACCGGCTCGTACGCCAGCGCCAGCGCGGCGGCCGGCACGGTCAGCGGCAGGCACAGCACCAGTGCCCAGCCGATGACCTGCCAGCCCGGCATGACCCGGGCCAGCCGGCCGCCCTCGGTGTAGCCGGCCGCGCAGACCAGCAGCGCGCCGAAGAGGTACAGGTCCGCCGTGGTGAGGGCGCCGCCGCTCTGCCGGACCGTGAACGCCGCCACCGCCGCGGCGCCCACGAGCGCCGCCGCCCAGAAGGTGCGCGAGGGGCGGGCGCCGACCCGCAGGGCGGACAGCAGGGCCGTGGTCAGCGGCAGCAGGCCCACCACGACGGCCGCGTGCGCGGTGGTCGACGTCTGCAGGGCGAGCGTGGTCAGGAGCGGGAAGCCGAGGACCACGCCCGCGGCGACGACCGCCAGCCCCGGCAGGTGGCGGCGGTCGGGCAGCGGCACGCGCCGCGCCCGGCCCCGCCCGCCCGGCCCCGCCCCCACGGCCAGCAGGCAGACACCCGCGATGAGGGCGGCGAGCACGCTGCGCACGGCGACGAGGGACCAGGGGCCGAAGCCCTCCAGCCCCCACGCGGTGGCGGGGAAGGTGAGGGAGAACGCGGTGACCCCGAGGGCGGCCTGGAGGGTGCCGAAGCCGGGGCGCTCCCGGCCGGGGGCGGTGACTGCTATCGGAGGTGGGGCGGTAGCGCTACTCTGTGCTCTCATGCAAGAGCGTAGCAGCGTCACTGAACTGGCAGGCAGACTGCGACAGGAGCTGGACCGCTACTCACCCGGTGGAAAGCTCCCGTCGAGTCGGGCCCTCGTCGAGCGGTTCCGGGTGAGCCCCGTGACGGTGTCCCGGGCGCTGGCGCAGTTGGCCGCCGAGGGGCTGGTGGTGACCCGGCCCGGCGCCGGTGCGTTCCGCGCCCGCCCCCGGACGACGGCCGCCGCCGCGGGGGACACCTCCTGGCAGGAGGTCGCGCTGAGCGCGGACGGCGCCGGCGACCTCGTGCCCCGCTCGGTGGACGCCTCCGGCGTGCTGGTCTCGCTGGCCGCGCCGCCGCCCGGGGTGATCGAGTTCAACGGCGGCTACCTGCACCCGTCCCTGCAGCCCGAGCGGGCGATGGCCGCCGCCCTGTCCCGGGCGGGACGCCGGCCCGGCGCGTGGGGGCGGCCGCCCATGGAGGGGCTGCCCGAGCTGCGCGAGTGGTTCGCGCGCGGCATCGGCGGGGCCGTCACCGCCGCCGAGGTGCTGGTCACCTCCGGCGGCCAGTCGGCGCTGACCACCGCGCTGCGCGCGCTCGCCCCGCCCGGCGCGCCCGTCCTCGTCGAGTCGCCCACCTACCCCGGCATGCTGGCCATCGCCCGCGCCGCCGGGCTGCGCCCCGTTCCCGTCCCCGTCGACGCGGACGGCGTCAGACCGGCGCTGCTCGCCGACGCGTTCCGGGCCACCGGCGCCCGGGTCTTCATCTGCCAGCCCCTGTTCCAGAACCCCACCGGGGCCGTGCTCGCGCCCGAGCGGCGCGGCGAGGTGCTGCGCATCGCGCGCGAGGCGGGCGGGTTCGTCGTCGAGGACGACTTCGTGCGGCGGCTCGTGCACGAGGACGCGGGGCCCCTGCCGCGTCCGCTGGCCGCCGACGACGTCGACGGCGTCGTCGTCCACGTCGGCTCGCTGACCAAGGCGACCTCGCCGAGCTTCCGGGTGAGCGCGCTGGCCGCGCGCGGCCCGGTCCTGGAGCGGCTGCGCGCGATCCAGGTGGTCGACACCTTCTTCGTGCCCCGGCCGTTGCAGGAGGCCGCCCTCGAACTCGTCGGCTCGCCCGCCTGGCCCCGCCATCTGCGGGCCGTCTCGGCCGAGTTGCGGCTGCGCCGGGACGCGATGACCGCCGCGCTCCGGCTCCGGCTGCCCGAACTCGCCCTGCCGCACGTCCCGTCGGGCGGCTACCACCTGTGGCTGCGGCTGCCCGACGGCGCCGACGAGCCCGCCCTGACGGCGGCCGCCCTGCGCGCGGGCGTCGCGATCACCCCGGGACGCCCGTACTTCAGCGCCGAACCGCCCGCCGGGCACGTCCGGCTGAGCTTCGCGGCGGTCGCGGGGACCGGGGAGATCGCGGAGGGCGTACGGCGGCTGCGCGGGGCCTGCGACGAGGTGCTGTGACCCGGGGGAGGGCGGCGGGCCGGGACCGGCCGGGGCGCTTGCCGCCCCGGGCGCCGAAATCGGCTCGACGCCGGCGCCCGCGGCCTGCGACCCTCCGGGCATGACCGACACGCCGAGGCCCCCCGAGGGCTACGAGTTCTCCGCCGACCCCGCCCGCGTCGACGCCGGGCGGGTGCACCGCTGGCTGTCCACCGACGCGTACTGGGCGCTCGGCCGGACGCGCGACCAGCAGGACCGGGCGATCGCGGGCTCGCTCAACTTCGGTGTGTACGAGACGGTGTCGGGGGAGCAGGTGGCGTACGCCCGGGTCGTGACCGACCGCGCGACCTTCGCCTGGCTGTGCGACGTGTACGTCGACCCCTCGGTGCGCGGCAAGGGCATCGGCACGGCCCTGGTGGCGGCCGTCCGCGAGCACCTGCGGCCCACCGGGCTGCGCCGCGTCCTGCTCGCCACGCACGACGCGCACGAGGTCTACGGGAAGCTCGGCTTCCGGCCGCTGGAGCGGCCCGACCAGTGGATGGCGCTCTTCTTCGAGTGAGGCGCCCGGGGGTGGTATCAGGCGGATCCTGACCTTCCGGTCAGGTCTGACGGACCCTCGGTAACTTCCCGGTGACACCCCCTTGACCCGCCGACTCCCGGGGCTCACCATCACCGCATGTCGCTTCGGGTCACGTTCGTCGCCGCGGCGCGCGGCTGCCCGCCGCTCGCCGAGCGCTTCGAGGACGACCGGCCGCTGGACCAGGCCGGCTGGGCCGAGGTGGAGCGCGCCGTCGGCGACCTGCTGCCCCTCGCGGCGGCCGAGCTGCGGTACTGCTCGCCGACCCTGCGCAGCCGGGCCACCGGTGACGCGCTGGGCTACGCCCCGCTCGCCCAACTGGCGCTGCGGGAGTGCGACATGGGCCGCTGGCGCGGGCTGACGATGGGCGAGGCGATGGCCCGGGAGCCGGACCTCGTGGACGCCTGGCTGACCGACCCGCGCGCCACTCCGCACGGCGGCGAGTCGCTGCACGCCTTCATCTCCCGGGTCGGCGGCTGGCTCGACACCCGGCCCGGCGAGAACGGCTGCCGGATCGTCGCGGTGGCCGAGCCGTCCGTGATCCGCGCGGCCCTGGTGTACGTGCTCAACGCCCCGCCGCAGGCCTACTGGAACATCGACGTCCGCCCCCTGTCGACGACCGCCGTCACCGGCCGCTCCGGCCGCTGGAACCTCCGCCTGGACAGCCCGGCCGCGCAGCAGCCCCTGCGGGTGTGAGGGGCCGTCCTCAGGGCTCGCGGGCGTACTCCGTCGTCAGGACGAGGTCCTTGGCCGGGCCCCGCACCCGCCACACCGTGCGCCAGTGGTCGGCGTCGCGGACGGTGAACTCGCCGCGGTAGAGGTCCGCCGCGCAGGGGTGGTCGGCGATGTGGCGCCCCGAGGTCAGGTCCAGGTCGTGGAAGGGGCGGCCGTCCGCGAACCGCACGTCGGCCGTGCCGCCCGGACCGGGCAGGAAGCGCAGCGTCCGCTCGGCGGGCCGGGCGACGCCCTGCCAGACGAAGGTGCCGGACTCGTGGTGCAGCAGGCCCCCGGGCGGCCCGTCCCCGGCCAGTGGCTCGAAGCGGGTGGTCCCGCCGAACTCGCCCGTCGCGCCGCTCGCCAGGTCCCGCACCGAACGCCGCACCCGCCAGCTCCCGCCCAGGTACGCCAGTGCGTCCGGCACTGGCCAGAACTCGCCCATCCCGTCCTGCCCTCCGTCCCGTCCGTTGCTGCGCGACCCATTGACGCGCACCGGCCCCCTCCCTATCTTGCCGTTCGAAGTGCTGATCAATGTCCGGTATCTCGAACGAACAGGGGTGGAGACCCCCTGGACCCGAGCCGCGGAGTATCCATGTCACGCACCCGCTGGAGACTTGGTCTCAGCGTCACCGCCCTCCTGACGGCCACGGCCGTCCTGCCCGCCCCCGCGCACGCCGAGGACGTCACCGACTACACGATCACCGTCGACCCGGCCGCCGGGGGCGCGGCCATCGACGACACGATGTACGGCGTCTTCTTCGAGGACATCAACCGCGCCGCCGACGGCGGCCTGTACGCCGAGCTCGTGCAGAACCGGTCCTTCGAGTACTCCACCGCCGACAACGGCTCCTACACCCCGCTGACCTCCTGGACGGTCGCGGGCACCGGCGACGTGGTGGACGACTCCGGCCGCCTCAACGAGCGCAACCGCAACTACCTCTCCCTAGGCGCGGGTTCGTCCGTCACCAACGCCGGCTACAACACCGGCATCCGGGTCGAGCAGGGCAAGCGGTACGACTTCTCGGTCTGGGCCCGCGCGGAGAGCGGCACGACCCTCACCGTCACCCTCAAGGACACCGCCGGGACCCTGGCGACCGCCCGCCAGGTGGCCGTCGAGGGCGGCTGGGCCAAGTACAGGGCCGCGTTCACCGCGACCCGCACCAGCAACCGCGGGCGCCTGGCCGTCGCCTCCTCCGCCGCGGCGGCGCTCGACATGGTCTCGCTGTTCCCGCGCGACACCTACAAGAACCAGCCCAACGGGCTGCGCAAGGACCTCGCCGAGAAGATCGCCGCCCTGAAGCCGGGCTTCGTGCGCTTCCCCGGCGGCTGCCTGGTCAACACCGGCTCCATGGAGGACTACAGCGAGGCCTCCGGCTGGGAGCGCCGGCGCAGCTACCAGTGGAAGGACACCGTCGGGCCCGTCGAGGAGCGCGCCACCAACGCCAACTTCTGGGGCTACAACCAGAGTTACGGCCTCGGCTACTACGAGTACTTCCGCTTCGCCGAGGACATCGGCGCGATGCCGCTGCCCGTCGTCCCCGCCCTGGTGACCGGCTGCGGCCAGAACAGGGCCACCGACGACGAGGCCCTGCTCGAGCGGCACATCCAGGACACCCTCGACCTCATCGAGTTCGCCAACGGCCCGGCCACCTCCACCTGGGGCAAGGTCCGCGCCGAGATGGGCCACCCCCGTCCCTTCCGCCTCACCCACCTCGGCGTCGGCAACGAGGAGAACCTGCCGAACGAGTTCTTCGCCCGCTTCCAGAAGTTCCGGGCCGCCATCGAGGCGGAGTACCCGGACATCACCGTCGTCTCCAACTCCGGCCCCGACGACTCCGGCACCATCTTCGACACCGCCTGGAAGCTCAACCGCGAGGGCGACGTCGACATGGTCGACGAGCACTACTACAACAGCCCGCAGTGGTTCCTGCAGAACAACGACCGCTACGACTCCTACGACAGGAACGGCCCGAAGGTCTTCCTCGGCGAGTACGCCTCCCAGGGCAACACCTGGAAGAACGGCCTGGCGGAAGCCGCCTTCATGACCGGCCTGGAGCGCAACGCCGACGTCGTCAAGCTCGCCTCCTACGCCCCGCTGCTCGCCAACGAGGACTACGTGCAGTGGCGGCCGGACATGATCTGGTTCAACAACCGCGCCTCCTGGAACTCGGCTAACTACGAGGTCCAGAAGCTGTTCATGACCAACGTCGGCGACCGGGTGGTCCCCTCCCGCGCCACCACCACGCCGGACGTCAGCGGCCCGATCACGGGTGCCGTCGGACTGTCGACCTGGGCGACGAGCGCCGCGTACGACGACGTGCGGGTCACCGCCGCGGACGGCTCGACGCTGCTGAGCGACGACTTCTCCGGTGACGCCTCGCGGTGGGAGCACGTCGGCGCGGGCAGCTGGAGCGTCCAGGACGGCCAGTACGTCCAGACCGACGCCGCCGCCGAGAACACCCTGGTCACGGCCGGCGACCCGGCCTGGAAGGACTACGACCTGCACGTGAGGGCCACCAAGAAGTCCGGCAAGGAGGGCTTCCTCGTCGCCTTCGGCGTCAAGGACACCGGGAACTACTACTGGTGGAACCTCGGCGGCTGGAACAACACCCAGTCCGCCGTCGAGCAGGCCTCGGACGGCGGCAAGTCGACGCTCCTCTCCAAGGCCGGTTCGATCGAGACGGGCCGCGCCTACGACATCGACGTCAAGGTGCGGGGCCGCCAGGTCACCCTCTTCCTCGACGGGCAGCAGTGGGGCAGCTTCACCGACGACAAGCCGGCCGAGCCGTTCCGCCAGGTCGTCACGCGCGACGCCGCGACGGGCGAGCTGATCGTCAAGGTCGTCAACGCCCAGCCGGCCGAGGCCCGCACGGCCGTCGACCTCGGCGGTGCGAAGGTCGCCTCGACGGCCCGCGTGACGACGCTCGCCGCCGACGCGGACGCGGTGAACACCGAGACGGACACGCCGGTCACCCCGGTCACGTCCACCGTCCGCGGTGTCGCCGACAGGTTCTCGTACACCTTCCCGGCGCACTCCGTCACGTTCCTGCGGATCAAGCAGAGGTAGCCGGCGGAGCGGCGTGCCGGTGGCGCGGGCCGCCGTCCCCCGGGGGACGGCGGCCCGCGCGTCGCCGGACGGCGGGCTCAGCGGTTCCTGCGGCGGCCGAACCAGCCGCGCCCGCCCGGCTCCTCGGGGGCCGCGCCCCCGAACGGCGGCAGGGCCTTGAACCGCTCGTCGAGCCGCACCGTGGGCGTGAGCCGGTGCAGCACGGCACGGACGCGGGTGAGCGGGTGGTCGGGGAAGTGCGCGTCCCACTGCGGGTCGTCGGCCACGTGGGAGGGCAGCCCGCCGTCCAGCCCGGGCGCGTAGGGGTGGGGCCGGAAGTACGCGGCCGGCCCCACCCGCGCCATGACCGTCGCCTCGCGCACGCCCGTCGTCGCGCCCTCGGCCGCCTGCACCTTCAGGACCGTGCTGCACGCGGCCTTCGGCACCGTCCAGGAGCCGAGGAACACCTGCCCCTGCCCCTGGGGCCGGGGCACCTTGATCAGCTGGCGGACCGCCGGCACGCCGTCCACGGCACCGGGCTCCGCCTCGATCAGCCCGCCGCCGGCCCCGGCCGCGCCCCGGGCGAGACCGGCCCGCAGCCGCTCGGGTTCGTCGAGCCGGGCGGGCAGGTCCGGCACGAGCGGGAAGAAGTGCACGGACAGCACCAGTCCCCACGCGTCGGTCCACACCCCCGGCTCGCGCTCGGTGAAGCCGGTCAGGTCCAGGCCGGTGATCGGAGTCATGACGATCATCATGCCGGGGCGGGGGACCGTCGGGCCGGCCCGGGGGCGGCCGAGCGCTCCGGCCGGCCCCGCCGCCGGTTCCAGCACCGCGCGCCGGCTCGGCACCCGCGGGCCGGCGGCCGGACGGAGCGGGAAGGGCCGTACGGCCGGGGCGGCCGGGCGGATCCGGCCGCCCCGGTGGCGGAGCAGGCCGGACGACTCGCGCGCGGCGTCCCGCGCGTCCGCCCGGTCCGGTCTCGCGCACCGGCGCGGCGGGCCCGGCACGTCCTCGGCGGACCCGTGGCGGTGCTCCGGCCCCGCCCGGTCGACCGCCTCCGGTCCTTCCTCCTGCGCGCGACCCCACCGCCCGGCCGGGAGACGGGCGGAAGGGCCGGGTGATCCGCGCCGCCCCGCACCGCGTTGCATAAACGTGCAACGAAACGTATAGTCATGCCGTCTAGGAGGAGGATTTCCATGGCGGTACGTGCGGCGGTGGCCGGAGCGAGCGGATACGCGGGCGGAGAGCTGCTGCGCCTGCTGCTGGCCCACCCGGAGGTCGAGATCGGTGCCCTGACCGGCAACTCCAACGCGGGCCAGCGGCTCGGCGCGCTCCAGCCGCACCTGCTGCCGCTGGCCGGCCGGGTGCTCCAGGACACCACCGCCGAGGTCCTCGCCGGGCACGACGTCGTCTTCCTGGCGCTGCCGCACGGGCAGTCCGCCGCCGTCGCCGAGCAGCTCGGCCCGGACGTGCTGGTGGTCGACATGGGCGCCGACTTCCGGCTGGCGGACGCCGCCGACTGGGAGCGGTTCTACGGCTCCCCGCACGCCGGGACCTGGCCCTACGGGCTCCCCGAACTGCCGGGCGGCCGCGCCGCGCTGGAGGGGTCCAAGCGCATCGCGGTGCCCGGCTGCTACCCGACCGCCGTCTCGCTGGCGCTGTTCCCGACGTACGCGGCGGCCCTCGCCGAGCCCGAGGCCGTGGTCGTCGCCGCGTCCGGCACCTCCGGCGCGGGCAAGGCGCCCAAGCCGCACCTGCTGGGCAGCGAGGTCATGGGCTCCATGTCCCCGTACGGCGTCGGCGGTGTCCACCGGCACACCCCCGAGATGATCCAGAACCTCAGCGCGGCGGCCGGCGAGCGGGTGACCGTCTCCTTCACACCGACCCTCGCCCCGATGCCGCGCGGCATCCTCGCCACGTGCAGCGCCAAGGCCCGGCCGGGGGTCACCGCCGAGTCCGTCCGCGCCGCCTACGACAAGGCCTTCGCCGACGAGCCCTTCGTCCACCTGCTCCCCGAGGGCCAGTGGCCCGCCACGGCGTCCGTGCAGGGTTCGAACGCCGTTCAGCTGCAGGTCGCGTACGACGAGGCCGCGGGACGGATCATCGCGATCAGCGCCATCGACAACCTGACCAAGGGCACCGCGGGCGGTGCCGTCCAGAGCATGAACATCGCCCTGGGTCTCGACGAGACCACCGGACTTTCCACGATCGGAGTCGCACCGTGAGCGTCACGGCAGCCAAGGGATTCACGGCGGCGGGCATCGCCGCCGGGATCAAGGAGAACGGCAACCCGGACCTGGCCCTCGTGGTCAACAACGGGCCCCGCCGCGCCGCCGCGGGCGTCTTCACCTCCAACCGCGTCAAGGCCGCGCCGGTGCTCTGGTCCGAGCAGGTCCTCAAGAGCGGTCAGGTCTCCGCCGTCGTCCTCAACTCCGGCGGCGCCAACGCCTGCACCGGGCCCAAGGGCTTCCAGGACACCCACGCCACCGCCGAGAAGGCCGCCGAGGTCCTCGGCCGCGGCGCGATCGAGGTCGCCGTCTGCTCCACCGGCCTCATCGGCGTCCTGCTGCCCATGGACAAGCTGCTCGCGGGCGTCGAGACCGCCGCCGCCCAGCTCTCCGAGCACGGCGGCGAGAAGGCCGCCATCGCCATCAAGACCACCGACACCGTGCACAAGACGTCCGTCGTGACGAAGGACGGCTGGACGGTGGGCGGCATGGCCAAGGGCGCCGGCATGCTCGCCCCCGGCCTCGCCACCATGCTGGTCGTCCTCACCACCGACGCCGACCTCGGCGACGAGGACCTGGACCGGGCCCTGCGGGCGGCGACCCGCACGACCTTCGACCGCGTCGACTCCGACGGCTGCATGTCCACCAACGACACCGTCCTGCTGCTCGCCTCCGGCGCCTCCGGCGTCACCCCGGCGTACGACGAGTTCGCCGAGGCCGTACGGGCCGTCTGCGACGACCTCGGCCAGCAGCTGATCCGGGACGCCGAGGGCGCCAGCAAGGACATCAAGGTCGAGGTGGTGGGCGCCGCGACCGAGGACGACGCCGTCGAGGTGGGCCGCTCCATCGCCCGCAACAACCTCCTCAAGTGCGCCATCCACGGCGAGGACCCCAACTGGGGCCGTGTGCTCTCCGCCATCGGCACCACGTCGGCCGCCTTCGAGCCGGACCGGCTGAACGTCGCCATCAACGGCGTCTGGGTCTGCAAGAACGGCTCCGTCGGCGAGGACCGCGAGAAGGTCGACATGCGCTACCGCGAGGTGCACATCGTCGCCGACCTCGCCGCGGGCTCCGAGACCGCCACCATCTGGACCAACGACCTCACCGCCGACTACGTCCACGAGAACAGCGCCTACTCCTCATGAGCAACGGAACCACGCGGAAGCACACCGCCCTCCCCAAGGCCCAGATCCTCATCGAGGCGCTGCCCTGGCTGACCCGCCACCACGGCAAGACCGTCGTCATCAAGTTCGGCGGCAACGCCATGGTGAACGAGGAGCTGAAGGCCGCCTTCGCCCAGGACGTCGTCTTCCTGCGGCACGCCGGCCTCAAGCCGGTCGTGGTGCACGGCGGCGGCCCGCAGATCAGCGCCGCCCTCGACCGGCACGGCATCGTCAGCGAGTTCAGGGCCGGCCTGCGCGTCACCACCGAGGACGCCATGGACGTCGTCCGGATGGTGCTGGCCGGGCAGGTGCAGCGCGAGCTGGTCGGGCTGCTCAACCAGCACGGGCCGTTCGCCGTCGGCCTCACCGGCGAGGACGCGCACACCCTCACCGCCACCCGGCACCGGCCCGAGATCGACGGCGAGCCCGTCGACATCGGCCGGGTCGGGGAGATCACCGAGATCGACACGGGCGCCATCGAGGCCCTGCTGGCCGACGGCCGCATCCCGGTCGTCTCCTCCATCGCCCGTTCCCAGGACGACCACCATGTCTACAACGTCAATGCTGATACGGCGGCTGCGGCACTCGCTGCTGCACTGGGCGCCGAAACCCTCATGGTCCTCACGGACGTCGAGGGACTCTACGAGGACTGGCCGCACTCCGACGAGGTGATCAGCCGCCTCACCGCCTCCCAGCTGGAGAAACTGCTGCCGGAGCTGTCCTCCGGCATGGTGCCGAAGATGGAGGGCTGCCTGCACGCCGTGCGCAACGGCGTCACCACCGCCCGCGTCATCGACGGCCGGGTGCAGCACTCGATCCTGCTGGAGATCTTCACCGACGAGGGCATCG
This sequence comes from Streptomyces sp. NPDC085946, assembly GCF_044540485.1. Lineage (NCBI taxonomy): Bacteria > Bacillati > Actinomycetota > Actinomycetes > Kitasatosporales > Streptomycetaceae > Streptomyces > Streptomyces sp. NPDC085946. The sequence continues at coordinate 229,848 of NZ_JBITSF010000003.1, read as the reverse complement.
GCACGATGGTCGTGCCCGACGAGCACGAGGGGGACGCCGCATGACCGGCAACCAGGAGCTGGCCGCGCGGTGGCAGGGCTCGCTCATGAACAACTACGGCACGCCGCGCCTGCCGCTCGTCCGCGGCGAGGGCACCACGGTGTGGGACGCCGAGGGCCGCGCGTACCTCGACTTCGTCGGCGGCATCGCCACCAACGCCCTCGGTCACGCCCACCCCGCGATCGTCGAGGCCGTGACCGCGCAGATCTCCTCCCTCGGCCACATCTCCAACTTCTTCATGGCCGAGCCGACCGTCGCCCTCGCCGAACGGCTGCTGGAGCTCTTCGGCCGGGACGGCCGGGTCTTCTTCTGCAACTCCGGGGCCGAGGCCAACGAGGCCGCCTTCAAGATCGGCCGGCTGACCGGGCGGACCCACATGGTCGCCACGCAGGGCGGCTTCCACGGCCGCACCATGGGCGCCCTCGCGCTCACCGGGCAGCCCGCCAAGCAGCAGCCCTTCCTGCCGCTGCCCGGCGACGTCACCCACGTCCCCTACGGCGACGCCCAGGCCCTGGCCGCCGCGGTGACCGAGGAGACCGCGCTCGTGATCATCGAGCCGGTGCAGGGCGAGAACGGGGTCGTGGTGCCCCCGGCCGGCTACCTCAAGGCGGCCCGGGCGATCACCGCCGCCACCGGCGCGCTCCTCGTCCTGGACGAGGTGCAGACCGGCATCGGCCGCACCGGGCACTGGTTCGCGTACCAGGCCCACGAGGGCGTGCTGCCCGACGTCGTCACGCTGGCCAAGCAGCTCGGCGGCGGCCTGCCGCTCGGCGCGACCGTGGCGTTCGGACGGGCGGCGGAGCTGCTCCGGCCCGGCCAGCACGGCACCACCTTCGGCGGGAACCCGGTCGCCTGCGCCGCCGGACTGGCCGTCCTCGACACCCTCGCGAACGAGGGACTGCTGGAGAACGTCAAGCGGCAGGGCGAGAAGCTGCGCGACGGCGTGGAGTCCCTCGGCCACGCGCTCGTCGACCACGTCCGGGGCGCGGGGCTCCTCCTGGGTATCGTGCTCACCGAGCCGCTCGCGCCCCAGGTGCAACAGGCGGCTCAGGACGCCGGCCTCCTCGTGAACGCGCCCGCTCCCGACGTCGTACGGCTCATGCCGCCGCTGAACCTCGGCGACGACGCGGTGGACGCCTTCCTCGGGGCGCTGCCCGGCATCCTTGACAAGGCCGCCGAGGCCGACGGGGACGGACGATCCGGGGAATGAGACGACGATGAGCCAGGCGCAGGACCAGGGGCACAACGGCACCGCCGGACCTGCCGTGCCGCAGACCCGCACCGCACGCCACCGCCGGATCGTGGACATCCTCAACCGGCAACCGGTGCGCTCGCAGAGCCAGTTGGCGAAACTGCTCGCCGACGACGGGCTGAGCGTCACGCAGGCGACGCTCTCCCGCGACCTCGACGAGCTGAACGCGGTGAAGATCCGCAACACCGACGGCGACCTGATCTACGCGGTGCCGAGCGAGGGGGGTTTCCGCACCCCCCGCGCGCCGCTCGGGGAGTCGGCCAAGGAGGAGCGGATGCGGCGGCTGTCGCAGGAGCTGCTGATCTCCGCGGAGGCCTCGGCGAACCTCGTGGTCCTGCGGACGCCTCCGGGGGCCGCGCAGTTCCTGGCGTCGGCCATCGACCAGGCCGAGCTGCACGACATCCTCGGGACCATCGCCGGGGACGACACGCTGCTGCTGATCTCGCGTCGGCCGGACGGGGGACAGGCGCTGGCCGACCACCTGCTGCGGCTGGCGCAGAACGGGCAGTGAGGAGGCCGGACCCCGGTCCGTGGGGTGCGGGCGCGCCGTGGCTCGACGCGCGGTCCCCCGCGCCTCCCGAGGGCGTCCGCCTCAGCCCAGACGGGCGGCCAGGCCCCCTGTGCAGCGGACCTCGTCGCCCGCCGTGATCAGCAGGGCCTCCACGTCCGGGAGGGACTCCAGCCAGGCCAGGGCCTGCCGCGACCCCATCGCGAAGGCCGCCGTCGCCCAGCAGTCCGCCCAGGTCAGGCGGGGCGCCACCACGGTGACCGCCACCAGGTCCGTCACGGCGGAGCGGCCGGTGCGGGGATCGACGATGTGGTCGCCGCGCTCGGCGGTGCCGGAGGTGGCCACCGCCAGCTCGTCCGCGCCGGCGGCGGAGATGACGGCGGCGAGGCCGCCCGGGCGCAGCGGGTCCGCGATCCCGACCCGCCAGGGGCGCCGCGCACCCGGAGCGCCGAGCAGCTGGACGTCGCCCCCGCCGTTGACGCTGACGCCGGCCGCGCCGGCCGCCGCGAGGTGCCGCGCGGCCCGCTCCACGGCCCAGCCCTTCACGATGCCGGTCGGGTCCAGACGGCCCTGGTACGCCGTGCTGAACCAGCCGCCGCTCACCCGCTCCGCCTCCGCCGCCAGCTCCAGCACCTCGGCGACCTCGGGGTCACACTCCCCGACGGTCAGCTCGCCGCGCGCCAGCCGGGAGACCTGGCTGTCGTCGCGGTAGGTGCTGAACACCTCGTCGACCCGGTGCAGCCCGGCGACCGCCTCGTCCAGCGCGGTCCGCACCGCGCCGGGTTCCCCGCCGCGGACGTCGAGCGAGAAGACGGTCCCCATCGCCTCCTCCGCGTGACGCACCGCGGCGGGAGCCCCGGCCGGCCCGGCCACCGTGTCAGCCACCGGCCCGGTCCAGCGCCGACTGCAGGGACCGCCTGTAGCCGTCGCTGGTGTACGTGGCCCCGGACACCGCGTCGATGTCGGCGCTCCCGGTCGCCACCGCCGCCCGGTTGAGCCGGGGCACCGCGCTCTGCGTGAGCTGGCCGCTGCGCCCGCCGCCGGGGGCCTGCACGGCCTCGGCCCGGGTGATCTTCCCGCCGCTGACGGTGATGCGGACCTGCACCGGCCCGTACTGGGTCTGCACGGCGCTCCCGGTGACGGTCCTGGCCTCGGCGCCGCCCGGCCCCTGCCCGGCGCCGGCCCCCGGCTCCGCGCCCGGCCCCTGCCCGGCGCCCGGTCCGGACCCGGCGGTCCGCGCCTTGTCCAGCGCCGACTGCAGGGACCGCTTGTAGCCGTCGCTGGTGTACGTGGCCCCGGACACCGCGTCGATGTCCGCGCTCTGCGCCGCGACCGCCGCCCGGTTGAGCCGGGGCACCGCGCTCTGCGTGAGCTGGCCGCTGCGGCCGCCCTCGGGCGCCTGCACGGCCTCGGCCCGGGTGATCTTCCCGCCGCTCACGGTCAGGCGCACCTGCACCGCGCCGTACTGGGTCTGCGCCGCGTCTCCGGTGACCGTGCCGGTCCCGGCGGCCTGGGCGCCGCCCTGCGGGGACTGCGCCGCGGCGGGCGGGGCCTGGCCGCCCACCGCCTGGGCGGCGCCCGGATCGGACGCCGGCTTCAGCGACAGCAGCAGCACGATCCCGCCGACCGTGGCGGCTCCGGCGAGCACGGCACGCCGGACGGGGTGGCTCTTCCTCATCGTTCCTCAAGCTCTCTGGGAGTCCGGTGGATGTCCCGTCGCTCACATCTCGAACGACTCGTGATGGATACGGCGGGCGGGCACACCCGCTCCGCGCAGTGCCTCGTACACCGACCGGGCGAACCCGGGCGGGCCGCACAGGAAGACGTCGTGGCGGTCGATGTCCGGGATCTTGCGCTGCAACGACTCCGCGGAGATGTCGGGCCGCTCGCCGTCCGGGCTGTTGACCGCGTACATCAGCCGCGCCCCGCGCTCGTCGGCGATCTTGGCGAGCTCGCCCCACAGCGCCAGGTCCTGGGTGCTGTTGGCCCGGTAGAGCAGGGTGATGTCGCCGGACGCGCCCGGCAGGGTCTCGAACAGCGCCCGCATCGGCGTGATGCCGACCCCGCCGGCCACCAGCAGCACCTTGCCGCGGCTGCGCCGCTGGGCGGTCAGCGCGCCGTACGGGCCCTCCGCCCAGACGCGGGTGCCGGGCTCCAGTTCGCGCAGCCGGGAGCTGTGGTCGCCGATCGCCTTGACCGTGATCCGCAGCATGTCCGGGCGGGGCGCCGCCGACAGCGAGTAGGGGTGCGAGCTGAACCGCATGCCGGGCGCCAGGAACCGCCAGCGGAAGAACTGCCCGGCCTCCGCGCCCATCCGGTGCAGCCTGCGCCCGCCGATCAGCACCGACACGATCCCCGGCGTCTCCTCGATCACCGCCTCGACCCGCATCCGGTGCCGCAGGTTCAGCCGGACCGGGGTGATGATCCGGTACCAGAGGACCAGCGCGGTGACCGCGCCGTACAGCCCGTACCAGAAGGTCCTGGCGGACGGCTCGACGGCGAACTCGTTGCCGGTGGTGATCTGGTGCCAGAACGTCAGGTACACCGCCGCGTAGGTGAGCAGGTGCACGTGGTACCAGGTGTCGTACCCGATCAGGCGGCGCACCCCGCCGACCGAGAGCAGCCCGATGAGGACCAGCAGGCCGGTGCCGACGGCCGCCTTGCCCATGTCCGGCAGTTGGCCGACGGAGTCGACCGTCTGCTGGACCACCCCGCTCAGCGACCGGCCCGCCTGGAGCGCGTAGCCCCACATCGTCAGGAAGACGTGGGCGAGGACCAGGCAGAGGGTGTACCGGCCGCTCATCGCGTGCCAGCGCGCCACCCGGTCGGACCCCACCCGCCGCTCCAGCGCGGGCACCCGGGCCATCTGGAGCACCACGAGCGCCATCAGGTACCCGGCGAGCAGGCCGGTGATCCGGCCCGCGGCGAGGATCCTGCTGGTGTCGTCGGCGAGGGACGGGGTGTTGTCCCACCACAGCCACAGCACGCCCGCGGCACCGGCCCCGACGGCGACCAGCAGCGGGACGGCGGGGGAGCGGCGCGGACGGATGCGGCGCATCGTCTGGCGGCGGGCGGCACGGCCGCCTGCGAGCGTGGTGGTCACGGTTCCTCCGGGGGACTTGACCCTTGGCCCACAGATACGTGCCGGACCGCGGGAGCGTTCAGCCCCTCCCGGCGGTCGCTCAGTACCGGGTGACGGCGGTGGCGCCGCCGGCCGTGCCGATCGCCAGGTGCGGCCGGCGGGCGGGCTCGGCCCACGTCAGGATCCGCCGCATCGCCTCCCCGGGCACCGACACGCAACCGGCCGTCGCGCCGCGCCCGTCGACGTGCAGGAAGATCCCGGCGCCCCGGCCCCGCACGGGCCGGGCGTAGTTGAAGCCGACGACGAGCGCGTGCGCGTACGGGGCCCGGTAGGTGATCAGGTGCTCGGCCCGCGCGGCCCGGCAGTCGGCGGCCCGGGGCTCGCTCCAGCGGTTGTAGGCCCGGGAGCCGCCGTCCTGGCACCACCAGGAGTCCCGGTGCACCCGCCGGTACGGGTAGGCCGTGCCGGGCGGCGCCGCCTCGACGCCGAACGCGTACGGCAGGTCGTACAGTCCGGTCGGAGTGGTGTTCGTGCCCTGCCGGCGGGCCGCGCCCTCGACGAGGCCCCCCGCCCCGAAGCGGGCGGGGGCGGAACCGGCCTTCACCCACCGCCCGCCCGTGCGGTCCCACCAGGTCAGCGTGCCGGACGTCGAGCCGGTCCGCGGGGCCACCGCGGTGATGAGCTGGGTGCCGCCCCCGGTGTCCGCCATCCGCTCCGGCAGCGGGGCGGACGGCGGGCCGCCGCCGGGCACGAGGAGGCCGCAGACGGCGAGGGCGACGACACCGGGGCGCATGGCTCAGACCGTAGAGGGCGGCAGCGGCAGCGGCAGCCCGGGAAGTCCGTCCAGGCTCGTCGCGACGTGCTCCTTCTTGGTGAAGTACGCGCTGAGGGACGCGTCGTCCTCGCGCGCGAACCGCCTGCCGTGCAGGTCCCGGTCCGTCTCGTACGCCATGTGGGGCACCGCGTACCCGCAGGTGTCCCGGACCAGGTCCGCCGTGACGACGATGATCGCGCGCAGGCCGTGCGCGCCCGGGTCGATGCCGGGGAAGCGGGCGAGGAGCTCCGGGAAGCGCGGGTCGTCCCGGAAGACCGGCTCCCCGCGGCCGTGCACGCGGACGATGTTCGGCGGGCCCTGGAAGGCGCACCACATCAGCGTGATGCGGCCGTTCTCGCGCAGGTGCGCGACGGTCTCCGCGTTGGACCCGGCGAAGTCGAGGTAGGCCACCGTGCGGTCGTCGAGGACCGCCCAGGAGCCCTTCAGGCCCTTGGGCGAGAGGTTGACCGTGCCGTCGGCGGAGAGGGGGGCGGTGGCGGTGAAGAAGAGGGGCTGGTCCTCGATGAAGGCGCGGAGCCGGCCGTCGATGCGCTCATAGGTCTTTCCCATGTCTAACGATTATGGGCGCAAGTCTTTCGCCTGTCTAAGGAATTACGGGGTCCGGTTGCGCGCGGCCCGCGGCGGACCGCGCCGCCGTGACCCGTGGCCGCCCCGGCCGGCGCTGGTACGGGGCGGCCACGGTGCCTGTCACCTCACGGGGTGAGGGTGCAGGCGGCCAGGGAGTCGAGGCCGGCGGGGCGTTCGGCGGTGCGGCCGATGGCGGTGGCGATGCGGTTGACGGTGGCGATCCGCTTGTCCTCCAGGGGGCCGAGGATGGCGTTCTGGACGAAGTTGGGCCCGCCCTGGCCGACGGTGTCGTTGAGGCGTTTGTTTGCCTCCTGGATCTGGGTGTCGAGGAGGGCGAGGTTGCGGTCGACCTCCGCCCGGGCGGAGGCGGGGATCTCCGGGAGCCGCGAGGCGACGTCCGGGCAGGTGATGGCGCCGGGGCTCGCCAGCGTCCGGGCGCCGCCGTCGTCCCCGGGTGTCTCCCCGGCGAGGGCGGAGCCGGCGATCACCGCGCCGGACAGTGCCACCGCGGCGGCGCCGCCGAGGAACGCCACGCGGCGCTTGTCGTACTTCGGAAGAGCCCTGGACATGCCTGTGCCTCACTTGGGTCGGGGGTGTGGTGCGGGGTGCGAACGCGGCGCCTGCGCTCGGCGAGAGGTACGGGAAAGCGGTTTCGCGCGTTCAACACGGCGCCGGATCACTTCGTGATGGCCGAAAAACCACCGCATCCCGACCCGCTTTGACGATTCATGCAGAACACTGCATACTCATGCATGCCAGTGGATGCAGCGTGAGGGAACCCGTGACCGAGCGCGGCCACGCGCAGGGCGCCGCACGACACCCGGCCCGCACCAGCCCGGCGGCCGCCTCCCCACCCGTCCGGAGCGGGGCGGCGGCCGCACATCGCCACCACCCGAGGAGCAACGCAAGTGAGCAGCAACAGCGGTGACGTACGCCTCTGGGGCGGCCGTTTCGCCGACGGTCCCGCCGAGGCCCTGGCCAAGCTGTCCGCCTCCGTCCACTTCGACTGGCGGCTCGCGCCGTACGACATCGCCGGTTCCCGGGCGCACGCGCGCGTGCTGCACAAGGCGGGCCTCCTCACCGAGGACGAACTGACCCGGATGATCGCCGGGCTGGACCGGCTGGAGGCCGACGTGGCGTCCGGCGCCTTCGTGGGCACCGTCGCCGACGAGGACGTGCACACGGCCCTGGAGCGCGGCCTGCTGGAGCGCCTCGGCCCCGACCTCGGCGGCAAGCTGCGCGCCGGCCGGTCCCGCAACGACCAGGTCGCGACCCTCTTCCGCATGTACCTGCGCGACCACGCCCGGATCATCGGCGGCCTGATCGCCGAGCTCCAGGACGCGCTGGTCGGCCTGGCCGAGGCCCACCCGGACGTGGCGATGCCCGGCCGCACCCACCTCCAGCACGCCCAGCCGGTGCTCTTCGCCCACCACGTGCTCGCCCACGTCCAGGCGCTCTCCCGGGACGCCGAGCGGCTGCGCCAGTGGGACGAGCGCACGGCGGTCTCGCCGTACGGCTCCGGCGCCCTGGCCGGCTCCTCCCTCGGGCTGGACCCGGAGGCGGTCGCGAAGGACCTCGGCTTCGAGCGCGGCAGCTCGGCCAACTCCATCGACGGCACGGCCTCCCGCGACTTCGTCGCCGAGTTCGCCTTCATCACCGCGATGATCGGCGTCAACCTCTCCCGGATCGCCGAGGAGGTCATCCTCTGGAACACGAAGGAGTTCTCCTTCGTGACCCTGCACGACGCCTTCTCCACCGGCTCGTCGATCATGCCGCAGAAGAAGAACCCGGACATCGCGGAGCTGGCGCGCGGCAAGTCCGGCCGTCTGATCGGCAACCTGACCGGTCTGCTGGCGACCCTCAAGGCCCTCCCGCTCGCGTACAACCGCGACCTCCAGGAGGACAAGGAGCCGGTCTTCGACTCCATCGACCAGCTGGAGGTCCTGCTCCCCGCCTTCACCGGCATGATGGCCACGCTCACCGTGCACCGCGAGCGCCTGGAGGAGCTGGCCCCGGCCGGGTTCTCGCTGGCCACCGACATCGCCGAGTGGCTGGTCAGGCAGGGCGTGCCGTTCCGGGTGGCGCACGAGGTCGCCGGTGAGTGCGTGAAGGCCGCCGAGGCCGAGGGCAAGGAGCTGGACGACCTGACGGACGAGCAGTTCGCGAAGATCTCCGAGCACCTGACGCCGCAGGTCCGCTCCGTCCTCAACGTCCCCGGCGCCCTCGCCTCCCGCGACGGCCGCGGCGGCACGGCGCCGAGCGCGGTCGCCGTGCAGCTGGCGGAGGTGAAGCAGGACCTGGCGGCCCAGCACGCCTGGGCGACGGCCCGCCGCCAGGCCTAGGAGGGGCGGCCCACCCAGGCTTGGAAGGGGCGGCCCGGGCCCAGGAGGGGCGGCGGGGAGCCGCGCGGCGGGCCCGCCGCCCGCACCCGCCGGAACACCCCGCGTCCGAGCCCCGGGGCGGAGGCCGTCGCGCGTTACGTTGGTCGTCAGCAGCCGACCGAACGGAGCCCTCGATGCCCTTCGCCCGCCTGGCCACGGCGACCACCCCCACCTGCCACATCGGTCTGGGCCTCGCCGCCGTGGGGCGTCCCGGCTACATCAACCTCGGCCGGGACGAGGACCTCGGGAGCGACCGCGGCGTCGAAGCGCTCCGCGCCCGCACCCACGAGCTCCTCGACGCCGCCTACGCCCAGGGCGTCCGCTACTTCGACGCCGCCCGCTCCTACGGCCGCTCCGAGGAGTTCCTCGCCGAGTGGCTGCGGGCCCGGCCGGACGCCGACGACGTCGTCGTCGGCAGCAAGTGGGGTTACACCTACACCGCCGGGTGGTCCACCGACGCCGACACGCACGAGGTCAAGGACCACGGCCTCGCCACGTACGAACGGCAGCGCGCCGAGAGCGACGCCCTGCTCGGCGACCGGCTCGACCTCTACCAGATCCACTCGGTGACCCCGGACAGCCCGGCCCTCACCGACAAGGAACTGCACGCCCGGCTGGCCGAGGCCGCCGCCCAGGGCCTCACCCTCGGCTTCTCCACCAGCGGCCCCGCCCAGGCCGACGCCGTCCGGGCCGCGCTCGCCGTGACCGTCGACGGCGAGCCCCTCTTCCGCACCGTCCAGTCCACCTACAACGTCCTGGAGACCTCCGCCGCGCCCGCGCTCGCCGAGGCGCACGACGCCGGGCTCACCGTGATCGTCAAGGAGGGCATGGCCAACGGGCGGCTCGCCGCGCCGCACGCGCCGCGCGAGCTGGCGGCGGTCGCCGAGGAGGCGGGGCTGGGCTGCGACGCGGTCGCCCTCGCCGCGGTCCTGCGGCAGCCCTGGGCCGGGGTGGTGCTCTCCGGCGCCGCGACGACCGGCCAGCTCGCCTCCAACCTGCACGCCGCCGCCGTCGACCTCGACGACGACCAGTTGGACCGCCTCGCCGCTCTGGCCGAGGAGCCCCGCGCCTACTGGGAGCGGCGCGGACAGCTGCCCTGGCACTGAACCCCCGCCCGACCGGCACTGATGAGTCACGCACGCCCAGGATGAGACATCATTGTCTCATGTGGTCTATGCTTGTCTCATGGCTGTCGATCGTGACCACGTACTGCGCTCTGCCGCAGCCCTGCTGACCCGCAAGTCCACCGCGACCATGGACGAGGTCGCCAAAGCGGCCGGCATCAGCCGGGCGACCCTGCACCGCCAGTTCGCCGGACGCGACGCGCTGGTGCGGGCGCTGGAGTCGCTCGGCATCGCGCAGTGCGAGGCCGCCCTGGACGCGGCCCGGCTGGACGAGGGCCCCGCCGGGGACGCCGTGCACCGGCTGGTGCGCGAGATCGAGCCCCAGGCCGGCCTCCTGGCCTTCCTCTACACCGAGAACCAGCTCTTCGAGGGCGAGGAGCAGAACGCCGGCTGGGCCCGGATCGACGAGCGGGTCGCCGCCCTGTTCCGGCGCGGCCAGGCGAGCGGGGAGTTCCGCATCGACCTCACCCCGGCCTGGCTCACCGAGGCCCTCTACGGCCTGCTGGCCTCCGGCGCCTGGGCCGTCTCCGAGGGCCGCGTGGCCTCCAAGGACTTCACCCACATGATCGTCGAGCTGTTGCTCGGCGGAGCCCGACGAAGGAAGGAATCATGACCAGCACCCTGCGGCCGGACGGGACGACCGAGGCGGTGAAGCGCCCGGGCCGCTGGCTCGCGCTGTCCGTCCTCGTCCTCGCCGTGCTGCTGGTGGCCGTCGACGCGACCGTCCTCGGCCTGGCGACCCCGTACATCACCGAGGACCTCGAACCGTCGGGCACACAGCTGCTGTGGATCGGCGACGTCTACTCGTTCGTCATCGCCGGCCTGCTCGTCTCCATGGGCAGCCTCGGCGACCGCATCGGCCGCAAGCGGATCCTGCTGGCCGGCGCCACCGCGTTCGGCGCGCTGTCCGTGCTGAACGCCTACGCCACCACGCCCGAGCTGATGATCGCGGCACGGGCGCTGCTCGGTGTCGCCGGCGCGACCCTGATGCCCGCCACGCTCGCCCTCATCCGCAACCTCTTCCACGACCCGCGCGAACGCAGCCTCGCCGTCGGCATCTGGGGCGCCACCGCCTCGGCCGGCGCCGCCGTCGGCCCGATCGCCGGCGGCGCGCTGCTCGAACACTTCTGGTGGGGCTCGGTCTTCCTGATCAACCTGCCCGTGATGGCCGTCCTGGTCCTCGTCGGCGCCCGGCTGCTGCCCGAGTCCCGCAACCCGGACCCCGGCCCCTGGGACCTGCCCGGCGTCCTGCTGTCGCTGGCCGGCATGGTCGGGATCGTGTACGCGGTCAAGGAGACCGCCGCGCACGGAGCCGCGTGGGACGCGGCGGCCGCCGGCCTGCTGGGCGCGGCCGCCCTGTACGGGTTCGTACGCCGTCAGCTCACGCTCCCGAAGCCGCTGCTGGACGTGCGGCTGTTCCGCCGCCGCGGCTTCAGCGGCGCGGTGCTGGCCGACCTGCTGACCATCCTGGGGCTGTCCGGGCTGGTGTTCTTCCTCTCGCAGTACCTGCAACTCGTCCAGGGACGCCGCCCGCTGGAGGCGGGACTGGCCGAACTCCCCGCCGCCGTCGGCGCGGTGGCGGCCGGCCTGGTCGCGGGCCGGGCCGCGCGCCGCCTCTCCGTGCGCGCCGTGGTCTCCGGCGGCCTCGCCGCCGTCGGTCTCGCGCTCGCGGCGCTGACCGTCATCGACCGGTCCACCGGCTATCCGCTGCTGGGCGCGGCCCTGCTGGTCGTCGGCACGGGCGCCGGGTTCTCGTTCACCGTCACCGCCGACGTCATCCTCTCCGGCGTCCCGCGCGAGCAGGCGGGCGCCGCGTCCGCGGTGTCCGAGACGGCGTACGAACTCGGCGCGGCCCTCGGCATCGCGCTGCTCGGCTCGGTCGTGACCGGCGTCTACCGCGGCTTCACCGGCCCGGCCGGCACCCCCGCCGCCGCGCACGAATCGCTGGGCGGGGCGGTCGAGGCGGCCGCGCACCTGCCCGCGCCCACCTCCGCGGCGCTGCTGGACGCGGCCCGCCAGGCCTTCGTCGACGGACTGGCGCTGGCGGCGGGCCTGGGCGCGGCCGTCCTGCTGGCCGCGTCGGCCGCGGCCTGGTTCCTGCTGCGCGGGCAGCGGCTGGAGGGCGGGGCGGAGCACCCGTAGCCGTCCGGCCCCGGCCCGCCGGGCCCCGAACGGGCCCGGCCCGTCGCCCCGTTCCGGCGGACCGCGCCGCCGCTCCCCACGCCGGTCGCGACGGCCCCGGCGGCCGGGAGGGCCGGGGCCCGCGAACGGGCCGGGCTCACGGATCCGTTGCGGCGGGCCGGGCCGGGCCGGCCACCGGTGACCGGCCCGGCCGGACGGGCGGAGCCTCGACGCCCGTGGTCCCGGCGCCGGACCCGGCCGGCCGAGCGAGCCCGGACGCCCGTGCTCCCGGACGCCCGTGCCGCCACGCCCGTACCCCCGCCGCCGGACAAGCGAACGGCGGGCCGCCCGAGGACGGCCCGCCGTGCGGGGGTGTGCGTGACGCGCCCGGCGCGGCTACGCGGCTTCCTTCGCCTTGCTGGCGTACATGTCCACGTACTCCTGCCCGGACAGCCGCATCACCTCGGTCATCACCGAGTCGGTGACGGCGCGCAGCACGTAGCGGTCGCGGTCCATGCCGTCGTAGCGGGAGAACTCCATCGCCTCGCCGAAGCGGACGGTGACCCGGCCGGGCCGGGGCAGGCCCGCGCCGCCCGGCTGGAGCTTGTCGGTGCCGATCATCGCGAACGGCACGACCGGCGCGCCGGTCATCAGGGTGAGCCGGGCGATGCCGGTGCGGCCGCGGTACAGGCGGCCGTCGGGGGAGCGGGTGCCCTCCGGGTAGATGCCGAAGACCTTGCCCTCCTCCAGGACGCGGCGGCCGGTCATCAGCGCCGCGACCCCGCCCCGGCCGCCGTCGCGGTCGACGGGGATCATGCCGACGCCGGTGAAGAACCAGGCCATCAGCCGGCCCTTGAGGCCCTTGCCGGTGACGTACTCGTCCTTGCCGATGAAGAAGACCTGCCGGTCGCAGACGAGCGGCAGGATCATCGAGTCGATGAACGTCAGGTGGTTGCCGGCCAGGATGACCGGGCCGTCGGCCGGGATGTGCTCCACGCCTTCCACCCGGGGGCGGAACATCAGGCGCATGATCGGGCCGAGCACTGCCTTGATGAGCGCGAAGCGGGACAACGTGCCCTCCGGTGTCAAGGGGATCTCGATGGATGCGTATGAGTCTGTGCAGGTGAGGACATTACTCGTGGCCCCGGGGATCCCGCACATCGGGCAGAACGGATTCACCGAGGTATTACGCACTGTTGACGCACGTTCACCTGCGGTGGCGCACCGATGACGGCGCGTAACGCGACCGTCATGATGTGACGGACATCGCCCGGGACACACCGGACGCGTTCCCCGAACGGCCGCACCGAATCGAACGGAAATCGACGGATCGTCATGTCTTCGTCCCCTTGCGTCCCGTGCGCCGTCCGCCGTCACCCGCGTGTTCCGCCGGACGTCTCCCGTCCGTCATGAACACGCCCCTACGATCGGCCCGCACCGACGGCGCGGACCCCGCCGGGCGCGTCCCGGCCCGTCACCGCGAGCCGGGCGCCGCCCGCCGCGGACCCGCGCGCAGAAAGCCGAGCCGACGCAGGAGGCGCTCATGGGAACGCAGGGGTCGAACGAGCAGGCACGCGGGACCGGACGGCGGGCGCTGCTCGGCGCGGCCGTGCTCGGCGCGGGCGGGACGGCCCTCGGCCTGACCGGCACGGCGTCGGCCGCCGGCGGCCGGCCCGGCGGCGGCCTGAAGGGCCTGCCGGTGCCGACGGTCGTCGCGCACCGCGGCGCCAGCGGCTACCGGCCGGAGCACACCTTCGGCTCCTACGAGCTGGCCCTCGACATGGGCGCGGACATCGTCGAGGCCGGTGACCTCGTCCCCACCAAGGACGGCCACCTCGTCTGCCGCCACGAGCCGGAGATCGGCGGCACCACGGACGTCGCCGGCCACCCCGAGTTCGCCGACCGCAAGAAGACCAAGCTCCTCGACGGCGTCTCCACCACCGGCTGGTTCACCGAGGACTTCACCCTCGCCGAGCTCAAGACCCTGCGCGCGGTCGAGCGCATCCCGGCCAACCGCCCCCACAACACCCTCTACGACGGCCGCTGGGACATCCCCACCTTCGAGGAGGTCCTGAAGTGGCAGGACGAGCAGACCCGCAGGCGCGGCAGGCAGGTCTGGATCTACCCCGAGCTCAAGCACCCCACCTACTTCCGCAAGCAGGGCCTCGCCCTGGAGGAGCGGGTCGCCGGGCTCCTGCGCAAGTACCGCAAGGACCGGTGGAACGCGCCGGTGATCCTCCAGTCGTTCGAACCGACCAGCATCCGGCGGCTGAACAAGCTGGTCGACAACCCGCTCGTCGTGCTGCTGTCCGGCGCGACCACCCGCCCCTGGGACTTCGTCGAGACCGGTGACCCGCGCACGGTCGCCGACCTGGTCACCCCCGAGGGCCTGCGGGAGATCGCCTCCTACGCCCAGGGCATCGGACCCACCCTCGACCTGGTCGTCCCGAGGGACGCCGCCGGCCGGCTCACCCGTCCCACCACCCTCGTCGCCGACGCCCACGAGGCGGGCCTCGTCCTGCACCCCTGGACGCTGCGCAACGAGAACCCCTTCCTGCCCGCGGACTTCCGCGAGGGCACCGGCGCCGACGCCTACGGCGACGTCTTCGGCGCCTACCGGGCGTACTTCGCGACGGGCATCGACGGCATCTTCACCGACCACCCGGACACCGGCCTGCTGGCCCGCGAGGACTTCGTCAACGGCTGACCCGCGCTCACCTGTCGGGGTGAGCTCCGGCCGCCCGGGCAACCCGCCGCCCGGGCGGCCGCGTCGCTCCGCATATGACGCACGACCTGGTCACCACGCTGCGCCCGCTGCTCACCGCCGAGGCCTCCGCCGAGGCATATGCCTCGGGGGGTGAGCCGGGCGACCTGGAACAGGCGGTCTGGCTCCGTCTCCTGGAGCGCCTCGACGCCCAGGACCCGCCGCACGACCCGCAGGGCTGGCTGCGCCGCGCCGTCCGCTCCGAGGCGCGCCGCACGCGCCGTACGGCCCGTCTCGAACGGCCGTACGCCGCCGAGCCCGTGGACGACGAACCCGGTCCCGAGCGGGCCGCCCTCGCCGCCGCCCGCCACCGCGCCCTGCGCGAGGCGGTCCGCCGTCTCCCGGGGCGCTGCCCCCGCCTCATGGAGGCGCTGCTCTCCGAGAAGGACCTGACATACCGGGAAATCGCAGGGGAGTTGGGTATGTCACAGGGGAGCCTTGGGCCGGAACGTTCCAGATGCCTGGGATGTCTGCGCCGATTGCTCACACCGGAGGTTGCGTCCCGCTGAGGACGGGGATAGGTGTGAGGGACGACAGGTGATCAGGTGAGCGGGAGGCGTGCGCACATGGGCATGAGCGTGACCATCTCTGCGGCGGCCGAGCAGGACGCGGAGCAGATCTTCAGGTTGCAGTACCTCTGCTTCCAGAGCGAGGCGGCGCTCTACGGCAACTACCGCATCGACCCGCTCGTGCAGACCCTCGACAGCGTCCGGCAGGAGGTCGCGCGGGACTGCGTCATCGTGGCGCGCCTCGGCGACGAGGTCGTCGGTTCGGTGCGCGGCCGGGTCACCGAGGACGGCGCCGCCTCCATCGGCAAGCTCTGCGTCCACCCCCGCCTCCAGGGCCACGGCATCGGCGCCCGGCTGCTGCGCGCCGCCGAGGCCGCCCTGGCCGACGAGCACGGCGCCACGCGCTTCCGCCTGCACACCGGCCACCGCAGCGAGGGCAACCTGCGGCTGTACCGCCGGGTCGGCTACGAGACGGTGGGCACGTCCCAGGGCACCGACGGCGTCCCCATGATCGTCCTGGAGAAGCCGGCCCAGGCGTACGTCACCACGGCCTGACACCCCCGGCGCCGCCCTGCCCGGTGCGGGCCCTGCGGAGCCAGAACAGGGCCGACAGCGGCAGCAGCACCGGGATGAAGAGGTACCCCATGCCGTAGTCGGACCACACCGTCGCGTCGGGGAACGCCGACGGGTCGGCCAGGGTCCAGGTGCCGACGACCAGCACGCCCACCAGCTCGGCGGCGCAGCACACCAGCGCCGCCCTGCGGGCCGTCTCGCCGCCGCGCACGAGCGAGTAGGTGATGAAGCCGTACACCAGCCCGGCCGCCGCCGAGAGCGTGTAGGCGAGCGGCGCGCGGTCGAACTCGGTGGCGATCTGGTAGGCCGACCGCGACACCGCCCCGACGACCATCACGCCGTACAGCCAGACCAGAAGGATGCCGGGCCCGCCGACGAGCCGCTTCCGCTCCGGTCCCCGCCGCGTCGCGGTCACCTCAGCCTCCCCAGATGTCATAGAGCCGCACCTCCAGCACGGCCAGCACGACACCGCCCGCCGCCACCGTCACCGAGCCCCACCGGGTGCGCTCCGCCAGCGACATGAACCCCGCCGCCGGCACGCACGCGAACGCGCCCAGCAGGTACGCCACGAAGATCGTCGTGCCCTGTGCCGGCTTCTCGCCCCGCGCCAGCTGCACGACCCCGACCACCAGCTGGACCAGCGCCAGCAGCGTGACCACGGCCATCCCGATGAAGTGCCAGTCCTTCGTCGGCTGATCGCGGTAGGCGGCCCAGCCGCACCAGGCGGCGAGGAGCAGCGCGGCGACGCCGGTCGCCAGCGTCAGGGCATCAAGCATGGCAGCGACCTTATTACGGCCGAAAAGACCCGATGCGGCCGACCCCGGCCGGGAGCGGCGCGGCGGCCTCGTAGGGTCGGGGGCATGACGATCCACGCACACGCCCTGCTGTTCGACAACGACGGAACCCTCGTCTCCTCCCTCGCCTCCGTGGACCGCTGCTGGGCACGGTGGGCCGGCGAGTACGGGATCACGGCCGAGGAGTTCGCGCGGGTCGAACTGCACGGCCGGCCGGCCGCCGAGATAGCCGCCGACCTGCTGCCCGCCGACGTGGTGCCGCAGGCCGTCGCGCGGATCGAGGACCTGGAGGTGGAGGACGTGCCGGGCGGTGTGCACCTGCTGCCCGGCACCCGCGCCCTGCTCGACGCGCTCCCGGCCGACCGCTGGGCCGTCGTCACCTCCGCCACCCGGCGGCTGGCCGAGGCCCGCCTCGACGCCGTCGGCATCCTGCCCAAGACGCTGGTCGCCGCCGACGACGTCACCCGCGGCAAGCCCGACCCCGAGCCCTACCTGCTCGCCGCCCGCACGCTCGGCGTCGACCCGGCCCGCTGCGTGGTCTTCGAGGACGCCCCCGCGGGTCTCGCGGCCGGCCGCGCCGCCGGCATGGCCACCGTGGCGTTGGCCACAACCCACCGGGCCGACGAACTCGACGCCGACCTGGTGGTGACCGACCTGTCGGCCTTGTCCGTCCTGGTCACCGACGGGGGAGTCGAAATCTCCGCGCGTGCCTGATCCCGTCCACCGGCTGTCCACCGCTGTCCAGCATGCGGACAGCGGTGTCCGGTCAGGAGCGAACCTCTGCTTTACTGATCGCATGACCACGACGAGCTGCCGCACCCTTGCGACCGAGGCGACCACGACGCCCGGTGCTCGTTGTATGTGTCCCATGCGCCGAATGTGCGCCTTCTAGAGGGCCCCTGCACCACCTGAGCCTCGCGCCCCGAAGCGAGAGCCCGCTCGCGTTCGCCCGCGTGCCCCGCACGCGCGACCGAGCCGCCGCCCCGCGCGCACGTTTCTCCACGGTTCCACCGCGCCCGCGAGAACCGTGCCGCGTCCAGGCTGCCTTCGACCATGAATGCCCCGTGCCCGGCGCCCACGACGTGCCGCGCACTCGACAGTGACGGAAACCCACGTGATCACCACATCGGGCCTCACCAAGGTCTACCGCTCACGCGGCCGCGAGGTCACCGCCCTGGACGGCGTCGACCTGCACGTCCGCGAAGGCGAGGTGTACGGCGTCATCGGCCAGTCCGGCGCCGGCAAGTCCTCGCTCATCCGCTGCGTCAACCTGCTGGAACGCCCCACCTCGGGCACGGTGGCCGTCGACGGACAGGACCTCACCGCGCTCGCCGGCCGGGGGCCGCGCGCGGGCCGGGAGCTGCGGCGGGCGCGCAGCCGGATCGGCATGGTCTTCCAGCACTTCAACCTGCTCTCCTCCCGGACCGTGCAGGACAACGTCGAACTGCCGCTGGAGATCCTCGGGAAGACGGGGAAGGAACGTTCCCGTAAGGCGCTGGAACTGCTCGACCTGGTGGGGCTCGCCGACAAGGCGAAGGCCTACCCCGCCCAGCTGTCCGGCGGCCAGAAGCAGCGCGTCGGCATCGCCCGCGCCCTGGCCGGCGACCCCAAGGTGCTGCTGTCCGACGAGGCCACCAGCGCCCTCGACCCGGAGACCACCCGCTCGATCCTGGGGCTGCTGCGCGACCTGAACCGGCAGCTCGGGCTCACCGTCCTGCTCATCACGCACGAGATGGACGTCGTGAAGTCGATCTGCGACTCGGCCGCCCTGATGGAGCGGGGCCGCATCGTGGAGTCCGGCACCGTCAGCGAACTCCTCGCGACCCCCGGCTCCGAGCTGGCCGCGGCGCTCTTCCCGGTCGGCGGCGAGGCCTCCGCCGAGGACCGCACCGTCGTCGACGTCACCTTCCAGGGCGAGAGCGCGACCCAGCCGGTCATCTCCCAGCTCGCCCGCACCTACAACATCGACATATCGATCCTCGGCGCGGCCATCGACACCGTCGGCGGCCTCCAGGTCGGCCGCATGCGCATCGAACTGCCCGGCCGCTACGAGGACAACGTCGTGCCGATCGGCTTCCTGCGCGAACAGGGCCTCCAGATCGACGTCGTGAACCGGGACCAGCCGCTGCTGGTGAAGGAAGGTGCCAAGTGACCTGGTCCGAGATGCAGCCCCTGCTGGAGCAGGCGTGTCGGGAGACGCTGGTCATGGTCGGCTGGTCGACCCTGATCGCCGTGCTCGGCGGCCTCCCGCTCGGCATCCTGCTCGTCCTCACCGACAAGGGCGGCCTGCTGCAGAACACCGTGGTGAACAAGGTCGTCGGGCAGGTCGTGAACGTCGGCCGCTCGATGCCGTTCATCATCCTCATGGTCGCCCTCATGAACTTCACCCGCTGGGTGACCGGCACGACCATCGGCAGCGAGGCCGCGATCGTGCCGCTCGCCATCGGCGGCATCCCCTTCTTCGCGCGCCTGGTCGAGACGGCCGTCCGCGAGGTCGACCACGGGCTCGTCGAGGCCGTGCAGGCCATGGGCGGCAACACCTGGACGATCGTGCGCAAGGTCCTCGTCCCCGAGGCGCTGCCGTCGCTGATCGCCAGCACCACGACCACGGTCATCGCGCTCATCGGCTACTCGGCCATGGCAGGCACCGTCGGCGGCGGCGGCCTCGGCGACCTCGCCGTCCGCTACGGCTACCAGCGCTTCGAGACCGGCCTGATGTGGATCACCGTCGCGGTCCTCGCCGTGGTCATCTCGCTCATCCAGTTCGCCGGCGACCACGCGGCCCGCACCCTGCACCGCCGCGGCGGCCGCTCCGGCCCCGCGCCCAAGCTCCGCCTGCTCAAGGCCAAGGAGCCCGCCGCGGCCGACGTGAGCAAGGCCGTCTGACCCCCCACCCAGACTCCCCGTACACCCAGGACGGGGTCGCACCACCCATAAGGAAAGGCACTTTTCGTGCGTAACACCGCCAAGATCACCACTGCCGTCCTCGCCGCCGGAGCCCTCACCCTCGGGCTCACCGCCTGCGGCGCCGACGACAAGGAGTCCGCCTCCGCCGACGCCTCCGCTCCGCTGATCGTCGCCGCGAGCCCCGTCCCGCACGCCGAGATCCTGACCTACGTCAAGGACAACCTCGCCAAGGACGCCGGTCTCGACCTGGAGGTCAAGGAGTTCACCGACTACGTCACGCCGAACACGGCGACGGAGGACGGCTCGGTGGGGGCCAACTACTTCCAGAACCAGCCGTACCTCGACGACTTCAACAAGAAGAACGGCACCCACATCGTGCCCGTCGTCACGGTGCACCTGGAGCCGCTCGGCCTGTACTCCCGCAAGGTGAAGAAGGCCGACGAGCTGAAGAGCGGTGCGACCGTCGCCATCCCCAACGACACCGTCAACGAGGCCCGCGCGCTGAAGCTGCTCGACGCCAACGGAATCATCACGCTCAAGGACGGCGTCGGCAACGAGGCCACCCCCTCGGACATCACCGAGAACCCGAAGAACCTCAAGTTCAAGGAGCTGGAGGCGGCCCAGACCCCGCGCTCCCTCGACGACGTGGACGCCGCCGTCATCAACGGCAACTACGCCATCGAGTCCGACCTGAAGCCCGCCGAGGACGCCCTCGTCCTGGAGTCCGCGAAGAACAACCCGTACGGCAACTTCCTCGCGGTCAAGGAGGGCAACGAGGACGACCCGCGCGTGAAGAAGCTCGCCGAGCTCCTCACCTCGCCCGAGGTCAAGAAGTTCATCGAGGAGAAGTACGCCGGCTCGGTGATCGCCTCCTTCTGAGGCCCGTTCCGGCCCGTACACCACCCCTGGGGTCCGCTCCTTCCGAAGGAGCGGACCCCGTGGTGCGGTCCGGTGCTTTCATGCTGCATGCTGGGCAGTTCAGCAGGCCCTGAAGGTTTTTTCCGAAGGTTACGGAGTGGCGCATGACTGGCACCTTCCCCAACGTCTCCCTCAGCACGGAGCGGTTGGTCCTGCGCCCCCTGGAGGAGTCGGACACCGAGGCGTTCACCGACATGATGAACGACGAGCTCGTCACCGCCTGGACCTCCGTCCCGCACCCCTACACCGCCGCCGACGCCCGCGCCTGGATCACCGAACGCGCCCCCGCCGAGCGCACCGAGGGCCGCGGCATCGTCTTCGCGGTCACCGAGTTCCTCACCCAGCGCCTCGTCGGCACCGTGCACCTCACCCACACCGACTGGCGCGTCCGCTCCACCGAGATCGCCTACGTCGTGGCGCCGTGGGCCCGCGGCGAGGGCTACGCCTCCGAAGCCGCCCTCGCCACCGCCCGGTGGCTCTTCCAGGACCAGAAGTTCGAGCGGCTGGAACTGCGCACCGCCGCCGACAACACCGCCTCCCAGCAGGTCGCCCAGAAGATCGGCTGCATCAGCGAGGGCGTGCTGCGCGGCGCCTGGATAGCACGGGCCAGAACCGAGGCCGGCACGTGGACCGACGTCCGCACCGACCTCATCGTCTGGAGCCTGCTGCCCGAGGACCTGGAGGGCGTCGGCGACCAGCTGGACGGCGGTTTCACGTCGTTCGACGACTGGAACTGAGGCGGACGACCGCGCCGACGGCGGTCCGCCACCGCGCCCGCCGGCTCCACCGGGTACCCTCACCAGGCCCGCCCGCCGGCCCCACCCGCACGGCCCGCCCGACCGGGCCGCCCATCCCGTACCGACGACCCGCGCACACCTCTGGAGACTGACGACGATGGCCGACCGCGTCACGGTGATCGGCTGGGACGGCTCGCCGCTGACCGCCGCGGCACGCTCCGCCCTGGGAGCCGCCACCCTGGTGGCCGGCGCCGCCCACCACCTGGCGCTTCCCGAAGTGCCGCCCGCCGCCGAACGCGTCCGCCTCGGCAGCGTCGCCCTCGCCGCCCGCCGCATCGCCGCCCACCGCGGCACCGCGGTCGTGCTCGCCGACGGCGACCCCGGCTTCTTCGGCGTCGTCCGCACCCTGCGCGCACCGGAGTTCGGCCTGGAGGTCGAGGTGGTCCCCGCCGTCTCCTCCGTCGCCGCCGCCTTCGCCCGCGCCGGCATGCCCTGGGACGACGCCCAGGTGGTCGTCGCCCACCCCCGCACCCTGCGCCGCGCGGTGAACGTGTGCCGGGCCCACGCCAAGGTGGCGGTCCTCACCTCGCCCGGCGCCGGCCCCGCCGAACTGGGCCTGCTCCTGGAGGGCGTCCACCGCACCTTCGTCATCTGCGAGGAACTCGGCACCGACCGCGAGCAGGTGTCCGTCGTCACCTCCGACAAGGCCGCCGACCACACCTGGCGCGACCCCAACGTCGTCATCGTCATCGGCGGCCCGGTCGGCGCGGCCGAGTCCGGCGGCTGGATCGCCGGCCGCGACCCGGCCACCGGCCCCCGCGGCTGGTCCCTGCCCGCCGAGGCGTACGGCGGCGAACTCGGTGAGGGCGAGACCGAGCTGCTGCGCACGGCCCAACTCGCCCGGCTGGGGCCCCGTCCCGGCGACCTCGTGTGGGACATCGGCTGCGGCGGCGGCGCGTTCGCCACCGAGGCCGCGCGGCTGGGCGCCGCCGTCATCGCCGTCGACCGCGACCCGGACGCCTGCGCCCGCACCGAGGCCACCGCCCGCCGCTTCGGTGTCCAGCTCCAGGTCGTGCACGGCACCGCCCCGCACGTCCTGGAGAACCTCCACGAACCGGACGTCGTGCGGGTCGGCGGCGGGGGAGCGGCCGTGGTCTCCGCGGTCGCCGACCGCCGCCCGCAGCGCATCGTCACCCACGCCGCCACCCGCGACGCCGCCGAACGCGTCGGCCGCGACCTGACGGAACACGGCTACCGCGTGGAGTGCGCGCTGCTGCAGTCCGTCGAACTCGACACCCGGGCCTGGACGGAGAAGGAACGGAGCGTCGCGTTCCTGCTCAGCGGGGTGCTGCCCGAGCGCAGCCCCTGACCCTTCGAGCCGTCCCCGTGATCCGCTTGTCGTACCGCGCGCGGTAGGCTGGCCGATCGCTGCACCGCACTCGGGCGCCCGGCGGTTCGTCGGTCAATGTCCGGAAAACCCGACCCTTTTGGGGTGGGTGTGGTACGGCAGAACCGGAGGACGCGCAACGTGGCGCAGTCCACAGCGGAACCGTCGCGGATCATGCTGTCGCGACGGCCGTACGGCCGCGACAATGCCAGTGAATGGCTTTGTCGCCTTTTCGGCGCCGGCCGTTCGTGCCGCTGAGGACGCACGCTCGTTCTTCACTGCGGGACGGTCGGTGCGCCGTTCCGGGTGAGCTGGTCGTAGGAGCACTAACCGATGGGCGAGGGGTACGCATGACCGACACCGGCCAGGTCCCGGGCGAGGGGCTGCCGGAGAACGCAGGCATGGTGGAGCAGCCGGGCGCCCCCGCGCACGGCGAGTACGCCTACCTCTCCGAGACCACCGCCCAGGACGAAGACCTGCTGCTGCCCGGCCACCAGGGGGCCTGGGGCACCGAGGTCGCCCCGCCCGCGCCCGAGCCGGTCGTCGAGGCCGTCCACGAGCCGGGCCCGCACGAGCTCTCCGGCCGCGACAGCGGCTCGGTCGACCTCGGCGGCGTCCGCCTGCCCGACCCGCCGCCGATCCCGCCGATCACCCCGCGCCGGCCGCTGCACCTCGGCCCGCCCCTCCCCGACACCTCCGCCAGCCCGGTGCGCTCCCTCGCCGACCGCGGCCCCGCGGACGCGCCGGTACGGCAGCCCGCGCCGCCGACCGCCGGTCCCGAGTACCTCGACGTCCCGCGGACGCCGGAGGCGGCCCCGCGGGTGCCCCCGCAGGCGGCGCCCTGGGGCGCGCAGGCCGCGGCGCAGGTCCAGGTGGGCGCCGGGGCGGCGCCTGCCGAAACGGTTGTTCCGGCGGGCGAGCCGGTGGGCGCGGCGCAGGCCGTGGTCGCACGGGTCGCCACGGAGGCGGTCGCGGCGACGGAGGCCGTCGCCGTGCCGGAGCCGAGCGCTCCCGAGGCCGCGCAGGGCGCCCCGGCCGTCCCGGCCGCGCAGGCGCAGGACGGCGGTCCCGCCGGCGAGCAGACCGGACCGGCGTACGAGCCCCAGGCGGGGCAGGCGCCCGAGACCGCACCCGAGCACGCGGCCGCCGCCGCTGCCGGTCAGGCCCCGGTTCCCGCCGGGGAGCCCGGACCGGCGCAGGCCGTCGCCGGCGTTCCGCCCGTACCCGGACAGGCACCGGTGGACGCCGCGGGCCAGGCCCCTGAGCAGGGGCCCGAGGCCGTGACGCCGGTTACGCCCGCCGGGCAGGAGAACGCCGGTCAGGGGGCCGAGACCGCTGCTGTCGCTCCCGGGCACGCCCAGGTGCCCGTGGAGGTGCCGGGCGGCGCCGGGCTGCCGCAGACGGCCGAGGGCGTCCAGGTTCCCGTCCCGGGGCCGGCCGAGCCCGTGGTCGCCGATGGTCCGGGGACCGTTCCGCAGGCCGAGGTGAACGAACCCGGGATCGGCGCGCCCGCTGCGGAGGCCGGTGTTCCGGGGGCGGTTGCCCAGGTGCCCGAGGCGGGTGTCGCGGAAGCGGCTCCGGCCCCGGCCCCGGAGGCGGGGGCGCCCGCGCCCGAGGTGAGCAGCCCTGAGGCCGCCGCACCGGCCGTGGACGCGGATGCGCCCGCCCCGCAGGCTGTCGCGCAGGCCCCGGAGGCGGGCGCGCCGGAGGCCGTCGCCCCGCAGGCTGTCCCGCAGGCCCCGGAGGCGGGCGCCCCGGAGGCCGTCGTGCCGGTCGCGGACGGTGGCGCGCCGCAGGCCGTCGCCCAGGTTCCGGGGGCGGAGACCCCCGACGCCGCCGCGCACGCCCCCGAGCCGGTCGCTCCGGAAGCGGTCGCTCCGGCGGCGGTCTCTCCCGAAGCGGTTGCGGCCGAGACACCGGTCGCCGAGACGCCCGTCCCGGAAACTCCGGTCGCCGAGCCGGCCGCCCCGGAGACTCCGGTCGCCGAGACGCCCGCCATGGAGACGCCGGTCACTGCGCCGACCCTCCACGAGCCGACCCTCCACGAGCCGGCCGCCCACGAGCCAGCCGCCCACGAGCCGGCCGCCGCCGAGGCCGGTGCCCCGGCGCCTGAGGCCGCCGAACCGGAGAACGCCCAGGTCCCCGCGGCCGTCACCGCGTTCCCTCCGGCCGCCGAGGCCCCCGTGCCCGCCCCGGCTCCCGAGCCGTCGGCCCCCCAGCCGTCGAGCCCCGAGACCGTCCAGGCCACCCCGTTCCCCGCCGCTCCGGCCGCGGCCGACGCGCCGCAGCCCGCGGAGGACGCCCCCGTGACCGCCGAGGACGTTCCCGCGTCCGCCGAGGCCGTCGCGGAGACCGCCCCCGCCGCGGCCGCAGAGCCGGCCGCCGCCCCCGTGGCCACCGCGCCCGCCCCCCAGACGGCGGCACCCACCCCCCAGCAGCCGGGCGAACAGCCCGCCCCGGGGACGCAGCCCGCGCACGACCCGCAGCTCGCGCACGACCCGCAGCCCGTGCAGCCGCAGCCCGTCCAGGGCCCGCAGCAGGCACAGGCCGTCCCGGCCGCGCAGGCCTCCCTGCCCGTGCAGCCGGGCCCCGTGGACGCCGAGGCCGACGGCACGGACGCGGCGCCGGCCCCGGCCGCCGTCCCGGAGGAAGCGGCGCCCGCCGCCGCTGCCGAGACCCCCGCCACCGACGAAGCGGCCCGCACCGCGCCGGCCGACCCCGCGGCCGGAGCCCTCCCGGCATCGGCTCCCGAGACACCCGCCCGGCCCGGCCCGCACCCCGAAGGCGCCCCGGAACCCCAGCCGGAGCAGCCCCTCGGCCGGTTCGTCCCGGCCGAGGGCTCGGTGCCGACCGCCGCGCACCTCGCACCGGCCGTCGCCCCGCAGGCCGCCGCCGTCCCCGCACCCCCCGAGCCGGACCCCGGCGTCGTGCAGAACGCGGACGACCTGGACACCCGGGCCGCCGACCAGGACGACCCGGACGCCGCGCACGACCAGCAGGACCCGGCGGAAGAGGGCACGGCCCCCGTGGCAGAAGCGCGGCGGTCCGCCGGCCCGGCCGCGCCCCCCTACGACGACGCCGAGCGCGAGGCCGTGCTCAAGGTCATGCGCGAACGCCGCGACATCCGCAACGGCTTCCGCAGCGACCCCATCCCGCACGAGGTCCTGCTCCGCGTCCTGGAGGCCGCCCACACCGCGCCCTCCGTCGGCCACTCGCAGCCCTGGGACTTCGTCGTCATCCGCTCCGCCGACACCCGGCGCGCCATGCACGAACTGGCCATGCGCCAGCGCGAGGCGTACGCGAAGTCCCTGCCGAAGGGCCGGGCGAAGCAGTTCAAGGAACTGAAGATCGAGGCCATCCTCGACACCCCGGTGAACATCGTCGTCACCGCCGACCCCACCCGCGGCGGCCGCCACACCCTCGGCCGCCACACCCAGCCGCAGATGGCGCCGTACTCCGCCGCGCTCGCGGTCGAGAACCTGTGGCTCGCCGCCCGCGCCGAGGGCCTCGGCGTCGGCTGGGTCAGCTTCTTCGACGAGCGGGAGATGGTCCGCGCCCTCGGCCTGCCCGAACACCTGGAGATCATCGCGTACCTGTGCGTCGGGTACGTCGACGAGTTCCCGGACGAGCCCGAGCTGATGCAGGCCGGCTGGTCCAAGCGCCGCCCCCTGTCCTGGGTGGTGCACGAGGAGACGTACGGCCGCCGCGCCCTGCCCGGAGAGGAACCCCACGACCTGCTCGCCGAGACCGTCGCACAGATCCGCCCGCTCGACGCCAAGGCGCTCGGCGAGGCGTGGGAGCGGCAGAAGCGCATGACGAAGCCCGCCGGGGCGCTCGGCATGCTGGAGATCATCTCCGCCCAGTTGTCCGGGCTGTCCCGGCAGTGCCCGCCGCCCGTCCCGGAGCCCGCGGCCGTCGCGATCTTCGCCGGCGACCACGGCGTGCACGCCCAGGGCGTCACCCCCTGGCCGCAGGAGGTCACCGCCCAGATGGTGGCCAACTTCCTCGGCGGGGGAGCGGTCTGCAACGCGTTCGCCGCCCAGGTCGGCGCGGAGGTCTGCGTCGTGGACGTCGGCGTCGCCGGCGACCTGCCCGCGACGCCCGGCCTGCTGCCCCGCAAGATCCGCGCGGGCACGTCCGACATGACGACCGGCCCCGCGATGACCCGCGAGGAGGCCAAGAAGGCCATCGAGGTCGGCATCGAGACGGCCCGCGACCTCGTCGCCGCCGGCAACAAGGCGCTGCTCACCGGAGAGATGGGCATCGCCAACACCACCGCGTCCGCCGCCCTCATCTCCGTCTACACGGGCGCGGACCCGGCCGAGGTCACGGGCCGGGGCACCGGCATCAACGACGAGACCCTCGCCCGCAAGACGGAGGTCGTCCGCCGCGCGATCGAGCTGCACCGCCCGGACCCGGCCGACCCGGTCGGCGTCCTCGCCGCCATCGGCGGTTTCGAGCACGCCGCCATGGTCGGCCTGCTCCTCGGCGGCGCCTCGCTGCGCACCCCGGTGATCCTGGACGGCGTCAGCGCCGGCGCCGCCGCCCTGGTGGCCCGCGCGATCGCCCCCGAGGTCCTGGCGGCCTGCATCGCCGGCCACCGCAGCGCCGAGCCCGGCCACGTGGCCGCGCTGAACAAGCTGGGCCTGCGCCCGCTGGTCGACCTGGACCTGCGCCTCGGCGAGGGGACGGGCGCGCTGCTCGCCCTGCCGCTGGTGCAGAGCACGGCACGGGCGATGCACGAGGTGGCGACGTTCGACTCGGCGGGCGTCACCGAGAAGTAGCACCCGCGCACGGCATCCGGCGGGGGAGGGCCGGGCGGCGTCCGCCGCTCCCACCCCACCCCCGCCGTACGCTGAACCCACGTCTAAGATCCGCACGTCAGGGCCGCTCCAGTGCCGCAGCGCCCATCGCACGACGCCCGTACGAGGAGCCGCACCTCATGGCCGAACACCCCGCCTACCCCGTAGGCCTCCGCCTCACCGGCCGCACCGTGGTCGTCCTCGGCGGCGGCCAGGTGGCGCAGCGCCGCCTCCCGGCCCTCGTCGCGGCGGGCGCGGACGTCCGCCTGGTGTCCCCGGAGGCGACCCCCTCCGTCGAGGCGATGGCCGACGCGGGCGAGATCACCTGGGAGCGGCGCCCGTACGCGGAAGGCGACCTGGCGGACGCCTGGTACGCGCTCATCGCCACCAGCGACACCGAGGCCAACCGCGCCGCCTCCGCGGAGGCCGAACGCCACCGGGTCTGGTGCGTCCGCGCCGACGACGCCGACGCGGCCACCGCCTGGACCCCGGCCACCGGCACCAGCGAGGGCGTCACGGTCGCCGTCCTGACCACGGACGCCCGCGGCCGCGACCCGCGCCACACCGCCGCCATCCGCGACGCGGTCGTCGAGGGCCTGCGCGACGGCACCCTGGTCGCCCCCCACCACCGCACCCGCACCCCGGGCGTCGCCCTGGTCGGCGGCGGCCCCGGCGACCCGGACCTGATCACCGTGCGCGGCCGCCGCCTGCTCGCCGAGGCCGACGTCGTCATCGCCGACCGCCTCGGCCCGCGCGACCTGCTCGCCGAACTCCCGCCGCACGTCGAGGTGATCGACGCGGCGAAGATCCCGTACGGCCGTTTCATGGCCCAGGAGGCCATCAACAACGCCCTGATCGAGCACGCCAAGCAGGGCAAGTCGGTGGTACGCCTCAAGGGCGGCGACCCCTACGTCTTCGGCCGCGGCATGGAGGAGCTCCACGCCCTCGCCGAGGCCGGGATCCCCTGCACGGTCGTCCCCGGCATCTCCAGCTCCATCTCCGTCCCGGGCGCGGCGGGCATCCCGGTCACCCACCGCGGTGTCGCCCACGAGTTCACCGTGGTCAGCGGCCACGTCGCCCCCGACGACGACCGTTCGCTCGTCGACTGGGCGTCCCTCGCCAAGCTCACCGGCACGCTGGTGATCCTCATGGGCGTCGACAAGATCGGCAGGATCGCCGAGACCCTGGTCGCGCACGGCAAGTCCCCCGACACCCCGGTCGCCCTGGTCCAGGAGGGCACGACGGCCGCCCAGCGCCGCGTCGACGCCACCCTCGCCACGGTCGCCGAGACGGTCCGCGCGCAGGAGGTCAAGCCGCCGGCGGTCATCGTCGTCGGCGAGGTCGTGCGCGTGGGCACGGTGCCCGGAGCGACCCCCCACCCCTCCTAGGACGAGGCAGTAACACCCCGTGGCCGATCTCATCACCGTCGACGACCCCGACGACCCGCGCCTGCGCGACTACACGGGCCTGACCGACGTCGAGCTGCGCCGCAGGCGCGAGCCGGCCGAGGGCCTGTTCATCGCCGAGGGCGAGAAGGTCATCCGGCGGGCCGCGGAAGCCGGCTACGCGATGCGCTCGATGCTGCTGTCGCCCAAGTGGGTCGACGCGATGCGCGACGTCGTCGACGCGCTCCGGACCCCGGTGTACGTGGTCACCCCGGACCTCGCCGAGCAGGTCACCGGCTACCACGTGCACCGCGGCGCGCTCGCCTCCATGCAGCGCAAGCCGCTGCCCACGGCCGCCGGGCTGCTGGACACCGCCCGCCGGGTGGTGATCATGGAGTCGGTCAACGACCACACCAACATCGGCGCGATCTTCCGCTCCGCCGCGGCCCTCGGCATGGACGCGGTCCTGCTCTCCCCGGACTGCGCCGACCCCCTCTACCGCCGCAGCGTCAAGGTCTCCATGGGCGCCGTCTTCTCGGTGCCGTACGCCCGTCTGGACACCTGGCCCGGGGATCTCCAACAGGTCCGCGAGGCGGGCTTCGCCCTCCTCGCCCTCACCCCCGACGAGCGCGCCGTGAGCCTGGACGAGGCCGCTCCGCACCGGATGGACCGCGTGGCCCTGATGCTCGGCGCCGAGGGCGACGGCCTGTCCGCGAGGGCCCTGAAGGCCGCCGACACGTGGGTCCGCATCCCGATGTCCCACGGCGTGGACTCCCTCAACGTGGGCGCGGCGGCCGCGGTCGCCTTCTACGCGGTGACGACGGGCCGGCCGCAGGCCTGAGGAGGGCCCGCGCCCTCTCCTCGCCCCGCGGGTGTCCCCGGCCGGCGTCGGCTCGCGGCCCCGTGCGGCGACCGCCCCTGACGGGCGTCAGCTCGCGGCACCGCCCGCGACCCCGCCGGCACCTCCGTGCGGAGCGGCCGAGGGCGTCGCCCCCCGCACCCCCTGCCCGGTCCCCGCCTGCTGCCCCTGACGCTCCCGCACGCCGTTCCCCTCGCCCCCGAGACCGCGCGACGGCCCCTGGCAGCCCTGCACGAGCGCGATGCCCAGCGCCACCAGCAGGGTCACCACGACGAACACGAAGAGGCGCTGCCGCAGCAGCCGCGGATTGGCGGGCCGCAGGCCGGTCCCGGTGTTCCGGGGCGCCGGACGCCCGGTGCCGCGCGGGGCGGGACGGCTGCCGCCGCGCGGCCGGCGGGACCCCGTCGTGCTGCGCGGGGAGGGAGTCGGCCGCCCCCCGGACCGCGACGGCGTCCCGCCGCCGCGCGAGGCCCCGGCCCCCCGCGAGCCGCCGCGGAGGGCCTCGCCCCCGCGCGACGGAGTCGCACCCCGCGAACCGCCCCGGGGAACCGTCTGCCCCCGCGCCGGGGTCGCACCGCGCGGCGGGGGAGTCCCCGGCACTCCCTGCGGACCCGTCCCCGGCCCGCCCTGCGGCCGCCGCTGGGCACGGTCCGGATAGGTGTCGGCGAGCCGCCCGGTGGGCCGGTCCGCCTCCGCGGCCCGCGGCGCCGGCGGCCGTACGTCGGCGAGGCCCTGGGCCTCCCGGGCCGCGATCTCCTTGAGCCGCAGCGACAGCTGGAGCGTGCTGGGCCGCTCCTCGGGGTCCTTCGCCAGGCACGCCTGGATCAGCGGGGCCAGCGCGTCCGGCACGCCGTGCAGCTGGGGCTCCTCGTGCACCACGCGGTACAGCATCACCTCGGAACTGCCGTGCCCGAACGGCGAGTCGCCCATCGACGCGTAGGCGAGCGTGGCACCGAGCGAGAACACGTCGGTGGCCGGCGTGACCGCCGCGCCCCGCACCTGCTCGGGGGCGAGGAAGCCGGGCGAGCCGACCGCCGTGCCGACGTGCGTGAGCGTCGAGGCGCCGGTCGCCCAGGCGATGCCGAAGTCGATGATCCGCGGCCCCTTCGGGGACAGCAGGATGTTGGACGGCTTCAGGTCCCGGTGCACCACACCCGCCTCGTGCACGGCGACCAGCCCCTCCGACAGGGCGGCCCCGATGGCGGCGGCCTCGGCCGCGCCGAGCGGCCCCTCGTCGGCGACCTTGTCGTGCAGCGAGGGGCCGGGCACGTACTGCGTGGCGAACCAGGGGCGGTCCGCCTCCAGGTCGGCGGCGACCAGCCGCGCCGTGCAGCCCCCGCGGATCCGCCGGGCCGCCGACACCTCGCGCGCGAACCGCGAGCGGAACTCCTGGTCCTCCGCGAGATCGGGCCGGATGACCTTCAGTGCGACCCGCTGCCCCTTCTTGTCGGAGCCCAGGTAGACGACACCCATCCCGCCCGCGCCGAGCCGTCGGTGAAGCTTGAACGAGCCGACGACGCGCGGGTCCTCGCGCCTCAGGCGCATCATCGCCATGTTCATCCCCGCTGCCCGGTCCGTGTGACGTGGCACAGCTTACGTTTCCACGGCCGCCTGCGCGCAGAGGCCGCGCCCTCTCGGACCGACGGATTGTCAGTGGTGGGTGGGACACTTGAAGAGTGGTCAGGGAGCGCGCGAACAGGGCGGGTTCGCGCCCTGGGCGACCCCAACCACCCGTCGCGGAAGGGGGATTGGTCCTGTGAAGGGTGATCGCGTGGAGATCGTCGTGGACGCCGGGGACACGACGCGCACGTACGAGGTGGTGGCGAGCAGGGCGGGCCGGCGCGTGGAGACGGCGGTGCGCCGGGGCGTGGTGGAAGTGAGCGAAGTCACCCGCAGCGGCACCGTCGTGCGGACGGCCCGTTTCATGGCGAACCGGGTGCTGGCGCTGGTCGAGCAGCCGGTCCCCCGGGAGGACAGCTCGGAGAAAACGGGACAGGGCGGGCGTCCCTTCCGGGAAGACCCCGAGACCTAGGGCGCCGTCTCCACCCAGGGGAGTACACCGCAGGTCACGGCTCATCCTCCGGGAGGCCCGGCAAGCGGTACGAGGGCATGACGCCCGGCACCCGCCGGACACCTAGATTTGAGGTCAAGCGGCGGGTGCAGCACTCGTCCCCCGAGGTCGGACGCCCGCCGCTGCCCACCACAACAGAACGGTCAGGAGAGGGACCATGGCCCACACGGCACCGCGGACGCTGGTTCGCACGCGGCAGCACACGGCGCTCCGCCCCCGCCGCCAGGGCCGCCGCCACCCCCTGGTGGCGACGCTGATGGCCCTTCCCCTGGCGGCCCTGCTCCTCGTCGTCTTCGACGGCTGGGAGACGGTGGCCACACAGGCGTCGTCCGTGGGCGTGATGCTGGGGCGCTGAGCGGCGACCCCAGGCCCGGAAGAGCGGTCCGGGCGGGGACATCCACCCATGAAACCCCGTGGGGACGGGGGTGCGGCGGACGGCACAGATGCCGGCGCAGCTGGGGAGCTGCGCCGGCATTGCTCTGCCCTCGGGGCGGGCGGGGAGCACCCCGGGCCACCCGCCCGGCACCCCGCGCGCCCGGGACCACGTCTACGCTCGTCACCGTCCCGCCCCGCCGCCCAGGGAGCCCCGTGACCCGCCCCTCCCGCCTCGTTTCGGACCTGACCGCCCAGGCCGGACGGGCGGCCCACGCCCGCACCGCGGCCTGCCCCTGCGGCGCGGCCACCCTCGCGGACCGCCCCGACGGCACGGTCGTCCGGCACGCCGGCACCGTGGCCAAGGCCCACGCCCCGGACACCGACCCGGCGGAGCTGACCCGCCGCCTCGCCGTCGCCGCGGCCCTGCCCGGTGTCCTCCTGCCCCCGCTCACCCCGGCACCCCTCACCCTGCACGGCCGCCCGGTCACCTGCTGGCCGTACGGCACCCCCGTGGACCCGGCCGACCCCGACGCCGCCCCCTGGGAGGCCGCGGCCACCCTCCTGGCGCGCCTCCACCGCACCCCCGCGCCGGCGGCGCTGCCCGCCATGCGCGGCCCGGCCAAGGCGGCCCGGGCCGTCGCCCGCCTCCGGGCCGCCGGCCCCCACCCCGCGGCCGGCCCGGTCCTGAGCGCCTGGTCCGCGCTGCCCGCCTGGGCCCGGGCCGAGGCCCCGATGCCGGACACCGCCACCCTCTGCCACGGCGACCTCCACCTCGGCCAGCTCGTCCGCCACCCCGCCCCCGGCGGCCCCTGGCTGCTGATCGACGTCGACGACCTCGGCACCGGCGTCCCGGCCTGGGACCTGGCCCGCCCGGCGGCCTGGTACGCCTGCGGACTGCTCGCCCCCGAGGAGTGGACCCGCTTCCTCACCGCCTACCGGGCGGCGGGCGGCCCGGCCGTCCCCCGGGACGGCGACCCCTGGCCCGCCCTGGACGTCCCCGCCCGTGCGCTCACCGTGCAGACCGCCGCGCGGGCGATCACCAAGGCCGCCGCGGCCGGCCGCCCGCTGGACGAGGCGGAGGAGTCCCTCGTCGACGCCTGCCGGCGCATGCCCGCCGTGCCACCGCGCCCCGCGCACAGCGCCGCGACGTAGGGTGCAACCGACCGCAGCCGGACGGAGTCTGTCCTGGCGACACGCGAAGCAGGACCGACGCACGAGGAGTTGAACGGCCATGCAGTGTCCGAAGTGCCGCGCAGCGATGCACACCTACAACCGCAACGGCGTCCAGATCGAGCAGTGCAGCAACTGCCGCGGGATCTTCCTGGACTACGGCGAGCTAGAGGCGCTGACCCGCCTGGAGGCCCAGTGGTCCCAGCCCGCCCCGCCGCCCCCGCCCGCCCCGCAGGCCTACCCGGCCCCGCCGGCCCCCGCCTGGGGCGCCCCGCACGGCGGCCACGGTCACCACCGTCAGAAGAGCTTCGGGCGCATGCTGTTCTCGTCCTGACGCACGCGACCCCACGACGGAGCCCCCGGCCGCACGAGACGGCCGGGGGCTCCGGTGTGATGTGGACGATACTGGGATTGAACCAGTGACCTCTTCCGTGTCAGGGAAGCGCTCTCCCGCTGAGCTAATCGTCCTCGGGACCCACGACCACGCCGAGGAGCGGATCATGGGCACTGCGTGCGCGATACTGGGATTGAACCAGTGACCTCTTCCGTGTCAGGGAAGCGCTCTCCCGCTGAGCTAATCGCGCGGGGGATCCGAAGATCCAGTGGACGATACTGGGATTGAACCAGTGACCTCTTCCGTGTCAGGGAAGCGCTCTCCCGCTGAGCTAATCGTCCTTGGAGGTGGAGACGGGATTTGAACCCGTGTAGACGGCTTTGCAGGCCGTTGCCTCGCCTCTCGGCCACTCCACCAGGAGTGTAGAGGAGCGAAAGATCCTCTACTTCCTTCGAGCGGACGACGAGGCTCGAACTCGCGACCTCAACCTTGGCAAGGTTGCGCTCTACCAACTGAGCTACGTCCGCTTGTCGTTTCGTTCCGCTCCCGCGGCCCGGCGACGTGTTGAACTCTAGCGGATTCCGGGGCCAGTACAAAAACGCGTTTGTGCAGCGTGCTGCGCTGCGCCTGCTCAGGGGCCCGCCGGGGTCCCCGCGCGGACACGGCCCGGCCGCCCGGCGGACGCCCGCCATAGACTCGGCAGCGTGCTCGACCTCCCTCCTCTCGCCCGTTTCGGCGACCGCGTCGCCACCGGGCTCCTCGACGTCACCGACGATCCCGCGGCCCTGGACTCCACCGGCTTCTGGGCCGTCTGCGCGGACTTCGAGGGCCGTCTGACCTGCGCCCGCTTCCGGGACGTGCGGGAGGAGCCCGTACCGCTGCCCGTGCCGGGCGCCTGGCACGGGCCCGCCGTCGGTGACTGGACGTCCTCCCTCGACCGCTCCGCGTACACGGCGGCCGTGCGCCGGATCCGCGCGCACATCGCGGCCGGCGAGGTCTACCAGGCGAACCTCTGCCGTGTGCTCTCCGCACCCGTGGCGCCCGGCGCCGACGTCGACGCCCTCACCGCGCTGCTGGCCCGCGGCAACCCCGCGCCGTATGCAGGAACGATCCGCCTCCCGGAGCACGGTGTGGAGGTCTCCACCGCCTCCCCGGAGCTGTTCCTGCGGCGGGACGGGCGGGTCGTCGAGTCCGGGCCGATCAAGGGCACCGGGCGCACCGAGGCGGACCTGCTGGAGAAGGACTACGCCGAGAACGTGATGATCGTGGACCTGGTCCGCAACGACATCGGGCGCGTGTGCGCCACCGGCAGCGTCACCGTCCCCGACCTGTGCGTCGTCGAGAAGCACCCCGGGCTCGTCCACCTCGTCTCGGCGGTCCGCGGCGAGCTGCGCGCCGGCGCCGGCTGGCCCGAGCTGCTCGGCGCCGCCTTCCCGCCCGGCTCCGTCACCGGGGCGCCCAAGACGAGCGCCCTGCGGATCATCGACGCGCTGGAGACGGCGCCCCGGGGCCCGTACTGCGGAGGCGTCGGCTGGGTCGACGCCGACCGGGGCACGGGCGAGCTGGCCGTCGGCATCCGCACCTTCTGGATCGACCGGTCCGAGGGCGTGCTGCGCTTCGGCACGGGCGCGGGGATCACCTGGGGGTCGGACCCCGAGGGGGAGTGGCGCGAGACCGAGCTGAAGGCGTCGCGGCTGCTCGCGGTAGCGTCGGGGACGTACGAGGTGAGTGAAGGGACCCTGACGTGAAGATCTGGCTCGACGGCGGGCTGCAGGACACCGAGTCCGCCCGCGTCTCCGTCTTCGACCACGGACTGACCGTGGGCGACGGCATCTTCGAGACGGTGAAGGCCGTGGACGGCCGGCCGTTCGCCCTGACCCGCCACCTCGACCGGCTGACCCGCTCGGCCCGCGGCCTCGGCCTGCCCGACCCGGACCTCGACGAGGTGCGCCGCGCCTGCGCCGCCGTGCTGGAGGCCAACCCGATGCCGCTCGGCCGGCTGCGGATCACCTACACCGGAGGCCACGGCCCGCTCGGCTCCGACCGCGGCGAGCACGGCCCGACCCTGGTGGTGGCCCTCGGTGGGACCACCCGCCGCCCCGACTCCACGGCCGTGATCACGGTGCCCTGGACCCGTAACGAGCGCGGCGCGCTCACCGGCCTGAAGACGACCTCGTACGCCGAGAACGTCGTCGCGCTCGCCCGTGCCCACGAACGGGGCGCCTCCGAGGCGCTGTTCGGCAACACGGTCGGCCGGCTCTGCGAGGGCACCGGCTCGAACGTCTTCGTCGTCCTGGACGGCGAGATCCACACCCCGCCGCTCGCCTCCGGCTGCCTCGCGGGCATCACCCGCGCGCTGACCGTGGAATGGACCGGCGCCCAGGAGACCGACCTGCCGCTCGACGTCCTGGAGCGCGCCGAGGAGGTCTTCCTCACCTCCACGCTGCGGGACGTCCAGGCCGTGCACCGCGTCGACGGGCGCGAGCTGCCGGGCACGCCGGGGCCGGTGACCGCCAAGGCCATGCAGATCTTCGCCGAGCGGTCCGCGGACGACCTCGATCCGTGACCGGGTTGCGGAAATCGGGCTGACCCGGGGCGCGGCAGCGGGTAGAACACCCGTGATGACCACGACCCTGCGGCCGGCCGAGCCGCTTCAGACCAACGCCGACGGGACGCGCTCGCGCCGCTACCAGGTGTGCGTCAACAGCCGTCCCGTGGGCGCCGTCCACCTCGCCACCCATCCCGTCTTCGGCGCCGCCGTGGCCCGCGTCCTGGACCTGCGCATCGAGGAGCCGGACCGCCGCCGCGGCCGGGGCACCGTGGCCGCGCTCGCCGCCGAGGAGGTGGCGCGCGCCTGGGGCTGCCGGCGCATCGAGGCGACCGTCCCCGCCACCGCGGAGGCGGCACTGCGCCTGGCCACGGCGCTCGGCTACGTCGTCCGCAACCGCACCATGGAGAAGACGCTCGGCGACGTCCCGCCGGTCCTGCCCGCGGGCAGCGCGGCGCGGCCCATGACGGAGGCGGAGTTCGGTCCGTGGCTCGACCAGGCCCGGCGGGACTACGCCAGGGACTGGGCCGAGCGCGGGGTCCCGGAGGACGAGGCACGGGCCAAGTCGGAGCGGGACCACGCGACCCTGCTGCCGGAGGGCCGCACCACCCCCGGCATGTTCCTCAGCGTCCTGGAGCACGCGGGCACACCCGTGGGAACCCTGTGGCTGGCGGTGCGCGACGACGGCGCCTTCGTGTTCGACGTCGAGGCCCACGCCGGCCACCGCGGCAAGGGGCACGGGCGCACGCTGATGCTGCTGGCCGAGGTGCAGACCCTGGCCGAGGGCAAGCGGACCCTCGGTCTCAACGTCTTCGCGGGCAACACCCCGGCCGAGCGGCTCTACGCGTCGCTCGGCTACGAGACGACGCAGTACACCCTGTACAAGCCGCTGCTCTAGCGGACGGCGGTCAGTCCCGCCGCTCGGCGAGCAGCCGGTCGGCGATCTCCTCGACGCGCTCGCGCAGCCCCTCCTGGCTCTTGCCGCCGTCCAGCCGCTCGCCGCCGATGACGTACGTCGGCGTCCCCGTCACGCCGATGGCCTTGCCCTCGGCCTGGTCGGCGTCCACGATCAGGATGTGCCGGCCGTCGATCAGCGCCGTGTCGAACTCCTCGGCGTCCAGGCCGAGTTCGCGCGCGACCTCGACCAGGAAGGCTTCGCCCCCGCGGTCCAGCTCCTCGACCCGCTCCAGCACGGTCTCCACGTACGGCCAGCCCCGCCCCTGCTCCCACGCCTCCTCGGCGGCCTGCGCAGCGGCGAAGGAGTGCCGGTGCTTCTCCAGCGGGAAGTGCCGCAGGCGCAGCTCCAGACGGTCGCCGTAGCGGGCGCGCAGGGCACGCAGGTCGCCCAGGGCGCTGCGGCAGTCCGGGCACTGGAGCTCGCACCAGACGTCGAGGACGGGCGCGGCGGGACGGACGGGGGAGGAGTCGCTCATGCCCCCAAGTCTTCCAGCCCCGCCCCGCGCGGCCCAATCCGACCTCGCAGGTCACGGCCCCGCGTCCGGCACCCGCGGAGGAGGCGACCCGGAGATGTCCCTGATGTCGGGCCCGGGCGTGGCCCGTGGAGCGGGAGGGGGTGCACGATGGAGGGGACGGACGTGCCGCGCCGCTCGAGCCCGCTGGAGGACCGGATGATCGCCGAGACAGTCTGTTCCGCCGTGTCCGCGGCAGGCCTGGGCATCGCGGCGGTGACGGCCTACCGCAAACGCCTCCTCACGGCGGCCCGCATCGCCGCCTACGCCCTCGTGCCCCTGGGCCTGGTGCTGACCGGGGTCGTCGACTGGCTCGCCGGTACCGCGTTCAGCCCGACGGCCTGGGCGGGCTTCGGCCTGCTCGGCCTGTCCTGGGTGCTCTTCGCGACCACGCGCACCGTGGAGCGCCGGCGCGGCGGCACCCGCAAGGAGCGCCGGGCGGCCCGGGCGGCCGAGCGGGACGCGGTCGCCCCGGCGGCCCCCGCGCCCTCCCTCGGCCGGGGCGGTACGAGCCCGGCGACCCGGCCCCCCGCCCAGCCCCGGGGCGACGACGACTTCAGCGACATCGAGGCCATCCTCAAGAAGCACGGCATATGACGGGTCCGGATATGACGGGTCCAGCCGGAATCGGCTGAAACGACACAGTGCGTCCCTGGACGCACCGAAGTGATCACAATCCGAACCGGAGATCACGGTTTCGGTGACGGCCCGTTCGTTCCGAGGGTGCTGATCGCGTGGTGCGCGCCGCATGCGCCATCATCGCGGCGAGATGCTGGACACGAGACAGAGCAACGCCGCACCGCCGCAGGACGAGCCGCGCGGCTGCCTCTTCGCCCTTTCCCAGCCACCGCTGATGATCTTCCTTGCGGTGATCGGGTGTCTGCTGCTCATCGCGGCGTTGCACGACCTGCTGTTGCTGTGAGCCGTACCCGCGGTCCCCGGCGCCACCCGCCGGGGCCGCGTCGGCACCCGGGCCTGCCGAGGCGCTCCGCCACGGCCGGGGATCAGCCGGCCGCCTCCTTGCGGCGCGCCCGGTACGCGGCCACGTGCAGGCGGTTCCCGCAGGTGCGGCTGTCGCAGTACCGCCGTGAGCGGTTGCGGGAGAGGTCGACGAAGGCGCGCCGGCAGTCGGGCGCCTCGCAGCGCCGCAGCCGCTCCTGCTCCCCGGCGACCACGAAGAACGCCAGCGCCATGCCGCAGTCGGCGGCCAGGTGGTCGGCGACGGAGGCACCGGGGGCGAAGTAGTGCACGTGCCAGTCGTAACCGTCGTGGTCCGTGAGGCGGGGCGTCGTGCCCGCCGCGGCGACCAGGTCGTTGATCAGCCCCGCGGCCGTGCGGGCGTCGGGGGCCGCGAAGACCGACGCGAACCGTCCGCGCACCCGGCGCACCGCCGAGAGGTCGAACTCCGAGAGCACGCCGACATCGCTCATCTTGTGGCTTCGTACGAAATCCTCGAGAGCCGCGACGTCCGGCAGCGCGTCCGGAGTGGTGTCGTCCTCCGGGGCGGTGTTCACCAGATCCACCACGGTGTCGAGGGCGCACCGGGTGTCGTGGGTGATCAGCACGTTTCGCTCCCTGGCCTGGGGGTCGGGCGGGCGCCCGCCGATGCTGGCCGATGGTAACGGCTCCCGGGGGCCCGGCACCGCCTTCCGCCCGCACACGGCTTCGAATACAACGCCGTGCGGCGCGCTGTGGTTCCCGCCCCGTCACCCGCCGTGACCGGTCGGCGCCGCCGGCTCCCGCGAGCCGGCGCACACGCAAGCCGGTGCCACCCGCGGGGCGGGTGGCACCGGCTTGCGTACCGTATGCGGTTGTCCTGGCCCGAGCCGTCTCCCCGAGTCGACGGCGCCGGGCGGCTTCGTGGGGCGCGACCTAGCTTTCCGCCAGGATGTGCGAGAGCTCCTGATCCAGGTCGAAGTGCCGGTGCTCCGTGCCGGGCGGCACGGCGGCGTCGGTGCGCTTCAGGAAGGACTCCAGGGCCCGTGCGGGGGCCTCGAGCAGGGCTTCGCCCTCCGGAGAGCTCAGGGCGATGCAGACGACGCCCTGACCGTGACTGCGCGACGGCCAGACGCGGACGTCGCCGGTGCCCGTGGGGCGGTGAAGTCCCTCGGCGAGGAGGTCGCGGGCGAACACCCACTCGACGGTCTCCTCGGCTCCGGTGTGGAAGGTGGCGTGCACGGCGTAGGGGTCGGCCGTGTCGTACCGCAGGCCTGCGGGGACAGGCAGGGAGGACTCGCTCGACACAACGAGGCGCAGGTGCAGCTCGCAGCTGACCGTGGTGTTCATAAGCGCCAGGGCCTTTCGCTCAGTGTGCGCTCGGGGATTCGCACGTCGGCGAAATCGACATGCCACCTACGGTGCCGTTGTAAACCCCTCTGAGTGTTTTGCGTGTGTTTACGTAACTCTTCCGGCCGAGAGATCGTCCGGGTTGTGCCGCCATTCCGGTGACTGGTTTCGCTCCGGTAGTGTTTGGCCGTATGAATACGGGGAGTAACAGGCCGGGTGAGGTGGCCGTGGCGTCGGACAACACCAGGTCGGAAGGGGCGCGCAGCGAGCAGCGGGGGCTCGGCTCGCGGGCGCCGGAGTTCGTCAAGGCACGCCGGGTGCTGCACCTGAGCTGGCAGGTCGGGGTCTTCGTCATCGGGCTCGCGGTCGTGGCGGCCGGCATCGTGATGCTGCCGCTGCCCGGGCCGGGCTGGGTCGTGATCTTCGGGGGCATGGCGATCTGGGCGACCGAGTTCGTCTGGGCCCAGCTGGTGCTGCGCTGGACCAAGCGCAAGGTCACCGAGGCGGCCCAGCGGGCCCTCGACCCGAAGGTGCGGCGCCGCAACATCATCCTGACCACGGTCGGCCTGGTGATCATCGGTGTCCTGGCCGGGATCTACCTGTGGAAGTTCGGCATCGTCATGCCGTGGAAGATCGAGGACCAGTGAGCGGCGGGCCGGGCGCGGGACCCGTCCGGCGCCCGTCACAGGCACCCCCTGACATGGGGTAATGTTCTTCCTGCGCCCGGGCGATTAGCTCAGTGGGAGAGCGCTTCGTTCACACCGAAGAGGTCACTGGTTCGAACCCAGTATCGCCCACCCGGATACGGCGGCCCATCTGCTGGCAAGCAGGTGGGCCGCCGTTTTTGCGCGTGCTGCCGAGGCGCCGCGGTGCGGCTGCGGCGCCTCGGCGTGCGGCCGGTCCGGGGCAGCCCCCGCGCGCCCCGGCAGGAAGGTGCCTGCGCGGCTCCGCCGCCCGGCCGGGCAGAAGGCGTGCCGAAGGAGTTCGAGGCCGTGCCGCGAGGGCGCGCGAGTCACGCGCCGTCCCAGGGCCGCCGGGCGGCGGAGCCGCTTGGCGGTGGTGCCGGCGGAGGCCCGGCCCGCACTCCTCGCCTCCTGTGCCGCCCGCACACTCGTACGCGGGTGCCGTGGCGCGTCCGCGGGCACGAGGCCCGCCCCGCCCCTCCGCCGGGACGGGCACCCCCGGCCCGCCGGCCGTGAAGCCCCCGGCCCGTCACCCCGTCCCACCCCTCCGCCCGCCCGTCCCGACGCGTGTCGGCCACCCGCCACCCCGACCACTTCCGGCCGAACGATCCCCGGCCGCACCCGCCCGCCCCTGTTCGGCCCTTCGGTCACACCGCCCTCCACCTGCGAATTCACCGCGCCGGGCCCACCGCCCGGAGCCCGGCCGCCGCTTCCCGGCCGAAGGCTCCCGCAAGAAATTCCTGTCCGAATCATTGACGCACTCTCGGGCCCTCCGTAACTTGTGCCAGCAAGCGCTTACTTGAAACGATTCATGCAGCGGCAAGGACGCCGCGGGGAGGGGTCTGACGGTGGCAGGCAGAAATGTGGAGAGGCGTACGGTCCTCAAGGTGGCGGGAGCCTCGGCGGCCACTCTCGGGCTCGCCGCGGCGACCGGCTGTGGTGGCGGCAGCGGTGCGTCGGCCGACGGAACCGTGACGATCCGTTACGCGTGGTGGGGCGGCGAGCCGCGCACCATCGCCATGAAGAAGGCCATCGCGCTCTTCGAGAAGAAGCACCCGAAGATCAAGGTCAAGCCTGAATTCACCGACTACGCGGCGTTCTGGGAGAAGTTCCAGACCCAGGCCTCCGGTGGAAATCCGCCGGACGTTTTCCAGAATGCGGTCGGCTTCCTGCGCAAGTACGACAAGCGCGGCGTTCTCATGGACCTCAAGACGCAGGCGGACGCCGGGAATCTGGACCTGCAGAACTTCCGCAACGGCGTTCTGGCGAACGGTCAGGTCGACGGCAAGCAGCTCGGCGTCCCCGTCGGCGCCAACACCATGGCGCTCGTCGTCGACCTCAAGGCCTTCGAGAAGGCGGGTGTCGAGGCGAAGTTCGGCTGGACCTGGGACGAGTACTTCGACGCGCTCCAGACGATCCAGGACAAGCTGAAGATCGCCGGTGACACCGGTTACTTCGGCATCATGTACCTCTACGACCTGTACCTGCGCCAGAACGGCAAGGCCTTCTTCACCGAGACCGATCTCGGCTTCACCGAGGACGACCTGACGCAGTGGTGGGAGGACGGCTACAAGCGCGTGCGCTCCGGGCTCGTCGCCGACCCCAAGAAGATCGAGCAGGTCGCGCCCAAGTCCGGTCTGTCGGCGGGCCTCGCCGCCTCCGAGTTCACCTGGGACAACTTCTCCATCCGTTACGAGGGCGAGGGCGAGTCGGACTACGGCCTCGCGCCGATCCCCACCACCAACGGCAAGGACACCGGCCAGTATCTCGGTTCGCTGATGCTCAGCGCCTTCTCCGGGACCAAGCACCCCAAGGAAGTCGCCCAGTTCATCTCCTTCATGGTCCACGACCCCGAAGTCGGCAAGATCATGGGCTACGACCGCGGCATCCTCGCCACCACCGAGCAGTACGAGGCGTTCGCGCCCACCGACGACACCAACAAGGGCGTCAAGGCGTACGAGGAGGAGGTCGCCGCGGCCGGCGTGCTCGGGAAGATCACCCCGCACCCGTCCGGCGCCGACGTCATCGAGGCGGCGTTCCTGCGTCTCGGCGGTGAGGTCGCCCAGGGCAAGACCAAGCCGGCCGCCGCCGCCAAGGCGCTGTTCAGCGAGGCCAAGGCCGCGTTCGCGGGCTGAGGGGACGTACCACCATGACGCTCGTCAAGGAAGCGCCCGCGCGCCCGGCCGGGAAGCGGCCCGCCGCCCCCGCCGCGGGGCGGCGCGGGCGGCGCCGCGAGAACCTCGCCGGTTACCTCTTCATGTCGCCGTGGATCGTGGGATTCCTGCTGCTCACGGCGGGGCCGATGATCGCGTCGCTGTACTACGCGTTCACCAGCTACAACCTGTTCACGCCGCCCAAGTGGGTTGGGCTGGACAACTTCACGACGATGTTCCAGGACCCGCGCTGGCAGAAGTCGGTCGAGGTCACGCTGAAGTACGTCGTCGTGGCCACGCCGCTGAAGCTGCTGCTCGCGCTCGGCGTCGCGCTGCTGCTCGCGCAGAAACGGCGCGGACAGGGCCTGTACCGGGCCGCGTTCTACATGCCCTCGCTGATCGGCGCCAGCGTCTCCGTGGGCTTCGTGTGGCGGGCGCTGTTCTCGGACGACGCGATCGTGGATCGCACGCAGACGGTCTTCGGGTTCGACGTCGGAGGCTGGATCGGCAACCCGGACTACGTCCTCTACTCCCTGGTGGCCCTGAGCATCTGGCAGTTCGGCGCGCCGATGGTCATCTTCCTGGCCGGTCTCAAGCAGGTCCCGCAGGAGTTGTACGAGGCCGCCGAGGTGGACGGCGCCGGCCCGCTGCGCCGGTTCTGGAACATCACGCTGCCGATGATCTCCCCGGTGCTGTTCTTCAACGTGCTGCTGGAGTCCATCCACGCGTTCCAGGTGTTCGGCTCCGCGTACGTCGTCTCCGACACCCGCTGCGGTCCGGCCGACGCCACGCTCGTCTACACCTGCTACCTCTACCAGAAGGGCTTCAAGGAGGCCCAGATGGGCTTCGCCTCCGCCATGGCCTGGACGCTGGTGATCGCGGTGGCGCTCGTCACGGCGGTCCTGTTCTGGTCGCAGAAGAAGTGGGTGCACTACGAGGAGGCCGCCAAGTGACCACTGCCACCACCCCTGCCGTGCGCGCCGCCGACGAGCGGCGGCACACCGGATCGATCGCCTGGCACGCGGGCGCGCTGGTCGTCCTCGCGGTCGTCCTCTACCCCGTGATCTGGGTGGTCGGTGCCTCGTTCAAGCCGAGCAAGGACATCATCGCCAGCCTCGACCTGCTGCCCACCGAGCCGGTCTGGTCGAACTTCTCCGGACTCGCCGACGGCATCTCCGGCATCGCCATCAGCAGCTTCTTCTGGAACTCGCTGGTCTACGCGGTCCTCGCCGTCGTCGGGGTCGTGCTGTCCAGCTCGCTGACCGCGTACGCCTTCGCCAAGATCCGGTTCGCCGGGCGGAACCTGCTGTTCACGCTGATGATCGGCACGCTGCTGCTGCCGTACCACGTCCTGCTCATCCCGCAGTACGTGCTCTTCCGGAACCTGGAGCTCACCGACACCCTGGTGCCGCTCGTCGCGGGCAAGTTCCTGGCCACGGAGGCGTTCTTCGTCTTCCTGATGGTGCAGTTCATGCGCGGACTGCCGCGTGAGCTGGACGAGGCCGCCAAGCTCGACGGCTGCGGGCACTTGCGCACCTACTGGGCCATCGTGCTGCCGCTGAGCCGCCCCGCCATCATCACCAGCGCCATCTTCACCTTCATCAACGCCTGGAACGACTTCATGGGGCCGTTGATCTACCTCAACACCCCCGAGAAGTACACCGTCTCGCTCGGCCTGATGATGTTCCGCGACCAGGAGGGCATCTCCAACTACGGCAGCATGATCGCGATGTCGCTGGTGGCGCTGGTGCCGGTCATCGCCTTCTTCATGGCCTTCCAGCGCCACCTCATCGACGGCATGGCGACGTCCGGACTGAAGGGCTGAGGCGGTCACCATGGCGCAAGCACGCGTGAAAGCCCGGTCTCCGCGCAGGGAACCGGTCCTCGGCGAGCGGTTCAGTGTCTTCGCCGAGTGCCTGCTCACCGGCGTGTGGATCGCCGTGGCCTGTCTCGGGGTCGTCACCTACCCCGCCGCGTTCGCCGCTGGCGCGCGGCACCTGCGCCGCCGTACCGCGCACACGGCCGGCGGAGTGCGGGAGTTCGCCGCCGACTTCCGCGCGGCCCTGCGCGGCGGCTGGCTCGTGGGCCTGGCCGGCTGGGCCGTGGCGGCCGCGGTCTGGGTGGACGTCCATGCC
This sequence comes from Streptomyces sp. NPDC085946, assembly GCF_044540485.1. Classification (NCBI taxonomy): domain Bacteria; kingdom Bacillati; phylum Actinomycetota; class Actinomycetes; order Kitasatosporales; family Streptomycetaceae; genus Streptomyces; species Streptomyces sp. NPDC085946. The sequence continues at coordinate 185,080 of NZ_JBITSF010000003.1, read as the reverse complement.
GCGCGGGCCGGGCTTCCCGGCGGGCCGCTGGTCGGAGCGGTCGGCCTGCTCGCGCTCATCGCCGCCGCCGTCGCCGGGACACGGGCGGCGGCGACCTGGACGCCGGGCGCGGCCTGGCGTCCGCTGTTCGCCCGGGCGGTCCGCCGGACGGTCCTGGACCCCGCCGGGTCCCTGCTGCTGGTCGGCGGGTTCGCCGTCGTCGTCTGCTCGGGCTGGTTCGTCCCGCCGCTGGCGGTGCCCGTGCTGGGGGCCGTCGCGGCGGCCGCCGTCGCCGTGGAGGAGCGCTACCGGCACCGCTGACCCGTGGTGCCCCTTCCCCCCACCGGGCCGGCGCCCCGCGCGCCGCCCCTCCATCTGTCATGCCCTTGGCAAACCGTACCCGTACGGAAAGGAAAGGCCATGTCCCCCATCCCCCGCAGGTCCCTCCTCAAGGCGGCCGCCGTCGCCGGCGCCGCCGCCCAGTTCAGCTGGGCGCTGGGGGCGCAGAACGCCGCGGCGGCACCCGGAGCCGAGACCGCCGGCGCCGAACCGGTGGTCCTGGACTGGCTGGAGGACGGCGGCCTCGGCGCCGCGCCCGGCTCCACCGTCGGCGTCCCCTGGCCGAAGGGCGTGTACCGGCAGGACCAGGACTTCGCGCTGACGGACGCGGACGGCAAGGCCGTCCCCGTGCAGTCCTGGCCGATCGCCTACTGGCCGGACGGCTCGCTCAAGTGGACCGCGCACGCCGTCGGTTCCGGCGACGGCAGGCTCACGCTGACCGCCGGCACGCCCGCCGCGCCCGAGAAGAAGGTCACCGTCGACAGGAGCGGCGGCACCATCGACGTCTCCACCGGCGTCATCACCGCCAGGATCGGCACCTCCGGGGCCACCCTCGTCAAGTCCGTCACCCGGGGCTCCACCGAGATCGCCCGCAACGGACGGCTCGTCCTGCTGCGCCAGCCCGAGTTCGAGGACGGCGACCAGACCGCGGTGAAGACCGAGCGCTTCGACGGCGCCATCGCCAAGGTCGAGGTCGAGCAGGAGGGCCCGGTCCGCGCGGTGGTCCGCATCGACGGCAAGCACCGCAAGGGCGACCGCGGCTGGCTGCCGTTCTCCGTCCGCCTGTACTTCTACGCGGGCGCCGACTCCTTCCGCATGGTGCACACCATCACCTACGACGGCACCCAGGAGCCCGGCAAGGCGAGCGGCGACTTCATCCGCGGCCTCGGCGTCCGCTTCACCGTGCCGATGCGCGACGCGTCCTACGACCGCCACATCCGCATCGGCGGCGAGGGCACCGGCCTGCTGCGCGAGGCCGTCAAGGGCATCACCGGCCTGCGCCGCGACCCGGGCGCGGCCGTCCAGGCGGCCCAGTACGAGGGCAGGAAGCTGCCCGACCCGGCCACCTGGGACCAGCGGGTCACCACCCGCCTCCAGTACATCCCCGAGTGGGGCGACTACACCCTCTCCCAGCTCTCCGCCGACGGCTTCACCCTGCGCAAGCGCACCAAGAAGGGCTACGGCTGGATCCCCGCGGGCGGCGGCCGGCGCGCCTCCGGCTTCGGCTACGTCGGCGGCGTCAGCGGCGGCCTCTCCTTCGGCCTGCGCGACTTCTGGGAGAAGTTCCCCGCCCAGCTCGACATCCGGGGCGCCCACACCGAGGAGGCCGAGGTCACCCTCTGGCTCTGGTCGCCCGAGGCGCAGCCCATGGACCTGCGCTTCTACCACGACGGCATGGGCCAGGACACCTTCCCCGAGCAGCTCGAAGGCCTCAACATCACCTACGAGGACTACGAGCCGGAGTTCGGCACCCCGTACGGCATCGCCCGCACCTCCGAGCTGCTCTTCTGGGCCAACGCCGCCACCCCGAGCGCCGAGACGCTCGCCGAGCAGGTCGAGGCCGTCCGCGTGCTGCCGCAGCTCGCCGCCCCGCCGAAGCAGCTCATCGCGGCGGGCGTCTTCGGCAAGGGCCTGTTCGCCGAACCCGACCGGTCCACCCCGGCCAAGGCGAAGATCGAGGACCACCTCGACTTCCTCTTCACCTACTACAAGGACCAGGTGGAGATGCGCCGGTGGTACGGCTTCTGGGACTACGGCGACATCATGCACACCTACGACACCGTCCGGCACCAGTGGCGCTACGACGTCGGCGGCTACGCCTGGGACAACTCCGAACTCTCCCCGGACCTGTGGCTCTGGTACGCCTACCTGCGCTCCGGCCGCGCCGACATCTTCCGCTTCGCCGAGGCGATGACCCGGCACACCGGCGAGGTCGACGTCTACCACCTGGGCAAGTGGGCCGGCCTCGGCACCCGGCACGGCGTGCAGCACTGGGCCGACAGCGCCAAGCAGCAGCGCATCGCCAACACCACGTACCGCCGCTACTACTACTTCCTCACCGCCGACGAACGCGTCGGCGACCTCATGCACGCCAACGTCGACTCCGACGAGACGTTCCTCGTCCTCGACCCGATCCGCAAGATCCGCACCGAGCCGTACACGCCCGATCGGCACGCCCTGTCGATCGGCTTCGGCACGGACTGGAGCGGTCTGGTCTCGGCCTGGCTCACCGAGTGGGAGCGCAGGGGCCCCAAGTGGGAGAAGGCCAGGGCGCGCGTGCTGTCCACGATGGAGACCATCGCCGCCCAGCCCAACGGCTTCGTGCAGGGCACCGGCCTGTACGACCTCGACACCGGGAGGTTCGCCGTCGCGGAGACGCCCGTGGTCGGCGTCTCGCACCTGTCGGCGGTCTTCGGCCTCAACGAGCTGTGCGCCGAGCTCATCGACCTCGTCGACATGCCGGCGTTCAAGGAGGCGTACCTCGACTACTGCCGCTACTTCAACGCCACCAAGGCCGAGCAGGCGGCCCGCTACGGCAGCAACTTCGGCTCCCTGATCCTCTTCCAGGGCCACTCGCGCCTCGACGCGTACGCCGCCGTCCAGACCGGCGACGAGAAGCTCGCCAGGCGCGCGTGGGACAAGTTCTACAACTCCGACGGCTACAAGGAGTCCGCGCCCTGGAGGACGGAGAAGCTGAGCGGCCCGCTCACGCTGGTCCCGGGCAGCGAGGCGGCCTGGGTGTCCACGAACGACACCTCGCTGTACGGCCTCGCCGCCATCGAGAACCTGGCCCTGCTCGGGGACCGGATGCCGTGACCGCGTGAGCACCGGGACGGGCCGGGCACACTCCGCCCATGGACTGGAACCACTACCGCTTCCGCAGTCGGTGGACCCTGCCCGCACCCGTCCCGGTCGTGTACGCGGCGCTGGAGCGGATCGAGGACTACCCCCTCTGGTGGCCCCAGGTCCGGGAGGTCACCCGGCTCGACGCCACCGGCGGGGTCGTCCGGATCCGCTCCCTCCTGCCGTACGACCTGACGCAGACCGTGCACGAGGGGCGGCGCGATCCGGTGGCCGGGGTCCTGGAGGTCGGCCTGTCCGGGGACATCGACGGCTGGGCGCGCTGGACGATCACCGCCGAGGGCTCCGGCACCCTCGCCCGCTACGACCAGGAGGTCGACGTCCGCAAGCCGCTGCTGCGGCGGCTCGCCGTGCCCGGCCGGCCGTTCTTCCACGCCAACCACGCGCTGATGATGCGGGCGGGGCGGCGCGGGCTGGCCGCCCGCCTGAGCGGTGGCCGCCGAGCGGTTTGATGGAAGCGCGCCGGGGCCTGTATTGTTCAGTGCGTTCCCGGGCGATTAGCTCAGCGGGAGAGCGCTTCGTTCACACCGAAGAGGTCACTGGTTCGATCCCAGTATCGCCCACATTGTCGACGGGGGGCCCCCCGCCCCCCCCCGGGGGGCCCCGCCCCCGCCGGGGGGGGCCCCCCCCGCCGGGGGGGGGGCCCCCCCCCCCC
>NZ_JBITSF010000003.1:0-181237 GCF_044540485.1 Streptomyces sp. NPDC085946 | reverse complement strand
GTGGTCCGGGGGGGACCCCCTTTACCCCCCTGTTGGGGCGGGGGGCCGGCCCGCCCCCCGGGGGGCGGCCGGGGCCGCCGTCGTCGTGCGCCGCGCGCGGCGGGGGCTTCGCCGCCCGCACCCCTCAGGGCCGTCCGGTGCCGCCGCATGCCGCGCGGGTCATGGCCGGTCCGTCGTGGCCGGACCGGCTTCTCCGGGTGTCCCGCCCGTGTTCAGGCCGCCGCCGGCAGGTCCGGGCGCAGGGGCCAGGCCGGGTCGACGGCCTCCTCCGTGCCGGTGCGCGCGAACCACGCCTGCAGGCCCCGGGCCTGTGCCGCGTGCCACACCGCCTGCAGGGTGTGCAGCTCGCCGGGGGAGAGGCGCTCCAGCCGGGAGGCGAAACGGCGGCCCACCGCCCGGGTGACCTCCAGGGCGGCCACGGCGTCGGCGGCCGCGTCGTGCGCGCCCTCCAGGGGCACGCCGTAGTGCGCGCACAGGTCGGTGAGGGTGCGGCGGCCCTTGCGGTAGCGGTCCAGGTGCTTGTCGAGGACCCGCGGGTCGAGGACGCGCAGCGGCGTCGACTCGAACCAGCGGCCCAGCGACGAGGCGCGGTGCCGGCGCAACTCCCGGTCCAGCAGCGTCAGGTCGAACGGGGCGTTCATCACCACCACCGGCCGGCCGGCGTGCGCCTGCTCGGCCAGCGCCTCCGCTATCTCGTACATCACCGGCGCGGGCCAGCGGCCGTTGCGCTGGAGGTGTTCCTCCGTCAGCCCGTGCACCTCCGTCGCCCCGGCGGGCACCGGCACCCCCGGGTTCACCAGCCAGCGGCTGACCCGCGGCCGGATGCCCGGGGCGTCCTGGACGACGACGGCGGCCGACACGATCCGGTCGGTCTCGACGTCCACGCCCGTGGTCTCCGTGTCGAAGGCGGCCAGCGGCCCTTCGTACCAGCACGTCGTCATACCCACACAACCCCTCGATCACCGTCGGCAGTCGACGCACCGTCCGCTGCCCGAAACGGTGATACCCGGGCTGTTTGCGCCGTACGCCGGAAGGAGACAACAGGAGTACGGGTCCCCGCAGTTCAACGGTCCGCAGCGGGGATCCACCAGTTCTGGAAGGCTGTTCGGCCATGGCCATAGCGCAGCCCGAACGGGGCGGGCTGCTGCCCGAGCGCACGGCTCCCTCCCGCGGCTCCCTCGCCACCACCGCCTGCATGGAGACCCTGCAGGTCGGCTATCTGCACGCCGTCGCGGCGGCCGCGGGCTGCTCGCTGTCCCAGCCGTTCCCGGACAACGGCATCGACTGGCACGTCAGCCACAGCGCACCCGGGCACACCGTCGACGACGAGGTCACCGTCAAGGTCCAGCTGAAGGCGACCTACCAGATCCCGCCGGACCCCCCGGGCCGCACCTTCTCCTTCACGCTCGACAACGACCACCTGGCCAAACTCGCCCGCACCCCGGTCACGGTGCACAAGATCCTCGTGGTGATGCTGGTGCCGCGCTCGCGGGACGACTGGCTGCGCGCGAGCCACGACCGGCTCGACCTGAGGCACTGCTGCTACTGGACCAACCTCGCCGGGCACCCGGTGACGGGCCGGCGCCGCACCACCGTGCGCATCCCGACCTCGCGGATCTTCGACGACCGGGCGCTGTGCGAGATCATGACGCGGGTCGGGACGGGAGGAAAACCGTGACCCACCGCCCGACCGACGAGCATCTGCGCCCCGTGCGGCCGCACCCCGCCGACACCGCCCCCGGCGGCCGGCCGCCCGAGCCCGGCGAGGTCGACCCGGCCGTGCTCGGCGCGCTGCTGCTCCGGCACGGCTGGCGGCGGCGCGGCGGCGCCCCCGGACGCTACGGCCGCTGGACCCCGCCCGGCGCCGGCACCGGCGGCACGAGCCTGCTGGTGCCCGAGAGCCGGGCCTTCCCCGACAGCGACGACCTGCTCGGCGAGGCCCTGCTCGCGCTGTCCCGCAGCGGCACGCCCTCCGCGCGCGAGGTCCTGGTCTCCCTCGCCGTCCCCAGCGACGAGATCCGCTGGTGGCGGGACGTGCCGGCCGGACCGGGCGGAGCCGCCTCCTGGACCGCCGAGGAGCGGCTGCGCGGCGCGGCCCGGCGGATGCTGCTCGCCGGCGCGCTCGCCACCCGGGCACGGACCGGCTACCACGGCGCCCGGCACCGGCGGTCCGCCGCCGCGGCGCTCCAGGGCGTCCTGGTGGGCCCCGCGGCGGACGGCCGGCTCACCGCCCTCGTGCCCGTCGCCACCGGCCGCCCCCTCGCCGTCCGCCTCCACCAGGCCCTCTACGCCGCCCGCGAGGCCGTCGACTACCAGCGGGCCACCGGCGGCACGGAGGCCTTCGACGGGGCCGTGCGGGCCGGCGTCTGCCACGAGCTCACCGAGGCGATCGTCTGCCTCGTCCGGGGCACCGAGGGCGCCCGGATCGCCGTCGACTGGGCCCCGGCGGCCGGCGTGCCGGAGGGCTGCGCGGCCACCGCCGAGGCCGTCGAGTTCTCGCCGGGCGACCTGCCCGTGCTGCGCGAGGCCGGCGCCCGCTACCGGCGCGCGGAGCCCGCCGTGCCCGTACGGGTCACCGGCGCGGTGGTCCGCCTGCGCCGGTCGGGTCCGTGCGGCGAGGGCACCGTGCGGCTGCGGGTGCTCGCCGGGGCGGAGGTCCCGTACGTGAAGGCCACGCTGGACGAGGAGGCCTACCGGATCGCCGGCCACGCGCACCTGGCCGGGCTGCCGGTGCGGGTGCGGGGGCGGCTGGAGAGCCGGGGCGGTTTCCGGCGGCTGACCGGGGCCCGTGACGTCGCGCCCGTGCAGGTCGACGAGGCCGAGCGGGACCGGCTGACGAAGTCCCTGCACGAGCACCTCGACTTCGTCGAGGAGGCCTGCGCGGCGGACGACGAGGACTGACGGCGGGCGGCGGGCCCGCCCGGCGCCCCGACCGGCGAGGGGGTCCGCGAGGGACTGATTTCGCGGAGGGCGGTGCGGGGTCGGTACGATCCTTACTCGATGCGCGCGCTCCGGTATGGCGCCGCGACCCACCTTCAGTCAGGAGAGACCGGTGTCAGACGTCCGTGTGATCATCCAACGCGATTCCGAGCGGGAAGAACGCGTGGTGACGACGGGCACTACGGCCGCCGAGCTCTTCGCCGGCGAGCGTTCCGTCATCGCCGCGCGCGTGGGCGGCGAGCTCAAGGACCTCGCCCACGAGCTGTCCGACGGCGACGAGGTCGAGGGCGTCGAGATCTCCTCCGAGGACGGCCTGAACATCCTGCGCCACTCCACCGCGCACGTCATGGCGCAGGCCGTGCAGGAGCTGTTCCCCGAGGCCAAGCTGGGCATCGGCCCGCCCGTCAAGGACGGCTTCTACTACGACTTCGACGTCGAGAAGCCGTTCACGCCCGAGGATCTCAAGGCCATCGAGAAGAAGATGCAGGAGATCCAGAAGCGCGGGCAGAAGTTCGCCCGACGCGTGGTCACCGACGAGGCCGCCCGCGAGGAGCTGGCCGACGAGCCGTACAAGCTGGAGCTGATCGGCCTCAAGGGCGCCGCCTCCAGCGACGACGGCGCGGACGTCGAGGTCGGCGCCGGCGAGCTGACGATCTACGACAACCTGGACGCCAAGACCGGCGAGCTGTGCTGGAAGGACCTGTGCCGCGGTCCCCACCTGCCCTCCACCCGGCTCATCCCGGCGTTCAAGCTGATGCGCAACGCGGCCGCCTACTGGCGCGGCAGCGAGAAGAACCCGATGCTCCAGCGCATCTACGGCACCGCCTGGCCCTCCAAGGACGAGCTGAAGGCGCACCTCGACTTCCTCGCCGAGGCCGAGAAGCGCGACCACCGCAAGCTCGGCAGCGAGCTGGACCTGTTCTCCATCCCGGAGCAGATCGGCTCCGGCCTCGCCGTCTTCCACCCGCGCGGCGGCATCATCCGCCGGGTCATGGAGGACTACTCGCGCAAGCGGCACGAGGAGGCGGGCTACGAGTTCGTCTACACCCCGCACGCGACGAAGGGGAAGCTCTTCGAGACCTCGGGCCACCTGGACTGGTACGCCGACGGCATGTACCCGCCCATGCAGCTCGACGAGGGCGTGGACTACTACCTCAAGCCCATGAACTGCCCGATGCACAACCTGATCTTCGACGCGCGCGGCCGCTCCTACCGCGAACTGCCGCTGCGCCTGTTCGAGTTCGGGACCGTGTACCGGTACGAGAAGTCGGGCGTCGTGCACGGCCTGACCCGGGCCCGCGGCTTCACCCAGGACGACGCGCACATCTACTGCACCCGCGAGCAGATGTCCGAGGAGCTCGACAAGCTGCTCACCTTCGTGCTGGAGCTGCTGCGCGACTACGGCTTGACCGACTTCTACCTGGAGCTGTCCACCAAGGACCCGGAGAAGTTCGTCGGCTCCGACGAGGCCTGGGAGGAGGCGACCGAGACGCTGCGCCAGGTCGCCGAGAAGCAGGGCCTCCCGCTCGTCCCCGACCCGGGCGGCGCCGCCTTCTACGGCCCGAAGATCTCCGTGCAGGCCAAGGACGCCATCGGCCGCACCTGGCAGATGTCGACGATCCAGCTCGACTTCAACCTGCCGGAGCGCTTCGACCTGGAGTACACGGCCGCCGACGGCTCCAAGCAGCGCCCGGTCATGATCCACCGCGCGCTGTTCGGCTCCATCGAGCGCTTCTTCGCGGTGCTGCTGGAGCACTACGCGGGCGCCTTCCCGGCGTGGCTCGCGCCGGTCCAGGCGCTCGGCATCCCGATCGGCGACGCGCACGTGGAGTACCTGGAGGACTTCGCGGCGGCCGCCAGGAAGAAGGGGCTGCGCGTCGAGGTCGACTCCTCCTCCGACCGCATGCAGAAGAAGATCCGCAACGCCCAGAAGCAGAAGGTGCCGTTCATGGTCATCGCGGGCGACGAGGACATGGCGAACAACGCCGTCTCCTTCCGCTACCGCGACGGCTCGCAGGAGAACGGCATCCCGTTCGACGAGGCGATCGCGAAGATCGCCAAGGTCGTCGAGGAGCGGACGCAGGTCTGACCGCACGGTGCGGGGCCCCCGGGGGATTCCGGGGGCCTTTGCCGTCCCCCCGGCGCGACGCCATATGCTGCCTAGCATGACGAGTGAGCCGGAGCAGCAGCTGGGAGTGGGGACGCAGGACGCGTTCCAGCGTCTGTGGACGCCCCACCGGATGGCCTACATCCAGGGTGAGAACAAGCCGACCGGCCCCGGTGCCGACGACGGCTGTCCCTTCTGCTCGATCCCGGCCAAGTCCGACGAGGACGGACTGGTCGTCCGGCGCGGCGAGCAGGTCTACGCGGTGCTCAACCTCTACCCGTACAACGGCGGGCACCTGATGACCGTGCCCTACCGTCACGTCGCCGACTACACCGACCTCACGGCGGGGGAGACCGCCGAGCTCGGCGAGCTGACCAAGCAGGCGATGACGGCCCTGCGCACCGCCTCCGGCGCGCACGGCTTCAACATCGGCATGAACCAGGGCTCGGTGGCCGGCGCGGGCATCGCGGCCCACCTGCACCAGCACATCGTGCCCCGCTGGGGCGGCGACACGAACTTCATGCCGGTGGTCGGCCACACGAGGGTGCTGCCGCAGCTGCTGGCGGACACCCGCAAGATGCTGGCGGAGGCCTGGCCGACGGACTGACGCCGGCCGCGCTCGGCCCGGCCCGGAGCGCGAGGGCGGGGACGTCCGGTCCGACGGGTCTCCGGGGGCGCGGCCCCCGGAGACCGTGCCGTCCCGCGCACCCGGTCCGGCCGCCGGAGGCCTACGCGTCGTACAGGTCCGCCTTCCGGGGCGACACGTCCTGCACCGCCCCGCTCAGCGCCGAGGACCGGGACCCGAACTTCTCCACGTCCACGCCGTTCTCCTTCAGCACCTTCAGCGCCGCCGCGTGCACCACCCGCAGCACCGGCGCGGCCGCCCGCAGCGCGTCGTCCGCCATGAACCGGTGCCGCCAGGGCTGGTCCGCCCACGCGTGGCGCAGGCCGAACGGCTCGGGGAGCGTCAGGCTGCCGCCGAGCCAGTTCAGCAGCGGCGGGTACCAGGTCAGCGGGGCGCGCGCGGCCAGCCGGACGACCTCGTCGGCGTCGATCAGCGGCAGCTTCACCTTGCGGGTCTCCCAGAACCGGAACGCCTTCGCGACCTCCTTCTCCTTGGCCGCGGGCTTCTCGTTGAACAGGCCGTTGACCGGTCCCAGGGCGTGGCCGGTGACCTCGATGCGCAGCGTCTCGTGCAGCACCGTCACGGTGATCAGCATGGTGATCACCAGGTGGCCGTCCCAGAGCGTCCACTGCACGCCGAGGTAGTGCCGGTCCCCGCTGCCGAACTGCTGCTTGTTGCAGATCTCCTGTATGGCGTGGTTCTTGATCTTGTACGCGTCGACGTCGGTGCCGCTCGGCCGCGACACCTCCTTGGCGTTCTCGCCGATCGGCGTGACGATCCAGTGCGTGATCGACGGCTTGGGGAAGCCGCCGGTGTTGATGGGCGTGCGCTCCAGCATGCCCAGCCCGCCCTGGATCGCGACGATCACGTCCCAGCTGCGGAACGGGTGGAAGTCCTTGCCCGGCTCGGCGGAGACCAGCTCCTCGGCCAGCTGCCAGCTGCCCCACCGCGTGCCCATGCCCAGTATCCCCTTGGGGCCCGCGTAGAAGACCGAGTTGGAGCGCTGCTCGGCGCTGAGCCGGGCGAGCTCCTTGCGCACCTGCTCGGCCGCGTCGCCGGGGTTGCCCGGCACCGCCTCGGGGATCTTGGCGCCGACGCCGCCGCCCGACAGCAGGCTCGACCAGCGGTCGCGCAGGTCGTGGGCGGTGCGTTCGCAGATCTGCTTCGCCCAGAACCAGCCGACGACCGGCATGACGACCGCGGCGCGCGCGTACCAGGCCCAGAAGCCCGTGAACGGCATGCGGATCAGGAAGAGCACCGCGAGCGCGCCCACCGCGACCAGCAGGGTCGTGGCCAGGGCGCCGGCCCGCTTGTCCTCGCGCCCGGACATGGTGGTGCGCAGCGTGAACACCATGAGCCAGACGAGGAAGCCCGGCAGGAAGAGCAGCCCGCAGATCACCGTCACCGCGGTGAGCCAGTTGTCGCGCTCGCGGCGGATGCGGTGGGCCGCCAGGCAGTGCTCCACGACGACCTGCGGCTCGATGCCGAAGGACTGGATCACCGGTTTGCGCCCGGCGCCCAGCATGCGGTCGATCACCGCGCGCGAGAAGGCCTCGCCGAACCGGGGGCGGAAGATCCTCGCCCAGGGACGCGGCGGGCTGACCTTCGACTGGTGCCACTCGTTGTCGGCGTCCAGGATCTTGGTCACCTCGTCGTCCCGGTACGCCGCCGCGGCCAGCGCGTAGGTCGCGGCCGTCTGCCCCGCCGAGCCGGACAGGGGCACCTGAGCCCCCGGGCTGAAGTCGAATCCGTCCGTCACTGCCGCCCCCATAGCCGCCGCACCTGCTTTGCGGCCTTCCCGACTTCCGTACTCCGCACACCTGTTGATCAGTTCTTCAGCGTATCCGCCGGAGCGCGCGTTTGTCGGCGGACGGCCGAGGCCGTCCGCCGACACGCGGGAAAGGCGGGTCGCTCCGCCGGTTTGACGGTGCGTCAGTCCGCTTACGCGGCCGCGCTCTCGGCCGCCGCGCGGACCCGTTCCGCGACCTGCGCGGGCATCGGCTCGTGCCGTACGTAGGTGCGGCTGAAGCGCGCGGTGCCGTGCGACAGCGACCGCAGGTCGACCGCGTACCGGCCGATCTCGATCTCCGGGACCTCGGCCCGGACCAGGGTGCGCCCGCCGGGCGTCTGCTCGGTGCCCAGCAGCCGGCCGCGCCGCCCGGACAGGTCGCTCATCACGGCGCCCACGTAGTCGTCGCCGACGAGCACGCCGACCTCGGCCACCGGTTCCAGCAGGTGGATCTTCGCGCCGGCCGCGGCCTCCCGCAGCGCGAGCGCGCCGGCCGTCTGGAACGCGGCGTCGGAGGAGTCCACCGAGTGCGCCTTGCCGTCCCGCAGCGTCACCCGCACGTCGACGAGCGGATGGCCGGCGGCGACGCCCTTGGCGGCCTGGGCGCGGACGCCCTTCTCCACCGAGGGGATGAACTGCCGCGGCACCGCGCCGCCGACCACCTTGTCCACGAACTCGATGCCCGAGCCGTTCGGCAGCGGTTCCACCTCGATCTCGCAGATCGCGAACTGCCCGTGCCCGCCGGACTGCTTGACGTGCCGGCCGCGCCCGGCGGCCTGCGCGGCGAACGTCTCCCGCAGCGCGACCCGGTGCGGGACCACGTCGACCTGGACGCCGTAGCGGGTGCGCAGCCGTTCCAGGGCGACGTCCGCGTGCGCCTCGCCCAGGCACCACAGGACCACCTGGTGGGTGTCCTGGTTCTGCTCCAGGCGCATCGTCGGGTCCTCCGCGACCAGCCGGGCCAGCCCCTGGGAGAGCTTGTCCTCGTCGGGCTTGCTGTGCGCCCGGATGGCCAGCGGCAGCAGCGGGTCGGGCATCTCCCACGGCTCCATGAGCAGCGGGTCGTCCTTGGCGGAGAGGGTGTCGCCGGTCTCGGCGCGGCTCAGCTTGGCCACGCACGCCAGGTCGCCCGCGATGACGTGCGACACGGGGCGCTGCTGCTTGCCGAACGGTGTCGACAGGGCGCCGATCCGCTCGTCGACGTCGTGGTCCTCGTGCCCGCGGTCGGCCAGCCCGTGCCCGGAGACGTGCACCGTCTGGTCGGCGCGCAGGGTCCCGGAGAACACGCGGACCAGCGAGAGCCGCCCGACGTACGGGTCGGAGGAGGTCTTCACGACCTCCGCGACCAGCGGCGCGTCGGGGTCGCAGACCGCCTTCAGCTCGCGGGGCGTGCCGTCGGGGGCGGTCACCCGCAGCGGCTCGCGCTCCAGCGGCGTCGGGAAGCCGCGGGTGACCAGTTCCAGCAGCTCGACCGTGCCGAGGCCCTGGCGGGCGCCCTCGGCCGCGGGGGCGGCGGCCAGGACGGGGAAGAAGACCCCGCGCGCCACGGCCCGCTCCAGGTCCTCGACCAGTGTCCCGACGTCGACCTGCTCACCGCCGAGGTAGCGGTCCATGAGGGTCTCGTCCTCGCTCTCCGAGATGATCCCCTCGATCAGCCGGGCGCGGGCCTCCTCGATCAGCGGCAGCTCGTCCTCGCCGGGCTCGGACTCCTTGCGTTCCCCGGTCGAGTAGTCGAACAGCTTCTGCGACAGCAGCCCGATCAGCCCGGTCACCGGCGCGTGCCCGTCGGGGGCCTGCGGGCCGTGCAGGGGCAGGTAGAGCGGGAGCACGGCGTCGGGGTCGTCCGCGCCGAACGCCTCCGCGCAGATCCGCGTCATCTCCTCGAAGTCCGCGCGGGCGGCCTCCAGGTGCGTGACGACGATCGCCCGGGGCATGCCGACGGCCGCGCACTCGTCCCACACCATGCGGGTCGAGCCGTCCACGCCGTCGGAGGCCGAGACGACGAAGAGGGCCGCGTCCGCCGCGCGCAGACCGGCCCTGAGCTCCCCGACGAAGTCGGCGTAGCCGGGGGTGTCCAGAAGGTTGATCTTGATGCCGTCCCACTCGACGGGCACCAGGGACAGCTGCACGGAGCGCTGCTGGCGGTGCTCGATGTCGTCGTGGTCGGAGACGGTGCCGCCGTCCTCCACGCGGCCCGCCCGGTTGATCGCTCCCGCCGTGAGGGCGAGAGCCTCCACCAGCGTCGTCTTGCCCGATCCGGAGTGGCCGACCAGCACCACATTCCGTACGGACTGGGGGTGGCCGGCCGCCTGTGCCCTGCCGGCGGCTCCGGGGTGGGTCTGTGCTTTGTCGCCCATGGTCCTGCCTCCCGTGCACGGTGAGGTCGCTGTGGGCGCGGACACGCGGAGGCCGCGTGCTGGGCGGCTCCGGCGACGCCCGCGGTTCTTTCGAGCTTTCCACTCTCGTCACGGTGCGTCCATACGACGGACGCCACGACGCCGTCGGGCCTGGCAGGGGGCTTGGTGGGGTGACGTGAGCATGGCGGTAGGGGTGCGGGCGGGGCTTCGGCGCGCGGGGGAGCGGCAGGGAGGGGGGAGCGGTGGAGGTGGGGGCGAGCGGATCCGGCCGCTCGCCCCCCCGCACCCGCCGTCCCGGCCCCGGCGGCGGCCCGGTCCGGCCCCGCGCCGGCCGGCGGCGGCCGATCCGCGGGCGGTGCGGGCGCCCGTACGCCGCCCGCGCACGTGCGTGGCTACGATGGGCCCGCCGGTGGCCAGCAGGGGCCGCGCGGCGACACCGACCCTCGGGAAGGCCATGCTGAACAAGTACGCGCGTGCATTCTTCACGCGTGTCCTCACACCGTTCGCCGCGTTTCTCATCCGGCGGGGCGTCAGCCCCGACGCGGTCACGCTCATCGGCACCGCCGGGGTGGTCGCGGGCGCGCTGGTCTTCTACCCCCGGGGCGAGTTCTTCTGGGGCACGGTCGTGATCACGCTCTTCGTGTTCTCCGACCTCGTCGACGGCAACATGGCCCGCCAGCTGGGCCGCTCCAGCCGCTGGGGCGCCTTCCTGGACTCCACGCTCGACCGCGTCGCCGACGGCGCCGTCTTCGGCGGGTTCGCCCTCTGGTACGCGGGCGGCGGGAACGACAACGTGCTGTGCGCGGTGTCGATCTTCTGCCTGGCCAGCGGCCAGGTGGTGTCGTACACCAAGGCACGCGGCGAGTCGATCGGCCTCCCGGTCGCCGTCAACGGGCTCGTGGAGCGGGCCGAGCGGCTCGTGGTCTCGCTGGTCGCGGCCGGCCTCGCGGGCCTGCACGCGTTCGGCGTGCCCGGCGTCCGGTACCTGCTGCCGATCGCCCTGTGGATCGTCGCCGTCGGCAGCCTCGTCACGCTGATCCAGCGGGTCGTCACCGTGCGCCGCGAGTCCGCCGAGGCCGAGGCCGCCGGCCAGCCGCAGGCCCCGCGGCCGGAGGCCCCCCAGGGGAGGGAGGCGGCGAAGTGAACGTCCAGGAGCGCCTGACCGACGCGCTGTACGGCCTCGGCTGGGGCACCGTCAAGAACCTCCCCGAGCCCGTCGCCGTACGGCTCGGCCGGACCATCGCCGACCTCGCCTGGAAGCGGCGCGGCGCGGGCGTCCGGCGGCTGGAGAGCAACTACGCGCGCGTGCTGCCCGACGCGAGCCCCGAGCGGCTCGCCGAACTCTCGCGCGCGGGCATGCGCTCGTACCTGCGCTACTGGATGGAGTCCTTCCGCCTGCCCGCCTGGAGCGCCGAGCGCATCCGGACCGGCCTGGAGGTGAAGGACCTGCACCACCTGACCGAGAGCCTCGCCGCCGGCAGGGGCGTCGTCGTCGCGCTGCCGCACCTGGCCAACTGGGACCTCGCCGGCGCCTGGGTCACCACGCGCCTGAACATCCCGTTCACGACGGTCGCCGAGCGCCTCAAGCCCGAGACGCTGTACGACCGCTTCGTCGCCTACCGCGAGGGCCTCGGCATGGAGGTCCTGCCGCACAGCGGCGGCGCCGCCTTCGGCATCCTGGCCCGGCGGCTGCGCGCCGGCGGCCTGGTCTGCCTGGTCGCCGACCGCGACCTGTCCGCCTCCGGCGTCGAGGTCGACTTCTTCGGCGAGACGGCCCGGATGCCCGCCGGACCGGCCCTGCTCGCCCAGCAGACCGGCGCCGCGCTGCTCCCCGTCACGCTCTGGTACGACGACACGCCCGTCATGCGGGGCCGCATCCACCCGCCGGTCGAGGTCCCCGCCACGGGTACGCGGGCCGAGAGGACGGCCGCGATGACCCAGGCGGTGGCCGACGCCTTCGCCACGGGCATCGCCGACCACCCGGAGGACTGGCACATGCTGCAGCGCCTGTGGCTCAAGGACCTGGACCCCGCGAAGCCGGCCGGGAAGGGGAGCGCGTGAGGATCGGCATCGTCTGCCCGTACTCCTGGGACGTACCGGGCGGCGTCCAGTTCCACATCCGTGACCTCGCCGAGTACTTCATCCGGCTCGGGCACGAGGTGTCCGTCCTGGCCCCGGCCGACGACGACACCCCGCTGCCGCCGTACGTCGTCTCGGCCGGACGCGCCGTGCCGGTGCCCTACAACGGCTCGGTGGCGCGGCTGAACTTCGGCTTCCTGAGCGCCGCCCGGGTCCGCCGCTGGCTGCACGACGGCGCGTTCGACGTGATCCACATCCACGAACCGGCCTCGCCCTCGCTCGGCCTGCTGGCCTGCTGGGCCGCCCAGGGCCCGATCGTGGCCACCTTCCACACGTCCAACCCGCGCTCGCGCGCCATGATCGCCGCGTACTCGATCCTGCAGGCCGCCCTGGAGAAGATCAGCGCCCGGATCGCGGTGAGCGAGTACGCCCGCCGCACCCTCGTCGAGCACCTCGGCGGGGACGCGGTCGTGATCCCCAACGGCGTCGACGTCGACTTCTTCGCCAAGGCCGAGCCGAAGCCCGAGTGGCAGGGCGACACCATCGGCTTCGTCGGCCGCATCGACGAGCCCCGCAAGGGCCTGCCGGTGCTGATGAGGGCCCTGCCCGCGATCCTCGCCGCGCGCCCGCGGACCCGGCTGCTGGTGGCCGGACGGGGCGACGAGGAGGAGGCCGTGGAGAGCCTGCCGAAGGACCTGCGCTCCCGCGTGGAGTTCCTCGGCATGGTCAGCGACGAGGACAAGGCCCGCTTCCTGCGCAGCGTCGACCTGTACGTCGCGCCCAACACCGGCGGCGAGAGCTTCGGCATCATCCTGGTCGAGGCCATGTCCGCCGGTGCCCCCGTCCTCGCCTCCGACCTGGACGCCTTCGCCCAGGTCCTCGACCAGGGGGCCGCGGGCGAGCTGTTCCCCAACGAGGACGCCGACGCGCTCGCCGAGGCGGCGCTGCGGCTGCTGGCGGACCCGGCGCGGCGGGCGGAGCTGCGGGAGCGGGGCAGCGCCCACGTGCGGCGCTTCGACTGGTCGACCGTCGGCGCCGACATCCTCTCCGTCTACGAGACGGTGACGGCCGGGGCGGCGGCGGTGGCCGCGGACGACCGGACGACGGGGCTGTGGGCGCGCTTCGGGCTGGCCCGGGACTGACCACCGGGCACGGGGGCGGGACGCGGTCCCACTAGTCTTGCCGCCCGTGACCGCAACCCTCATCTGGATCCTCGTCGCGCTCGTCGTGATCGGCCTGTACCTGAGCTGGACGGCGGGGCGGCTGGACCGGCTGCACGCCCGCATCGACGCCGCGCGGGCCGCCCTGGACGCCCAGTTGCTGCGCCGGGCCTCGGTGGCGCAGGAACTGGCCACCTCGGGGGTGCTCGACCCGGCCGCCTCCATCGTGCTCTACGAGGCCGCGCACGCCGCCCGGCAGGCCGAGGAGGAACAGCGCGAGGTCGCCGAGAGCGAGCTCAGCCAGGCCCTGCGGGCCGTGTTCGGCGAGGCGGCGCAGGTCGAGGCCGTACGGGCGGCGCCCGGCGGCGAGGAGGCCGCCCGGGAGCTCGCCGAGGCGATCCGCCGGGTGCCGATGGCCCGCCGCTTCCACAACGACGCCGTACGGGCCGCCCGCGCGCTGCGCCGGCACCGCAAGGTGCGCTGGTTCCGGCTGGCGGGCCACGCGCCGTTCCCGATGGCCTTCGAGATGGACGACGAGCCCCCGGCGGCCCTGCTGGACCGGGCCGCCTAGCAGGCGTTTTCCGGCCCGGGACGGAAAAAGGATCCACCGGGTCGCCATTGGCCCTTGCTGTGGCCTGGTCCACTCGCGTTTCCTCGGTGCTGCAGGAAACCCTCTTTTCCACTTCAGCGAGGTCACCCCGTGTCCATCACCGAGAACCAGGCTCCCGAGACCGGCACCGCACGCGTGAAGCGCGGCATGGCCGAGCAGCTCAAGGGCGGCGTGATCATGGACGTCGTCACCCCGGAGCAGGCGAAGATCGCCGAGGACGCGGGCGCCGTCGCCGTCATGGCCCTCGAGCGGGTCCCCGCCGACATCCGCAAGGACGGCGGCGTGGCCCGCATGTCCGACCCGGACATGATCGAGGGCATCATCGACGCCGTCTCGATCCCGGTCATGGCCAAGTCCCGCATCGGCCACTTCGTCGAGGCCCAGGTGCTGCAGTCCCTCGGCGTCGACTACATCGACGAGTCCGAGGTCCTCACCCCGGCCGACGAGGTCAACCACTCCGACAAGTGGGCCTTCACCACGCCGTTCGTCTGCGGCGCCACCAACCTGGGCGAGGCCCTGCGCCGCATCGCCGAGGGCGCCGCGATGATCCGCTCCAAGGGTGAGGCCGGCACCGGCAACGTCGTCGAGGCCGTCCGCCACCTGCGCCAGATCAAGAACGAGATCGCCCGCCTGCGCGGCTACGACAACCACGAGCTGTACGCCGCCGCCAAGGAGCTGCGCGCCCCGTACGAGCTCGTCAAGGAGGTCGCCGAGCTCGGCAAGCTGCCGGTCGTGCTGTTCTCCGCCGGCGGCGTCGCCACCCCGGCCGACGCGGCCCTGATGCGCCAGCTCGGCGCCGAGGGCGTCTTCGTCGGCTCCGGCATCTTCAAGTCCGGCGACCCGGCCAAGCGCGCCGCCGCCATCGTGAAGGCGACCACCTTCTACGACGACCCCAAGATCATCGCGGACGCGTCCCGCAACCTCGGCGAGGCCATGGTCGGCATCAACTGCGACACCCTCCCCGAGACCGAGCGCTACGCCAACCGCGGCTGGTAAGGCACCGGATCACATGAACACCCCCGTCATAGGCGTCCTGGCCCTCCAGGGCGACGTACGGGAGCACCTCATCGCCCTGGCCGCGGCCGACGCCGTGGCCAGGCCGGTGCGGCGCCCCGAGGAGCTCGCCGAGGTGGACGGCCTGGTCCTGCCCGGCGGCGAGTCCACCACCATCTCCAAGCTCGCCGTCCTGTTCGGCCTGATGGAGCCGCTCCGCGCGCGCGTGCGCGCCGGCATGCCCGTCTACGGCACCTGCGCCGGCATGATCCTGCTCGCCGACAAGATCCTCGACCCGCGCTCGGGCCAGGAGACGGTCGGCGGCATCGACATGATCGTGCGACGCAACGCCTTCGGCCGCCAGAACGAGTCCTTCGAGGCCGCGCTCGACGTCAAGGGCGTCCCGGGCGATCCCGTGGAGGGCGTCTTCATCCGCGCCCCCTGGGTGGAGTCCGTCGGCGCCGGGGCCGAGGTGCTCGCCGAGCACGACGGCCACATCGTCGCCGTGCGCCAGGGCAACGCGCTGGCCACGTCCTTCCACCCGGAGCTGACCGGCGACCACCGGGTGCACGCCCTGTTCGTCGACATGGTGCGCGCCGCCCGGGCGGCGGAGTCCTTGTAGGATCTCAGGCGTTCGTAGAGAGTTGGGTAACGCGAAGGAGACAGGCAGATGTCCGGCCACTCTAAATGGGCCACGACGAAGCACAAGAAGGCCGTCATCGATGCCAAGCGCGGCAAGCTCTTCGCGAAGCTGATCAAGAACATCGAGGTCGCGGCCCGGATGGGCGGTGCGGACCCCGAGGGCAACCCGACGCTGTACGACGCCATCCAGAAGGCCAAGAAGTCGTCGGTCCCCAACAAGAACATCGACTCGGCGGTCAAGCGCGGCGCGGGCCTGGAGGCCGGCGGCGCCGACTACGAGACGATCATGTACGAGGGCTACGGCCCGAACGGCGTCGCGGTGCTCATCGAGTGCCTCACCGACAACCGCAACCGCGCCGCCTCCGAGGTCCGCGTCGCCATGACCCGCAACGGCGGCTCCATGGCCGACCCCGGCTCGGTGTCGTACCTGTTCAACCGCAAGGGCGTCGTCATCGTCCCCAAGGGCGAGCTGACCGAGGACGACGTGCTCGGCGCCGTCCTGGACGCGGGCGCCGAGGAGGTCAACGACCTCGGCGAGACCTTCGAGGTCATCAGCGAGCCGACCGACCTGGTCGCGGTCCGCACCGCCCTGCAGGACGCGGGCATCGACTACGAGTCCGCCGACGCCAACTTCGTCCCGACCATGCAGGTCGAGCTGGACGAGGAGGGCGCCAAGAAGATCTTCAAGCTGATCGACGCGCTGGAGGACAGCGACGACGTGCAGAACGTCTTCGCCAACTTCGACGTCAGCGACGAGATCATGGAGAAGGTCGACGCCTGAGCCGGCGTCCGGAATCGAACGGGCCGACGGGACACACCCCGTCGGCCCGTCGCGTTGTCGGTGGCACCCGATAGCCTGCACAAACAGGTGAGCGAGACGGAGGGGCGCGTGCGCGTACTGGGTGTGGACCCGGGACTGACCCGGTGCGGTGTCGGCGTGGTCGAGGGAGTCGCGGGACGCCCGCTCACCATGCTGGGCGTCGGGGTCGTGCGCACCCCCGCCGACGCCGCCCTCGGCGACCGTCTCGTCGCCGTCGAACAGGGCATCGAACAGTGGCTCGACGAGCACCGGCCCGACGTCGTCGCCGTGGAGCGCGTCTTCAGCCAGTACAACGTCCGCACCGTGATGGGCACCGCCCAGGCCAGCGCCGTCGCGATGCTGTGCGCCGCCCGCCGCGGCATCCCCGTCGCCCTGCACACCCCCAGCGAGGTCAAGGCGGCCGTCACCGGCTCCGGCCGCGCCGACAAGGCCCAGGTGGGCGCCATGGTCACCCGCCTGCTGCGGCTGAGCGCGCCCCCCAAGCCCGCCGACGCCGCCGACGCGCTCGCGCTCGCCGTCTGCCACATCTGGCGGGCCCCCGCACAGAACCGACTCCAGCAGGCCGTCGCCCTGCACGCAACGAAAGGCCGTACGGCATGATCGCCTTCGTCAGCGGCACGGTCGCCGCCCTCGCACCGGACGCCGCGGTCGTCGAGGTCGGCGGGGTCGGCATGGCCGTCCAGTGCACGCCGAACACGCTGTCCACGCTCCGCGTCGGCCAGCCGGCCAAGCTGCACACCTCGCTCGTCGTGCGCGAGGACTCACTGACCCTGTACGGCTTCGCGGACGACGACGAACGCCAGGTGTTCGAACTGCTCCAGACCGCCAGCGGCGTCGGACCGCGGCTCGCCCAGGCGATGCTGGCCGTGCACGCGCCGGACGCCCTGCGGCGCGCCGTCGCCACGGGTGACGAAAAAGCGCTCACCGCCGTCCCCGGCATCGGCAAGAAGGGCGCGCAGAAGCTCCTGCTGGAACTGAAGGACCGGCTGGGCGAGCCGGTGGGCGCCCCCGTCGTCGGCGCGCCGGCCGGCAGCGGCTGGCGCGACCAGCTGCACGCGGCCCTGATCGGCCTCGGGTACGCGACCCGGGAGGCCGACGAGGCCGTCACCGCCGTGGCGCCCCAGGCCGAGGCCGCCGGGGGCACGCCCCAGGTGGGACAGCTGCTCAAGGCGGCCCTGCAGACCCTGAACCGCGCACGCTGAACCGGCCGAGCCCGAACGAGACCCCGAGGCACACGCAATGAACTGGGACGACACGACCGACACCTCCGCCGCCGAGCGGCTGGTGGGCTCTGTCGCCGACCGCGAGGACCAGGCCGTCGAGGCCGCCCTGCGCCCCAAGGACCTGGGCGAGTTCATCGGCCAGGAGAAGGTGCGCGAGCAGCTCGACCTCGTCCTGCGCGCCGCACGCGCGCGCGGCGCCACCGCCGACCACGTCCTGCTCTCCGGCGCCCCCGGCCTCGGCAAGACCACCCTGTCGATGATCATCGCGGCCGAGATGGGCGCCCCCATCCGCATCACCTCCGGCCCCGCCATCCAGCACGCCGGCGACCTCGCCGCGATCCTGTCCTCCCTCCAGGAGGGCGAGGTCCTCTTCCTCGACGAGATCCACCGCATGTCCCGGCCCGCCGAGGAGATGCTGTACATGGCGATGGAGGACTTCCGCGTCGACGTCATCGTCGGCAAGGGCCCGGGCGCCACCGCCATCCCGCTGGAGCTGCCCCCCTTCACCCTGGTCGGCGCCACCACCCGCGCCGGACTCCTGCCGCCCCCGCTGCGCGACCGCTTCGGCTTCACCGCGCACATGGAGTTCTACGAGCCCGCCGAACTGGAGCGGGTCATCCACCGCTCCGCCCACCTCCTCGACGTCGAGATCGAGCCGGACGGCGCCGCCGAGATCGCCGGCCGCTCCCGCGGCACGCCCCGCATCGCCAACCGCCTGCTGCGCCGCGTGCGCGACTACGCCCAGGTCAAGGCCGACGGCGTCATCACCAGGGAGATCGCCGCCGCCGCGCTCGCCGTGTACGAGGTGGACAGCCGGGGCCTGGACCGCCTGGACCGGGGTGTGCTGGAGGCCCTGCTCAAGCTGTTCGGCGGCGGCCCGGTCGGCCTGTCCACGCTGGCCGTGGCGGTGGGGGAGGAGCGCGAGACCGTCGAGGAGGTCGCCGAACCGTTCCTGGTGCGGGAGGGCCTGCTGGCCCGCACCCCGCGCGGCCGGGTCGCGACCCCCGCGGCATGGACGCATCTCGGCCTGACCCCGCCACGCTCGCAGACCTCGGGAAACGGACAACAGGACCTGTTCGGGACGTGACGGCGCCGTGACGGCGAGCTCTGTGGCCGGGGAGGGAACGCCGGTGCCATGCTGAGCGTTGTTCCCTGCGCGCGGACTCGCTTAGACTCCGCCGATGCCGCCGTTGCCGGCGGCGTACACACCCCCAACCATCAGGCCGCTCACCATCGCGGTCGCGTGAAGGAAGTACCGACCCGTGAGTCTCGTGACCCTCCTCCCGTTCATCGTGCTCATCGGGGCCATGTTCCTGATGACCCGGTCGGCCAAGAAGAAGCAGCAGCAGGCCATCGAGATGCGGAACCAGATGCAGCCCGGTTCCGGCGTCCGCACCATCGGGGGCATGTACGCCACGGTCAAGGAGGTCAACGAGGACACGGTCCTCCTCGACGCCGGTCCGGGCGTCGAGCTCCTCTTCGCCAAGAACTCGATCGGCGCCGTCCTCACCGACGACGAGTACAACCGCATCGTGCACGGCATCGAGCACGACCTGAAGTCGGACGCCGACCTCGTCCCGGACGACGCCTCCTCCCTCACCGAGACCGACGGGCCCGCCGCCGACGCTGCCGCTCCCTCCGACGGCGCCTCCGTCGACCTCGGCAAGAAGGACGTGGCCGACGAGCCCGCCGACGACACCCCGGCGGACCAGGCGAAGACGGACGCACAGCCGAAGAAGACCGACGGCGACACCGAGGCGAAGTAGTGGTCTCCCGGGGCGCGCAGGCCAGGGCCTGCGCGCCCCGGGACGTGCCCTGATCGCCCGGGATCGCGACACCATGTCATGGCCGCCCGCCCGCCGACCCGGTGCGAGGCGGCCCCGAAGGGGAGTACGAGAAGGTGGCAGCACCTAAAAAGGGCCGGAGCGCGAGCGCCCAGAGCAAGCCAGGGCGCTCGCTGGCCCTGATCCTGATCGCCCTCGTGGCGCTCACCGGCGGGATGTTCGCCTCCGGGCACACCACGCCGCGCCTCGGCATCGACCTCGCCGGCGGCATCAGCATCACGCTGGAGGCACGGAACGAACCCGGCCAGCCCGACGCCATCAATCCGACCAACATGGCCACGGCCGTCTCCATCATGGAGCGCCGCGTCAACGGTCTCGGCGTCTCCGAGTCGGAAGTCCAGACCCAGGGCGATCGCAACATCATCGTCAACATCCCCAAGGGCACGAACTCCGAACAGGCCCGGGACCAGGTCGGCACCACCGCCAAGCTCTACTTCCGTCCGGTCGTCGCCACCGAGCTCTCCGGCGCCGCCGGCGAGGCCACCCCCACGCCGAGCGCCTCCGGCAGCCCCAGCGCCGGGGCCACCGACGAGGACAAGGCCACCGACAAGGCCACGGACACGGCGTCGCCGTCCGCCTCCGGCAGCCCCTCGGCGAGCGCCACCACGCAGGGCCGCGCCCTGACCGACGCCCTGAAGGCCGACGCCACCCCGTCCGCGAGCGCGAGCGCCTCGGGCGACGCACAGGCGAGCCCCTCCCCGTCCGCCTCCGGCGGCACCTCCGCCGAGGCGGACAGCAAGCTCCAGGCGCAGTACGCGGCGCTGGACTGCACCAAGGAGGACGTCCGGGCCACGGCCGGTGACGGCGCCAAGCCCACCGACTCGACCGTCGCCTGCGGCCAGAACGCGCAGGGCCAGTGGCAGAAGTACATCCTCGGCCCCGCCGCCGTCGACGGCACGGACGTCAAGAAGGCCCAGGCCGTCATCGACACCCAGACCGGCGCCGGCTGGACCGTCCAGATGG
Source organism: Streptomyces sp. NPDC085946 (assembly GCF_044540485.1). Taxonomy (NCBI): domain Bacteria; kingdom Bacillati; phylum Actinomycetota; class Actinomycetes; order Kitasatosporales; family Streptomycetaceae; genus Streptomyces; species Streptomyces sp. NPDC085946. The sequence continues at coordinate 161,085 of NZ_JBITSF010000003.1, read as the reverse complement.
ACTTCACGGACAAGGGCTCCGACAAGTTCGCGGACATCACCGGCGAGCTGGCGAAGAACCCCTCCCCGCAGAACCAGTTCGCCATCGTCCTGGACGGCGAGGTCGTCTCCGACCCGTACGTCAGCCAGGCCCTGACCGGCGGCAACGCGGAGATCTCCGGCAACTTCAACCAGGAGTCCGCCCAGAGCCTCGCCAACATGCTGTCCTACGGCGCGCTCCCGCTCTCCTTCCGGGAGGCGAGCGTCAACACGGTCAGCCCCGCCCTCGGCGGCGAGCAGCTCCAGGCCGGCCTGATCGCCGGCGCCATCGGCCTCGCCCTGGTCGTGCTCTACCTGCTGGTCTACTACCGCGGCCTGTCGTTCGTCGCGATCCTCTCGCTGCTGGTCTCCGCCGCCCTGACCTACACGATCATGGCCCTGCTCGGCCCGGCCATCGGCTTCGCGCTGAACCTGCCGGCCGTCTGCGGCGCCATCGTCGCGATCGGCATCACCGCCGACTCGTTCATCGTGTACTTCGAACGCATAAGGGACGAGATCCGCGAGGGCCGTTCGCTGCGCCCCGCCGTCGAGCGGGCCTGGCCGCGCGCCCGGCGCACCATCCTGGTCTCCGACTTCGTGTCGTTCCTCGCCGCGGCCGTGCTGTTCATCGTCAGCGTCGGCAAGGTCCAGGGCTTCGCGTTCACGCTCGGCCTGACCACCCTGCTCGACGTCGTCGTGGTCTTCCTCTTCACCAAGCCGCTGATGACGCTCCTCGCCCGCAGGAAGTTCTTCGCCGACGGCCACCGCTGGTCCGGTCTCGACCCGAAGAGCCTGGGTGCCAAGCCGCCGCTGCGCCGCACCCGCCGTCCCTCCGCCCCCGCCCCCGTCGAACCGAAGGAGGCGTGAGAGATGTCGAAGCTCGGCAACCTCGGCGCCCGACTCCACCGTGGCGAGATCGGCTACGACTTCGTCAAGAACCGCAGGATCTGGTACGGCGTCTCGATCCTCATCACCATCACCGCCATCGTCGGCCTGGCGGTGCGCGGCCTCAACATGGGCATCGAGTTCCAGGGCGGCGCGGTCTTCAACACCCCGAAGACCAGTGTCTCGGTCTCCCAGGCCGAGGAGTACGCGGAGGAGGCCGCCGGCCACGACGCGATCGCCCAGAAGCTCGGCAACGGCACGCTGCGCATCCAGGTCGCCGGCATCGACACCGACCGGGCCGACGGGATCAAGAAGGCCCTCGCCGACGACCTGAAGGTCGACGCGGAGGAGATCAACGCCGAGCTGGTCGGCCCCAGCTGGGGCGACCAGATCGCCGACAAGGCCTGGCAGGGCCTCGGCATCTTCCTGGTCCTCGTCGTGATCTACCTGGCGATCGCCTTCGAGTGGCGCATGGCGGTCGCCGCGTTCGTCGCCCTGATCCACGACATCACCATCACCGTGGGCATCTACTCCCTCGTCGGCTTCGAGGTCACGCCCGGCACGGTGATCGGTCTGCTGACCATCCTCGGTTACTCGCTCTACGACACGGTCGTCGTCTTCGACAGCCTCAAGGAGCAGACGAAGGACATCACCAAGCAGACCCGCTGGACCTACAGCGACGTCGCCAACCGCTCGATCAACAGCACCCTGGTCCGCTCCATCAACACCACGGTGGTCGCACTGCTGCCGGTGGCGGGCCTGCTGTTCATCGGCGGCGGTGTCCTCGGCGCCGGCATGCTCAACGACATCTCGCTGTCGCTGTTCGTCGGTCTCGCGGCCGGCGCGTACTCCTCGATCTTCATCGCCACGCCGCTCGTCGCCGACCTCAAGGAGCGCGAGCCGGCGATGAAGGCGCTGAAGAAGCGGGTCCTCGCCAAGCGGGCCCAGGCCACCGAGAAGGGCGAGTCCCCGGACGCGCCGGACGCCCCGGTCGCCGACGACGTGTACGACGACGAGCCGGAGGACGCCGCTGCGGCGGTCGTCGGCCCGCGCCACCAGCCCTCCTCCCGTGCCCGGGGCCGCGGCCGACCCTCGGGGAAGCGGCGATGACCGACATCCAGGAGCTGCTGCTCAGCCGCATCCGGGACGTGGCGGACTACCCGGAGCCCGGCGTGATGTTCAAGGACATCACCCCCCTCCTGGCCGACCCGTCGGCGTTCACCACGCTCACCGACGCGCTCGCCGAGATCGCCGAGCGCACCGGCGCCACCAAGGTCGTCGGCCTGGAGGCCCGCGGCTTCATCCTCGGCGCCCCGGTCGCCGTCCGCGCCGGCCTCGGCTTCATCCCCGTACGCAAGGCGGGCAAGCTCCCCGGAGCCACCCTCAGCCAGGCCTACGACCTGGAGTACGGCTCGGCGGAGATCGAGGTGCACGCCGAGGACCTGACCGACGCCGACCGCATCCTCGTCGTCGACGACGTCCTGGCCACCGGCGGCACCGCCGAGGCCGCGATCCGGCTCATCCGCCGGGCGGGCGCCGAGGTCGCCGGCCTCGCGGTCCTCATGGAGCTCGGCTTCCTGGGCGGCCGCGGCCGGCTGGAGCCGGCGCTGGGCAGTGCCCCGCTGGAGGCCCTGCTCGTCGTGTGACCGGCACCGTACGGTGCGGAGGCGGGCCCGGAGGAATCCGGTGCCCGCCTCGTGCGTTTCCCGGGTAGACGGCTCTCACATCGGCCTGAAGGCGATCCTGGGACGCAGGATCGCTACCATGGGGTCTCCGGAGCCTGACCGGGGACCCGGGATCGCGCACGAGGAGTCCTCTTGCCAGACGAGGCCCAGCACCTGACCGCCGCCAAGCCCGAGTCCGCCTCGGCAGCCGCGGCGAAGCCCGCGCCCAGCGCGCCGCACGCGAAGAACGACCTGCGCGGGCCGGTGCAGCACGCCCCGTCGGCGCCCGTCGACAAGCCCGCCGAGCAGTCGCGCCCCAAGCCCGTCCCGCCCGCGGTCCGCCAGGGTGCCGGCCAGCCCGCCCGCTCCGGTTCCTCCAACCGCGTCCGCGCCCGCCTCGCCCGCCTCGGCGTCCAGCGCGCGAACCCCTACAACCCGGTCCTGGAACCGCTGCTGCGGATAGTGCGCAGCAACGACCCGAAGATCGAGAACTCGACGCTCCGCCAGATCGAGCGCGCCTACCAGGTCGCCGAGCGCTGGCACCGCGGCCAGAAGCGCAAGAGCGGCGACCCCTACATCACGCACCCCCTCGCCGTCACCACCATCCTCGCCGAGCTGGGCATGGATCCGGCCACGCTGATGGCGGGCCTGCTGCACGACACCGTCGAGGACACCGAGTACGGCCTGGAGGACCTGCGGCGCGACTTCGGCGACGTCGTCGCCCTGCTCGTCGACGGCGTCACCAAGCTGGACAAGGTCAAGTTCGGCGAGGCCGCGCAGGCCGAGACCGTGCGCAAGATGGTCGTCGCCATGGCCAAGGACCCCCGCGTCCTGGTCATCAAGCTCGCCGACCGCCTGCACAACATGCGCACCATGCGCTACCTCAAGCGCGAGAAGCAGGAGAAGAAGGCGCGCGAGACCCTGGAGATCTACGCGCCCCTCGCCCACCGCCTGGGCATGAACACCATCAAGTGGGAGCTGGAGGACCTCGCCTTCGCGATCCTCTACCCCAAGATGTACGACGAGATCGTCCGCCTGGTCGCCGAGCGCGCCCCCAAGCGGGACGAGTACCTCGCCATCGTGACCGACGAGGTCCAGCAGGACCTGCGGGCGGCCCGCATCAAGGCGACCGTCACCGGCCGCCCGAAGCACTACTACAGCGTCTACCAGAAGATGATCGTCCGCGGCCGTGACTTCGCGGAGATCTACGACCTGGTGGGCATCCGCGTCCTGGTGGACACCGTCCGCGACTGCTACGCGGCCCTCGGCACGGTGCACGCGCGATGGAACCCGGTCCCCGGCCGGTTCAAGGACTACATCGCGATGCCCAAGTTCAACATGTACCAGTCGCTGCACACGACGGTGATCGGCCCCGGCGGCAAGCCCGTCGAGCTCCAGATCCGCACCTTCGACATGCACCGCCGCGCCGAGTACGGCATCGCCGCGCACTGGAAGTACAAGCAGGAGGCCGTCGCCGGAGCCTCCAAGATCCGCACCGACGCGCCGAAGACGTCCGCGAAGGACAAGGACGCCATCAACGACATGGCGTGGCTGCGGCAGCTCCTGGACTGGCAGAAGGAGACCGAGGACCCCAGCGAGTTCCTGGAGTCGCTGCGCTTCGACCTCTCGCGCAACGAGGTCTTCGTCTTCACCCCCAAGGGCGACGTCATCGCGCTCCCGGCCGGTGCCACCCCGGTGGACTTCGCCTACGCGGTCCACACCGAGGTCGGTCACCGCACCATAGGGGCGCGGGTCAACGGCCGTCTCGTACCGCTCGAATCGACGCTGGACAACGGCGACCTGGTCGAGGTCTTCACCTCCAAGGCGGCCGGCGCGGGCCCCTCCCGCGACTGGCTCGGCTTCGTCAAGTCGCCGCGCGCCCGCAACAAGATCCGGGCCTGGTTCTCCAAGGAGCGCCGCGACGAGGCGATCGAGCAGGGCAAGGACGCCATCGTCCGCGCCATGCGCAAGCAGAACCTGCCGATCCAGCGCATCCTGACCGGTGACTCCCTCGTCACGCTCGCCCACGAGATGCGCTACGCGGACATCTCCGCGCTGTACGCGGCGATCGGCGAGGGCCACGTCTCCGCGCAGAACATCGTGCAGAAGCTGGTCCAGGCGCTCGGCGGCGAGGAGGCCGCCAGCGAGGAGATCGACGAGACGGTTCCGCCGGCCCGCGGCCGCAGCCGCAAGCGCCGCGCGAGCGCCGACCCGGGCGTGATCGTCAAGGGCGTCGAGGACGTGTGGGTCAAGCTGGCCCGCTGCTGCACGCCCGTGCCCGGCGACCCGATCATCGGCTTCGTCACGCGGGGGAGCGGCGTGTCGGTGCACCGCAGCGACTGCGTGAACGTCGACTCGCTCTCCCGCGAGCCCGAGCGCATCCTCGACGTCGAGTGGGCGCCCACCCAGTCCTCGGTCTTCCTGGTCGCCATCCAGGTCGAGGCCCTGGACCGCTCCCGGCTGCTGTCGGACGTCACCCGGGTGCTGTCCGACCAGCACGTCAACATCCTCTCCGCGGCCGTCCAGACCTCCCGTGACCGGGTGGCCACCTCCCGCTTCACCTTCGAGATGGGCGACCCCAAGCACCTCGGCCACGTCCTGAAGGCCGTGCGCGGCGTGGAGGGCGTCTACGACGTGTACCGGGTGACGTCGGCGCGCAACCGGTCGTAGCGGCACCGCGGAACAGCCGCGGACGACATGAAGAGGGGCTCCCGCACCTGAAGGTGCGGGAGCCCCTCTCCCGTCGGTCGCGACGTCGACCGGTGGCGTACCGTCCGTCAGCCGCCGAACTCCTGCAGCCCCTTCAGGGCCTGGTCCAGCAGCGCCTGGCGGCCCTGCAGCTCCCGCTCGAGCTTGTCGGCCTTGGCGTTGTTGCCCTGCGCCCTGGCCTGCTCGATCTGGGCCCTGAGCTTGTCCACGGCGGCCTGGAGCTGGCCGGTCAGACCCTCGGCACGCGCGCGTGCCTCCGGGTTGGTCCGGCGCCACTCGGCCTCCTCGGCCTCCTGGATGGCCCGCTCCACGGCGTGCATCCGGCCCTCGACCTTCGGACGCGCGTCGCGCGGCACGTGGCCGATGGCCTCCCAGCGCTCGTTGACCGAGCGGAACGCGGCCCGCGCCGCCTTCAGGTCCGTGATCGGCAGGAGCTTCTCGGCCTCCTCGGCCAGCTCCTCCTTGAGCTTCAGGTTCTCCGCCTGCTCCGCGTCGCGCTCGGCGAAGACGGAGCTGCGGGCGGCGAAGAAGACGTCCTGGGCGCCGCGGAAGCGGTTCCACAGGTCGTCCTCGTGCTCGCGCTGGGCGCGGCCCGCGGCCTTCCACTCCGCCATCAGCTCGCGGTACCGCGCGGCCGTCGGGCCCCAGTCCGTCGAGCCCGACAGCGCCTCGGCCTCGGCGACCAGCCGCTCCTTGATCCGGCGGGCCTCCTCGCGCTGCGCGTCCAGCTGCGCGAAGTGCTGCTTGCGGCGCTTGGAGAACGCCGAGCGCGCGTGCGAGAAGCGGTGCCACAGCTCGTCGTCGGACTTGCGGTCCAGGCGCGGCAGCCCCTTCCAGGTGTCCACCAGAGCCCGGAGCCGCTCGCCGGCCGCCCGCCACTGGTCGGACTGCGCCAGCTCCTCGGCCTCGGCGACCAGCGCCTCCTTGGCGTGGCGCGCCTCGTCGGACTGCTTGGCGCGCTGTGCCTTGCGCTCCTCGCGGCGCGTCTCCACCAGGGCGACGAGCTTGTCCAGCCGGGCCCGCAGGGCGTCCAGGTCGCCCACCGCGTGGTGCGCGTCGACCTGCTCGCGCAGGTGGCCGATGGCGGCCATCGCGTCCTTGGCGGACAGGTCGGTGGTCCTCACCCGCTTCTCGAGGAGGCCGATCTCGACAACCAGGCCCTCGTACTTGCGCTCGAAGTAGGCCAGCGCCTCGTCGGGGGAGCCGGCCTGCCAGGAACCGACGACCTGCTCGCCGTCGGCCGTACGCACGTACACGGTCCCCGTCTCGTCGACGCGGCCCCACGGGTCGCTGCTCACAGCGCCTCCTCCACATGATGCCTGCGAGGGGCGGTATCTCCCCCGGGCATCGTCCACAGTTTCGTCACGGCCAACATAGGCGACCGGCGGGTGGCCTGTCCGCATCCCGCGCGACCGAATTCACGCAGTTCGCGGTCAGGATTTCGTGACGGTCGCCTTGTCGATCACGACCGTCGCGTTGGGCGCCCCGTCACCGGCTCCGGTGTTCTCGCCCGCGGCGGCGATCTTCTTCAGCACCTTCATGCCCGCCTCCGAGACCGTACCGAACGGCGTGTAGCTCGGCGGCAACTGGCTGTCCTGGTAGACGAGGAAGAACTGGCTGCCGCCGCTGTTCTTCTGGCCGGTGTTCGCCATCGCGACCGTGCCCGCCGGGTAGACGTTGTCCTTCAGGCTTTTGTCCTTCAGGTTCTCGTCCGGGATCGTGTAGCCGGGACCGCCGGTGCCGGTGCCCGTCGGGTCGCCGCACTGCAGCACGTAGATGCCGTTGGTGGTGAGCCGGTGGCACTTCGAGTGGTCGAAGTAGCCCTTGCCGGCGAGGAAGTCGAACGAGTTGACCGTGTGCGGCGCCGCCGACGCCTTCAGCGCGATGTCTATGTCGCCGCAGGTCGTGGCGAGCGTCATCGTGTACTTCGCCGACTTGTCGACGGACAGCGCCGGCTCCTTCTTCCAGGTCTTCGTCGCGACCTTGCCCGGGGCGGGCTTCTCGCACGGGTCGGGTGCCTTGCTGGGGGAGGCGCTCGGCGTGACGTCCGCGCTCGCGTCGGTCTTGTCGTCGTCCTTCTTGAGCACCCCGGTCGTGTACAGCGCGAGGCTGCCCACGATCACCACGCCGAGGACCGACGCGATCACCGAGTTGCGGACCCGCGCCTTGCGCCGCGCCTCGGTGCGCCGCTGCTGCTGCCGCAAGAACTTCTCCCGGGCGAGCTGACGCCGCCGCTGTTCCTGGCTGACCACCGGGTTCTCTCCTCATGCGTCTCGTGTGTCGACCGGTACGCGTGCGACCGGTGAGCGACCGCGTGCGTGTGCCCCGTACCGTATATGGGTTCGCTGAGGAATCGGCAGCGCCGGTAGGCTCTGACCACGGGCGCAGCCCCGCCGCAAGACACCCGTATCGACACAACGAAGGACGATCGTGCTCATTGCCGGGTTCCCCGCCGGGGCCTGGGGGACGAACTGTTATCTCGTCGCCCCCGCCGCCGGTGAGGAGTGCGTGATCATCGACCCGGGCCACGAGGCGGCCCCAGGAGTCGAGGCGGCACTCCAGAAGCATCGGCTCAAGCCCGTCGCCGTCGTCCTCACCCACGGCCACCTCGACCACGTGGCCTCGGTCGTCCCGGTGTGCGGCGCGCACGACGTACCGGCCTGGATCCACCCCGAGGACCGGTACATGATGAGCGACCCGGAGAAGGCGCTCGGCCGTTCCGTCGGGATGCCGCTGCTGGGCGAGCTGACCGTGGGGGAGCCGGACGACGTCCGGGAGCTGGCCGACGGGGCCAGGCTGGAGCTGGCGGGCCTGGAGCTCACCGTCGCGCACGCGCCGGGCCATACCAAGGGGTCGGTGACCTTCGGCATGCCCGAGGCGGCGGACATCCCGCCGATCCTGTTCTCGGGCGACCTGCTGTTCGCCGGCTCCATCGGACGCACCGACCTGCCCGGCGGTGACCCGGCCGAGATCCTCGACTCGCTGGCCCGCGTGTGCCTGCCGCTCGACGACTCGACCGTGGTGCTGTCCGGTCACGGCCCCCAGACGACCATCGGCCAGGAGCGCGCCACCAACCCGTATCTGCGGCAGGTGGCCGCCGGCCTCGGGAGCGCGGACGCTCCCCGACGAGGAATGTGACGATACCTTCCGTGAGCACCTTCAAGGCCCCCAAGGGCACGTACGACCTGATCCCGCCGGACAGCGCCAAGTACCTCGCCGTCCGCGAGGCGATCGCCGCCCCGCTGCGCAACTCCGGCTACGGCTACATCGAGACGCCCGGATTCGAGAGCGTCGAGCTGTTCGCGCGCGGTGTCGGCGAGTCGACCGACATCGTCACCAAGGAGATGTACGCCTTCGAGACCAAGGGCGGCGACCGGCTGGCCCTGCGCCCCGAGGGCACCGCCTCCGTGCTGCGCGCCGCCCTGGAGGCCAGTCTGCACAAGGCGGGCAACCTCCCGGTCAAGCTCTGGTACTCCGGCTCGTACTACCGCTACGAGCGCCCCCAGAAGGGCCGGTACCGCCACTTCTCGCAGGTCGGCGCGGAGGCGATCGGCGCCGAGGACCCGGCGCTGGACGCCGAGCTGATCATCCTGGCCGACCAGGCGTACCGCTCGCTGGGCCTGCAGAACTTCCGGATCCTCCTGAACAGCCTGGGCGACAAGGAGTGCCGGCCGGTCTACCGGGCGGCGCTGCAGGACTTCCTGCGCGGCCTGGACCTGGACGAGGACACCCTGCGCCGCGCGGACATCAACCCGCTGCGCGTCCTCGACGACAAGCGCGCCGAGGTGCAGAAGCAGCTCGCGGACGCGCCGTTGCTGCGCGACTACCTCTGCGACGCCTGCAAGGCGTACCACGAGGAGGTCCGCGAGCTGATCACCGCGGCCGGCGTCTCCTTCGAGGACGACCCCAAGCTGGTGCGCGGCCTGGACTACTACACGCGCACCACCTTCGAGTTCGTCCACGACGGCCTCGGCTCCCAGTCCGCGGTGGGCGGCGGCGGCCGCTACGACGGCCTGTCCGAGATGATCGGCGGCCCCGCGCTGCCGTCCGTCGGCTGGGCCCTCGGCGTCGACCGCACGGTCCTCGCCCTGGAGGCGGAGGGCGTCGAGCTCCAGCTCCCCGCCACCACCAGCGTGTTCGCGGTGCCGCTCGGCGAGGGGGCCCGCCGCGTGCTGTTCGCGAAGGTCACCGAGCTGCGCAAGAACGGCATCGCGGCGGACTTCTCCTACGGCGGCAAGGGCCTCAAGGGCGCCATGAAGAACGCCAACCGCAGCGGCGCCCGCTACACGATCGTCGCCGGCGAGCGCGACCTCGCCGAGGGCGTGGTCCAGCTCAAGGACATGGAGTCCGGCGAGCAGACGGCGATCGGCGTCAACGAGATCGTGGCGGAGCTGGAGTCCCGGCTCGGCTAGCGGCACGCCGCCGGCAGGGCCGGTGCTCGTCAAGCACCGGCCCCGCGCGTCACTCCCGCGCGCTGGCTCACTTATGTCCATCGAACGGCCGACAGGCCCCCGTGTGCGGCACAATGGCCCTGCCCGAAGATGGTCCAGGCCTCAAGTGACGGAATCGGCGTGATGAGCAAGACGACAGTCAACGACGTCTCCACGGCGCCCGAGCCGGAGTCCGAGCCGGAGCGCACCGCCGCCCCGCGCGCCGAGGGCGGCAGCCGTGCCTTCGCCCTGATGCTGGTGCTCACCGGCGCCGCCGGACTGCTCGCCGCGTGGATCATCACGCTCGACAAGTTCAAGCTCCTCGAGGCCAAGGTCGAGGGCAAGACCTTCACCCCGGGGTGCAGCCTCAACCCGGTCGTCTCCTGCGGCAGCGTCATGGAGAGCGACCAGGCCTCCGTCTTCGGCTTCCCCAACCCGATGCTGGGCCTGGTGGCCTACGGCATCGTCGTCGGCGTCGGCGTGAGCCTGCTGGCCCGCGCCCGCTTCCCGCGCTGGTACTGGCTCACCTTCAACGCGGGCACCCTGTTCGGCGTCTCCTTCTGCGCCTGGCTGACGTTCCAGTCCCTGTACCGGATCAACGCCCTGTGCCTGTGGTGCTCCCTGGCCTGGGTCGCGACGATCATCATGTTCTGGTACGTGACGTCGTTCAACGTCCGCAAGGGCTTCCTGCCGGCCCCGGGCTGGCTGAAGGGCTTCTTCGGCGAGTTCACCTGGGTCATGCCGGTCCTGCACATTGGCATCATCGGCATGCTGATCCTGACCCGCTGGTGGGACTTCTGGACGAGCTGACGTCCCCGGCGGGACTGTCGGTGCGGTGATTTAGGGTTTCAGCGTGGAGCCCGACCTGTTCACCGCCGCAGCCGAAGAACGCCAGGAGAAGGACCCGACCGGCAGCCCCCTGGCCGTGCGCATGCGCCCGCGCACCCTGGACGAGGTGGTGGGCCAGCAGCACCTGCTCAAGCCGGGTTCGCCCCTGCGCCGCCTGGTCGGCGAGGGCGGCTCCGGCCCCGCCGGCCCCTCCTCGGTGATCCTCTGGGGGCCGCCCGGCACCGGCAAGACCACCCTGGCGTACGTCGTCTCCAAGGCCACCCACAAGCGCTTCGTCGAGCTGTCGGCGATCACCGCGGGCGTCAAGGAGGTCCGCGCGGTCATCGACGGCGCCCGCCGCGCCTCCGGCGGCTACGGCAAGGAGACCGTCCTCTTCCTCGACGAGATCCACCGCTTCAGCAAGGCCCAGCAGGACTCCCTCCTGCCCGCCGTCGAGAACCGGTGGGTCACGCTCATCGCGGCGACCACGGAGAACCCGTACTTCTCGGTGATCTCGCCGCTGCTGTCCCGCTCCCTGCTGCTCACCCTCGAACCGCTCACGGACGACGACGTCCGCGGCCTGCTGCGCCGGGCCCTCACCGACGAGCGCGGCCTCAAGGGCACCGTCACCCTCCCCGAGGAGACCGAGGACCACCTGCTGCGCATCGCCGGCGGCGACGCCCGGCGCGCCCTGACCGCCCTGGAGGCCGCCGCAGGCGCCGCCCTGGACAAGGGCGAGTCCGAGATCGCGCTGACCACGCTGGAGGAGACGGTCGACCGCGCCGCCGTGAAGTACGACCGCGACGGCGACCAGCACTACGACGTGGCCAGCGCCCTGATCAAGTCGATCCGCGGCTCCGACGTCGACGCCGCCCTGCACTACCTGGCCCGGATGATCGAGGCCGGCGAGGACCCGCGCTTCATCGCCCGCCGCCTGATGATCTCCGCCAGCGAGGACATCGGCCTCGCGGACCCCCACGCCCTGCCCGTCGCGGTGGCCGCCGCCCAGGCCGTCGCCATGATCGGCTTCCCCGAGGCCGCGCTCACCCTCAGCCACGCCACCATCGCCCTGGCCCTCGCCCCCAAGTCCAACTCCGCGACCACCGCCATCGGCGCCGCGCTGGAGGACGTGCGCAAGGGGCTGGCCGGCCCGGTGCCCGCGCACCTGCGGGACAGCCACTACCGGGGCGCGGGCAAGCTCGGCCACGGGCACGGGTACGTGTACCCGCACGACCTGCCCGAGGGCATCGCCGCCCAGCAGTACGCCCCGGACGCCCTGAAGGACCGCGAGTACTACACACCCACCCGGCACGGCGGCGAGGCGCGGTACGCGGACGCCGTGGAGTGGACCAGGAAGCACCTCGGTCGTAAGCGGTCCTGAGTTCCCTGTAGACTCGGTCGGAGTGCCGAGTCCGGTGCAGTCAGAACGGGACAGTCGGCCGGAACCCCTCGGGGTTCCAGGAGCGTCGCGCACCGTCGACAGGTGTCGCGGGCAGCCCACCACCACCCGGAGCTCCGGGAGCGGTCGGTGGGCCACTCGCGTGCTGCACATATGTGCCCAGACCAGGGGAGCGGCTGCCCACCCCGTCCCTCGGGACGAGGCGGGATCCCCGGCTGCGGATGCGACCTCCCTCAACCCTGACAAGCCGGAGAACTAGGAAAGAGAAACAGTGGCGAACCAGTCCCGCCCCAAGGTCAAGAAGTCGCGTGCCCTCGGCATCGCGCTGACCCCGAAGGCCGTCAAGTACTTCGAGGCCCGCCCCTACCCGCCGGGTGAGCACGGCCGCGGCCGCAAGCAGAACTCGGACTACAAGGTCCGTCTGCTCGAGAAGCAGCGTCTGCGCGCGCAGTACGACGTGTCCGAGCGCCAGCTCGTCCGCGCCTACGAGCGTGCCTCCAAGGTCCAGGGCAAGACCGGTGAGGCCCTGATCATCGAGCTGGAGCGTCGTCTCGACGCCCTGGTCCTGCGTTCGGGCATCGCCCGCACGATCTACCAGGCCCGCCAGATGGTCGTGCACGGCCACATCCAGGTCAACGGCAAGAAGGTCGACAAGCCCTCCTTCCGCGTCCGCCCGGACGACGTCGTGCAGGTCCGCGACCGCTCCAAGGAGAAGACCCTCTTCACGATCGCCCGTGAGGGTGGCTTCGCCCCCGAGGGCGAGACCCCGCGCTACCTCCAGGTGAACCTCAAGGCCCTGGCGTTCCGCCTGGACCGCGAGCCGAACCGCAAGGAGATCCCGGTGATCTGCGACGAGCAGCTCGTCGTCGAGTACTACGCCCGCTGACCCCGGCAGGCACGCGGTACTCCAGCCCGCCGCCTCCCCGCCCTTCCCGGCGGGCGGGGCGGCGGGCTTCTGCGTCGGCCGGGCGGTAATCCGGTACGGAGCCGCACGCCCGGCGCGATAGGCTCGGTGCACGACTTTCTCGATGTTCAGGCACGTTTCAGGGAGCGGGTGCACAGTGTCCGGTGGAGAGGTGGCCGGAATCCTGGTGGCCGTGTTCTGGGCGATCCTGGTCTCCTTCCTCGCCGTCGCGCTGGCGAGGCTGGCCCAGACGCTCCGGGCGACCACCAAGCTCGTGGCGGACGTGACCGACCAGGCCGTCCCGCTGCTGGCCGACGCCTCCGCGGCGGTGCGCTCCGCGCAGACCCAGATCGACCGGGTCGACGCGATCGCCTCCGACGTCCAGGAGGTCACGTCGAACGCCTCGGCGCTGTCGACCACCGTCGCCTCCACCTTCGGCGGTCCCCTGGTGAAGGTCGCCGCCTTCGGGTACGGGGTGCGCAAGGCAATCGCCGGCCGTCGGGACGACGACCGGCCCGCGAAGGCACCGACGCGTACCGTCATCGTGGGCCGCACCGTCCCGGCCGCACGGCGGACGAAGCGCAACCTTCGCGGAAAGAAGGACTGACCCAACGATGTTCCGCCGTACGTTCTGGTTCACCAGCGGCGTCGCCGCCGGAGTGTGGGCCACCACCAAGGTCAACCGGAAGCTGAAGCAGCTCACCCCCGAGAGCCTCGCCCACGCGGCGGCGCACAAGGCGGTCGAGGCCGGTCACCGGCTGAAGGACCGCGCGGTCGGCTTCGCGCTCGACGTCCGCGACAACATGGCCCAGCGGGAGGCCGAGTTGGGCGACGCGCTCGGGATCGACGCCCCCGTCCCCGACCACGAACTCCCCGCGCCCCGGCGGCACGCCGCCATCGAGAACCGCAACAACCCGACGTACGTCGAGGGTTCGACGTACCAGACGAACTCGTACAACCGGAATGAGGACCACTGATGGAGTCGGCTGAGATCCGCCGTCGCTGGCTGAGCTTCTTCGAGGAGCGCGGGCACACCGTCGTCCCTTCGGCGTCGCTCATCGCGGACGACCCGACTCTGCTGCTCGTCCCCGCCGGCATGGTGCCCTTCAAGCCCTACTTCCTGGGCGAGGTCAAGCCGCCGTTCCCGCGCGCCACCAGCGTGCAGAAGTGCGTGCGCACGCCCGACATCGAAGAGGTCGGCAAGACCACGCGCCACGGCACGTTCTTCCAGATGTGCGGCAACTTCTCCTTCGGCGACTACTTCAAGGAAGGCGCCATCAAGCTCGCCTGGGAGCTGCTCACCACGCCCCAGGACAAGGGCGGCTACGGCCTCGACCCCGAGCGCCTGTGGATCACCGTCTACAAGGACGACGACGAGGCCGAGCGCATCTGGCACGAGGTCGTCGGCGTGCCCAAGGAGCGCATCCAGCGCCTGGGCATGAAGGACAACTACTGGTCCATGGGCGTCCCCGGCCCGTGCGGCCCCTGCTCCGAGATCAACTACGACCGCGGCCCCGAGTTCGGCGCCGAGGGCGGCCCCGCCGTCAACGACGAGCGGTACGTGGAGATCTGGAACCTCGTCTTCATGCAGTACGAGCGGGGCGAGGGCATCGGCAAGGACAACTTCGAGATCCTCGGGGACCTGCCGAGCAAGAACATCGACACCGGTCTCGGCCTCGAGCGGCTCGCCATGATTCTGCAGGGCGTGCAGAACATGTACGAGATCGACACCTCCATGGCCGTGATCGACAAGGCCACCGAGCTGACCGGCGTCCGCTACGGCGACGCCCAGGCCTCGGACGTCTCCCTGCGCGTGGTCACCGACCACATGCGCACCGCCACCATGCTCATCGGCGACGGCGTCACCCCCGGCAACGAGGGCCGCGGCTACGTGCTGCGCCGCATCATGCGCCGCGCCATCCGCAACATGCGCCTGCTCGGCGCCACCGGCCCGGTCGTCAAGGACCTCATCGACGTCGTCATCGGCATGATGGGGCAGCAGTACCCCGAGCTGATCACCGACCGCGAGCGCATCGAGAAGGTCGCCCTCGCCGAGGAGAACGCCTTCCTCAAGACGCTGAAGGCCGGCACCAACATCCTCGACACCGCCGTGTCCGAGACCAAGGCCGCCGGCTCCACCGTGCTGCCCGGCGACAAGGCCTTCCTGCTCCACGACACCTGGGGCTTCCCGATCGACCTCACCCTGGAGATGGCCGCCGAGCAAGGGCTGTCCGTGGACGAGGACGGCTTCCGCCGCCTGATGAAGGAGCAGCGGGAGCGCGCCAAGGCCGACGCCCAGGCCAAGAAGACCGGCCACGCCGACCTCGGCGCCTACCGCGAGATCGCCGACCGGGCCGGGGAGACCGACTTCATCGGCTACACCGACACCGAGGGCGAGTCCACCGTCGTCGGCATCCTGGTCGACGGTGCCTCCTCGCCGGCCGCCACCGAGGGCGACGAGGTCGAGATCGTCCTCGACCGCACCCCGTTCTACGCCGAGGGCGGCGGCCAGATCGGCGACACCGGCCGCATCAAGGTCGACACCGGCGCCGTCATCGAGGTCCGCGACTGCCAGAAGCCGGTCCCGGGCGTCTACGTCCACAAGGGCGTCGTCCAGGTCGGCGAGGTCACCGTCGGCGCCAAGGCCCACGCCTCCATCGACGCCCGCCGCCGCACGGCCATCGCCCGCGCCCACTCGGCCACCCACCTCACCCACCAGGCCCTGCGCGACGCCCTCGGCCCGACGGCCGCCCAGGCCGGTTCCGAGAACCAGCCCGGCCGCTTCCGCTTCGACTTCGGCTCCCCGTCCGCCGTGCCGCAGACGGTGATGACCGACGTCGAGCAGAAGATCAACGAGGTGCTCGCCCGCGACCTCGACGTCCGCGCCGACGTCATGGGCATCGACGAGGCCCGCAAGCAGGGCGCCATCGCCGAGTTCGGCGAGAAGTACGGCGAGCGGGTGCGCGTCGTCACCATCGGTGACTTCTCCAAGGAGCTGTGCGGCGGCACCCACGTGCACAACACCGCCCAGCTGGGTCTGGTGAAGCTGCTCGGCGAGTCCTCCATCGGCTCCGGCGTGCGCCGTATCGAGGCCCTGGTCGGCGTGGACGCCTACAACTTCCTCGCCCGCGAGCACACGGTCGTCAACCAGCTCACCGAACTGCTCAAGGGCCGCTCCGAGGAGCTCCCGGAGAAGGTGGCCGGCATGCTGGCCAAGCTGAAGGACGCCGAGAAGGAGATCGAGAAGTTCCGCGCCGAGAAGGTGCTCCAGGCCGCCGCCGGTCTCGCCGAGTCCGCCAAGGACGTCCGTGGCATCGCCGTCGTCACCGGTCAGGTCCCGGACGGCACCACCGCCGACGACCTGCGCAAGCTGGTCCTCGACGTGCGCGGCCGCATCCAGGGCGGGCGGGCCGCGGTCGTGGCCCTGTTCACCACGGCCAACGGCAAGCCGCTGACGGTCATCGCCACCAACGAGGCCGCCCGCGAGCGCGGTCTCAAGGCCGGTGACCTGGTCCGCACGGCCGCCAAGACCCTCGGCGGCGGCGGTGGCGGCAAGCCGGACGTCGCCCAGGGCGGCGGCCAGAACCCGGCCGCCATCGGCGACGCCGTCGACGCCGTCGAGCGTCTCGTGGCGGACACGGCCAAGTGAGCGCCGCCGGAGAGCCGGGCGGGGACGGCCGGGGCGTGCGCCGCGGCCGCCGGCTCGCGATCGACGTCGGGGACGCCCGGATCGGGGTCGCCTCGTGCGACCCCGACGGGATCCTCGCCACCCCGGTGGAGACGGTCCCCGGCCGGGACGTCCCCGCGGCTCACCGCCGTCTGAAGCAGCTCGTCGAGGAGTACGAGCCCCTCGAGGTCGTCGTCGGCCTGCCTCGCTCCCTGAAGGGGGGCGAGGGCCCGGCGGCGGTCAAGGTCCGCGGATTCGCCCAGGACCTCGCACGCATGATCGCGCCGGTTCCGGTCAGACTGGTGGACGAACGCATGACGACGGTGACGGCCAGCCAGGGACTGCGCGCCTCGGGCGTGAAGTCCAAGAAGGGCCGGTCCGTCATCGACCAGGCGGCCGCGGTGATCATCCTGCAGCAGGCGCTCGAATCCGAACGGGTGTCAGGGAAGGCACCCGGTGAGGGCGTCGAAGTGGTCATCTGATCGCGATACGGTAACGTTCCGCGCGATGCGGCAGCATTCGAACAGCCGCCGCACCACAAGAGGCGGAACGGAAGCCGTGCCGAAGCCGCGCGACCGCCGCCTCGCGGCTCTAGGGGATCGATGACTGAGTATGGCCGGGGCCCAGGCTCCGAACCGTGGCATCCGGAGGACCCGTTGTACGGGGACGGCGGATGGGGAGGACAGCAGGCTCACGAGGGCCGGCAGTCCCCCTACGGCGGCCAGCCGCAGCACTATCCGCAGCAGCCGCAGTACGGCGAATGGAGCACCGGCGACCAGTCCGGTTACGGCCAGGCGCAGCAGCAGTACCCCCCGTACGGCCAGGAGCGGTACGACGAGCAGCAGTACGGCGCCCAGGCCCACCAGCAGGGGCAGGGCCACCCGCAGGACCACGGGCACCAGCAGGCGTACGACGGCGACGGCTGGTCCACGGGTGGACAGCAGCAGGTCCCGTACCCCGGCGACGCGGCGGACCCCTACGGGCAGCAGCAGGCCGGGTACGGCGGCGAGGCCGACTACTACGGCACCCCCGACGCCTATCCGCCGCCGGAGCCACCCAATCGGCGGCGCGCCGAGCCCGAACCGGAGACCGACTGGGACCCGGGTCCCGACCAGGGCGAACACGCCTTCTTCGCGGGCGGCGACGAGGACGACGAGCCGCAGGACCGGCGCGGGCGCGGCGAGCGGCGGGGCCGCGGCGGCAAGGGCAGGAAGGGGCGCAACGGCGTCGCCTGCCTGGTGGTCGTCCTCGTCCTCGGCGGCGGCGTGGCGGGCGTCGGCTACTTCGGCTACCAGTTCTACCAGGATCGTTTCGCCGCCGCCCCGGACTTCGAGGGAGACGGCAACGGCGAGCAGGTGACCGTCGAGATCCCCGAGGGCGCGCTGGGCTACAAGATCGGCCAGACGCTCAAGCAGGCGGGTGTCGTCAAGAGCGTCGACGCCTTCGTCGCGGCCCAGCAGAGCAACCCGGAGGGCCAGAACATCCAGGACGGCGTCTACACGCTCCAGAAGCAGATGTCGGCCGCGAGCGCGGTCGAACTGATGCTCAGCCCGGAGAGCCGCGACAACCTGATCATCGCCGAGGGCAAGCGCAACGCCGACATCTACCAGCTCATCGACAAGCGGCTGGAGGTCGAGGCCGGCACCACCGCCGCGGTCGCCGAGAAGGAGTGGAAGAACCTCGGCCTGCCCGACTGGGCGATGAACCACGAGGACGTCAAGGACCCGCTGGAAGGGTTCCTCTACCCCTCCAGCTACGGCGTCGCCAAGGGGCAGAAGCCCAAGGACGTCCTCAAGAAGATGGTGGCCCGGGCCACCGCGACGTACCAGCAGCTCGGCGTCGTGAAGAAGGCCGAGAGCCTCGGTCTGGAAGACCCCTGGCAGCTGATCACCATCGCGAGCCTGGTGCAGGCCGAGGGCACCAGCCACGACGACTTCCGCAAGATGGCCGAGGTCGTCTACAACCGCATGAAGCCCGGGAACCCGCAGACCAACGGGATGCTGGAGTTCGACTCCACGTACAACTACATCAAGAACCAGAGCGAGATCGACCTGAGCCTGAGCGAGCTGCGGAACTACGACAACCCGTACAACACGTACTTCTACAAGGGCCTGCCGCCGGGACCGATCGACAACCCCGGCGAGGACGCGCTCAAGGGCGCCCTCGACCCCACGGACGAGGGCTGGTACTACTTCATCTCGCTCGACGGGAAGACCAGCAAGTTCACCAAGACGAACGCCGATCACCAGAAGCTGGTCGATCAGTTCAACGCCTCGAGGGGCAACTGATGGCCGCACCGCGCCGAGCCGCCGTCCTCGGCTCCCCGATCGCCCACTCGCTCTCGCCGGTGCTGCACCGCACCGCGTACGGCGAGCTGGGCCTGGAAGGGTGGACGTACGACCGTTTCGAGGTCGACGAGGACGGGCTGCCCGGGTTCTTCGAGACGCTCGGCCCCGAGTGGGCGGGCCTGTCGCTGACCATGCCGCTGAAGCGGGCGGTGATCCCGCTGCTCGACGGGATCACCGAGACCGCGGCCTCGGTCGACGCGGTCAACACCGTCGTCTTCGCCCAGGACGGCCGCACGGTCGGCGACAACACCGACATCCCGGGCATGGTGGCGGCCCTGCGGGAGCACGGCATCGACAAGGTCGAGGCCGCCGCGATCGTCGGCGCGGGCGCGACCGCGTCGTCCGCGCTGGCCGCGCTCTCCCGGGTGTGCGCGGGCGAGATCACCGTCTACGTGCGCAGCGAGGCCCGCGGCGCGCAGATGCGGCAGTGGGCCGAGCGGCTGGAGGTCGCCGTGCGGATCGCCGACTGGGCGGACGCCGAGCGGGCCCTGCACGCCCCGCTGGTGGTCACCACCACCCCGGCCGGCGTCACCGACG
This sequence comes from Streptomyces sp. NPDC085946, assembly GCF_044540485.1. Classification (NCBI taxonomy): domain Bacteria; kingdom Bacillati; phylum Actinomycetota; class Actinomycetes; order Kitasatosporales; family Streptomycetaceae; genus Streptomyces; species Streptomyces sp. NPDC085946. The sequence continues at coordinate 141,697 of NZ_JBITSF010000003.1, read as the reverse complement.
TCCTCGCCCACGCCGTGCCCGAGCGTCCGGCGGCCCTCTTCGACGTGCTCTACGACCCCTGGCCGACCGTCCTCGCGGCCCGCTGGTCGGCGTACGGCGGTGCCGTCGTCAGCGGCCTCGACCTGCTGGTGCACCAGGCGGTGCTCCAGGTCGAGCAGATGACGGGACGCTCCCCGGCCCCGCTGGACGCCATGCGAAAAGCGGGCGAGCGCGCCCTCGCGGCCCGCTAGGATCCCTTCGGTTCCGCAGGGGGCGGAACGGGAGGGGAAGAACGGTTCATGTCTACTGGCGTGCCTCTGGCGTCCGTGAAGGGCGAGATATTCGAGGCCCTGCTGTGGTTCCTGCCCGACTGGGCGCAGATCGCGGTGCTCGCCCTCGTCGTGCTGGCGGTCGTCGCCTCCTGGGTCGTCAAGATCAAGCGCAGGATCGCCCACCGGCGCGCCGCCCGCAGCGGCGGACCGGCGCAGGCGGCGGTCCCGCACGGACAGGGCCGCGGCGCCGACCACCTCGGCCCGTACGCGCCGCAGCCCCGGCAGGGGAGCGGCGCCGACCACCTCGGGGCGTACGCGCCCCAGGCGCAGCCGCAGGCGCGGATCCAGGCGCAGCCGCAGCAGCCGAGCGGTGCCGACTTCCTCGGCGCCTACGCGCCGCAGCAGCGCCAGGGCCAGGGCCCGGTCTGATCCCTCCGCCGTCCGGAGCCGCTCGCGCCCGTCCGCCTGATGGACCGGCGGCCGGGCCGCGAGCCCGGACGTGGGAGGATCGGAGGTGGCGGACCGGAGCCGCGCACCCGGTCGCGCCGTCGCCGTACGCGAGACGCGCGTACGCAGGGCAGTACCGGGGCGCGAGCACTGAGGAGCACCGTTGAGCAGGTTGCGCTGGCTGACCGCGGGGGAGTCCCACGGTCCCGCACTCGTGGCGACGCTGGAGGGTCTTCCCGCCGGTGTGCCGATCACCACGGACATGGTGGCGGACCATCTCGCGAGGCGGCGGCTGGGCTACGGGCGCGGTGCCCGGATGAAGTTCGAGCGTGACGAGGTGACGTTCCTCGGCGGCGTGCGGCACGGACTGACGCTCGGTTCCCCGGTGGCGGTCATGGTGGGCAACACCGAGTGGCCGAAGTGGGAGCAGGTCATGGCGGCCGACCCGGTGGATCCGGAGATCCTCGCCGGTCTGGCCCGCAACGCGCCGCTGACCCGGCCGCGGCCCGGCCACGCGGACCTGGCGGGCATGCAGAAGTACGGCTTCGAGGAGGCCCGGCCGGTGCTGGAGCGCGCCTCGGCGCGCGAGACGGCGGCCCGGGTGGCGCTGGGCGCGGTGGCGCGGTCGTACCTGAAGGAGACGGCCGGGATCGAGATCGTCTCCCACGTGGTGGAGCTGGCGGCGGCGAAGGCGCCCTACGGGGTGTACCCGACGCCGGCGGACGTGGAGCGGCTGGACGCGGATCCGGTGCGCTGCCTGGACCAGGACGCTTCGAAGGCGATGGTCGCGGAGATCGACCAGGCCCACAAGGACGGCGACACCCTCGGCGGTGTGGTGGAGGTGCTGGCCTACGGCGTGCCGGTGGGCCTGGGCTCGCACGTGCACTGGGACCGGCGGCTGGACGCCCGGCTGGCGGCCGCGCTCATGGGCATCCAGGCGATCAAGGGCGTCGAGGTCGGGGACGGCTTCGACCTGGCGCGGGTGCCGGGCTCGAAGGCGCACGACGAGATCGTGACCACGCCCGAGGGGATCAAGCGGGCCACGGGGCGTTCCGGTGGCACCGAGGGCGGCCTGACCACGGGTGAGCTGCTGCGGGTGCGGGCGGCGATGAAGCCGATCGCGACCGTGCCGCGGGCGCTGCAGACCGTGGACGTCACCACCGGCGAGCCCGCCCAGGCCCACCACCAGCGCTCCGACGTGTGCGCCGTGCCGGCGGCCGGCATCGTCGCGGAGGCGATGGTCGCGCTGGTGCTCGCCGACGCGGTGGCGGAGAAGTTCGGCGGCGACAGCGTGACCGAGACCCGCCGCAACGTGCGGTCCTACCTCGACAACCTGGCGATCAGGTGAGTGCGGTGCCCCTGGTCGTGCTGGTCGGCCCGATGGGGGTCGGCAAGTCCACCGTCGGGCGGCTGCTGGCCGAGCGGCTCGGCGTCGCCTACCGCGACACCGACGACGACATCGTCGCCGCGCAGGGCCGCGCCATCGCCGACATCTTCGTCGAGGAGGGCGAGCCGGCCTTCCGCGCGCTGGAGAAGGAGGCGGTGCGCACCGCGCTCGCCGGGCACGACGGAGTCCTCGCCCTGGGCGGCGGCGCGATCCTCGACGCCGGCACGCGGGCGCTGCTCGCCGGGCAGCGGGTGGTCTACCTGTCGATGGACGTGGAGGAGGCGGTCAGGCGCACCGGCCTCAACGCGGCCCGGCCCCTGCTGGCGGTCAACCCGCGCAAGCAGTGGCGCGAGCTGATGGAGGCCCGCCGGCACCTGTACGAACAGGTCGCCACCACCGTCGTACCCACCGACGGCCGCACCCCCGAAGAGGTCGCGCAAGCCGCCCTGGACGCACTGGAGTTGAAGCAAGCATGAGCGAGTCAGTCACCCGGATCCAGGTGGGCGGCACCGCGGGCACCGACCCGTACGAGGTGCTGGTCGGCCGTCAACTGCTCGGCGAACTGGACGGGTTGATCGGCGCCAAGGCCAAGCGCGTCGCGATCGTGCACCCCGAGGCGCTGGCCGAGACCGGCGACGCGCTCCGCGCCGACCTGGCGGAACAGGGCTTCGAGGCGATCGCCATCCAGGTGCCGAACGCGGAGGAGGCCAAGACCGCCGAGGTCGCCGCCTACTGCTGGAAGGCGCTGGGGCAGTCCGGTTTCACCCGCACCGACGTCATCGTCGGCGTGGGCGGCGGTGCGACCACCGACCTGGCCGGGTTCGTGGCCGCGACCTGGCTGCGCGGCGTGCGCTGGATCGCCGTCCCCACCACCGTGCTGGCCATGGTCGACGCGGCCGTCGGCGGCAAGACCGGCATCAACACCGCCGAGGGCAAGAACCTCGTCGGCGCCTTCCACCCGCCGGCCGGCGTGCTGTGCGACCTGGCCGCGCTGGACTCCCTGCCGGTCAACGACTACGTCTCCGGGCTGGCGGAGGTCATCAAGGCCGGCTTCATCGCCGACCCGGTCATCCTCGACCTCATCGAGGCCGACCCCGAGGCGGCGCGCACCCCGGCCGGTCCGCACACCGCGGAGCTGATCGAGCGTTCCATCCGGGTCAAGGCCGACGTGGTCTCCGCCGACCTGAAGGAGTCGGGCCTGCGGGAGATCCTCAACTACGGGCACACGCTCGGCCACGCCATCGAGAAGAACGAGCGCTACAAGTGGCGGCACGGCGCGGCGGTCTCCGTCGGCATGCACTTCGCCGCCGAACTCGGGCGTCTGGCGGGCCGGTTGGACGACGCGACCGCCGACCGGCACCGCACCGTCCTGGAGTCGGTGGGCCTGCCCCTGCACTACCGCTACGACCAGTGGCCCAAGCTGCTGGAGACCATGAAGGTCGACAAGAAGTCCCGCGGCGACCTGCTGCGCTTCATCGTCCTGGACGGGCTGGCCAAGCCCACCGTCATGGAGGGCCCCGACCCGGCGATCCTGCTGGCCGCCTACGGCGAGGTGGGCCAGTAGGCCACCGGCGCACCGCCGTCCGCGCGGCGCACTCCCCGCGTCCCGCGCACCCGCGCACCCGCGCACTTCGCACCGCCCCCGGTCGTTCGTCCGACGAACGCCGGGGGCGGTACCGTTCGGACGGGGGGCGACCCCACGCCCCTTAGGCTGTGAGGAAGAGCGGGGGGCAGGCCCCCGCCGTCAGCGCCCATCGCCTGTACGAGACGGAGTGGCACCGGATGCAGCACGCAGTGGGTTCTCCGCTGCCGCCGCCCCACCAGCCGGGGCACGGACCGGCCGCCGGCTGGTCGCCGGCCGCACATCACCCGGGAGCGCACCCGGGACCGCACCAGAGCTCCGCCCCCGTGCCCCCACCACCCCCGGGACACCCCGTCCAGCCGGCCCACCCCACGGTCCCGCAGCACGTGCCGGTCCCCCCGGCACCGGACAGCACCGGCCATGTGCCGCTGCCGCCCGGCGGTCCCGTCGCCGCGCCCGGCGCGCCCCCCGTCCCGTCCGCCGCGCCGGACCCGTCGGCCACCACCCTCGCCGTGCTGCTCATCGGCCCGGCGGGCGCGGGGAAGACGAGCGTGGCCAAGTACTGGGCGGACCACCGCAGGACCCCCACCGCCCACATCAGCCTGGACGACGTGCGCGAATGGGTCCGCTCCGGCTTCGCCGACCCGCAGTCCGGGTGGAACGACCACTCCGAGGCGCAGTACCGCCTGGCCCGCCGCACCTGCGGATTCGCCGCCCGCAACTTCCTCGCCAACGGCATCTCGTGCATCCTCGACGACGCCATCTTCCCGGACCGGCCGGTCGTCGGCCTCGGCGGCTGGAAGCGGCACGTGGGCCCCGGCCTGCTGCCCGTCGTCCTGCTGCCCGGGCTGGACGTCGTCCTGGAGCGCAACGCCGAGCGCACCGGCAACCGCCGCCTCACCGACGAGGAGGTCGCCCGCATCCACGGCCGCATGGCCGGCTGGTACGGCTCCGGGCTCCCGATCATCGACAACTCCCAGCTCGACGTGCCGGAGACGGCACGCGTCCTGGACGACGTGCTGGCGCGGGCGATAGCGAGCCCGCCGAAGTGGTAGCCGGGGCGGGGCGCCGCCGCTGACGGAGGTCCGGGGCCTTGCTGGGGCCTTGGGACCGGGTTCCGGCCGGGCGCCTCCTCGGGTCGGCCTCGGGACCGGCTCAGGTCGGGCGTCCCCTTGGGTCGGCCTGAGCTTCGGGACTGGTTTCGACCGGGCGCCCCCTTGGGTCGGCCTCGGGGAAGGCTCAGGTCGGCGCCCCCTCGGGCCGGCCTCGGTATCGGCTCAGGTCGGGCGCCTCCTGGGGTCGGCCTCGGGACCGGCTCCGACCGGGCTTCCCTCGGACCGGCCTCGGTTCCGGCGACGCGGCCGACGTGGCGCACAGCGCGCCGTCCCGCACGCCGGACCGTCCTCCGCCCCGCCCGCACGCTCGCCCCGCGGCCGGCGGCACCCCCACTCGGCCCCGCTCGACCGGCGACATCCGGCCACCGCTCGTAGGCTCGGGTCATGTCAGAGGTGTACGCGGCCCGCCGGACGCGGCTACGGGATTGCTGCAACGCGGGTGGCAGCGCGGCGGCGCTCGTCTCCCGTCCCGCCAATGTGCGCTATCTCGCGGGCGCCGCCCCGCGCGGCGCCGTTCTGCTGCTGGGCGAGACCGAGGACCTGCTGGTCTGCGCCGGTCCGACGGACGACGGCCCCGGGCAGGCCCGGCCCGACGAGGCGCTGCGCGTCCACGCCCTGTCCCCGCACGCCGGCGATCCGGCCGTCGCGGCCGCCGGGCTCGCCGCCGAGCGGGGCACCGACTCCCTGGCCGTGGAGGAGCACCACCTCACCGTGGCGCGCCACCGCGCCATCGGCTCGGCCGCCCCCCGGCTCCGCCTGGCCGACCTGGCCTGCGCCGTCGAACAGCTCCGGGTCGTCAAGGACGAGGAGGAGATCTCCTGCCTGCGCATCGGCGCGGAGATCGCCGACCAGGCCCTGGGCGAACTCCTGGAGTCCATCCTCGTCGGCCGCACCGAACGCCACCTCGCCCTCGAACTGGAGAGGCGCCTGGTCGACCACGGCGCCGATGGCCCGGCCTTCCCCACCTCCGTCGCGGCCGGGCCGAACGCCGGCCGGCGCTCGCACCGGCCCACCGACCGCCGCGTCGAGGAGGGCGACTTCCTCTCCGTGTGCCTCGGCGCCGCCTACCGCGGCTACCGCTGCGAGATCGGCCGCACGTTCGTGATCGGCACGACCCCCGCCGACTGGCAGATCGAGCTGTACGACCTGGTCTTCGCCGCCCAGCGGGCCGGCCGGGAGGCCCTGAGGCCCGGCGCCGCCTGCCGGGACGTCGACCGCGCGGCACGCCAGGTGCTGGACTCCGCCGGGTACGCGGAAGGCCTCCCGCCGCTCGTCGGACACGGGGTCGGACTCGAAATCGACGAGGACCCTCAGTTGAGTCCCGCGGCCATGGGTAAACTGGACGCTTGCGTGCCGGTCACCGTCGAACCGGGGGTCCACCTCCCGGGCCGGGGCGGTGTCCGGATCGATGACACGCTCGTCGTGCGCCCCGAGGCGGACGGCGGACCCGAGCTACTCACCATCACGACCAAGGAGCTGCTCGCCCTGTAGGCAGGTGCGTGCCCCGGGGTCGTCCACGTCAGTCCAGGAGATTCCGCAACCGTGGCTTCCACGAACGACCTCAAGAACGGCATGGTGCTCAAGCTCGAAGGCGGCCAGCTCTGGTCCGTCGTCGAGTTCCAGCACGTCAAGCCCGGCAAGGGCCCGGCCTTCGTGCGCACCAAGCTCAAGAACGTGCTCTCCGGCAAGGTCGTCGACAAGACCTTCAACGCCGGCGTCAAGGTCGAAACGGCCACCGTCGACAAGCGCGACATGCAGTTCTCCTACATGGACGGCGACTACTTCGTCTTCATGGACATGGAGACGTACGACCAGCTCCACATCGACCGCAAGACGGTCGCCGACGCCGCCAACTTCCTCGTCGAGGGCTTCACGGCCACCGTCGCCCAGCACGAGGGCGAGGTGCTCTTCGTCGAGCTGCCCGCCGCCGTCGAGCTGACCATCGCCGAGACCGAGCCGGGCGTCCAGGGCGACCGCTCCACCGGCGGCACCAAGCCCGCCACCCTGGAGACCGGTCACCAGATCCAGGTCCCGCTCTTCATCACCACCGGTGAGAAGATCAAGGTCGACACCCGCACCAGCGACTACCTCGGCCGGGTGAACAGCTAACCGTGGCTGCCCGCAACACGGCCCGCAAGCGCGCCTTCCAGATCCTCTTCGAAGGCGATCAGCGCGGCGCCGACGTCCTGACGGTCCTCGCGGACTGGATCCGGCTCTCCCGGGCCGACACCCGGCAGCCGCCGGTGAGCGAGTACACGATGCAGCTGGTCGAGGGCTACGCGGAGCACGCGCAGCGCATCGACGAACTGCTCGCGCAGTACTCGGTCGGCTGGACGCTCGACCGGATGCCGGTCGTCGACCGCAACATCCTGCGGCTCGGCGCGTACGAGCTGATCTGGGTCGACGAGACCCCGGACGCCGTCGTGCTGGACGAGATGGTGCAGCTGGCCAAGGAGTTCTCCACGGACGAGTCGCCGTCGTTCGTCAACGGCCTGCTCGGCCGTCTGAAGGAGCTGAAGCCCTCGCTGCGCCGCGCGTAGCCGCAGAACCGGCCGGGGGCCGCGGTCGTCCTCGACCCGCGGGCCGTCGACGGCCGGTCGCGCGGTTCCCGCGCCCCGGAGGGCGTGAACACGCCGTAGGGCCCACCACGACACGTGGTGGGCCCTACGGCGTCGTCCGGGCCCGTCAAGGCCCCCGAAACGCCGCCGGGGGGGGGGGGGCCCCCCGGGGGGGCCCCCCCCCCCCGGCCGTTTTTTGGGTGGCGCCCCGGGGGGGGGCCCCCACGGGGGGGGGGCCCCCCGGCCCCCCCGGGGGGGGCCCGGCCCCCCCCCCCCCCCCCCCCCCCGGGGGGGGGGCCCCCCCCCCGGGGCCCCCCCCCCCCCGGCGGTACGTTTCTGCTGAGCCGCCGAGCGGTCAGCCCTCCTCGTGGGAGGCGACCGCGCGACGCGCGTCGGCGTCCAGCACGCCCCAGCTGATCAGCTGCTCGGTGAGGACCGAGGGCGACTGGTCGTAGATGACGGCGAGGGTGCGCAGGTCGTCCTGGCGGATCGAGAGCACCTTGCCGTTGTAGTCACCGCGCTGCGACTGGATCGTGGCCGCGTAGCGCTGCAGGGGGCCCGCCTTCTCGGCCGGCACGGTGGCCAGCCGCTCCAGGTCCAGGACCAGCTTCGGCGGCGGCTCGGCGGCGCCGCCCGGGGTGGTGCCCGGAAGCAGCTCCTGCACGGGGACGCCGTAGAAATCCGCCAGCTCGGCGAGGCGCTGGACGGTCACGGCGCGGTCGCCGCGCTCGTACGAACCGACCACGACCGCCTTCCAGCGTCCCTGGGACTTCTCCTCGACACCGTGGAGGGAAAGGCCCTGCTGGGTGCGGATCGCCCGGAGCTTGGCCCCGAGCTGTTTGGCGTATTCGCTGGACATATAGCTCCCCGGCACTGTGTCGACGCGTCTGGCGTGGGTGCCAGGCCGCGCGGCTGGTAACTCACTGTGAGGTTACGCAGCGTTACTCTGCCGCGTCAAGCCGAATGGTCCGCACCGGCTCTTCCGTGGTAGTGGCGCTGCGTTGGGCCGAACGGGTGACAGGGGCGCGGCAGGGGGGTGATCGGGGGAGTGACGCGGGCCTGGTACCGTGGATGGCGCAATCCCGACGTCCTTTAAGGTCCGTCCCGTGAGGCGGAGAAGGAGGTCCGTTTCGTATGGACACGCAAGCGTCCGATGCGCGGCCCGTTCTCGAAGGCCCCGACATCGCGCGGGTACTGACCCGCATCGCCCACGAGATCGTCGAGCGCGCCAAGGGCGCCGACGACGTGGTGCTCCTCGGCATTCCGACCCGGGGCGTCTTCCTCGCCCAGCGGCTCGCCGTCAAGCTGGAGAAGATCACCGAGCGCAAGGTCCCGGTCGGCTCGCTCGACATCACCATGTACCGCGACGACCTGCGCCTGCAGCCGCCGCGCGCGCTCGCCCGCACCGAGATCCCCGGTGACGGCATCGACGGCAAGCTCGTCGTGCTCGTCGACGACGTGCTGTTCTCCGGCCGCACCATCCGCGCCGCCCTCGACGCCCTGAACGACATCGGGCGCCCCCGCGCGGTGCAGCTCGCGGTCCTCGTCGACCGCGGCCACCGCGAACTGCCCATCCGCGCCGACTACGTCGGCAAGAACCTCCCCACGTCGCTGCGGGAGACGGTCAAGGTCCAGCTCGCCGAGGAGGACGGTCGCGACACCGTGCTGCTCGGTGTGAAGCAGACCGCCCAGTAGCAATCAGGGCGCACGGCCGCTGCCGTACGCCGCCCCGGTGCGCGCCCGGTTGCCCGTTATCTCCCTCTTGCTTGAACTGCCTTACGGAGCCTGACAGATGCAGCGTCATCTCATCTCGGCCGCCGACCTCACCCGCGACGACGCCGTCCTGATCCTCGACACCGCCGAGGAGATGGCCCGGGTGGCCGACCGGCCGATCAAGAAGCTGCCGACCCTGCGCGGCCGCACGATCGTCAACCTCTTCTTCGAGGACTCCACCCGGACCCGGATCTCCTTCGAGGCCGCCGAGAAGCGGCTCTCCGCGGACGTCATCAACTTCTCCGCCAAGGGCTCCAGCGTCTCCAAGGGCGAGTCCCTGAAGGACACCGCCCAGACGCTGGAGGCCATGGGCGTCGACGCCGTGGTCATCCGGCACGGCGCCTCGGGGGCCCCGTACCGGCTGGCGACCTCCGGCTGGATCGACGCCCACGTCATCAACGCCGGTGACGGCACCCACCAGCACCCCACCCAGGCCCTGCTGGACGCCTTCACCATGCGCCGCCGGCTCGTCGGCCGGGACGCGGGGATCGGCCAGGACCTCGCCGGCCGGCGCATCACCATCGTCGGCGACGTCCTGCACAGCCGGGTCGCCCGCTCCAACGTCGACCTGCTGCACACCCTCGGCGCCGAGGTCACCCTGGTCGCCCCGCCGACCCTGCTGCCGGTGGGCGTCGGGAACTGGCCCTGCGAGGTGTCGTACGACCTGGACAGCACGCTGCCCAAGTCCGACGCGGTGATGATGCTGAGGGTGCAGCGCGAGCGCATGAACGCCGCGTTCTTCCCGACCGAGCGCGAGTACTCGCGCCGCTACGGCCTCGACGGCGACCGCATGGCGCGGATGCCCGAGCACGCCGTCGTGATGCACCCCGGCCCGATGGTCCGCGGCATGGAGATCACCGCCGAGGTCGCCGACTCCGACCGCTGCACGGTCGTCGAGCAGGTCGCCAACGGGGTCTCCATCCGGATGGCCGTCCTGTACCTGCTGCTGGGCGGCAACGAGCCCGCCACCACCCAGACCGCCCGTACCGAGGAGAAGTAAGACCATGAGCAAGATCCTGATCCGCGGTGCGCGGGTGCTCGGCGGCGAGGCGCAGGACGTCCTGATCGACGGCGAGACCGTCGCCGAGGTCGGCGCCGGGCTGTCCGCCGAGGGCGCCGAGGTCGTCGAGGCCGACGGCAAGGTGCTGCTGCCCGGCCTGGTCGACCTGCACACCCACCTGCGCGAGCCCGGCCGCGAGGACTCCGAGACCGTGCTGACCGGCACGCGCGCGGCGGCCTCCGGCGGCTACACCGCCGTGTTCGCCATGGCCAACACCTTCCCGGTCGCCGACACCGCCGGTGTGGTGGAGCAGGTCTGGCGGCTCGGCAAGGAGCACGGCTACTGCGACGTGCAGCCCGTCGGCGCCGTCACCGTCGGCCTGGAGGGGCAGAAGCTCGCCGAGCTGGGCGCGATGCACGAGTCGGCCGCCGGGGTCACCGTCTTCTCCGACGACGGCAAGTGCGTCCACGACGCCGTGATCATGCGCCGGGCCCTGGAGTACGTGAAGGCCTTCGGCGGCGTCGTCGCGCAGCACGCGCAGGAGCCGCGGCTGACCGAGGGCGCCCAGATGAACGAGGGCGTCGTCTCCGCCGAGCTGGGACTCGGGGGTTGGCCGGCGGTGGCCGAGGAGTCGATCATCGCCCGGGACGTCCTGCTCGCCGAGCACGTCGGCTCCCGCGTGCACATCTGCCACCTGTCGACCGCCGGGTCCGTGGAGATCGTCCGCTGGGCCAAGTCCCGCGGCATCCAGGTCACCGCCGAGGTCACCCCGCACCACCTCCTCCTCACCGACGAGCTGGTCCGGACGTACGACCCGGTCTACAAGGTGAACCCGCCGCTGCGCACCGAGCGTGACGTGATGGCGCTGCGCGAGGCGCTCGCCGACGGCACCATCGACATCGTGGCCACCGACCACGCCCCGCACCCGCACGAGGACAAGGACTGCGAGTGGGCCGCGGCCGCCATGGGCATGGTGGGCCTGGAGACGGCGTTGTCGGTGGTCCAGGAGACGATGGTCGACACGGGCCTGCTGGACTGGGCCGGCGTCGCCGACCGCATGTCCTTCAAGCCCGCGCGGATCGGACGGGCCCGCAACCACGGCCGTCCCGTCTCGGCAGGTGAGCCCGCCAACCTCACCCTCGTCGACACGGCATACCGTGGCTCTGTGGACCCCGCGGGCTTCGCCTCGCGCAGCCGCAACACCCCCTACGAGGGGCGCGAGCTGCCGGGCCGTGTCACGCACACCTGGCTCCGGGGCAAGGCCACGCTCGTCGACGGGAAGCTCACGTGACACCTGTAATCCTGCTGGCCGCCGAGAAGGAATCGGCCGAGGTCACCGACTGGGCCGCCCGCATCGGCTGGGTCGTCGGTCTCGCCCTCTTCGTCGCGCTCGTCTACTGGCTGATGCGCGAGGGGTGGAAGTGGCGCGGCACGCTCCAGAGCGACCTGCCCGAGCTGCCCTCCCGCCCGTCGTCCGCCACCCCCCTCGACGGAGGCGGCAAGCCGCCGCTGCCCGGAATGCCGGACGACCCGGGCCCGGCCGGACTGACCCTGAGCGGCCGCTACCACGGCTCCACCACCGCCGGGCAGTGGCTGGACCGCATCGTGGCGCACGGCCTCGGCACCCGCAGCCGGGCCGAGCTCACGCTGACGGACGCCGGACTGGACGTCGTACGCCCCGGGGCGCGCGACTTCTTCGTCCCCGCGGCCGCGCTGCGCGGGGCCCGGCTCGACAAGGGCATCGCCGGCAAGGTGCTCACCGAGGGCGGCCTGCTCGTCGTGACCTGGGAGCACGGCGGCAGGCTGATCGACTCGGGCTTCCGCTCCGACCGGGCGGCCGAGCACAACGCGTGGGCCGACGCCCTCAACGACATGATCAAGACCAACACGACGGAAGGCGCCGAACGATGACGACCTCCACAAGGGGAGCTGGCAAGGTTCCCGCCGTACTCGTCCTGGAGGACGGCCGGATCTTCCGCGGCCGCGCCTACGGGGCCGTGGGGGAGACCTTCGGCGAGGCCGTGTTCTCCACCGGCATGACCGGCTACCAGGAGACCCTCACCGACCCGTCGTACCACCGGCAGGTCGTGGTGATGACCGCCCCGCACGTCGGCAACACCGGTGTCAACGACGAGGACATGGAGTCCAAGAAGATCTGGGTCTCCGGCTACGTGGTGCGCGACCCCGCGCGCGTGCCCTCCAGCTGGCGCTCCCGGCGCACGCTGGACGAGGAGCTGGCCGCCCAGGGCGTCGTCGGCATCAGCGGCATCGACACCCGCGCCCTCACCCGCCACCTGCGCGAGCGCGGCGCCATGCGCGTCGGCATCTTCAGCGGCGAGGCGATCCGCGACGACGCCGCGCTGCTGGCCCGGGTGCAGGAAGCCCCGCAGATGACGGGCGCCGACCTGTCCGCCGAGGTCGCCACCACCGAGCCGTACGTCGTCCCCGCGATCGGCGAGAAGAAGTTCACCGTCGCCGCCGTCGACCTCGGCATCAAGGGCATGACCCCGCGCCGCATGGCCGAGCGCGGCATCGAGGTGCACGTGCTGCCCGCCACCGCGACCGTCGACGACGTCTACGCGGTCGACCCCGACGGCGTGTTCTTCTCCAACGGCCCCGGCGACCCCGCCACCGCCGACCACCCCGTCTCCGTCATGCAGGGCGTCCTGGAGCGCGGCACCCCGCTGTTCGGCATCTGCTTCGGCAACCAGATCCTCGGCCGCGCCCTCGGCTTCGGCACCTACAAGCTGAAGTACGGCCACCGCGGCATCAACCAGCCGGTGCAGGACCGCACGACCGGCAAGGTCGAGGTCACCGCGCACAACCACGGCTTCGCCGTCGACGCCCCGCTCGACCAGGTCTCCGAGACCCCCTTCGGCCGCGCCGAGGTCTCCCACGTCTGCCTCAACGACAACGTGGTGGAGGGCCTCCAGCTTCTCGACAAGCCGGCCTTCAGCGTCCAGTACCACCCCGAAGCGGCGGCCGGCCCGCACGACGCCGCCTACCTGTTCGACCGCTTCGTGAAGCTCATGGAGGGCCAGCGTGCCTAAGCGCACCGATATCCAGTCCGTCCTGGTCATCGGCTCCGGCCCGATCGTCATCGGCCAGGCCGCCGAGTTCGACTACTCCGGCACCCAGGCCTGCCGGGTCCTGAAGGCCGAGGGCCTGCGGGTGATCCTGGTCAACTCCAACCCGGCGACGATCATGACCGACCCGGAGATCGCCGACGCCACGTACGTCGAGCCGATCACCCCGGAGTTCGTCGAGAAGATCATCGCCAAGGAGCGCCCCGACGCGCTGCTGCCCACCCTCGGCGGCCAGACCGCGCTCAACACCGCCATCTCCATGCACGAGCAGGGTGTGCTGGAGAAGTACGGCGTGGAGCTGATCGGCGCCAACGTCGAGGCCATCCACAAGGGCGAGGACCGCGACAAGTTCAAGCTGGTCGTGGAGGAGGTCCGCAAGAAGATCGGCCACGGCGAGTCCGCCCGCTCGGTCATCTGCCACTCCATGGACGACGTGCTCGCGGGCGTCGAGACGCTCGGCGGTTACCCGGTCGTCGTGCGCCCCTCCTTCACCATGGGCGGCGCCGGCTCCGGCTTCGCGCACGACGAGGAGGAGCTGCGCCGCATCGCCGGCCAGGGCCTCACGCTCTCCCCGACCACCGAGGTGCTCCTGGAGGAGTCCATCCTCGGCTGGAAGGAGTACGAGCTGGAGCTGATGCGCGACAAGAACGACAACGTCGTGGTCGTCTGCTCCATCGAGAACTTCGACCCCATGGGCGTGCACACCGGTGACTCCATCACCGTCGCCCCCGCGATGACCCTCACCGACCGCGAGTACCAGGTGCTGCGCGACGTCGGCATCGCGATCATCCGTGAGGTCGGCGTCGACACCGGCGGCTGCAACATCCAGTTCGCGGTCAACCCCGAGGACGGCCGGGTCATCGTCATCGAGATGAACCCGCGCGTGTCCCGCTCCTCGGCGCTCGCCTCCAAGGCGACCGGCTTCCCGATCGCCAAGATCGCCGCGAAGCTCGCCGTCGGCTACACCCTCGACGAGATCCCCAACGACATCACGCAGGAGACCCCGGCCTCCTTCGAGCCGACCCTCGACTACGTGGTCGTCAAGGCCCCGCGGTTCGCCTTCGAGAAGTTCCCGCAGGCCGACTCCACCCTCACCACCACCATGAAGTCGGTCGGCGAGGCCATGGCCATCGGCCGCAACTTCACCGAGGCCTTCCAGAAGGCGCTGCGCTCGCTGGAGAAGAAGGGCAGCCAGTTCACCTTCGTCGGCGAGACCGGCGACAAGGAGGAACTGCTGCGCGCGGCGGTCCGCCCGACCGACGGCCGCATCAACACCGTCATGCAGGCCATCCGCGCGGGCGCCACGCCCGAGGAGGTCTTCGACTACACGAAGATCGACCCCTGGTTCGTCGACCAGCTCTTCCTGATCAAGGAGATCGCCGACGAGCTGGCCGGGGCGCCCGAGCTGACCCGCGAGCTGCTCGCCGAGGCCAAGCGGCACGGCTTCTCCGACCAGCAGATCGGCGAGATCCGCGGCCTGCGCGAGGACGTGGTGCGCGAGGTCCGGCACGCGCTGGGCATCCGCCCGGTCTACAAGACGGTCGACACCTGCGCCGCCGAGTTCGCCGCGAAGACCCCGTACTTCTACTCGGCCTACGACGAGGAGACCGAGGTCGCCCCGCGCGAGAAGCCGGCCGTCATCATCCTCGGCTCCGGCCCGAACCGCATCGGCCAGGGCATCGAGTTCGACTACTCCTGCGTCCACGCCTCCTTCGCGCTCAGCGCCGCCGGGTACGAGACCGTGATGGTCAACTGCAACCCGGAGACCGTCTCCACGGACTACGACACCTCCGACCGCCTCTACTTCGAGCCGCTGACGCTGGAGGACGTGCTGGAGATCGTCCACGCCGAGCAGCAGGCCGGTCCCGTCGCGGGCGTCGTCGTCCAGCTCGGCGGCCAGACCCCGCTGGGCCTGTCGCAGGCGCTGAAGGACAACGGCGTGCCGATCGTCGGCACCTCCCCGGAGGCGATCCACGCCGCCGAGGACCGCGGCGCCTTCGGCCGGGTCCTGCAGGAGGCCGGGCTGCCGGCCCCCAAGCACGGCACCGCCACCACCTTCGCCGAGGCCAAGGCCATCGCCGACGAGATCGGCTACCCGGTCCTGGTGCGGCCGTCGTACGTCCTCGGCGGACGCGGCATGGAGATCGTCTACGACGAGACCCGGCTGGAGTCCTACATCGCCGAGTCCACCGAGATCAGCCCCTCGCGGCCGGTCCTGGTCGACCGGTTCCTCGACGACGCCATCGAGATCGACGTCGACGCGCTCTACGACGGCGAGGAGCTGTACCTCGGCGGCGTCATGGAGCACATCGAGGAGGCCGGCATCCACTCCGGCGACTCGGCGTGCGCGCTGCCCCCGATCACGCTCGGCGGCTTCGACATCAAGCGGCTGCGCGCCTCCACCGAGGCCATCGCGCGCGGTGTCGGCGTACGCGGCCTGATCAACATCCAGTTCGCGCTCGCGGGCGACATCCTCTACGTGCTGGAGGCCAACCCGCGCGCCTCGCGCACCGTCCCCTTCACCTCGAAGGCGACCGCGGTGCCGCTGGCCAAGGCCGCCGCCCGGATCTCCCTGGGCGCGACCATCGCCGAGCTGCGCGCCGAGGGCCTGCTGCCGGCGAACGGCGACGGCGGCGAGCTCCCGCTCGACGCGCCGATCTCCGTGAAGGAGGCCGTCATGCCGTGGTCGCGCTTCCGCGACATCCACGGCCGCGGCGTCGACACGGTCCTCGGCCCGGAGATGCGCTCCACCGGCGAGGTCATGGGCATCGACTCCGTCTTCGGCACGGCGTACGCCAAGTCGCAGGCGGGCGCCTACGGGCCGCTGCCCACCAAGGGCCGCGCCTTCATCTCCGTCGCCAACCGCGACAAGCGCTCGATGATCTTCCCGGCCCGCGAGCTGGTCGCGCACGGCTTCGAGCTGCTCGCCACCTCCGGCACGGCCGAGGTCCTCAAGCGCAACGGCATCAACGCCACGGTGGTGCGCAAGCAGTCCGAGGGCACCGGCCCGAACGGCGAGAAGACCATCGTCCAGCTCATCCACGACGGCGAGGTCGACCTCATCGTCAACACCCCGTACGGCACCGGCGGCCGCCTCGACGGCTACGAGATCCGCACGGCGGCCGTGGCGCGGTCCGTGCCGTGCCTGACGACGGTCCAGGCGCTCGCCGCGGCGGTGCAGGGCATCGACGCCCTCAACCGCGGCGACGTGGGCGTCCGATCGCTCCAGGAACACGCGGAATTCCTGACCGCGGCCCGCGACTAGCAGCCCCGAGGGGGACACCGGAAACGGTGTCCCCCTCTTCATGAGGACACCATGTACAAGACTTTCTTCGACCTGTTCTTCCGGCGCATGGATCCGGAGCGGGCGCACCACCTGGCCTTCCGCTGGATCCGTCTCGCGGCCCGCGTCCCCGTGCTGCGCACCTTCGTCGCCGCCGTGCTCGCGCCCCGCCACAGAGAGCTGCGCACCCAGGCCCTCGGGCTGCGCATGCACGGCCCGTTCGGGCTGGCCGCGGGCTTCGACAAGAACGCCGTCGGCATCGACGGCATGGCGATGCTCGGCTTCGACCACGTCGAGATCGGCACGGTGACCGGCGAACCGCAGCCCGGCAACCCGCCCGAGCGGCTGTTCCGGCTGGTGGGGGACCGGGCCCTGATCAACCGCATGGGCTTCAACAACGACGGCTCGCTGGCCGTCGCCGCCCGCCTCGCCTCCCGCACGCCGGTCTTCAGGACGGTCGTCGGCGTCAACATCGGCAAGACCAAGGCGGTGCCGGAGGACGAGGCCGTCGCCGACTACGTGAAGTCGGCCGAGCGGCTGGCGCCGTACGCCGACTACCTGGTGGTCAACGTCTCCTCGCCGAACACGCCGGGGCTGCGCGACCTGCAGGCCACCGAGGCGCTGCGCCCGCTGCTGACCGCCGTGCGGGAGGCCGCCGACCGCGCGGTCCCCGCCCGCCGCGTGCCGCTGCTCGTCAAGATCGCGCCGGACCTCGCCGACGAGGACATCGACGCGGTCGCCGACCTGGCCGTGGAACTCGGCCTGGACGGGATCATCGCCACCAACACCACCATCGCGCGCGAGGGACTCGGCCTGACCTCCGACCCCGCCCTCGTCAAGGAGACCGGCGGCCTGTCCGGCGCCCCGCTCAAGGCCCGCTCCCTGGAGGTGCTGCGCCGCCTGTACGCCCGTGTGGGCGACCGGATCACCCTGGTCGGGGTCGGCGGCATCGAGAACGCCGACGACGCCTGGCAGCGCATCCTGGCCGGTGCCACGCTGGTGCAGGGCTACAGCGCGTTCGTCTACGAGGGGCCCTTCTGGGCCCGCGCCATCCACAAGGGGCTCGCCGCGCGCCTGCGCACCAGCCCGTACGCCACGCTCGCCGACGCGGTGGGCGCCGACGTGAGGAAGACGGCATGAGCGGTCCGGAACCCTTCGGCGCGCGCCTGCGCCGGGCCATGGACGAGCGCGGCCCGCTGTGCGTCGGCATCGACCCGCACGCCTCCCTGCTCGGCGAGTGGGGCCTGAACGACGACGTGGCCGGCCTGGAGCGGTTCAGCCGCACGGTCGTCGAGGCGCTGGCCGGCCGGGTGGCCGTCCTCAAGCCGCAGAGCGCGTTCTTCGAGCGCTTCGGCTCGCGCGGCATCGCCGTCCTGGAGCGGTCCGTGGCCGAGGCGCGGGCGGCCGGCGCGCTGGTCGTCATGGACGCCAAGCGCGGTGACATCGGCTCGACCATGGCCGCGTACGCCGAGTCCTTCCTGCACAAGGACGCCCCGCTGTTCTCGGACGCGCTGACCGTCTCGCCCTACCTCGGCTACGGGTCGCTGAGCCCGGCCGTCGCGCTGGCCCGCGAGAACGGCACCGGCCTCTTCGTGCTGGCGCTCACCTCGAACCCCGAGGGCGGCGAGGTCCAGCACGCCGTCCGCGCCGACGGACGCACCGTCGGAGCGACGATGCTGGCGCACCTGGCCGTCGAGAACGCGGGGGAGGAGCCCCTCGGCTCCTTCGGCGCGGTGGTCGGCGCCACCCTCGGCGACCTGTCGTCCTACGACCTCGCCATGGGCGGTCCGCTCCTCGCGCCCGGCATCGGCGCCCAGGGGGCGACCCCGGCCGATCTGCCCCGGGTGTTCGGGGCGGCGGTGCGCAACGTCGTGCCCAACGTCAGCCGGGGCGTGCTGCGCCACGGACCCGACGTCGTCGCGCTGCGTGACGCGGCGGAACGCTTCGCACAGGAGATCGGGGCGGCGGTCGCGTCCGCCTGAGCGGGTCCGGGTCCTCCGCGGAGTGACCCGGGCCTCATTTCCGCTTGGATACATGCTCAAATCGAGGGCATTATGTCCTCAATGCCCATCCTGACGGAGGCTGACCAGGACTTTTCCGCTGTTCTCGCTGACTCTGGCGGAGATGGCCGCTAGTCTCCGACGAGTGGGGGCACCTCCCACGCCCTCATGAACAAGGGGGAGAACGGGCAAGCGTGTTGCTCGTGCCTTCCCAGGTGTGGGGCGACTAGGTTCCTCACCGGTCCGTATCCGACAGTTCGACATCCGAGGTGACGTAGGCGTGGCTCTTCCGCCCCTTACCCCTGAACAGCGCGCAGCCGCGCTCGAAAAGGCCGCCGCGGCTCGCCGGGAGCGGGCCGAGGTCAAGAATCGACTCAAGCACTCCGGCGCCTCCCTGCACGAGGTCATCAAGCAGGGCCAGGAGAACGACGTCATCGGCAAGATGAAGGTCTCCGCCCTCCTGGAGTCCCTGCCGGGCGTGGGCAAGGTCCGCGCCAAGCAGATCATGGAGCGACTCGGCATCTCCGAGAGCCGCCGCGTGCGCGGCCTCGGTTCCAACCAGATCGCCTCCCTGGAGCGCGAGTTCGGCAGCACCGGCTCCTGAACCCGCCTCCGGCGGGACGGGAGTCCCGGTCACTCCGGGATTGCTGGAATAATCGCTGCATGAGTGAACGTCCGCGGCTGACCGTGCTCTCCGGCCCCTCCGGGGTCGGCAAGAGCACGGTCGTCGCCCATATGCGCAAGGAACACCCCGAGGTCTGGCTCTCGGTGTCGGCGACGACCCGCAAGCCCCGCCCCGGCGAGCAGCACGGAGTCCACTACTTCTTCGTCAGCGACGAGGAGATGGACAAGCTGATCGCCAACGGCGAGCTGCTGGAGTGGGCCGAGTTCGCCGGCAACCGTTACGGCACGCCGCGTGCGGCCGTGCTGGAGCGGCTGGAAGGCGGTGAGCCGGTGCTCCTCGAGATCGACCTGCAGGGCGCCCGTCTGGTCCGCGAGTCCATGCCCGAGGCCCAGCTGGTGTTCCTGGCCCCTCCCTCCTGGGAGGAGCTGGTGCGCAGGCTCACCGGCCGGGGCACCGAGTCGCCCGAGGTCATCGAGCGCCGGCTGGACGCGGCGAAGACCGAGCTGGCCGCCGAGCCGGAGTTCGACGTGACCCTGGTCAACACCTCCGTCGAGGACGTGGCGCGCGAGCTGCTAGCCTTGATGGACGTCGTGTGATCCTCGCCGGCCGTCCCGACCGCCGCTGATCAGCCCGACTGGTTCTTTCCCATCCATCGGAAGGTAGAGCGTGTCCTCTTCCATCTCCGCGCCCGAGGGCATCATCAACCCGCCGATCGACGAGCTCCTCGAGGCCACCGACTCGAAGTACAGCCTCGTGATCTACGCGGCCAAGCGGGCCCGCCAGATCAACGCGTACTACTCGCAGCTCGGCGAGGGCCTCCTCGAGTACGTCGGTCCGCTCGTCGACACCCACGTCCACGAGAAGCCGCTCTCGATCGCCCTGCGCGAGATCAACGCGGGGCTGCTGACGTCCGAGGCCATCGAGGGCCCGGCGCAGTAAGTAGTATTTCCAGCTTGCAGCTGACTTTTCCACAGGCCCGGCAGCGCGACTGCCGGGCCTGTGGTGTGTAGTGGAGTCGTGCGCTCGTCTCCGGCGCACACCAGCCGAGTCCGGGGAGAGACGGTGGACAAGCCCAAGGTCGTTCTGGGGGTCAGCGGCGGCATCGCCGCGTACAAGGCCTGTGAGCTGCTGCGGCGGCTGACGGAGTCGGGACACGACGTCCGCGTCGTCCCCACCGCCTCCGCCCTGCACTTCGTCGGTGCCGCCACCTGGTCCGCCCTGTCCGGGAACCCCGTCTCGACCGAGGTGTGGGACGGCGTCCACGAAGTCCCGCACGTCCGCATCGGGCAGCACGCCGACCTGGTCGTCGTCGCCCCGGCCACGGCCGACATGCTCGCCAAGGCGGCCCACGGCCTCGCCGACGACCTGCTGACCAACACCCTGCTCACCGCGCGCTGCCCGGTCGTGTTCGCTCCCGCCATGCACACCGAGATGTGGGAGCACCCGGCCACCCAGGAGAACGTGGCGACGCTGCGCCGGCGCGGCGCGGTCGTCATCGAGCCGGCCGTCGGCCGCCTCACCGGCGCCGACACCGGCAAGGGCCGGCTGCCCGACCCGGGGGAGATCTTCGAGGTCTGCCGCCGGGTGCTGGCCCGGGGCGTCAGCGAGCCGGACCTCGCGGGCCGGCACGTCGTCGTCAGCGCCGGCGGCACCCGCGAGCCCCTCGACCCGGTCCGCTTCCTCGGCAACCGCTCCTCCGGCAAGCAGGGCTACGCCCTCGCCCGCACGGCCGCGGCCCGGGGCGCCCGCGTCACGCTGATCGCGGCCAACACCGCCCTGCCGGACCCGGCCGGCGTGGACGTCGTCGCGGTCGGGACGGCCGTGGAGCTGCGCGACGCGGTGCTGAAGGCGGCCGCCGACGCCGACGCGGTCGTCATGGCCGCGGCGGTCGCCGACTTCCGCCCGGCCGTCTACGCCTCCGGCAAGATCAAGAAGCGGGACGGCGAGGACCCCGAGCCCGTCGCGCTGGTACGGAATCCGGACGTTCTCGCCGAGATCTCCGCCGACCGTGCGCGTGCCGGGCAGGTGATCGTCGGCTTCGCCGCCGAGACCGACGACGTGCTCGCCAACGGCCGCGCCAAGCTCAAGCGCAAGGGCTGCGACCTGCTGGTGGTCAACGAGGTGGGGGAGCGCAAGACCTTCGGCTCCGAGGAGAACGAGGCCGTGGTCCTGGGCGCCGACGGCAGCGAGACCCCGGTGGCGCACGGCCCCAAGGAGGCCCTGGCCGAAACCGTCTGGGACCTGGTGGCCGAGCGTCTGCGGTGAACGTTCCGTGAACCGTACGTCACGGCGAAACCCGTGCGATCGGGGCGTGGCGCCTCTGGCCAAGGCCGCTCGGCATTGGGCAGAATGCCAGTGCCGCAGGTCACAGCGCTTCCGAGAGGCGAGACAGGGGCCCGCGGCCGAAGCGCGACCGATAAACTGTTCCACGGACGGCGTCGGGTGCAGCCCCCGCCGTCCGCCAATGATCAGCCAGCAGCCGCTGCAACCCCAGGGAGCGTTGTGTCCCGTCGCCTGTTCACCTCGGAGTCCGTGACCGAGGGTCACCCCGACAAGATCGCTGACCAGATCAGCGACACCATTCTCGACGCGCTGCTGCGCGAGGACCCGACCTCCCGGGTCGCCGTCGAGACCCTGATCACGACCGGCCTGGTGCACGTGGCCGGCGAGGTCACGACCAAGACGTACGCGGACATCGCGACGCTGGTCCGCAGCAAGATCCTCGAGATCGGCTACGACTCCTCCAAGAAGGGTTTCGACGGCGCCTCCTGCGGCGTGTCCGTGTCGATCGGCGCGCAGTCGCCCGACATCGCCCAGGGCGTGGACGCGGCGTACGAGGCCCGGGTCGAGGGCGACGACGACGAGCTGGACCGGCAGGGCGCCGGTGACCAGGGCCTGATGTTCGGCTACGCGACGGACGAGACCCCGACGCTGATGCCGCTGCCGATCTTCCTGGCGCACCGCCTGTCCAAGCGCCTGTCGGACGTGCGCAAGAACGGCACGATCCCCTACCTGCGCCCGGACGGCAAGACGCAGGTCACCATCGAGTACGACGGCGACAAGGCCGTCCGCCTCGACACGGTCGTGGTCTCCTCCCAGCACGCCTCCGACATCGACCTCGACTCCCTCCTGGCTCCCGACATCAAGGAGTTCGTGGTGGAGCCGGAGCTGAAGGCCCTGCTGGACGAGGGCATCAAGCTGGACACCGAGAACTACCGCCTGCTGGTCAACCCCACCGGCCGCTTCGAGATCGGCGGCCCGATGGGCGACGCCGGCCTGACCGGCCGCAAGATCATCATCGACACCTACGGCGGCATGGCCCGCCACGGCGGCGGTGCCTTCTCCGGCAAGGACCCGTCCAAGGTGGACCGCTCGGCCGCGTACGCGATGCGCTGGGTCGCCAAGAACGTCGTGGCCGCCGGCCTGGCCTCGCGCTGCGAGGTGCAGGTGGCGTACGCGATCGGCAAGGCCGAGCCGGTCGGTCTGTTCGTGGAGACCTTCGGCACCCACCAGATCGAGACCGAGCGGATCGAGAAGGCCATCGACGAGGTCTTCGACCTGCGTCCGGCCGCCATCATCCGCGACCTCGACCTGCTCCGCCCGATCTACGCCCAGACCGCGGCGTACGGCCACTTCGGCCGCGAGCTGCCCGACTTCACCTGGGAGCGCACGGACCGCGTGGACGCGCTGCGCGCGGCCGCGGGGCTGTAACAACCTCGCGCGCCGAGCGAGGCGCGCGGGACGGCGAGACACCGCACGACGAGGCCCGGCACCCTTCGGGGAGCCGGGCCTCCGGTGCGTCCGGCGGCGGCGCGGACATCCGCTCGCCGGTCCCGGACACCGCCGATTGTCAGTGGCGTTTGGTAAGAATGCAGGCGTGAGCAGCGAGAACGGACAGCCGGACGGCGGCGCGGAGGGCGCGCCGCCCGAGCAGCTCGCGCTCATCCGCGAGAGCGTGCGCACGGCGAAGGCGCCGAAGGCCAAACCGCGGACGTGGCGGGGCGCCGCGCTCGCCGCGGAGCTGCCCGTCGCCCGGGTGCTCGTCGACAAGGGCGTGCTGCACCTCGACCGGTACTTCGACTACGCCGTGCCCCAGGAGCTGGCTGCCGACGCGCAGCCCGGCGTGCGCGTGCGGGTGCGCTTCGGGGCCGGTCGGCACCGGGTGCGCGAAGGGCGGCGCGAGGGCGGCGGCCTGATCGACGGGTTCCTGATCGAGCGCCGTGCCGAGTCCGACTACACGGGGCCGCTGGCCGCGCTGGCCCAGGTCGTGTCGCCCGAGCGCGTGCTGAGCGAGGAACTGCTGGGACTGGCGCGCGCCGTCGCCGACCGCTACGCGGGCAGCCTCGCCGACGTGCTCCAGCTCGCCGTGCCGCCGCGCAACGCCCGCGCCGAACAGCGGCCCTCACCGGCCCCGCTGCCCCCGCCCCCGGCGCCCGGGACGGGCTCCTGGGCCCGGTACGAGCGGGGCGCGGCCTTCCTGGAGTCCCTGGCCGCGGGCGGCGTGCCGCGGGCCGTGTGGAACGCGCTGCCGGGGCCCGGGTGGAGCGAGGAACTGGCCCGGGCCGTCGCGGCGACGCTGGCCTCGGGGCGCGGCGCGCTCGTCGTCCTCCCCGACGGACGGGCCGTCGCCCGGGTCGACACCGCACTGACCGCGCTGCTGGGGGAGGGGCGGCACGCGGTGCTCACCGCGGACGCCGGCCCCGAGAAGCGGTACGCGCAGTGGCTGGCGGTGAACCGGGGGTCCGTACGGGCCGTGATCGGGACGCGGGCCGCCATGTTCGCGCCGGTGCGGGACCTCGGCCTGGTGGCCATCTGGGACGACGGGGACGACAGCCACAGCGAGCAGCACGCGCCGCAGCCGCACGCGCGCGAGGTGCTGCTCCTGCGTGCCGCGCAGGACAAGTGCGCCTTCCTGCTGGGGGGTTGGAGCTGCACGGTGGAGGCCGCGCAGCTCGTGGAGAGCGGATGGGCGCGGCCGCTGGTCGCCGGACGGGACGAGGTCCGCCGCAGCGCTCCGCTCGTGCGGACCGTGGGGGACGGCGATCTCGCCCGGGACGAGGCCGCCCGGGCCGCCCGGCTGCCGACCCTGGCCTGGCAGGCGGTCAGGGAGGGACTGAAACACGGGCCGGTCCTGGTGCAGGTGCCCCGGCGCGGGTACGTGCCGCGGATGGCGTGCGCCACCTGCCGGGTGCCCGCCCGCTGCCGGCACTGCTCGGGGCCGCTGGAGGCGCAGGACACCGGTGCCGTGCTGCGGTGCGGCTGGTGCAACCGGGAGGAGGGCGCCTGGCACTGCCAGGAGTGCGGCGGCTTCCGGCTGCGGGCCCAGATCGTGGGGGCGCGCCGGACCGCCGAGGAACTGGGGCGGGCCTTCCCCGCCGTTCCGGTGCGGACCTCGGGCCGTGAGCATGTGCTCGACACCGTGCCGAGCGCCCCGGCGCTCGTCGTGAGCACCCCGGGCGCCGAGCCGGTGGCCGAGGGCGGGTACGCGGCGGCGCTGCTGCTGGACGGGTGGGCCATGCTCGGGCGGCCCGACCTGCGGGCCGGGGAGGACGCGCTGCGGCGGTGGATCGCGGCCGGCGCGCTGGTGCGGCCGCAGGGGGCCGGGGGCACCGTGGTCGTGGTGGCCGAGCCGACGCTCCGGCCGGTGCAGGCGCTGGTGCGGTGGGATCCCGTCGGCCATGCCGTGCGGGAGCTCGGCGAGCGGGCCGAGCTGGGCTTCCCCCCGGTGTCGCGGATGGCGGCCGTGTCGGGTCCGGCGCAGGCCGTCGCCGAGTTCCTCCGCGCGGTGGAGCTGCCCGGCGAGGCCGAGGTGCTGGGGCCCGTGCCCCTGCCGGTGACGGCACCGGGCCGGTCCCGGCGGGCGGGGGCGCCGCCGCCCGGGGAGCACTGGGAGCGGGCGCTGGTCCGAGTGCCGCCGGGGCGGGGGGCGGCGCTGGCCGGGGCGTTGAAGGCCGCGCAGGCGGCGCGGATGGCCCGTGGGGGAGAAGGGGTGTGGGTGCGGATCGATCCGCCTGACATCGGGTGAGTCGTTCTGTGCCTGCGTCACCGTGTCTGCGTCCTCGTGTCTGCGTCCCCGTGCTCACGTCCCGTGCTTGCGTTCCGTGTCCTGTGCGGCGATGGTGCCGGGTGCCGGGTGTCGGGAACTGTCGGTGCCCTGGTGCGGCCTTGCTCCGGTGTTCCTGCAGAGCCTTGCGGTCTGCGGTCTGCGGTCTGCGGTCTGCGGTCTGCGGCCTCGTGCGGCCCGGCATGCGGCTGCCCTCCCGGCAGGTGTCCGGGAGGGCAGGGCGGGGGAGCGGGGGCGTCGGGTCAGCCGTTGAGCTGGCTGGGGAAGGCCGTCGGGCGGACCTCGTCGCGCAGGGCCGGGCTGCCGGCCGTCGGCTGGGTCGGCATGGAGCGGGCCGCGGGGACCGTCGGCACGGCGGGGAGGCCGGCGCCCACGTTGACCGTGCGGGTGCCCGACGGCTCCGGCGTGCGCTCGGGCTCGGCGGGGGCAGTCTGGGCCGCGGCCCGGCGGGCGCCGTAACGGCGGTGGACCGCCTGCTTGGTCACCCCGAGGGCGGAGCCCACCGCGTCCCACGAGAAGCCGAGTGAGCGGTCGAAGTCCACGGCGGCCGTGACCAGGGTCTCGACACTGTCCCGCAGTTCCTGGGCGAGACGCACCGTGGGGGCGGGGGCGCGTCCGTAGACGACGAAGCCCGTGGAAGGGCCGGAGCGGCGCGGGCGGTAGACGTTCCCCAGCTGGGCGGTGAGCGTGCGCAGTGCGTCCACCTGCCGGCGGACCCGCTCGATGTCCCGCACCAGCAAGTGCAGGCTGGCCCGAGCCTGGGCGTCGTGGGTTGCGTGGTCGGCCATGAACAAGCCTCTCGAACCGGCGTTGAAAGGAGATGGGCCGCGATCGCGGCCCGTTGTTGTCAACTCTTTCTTGACCAACGCGGATTCGCTCCGCGGGTCACGGTGTGGGGGCGCGGAGGCATATGCGTGCGCCTGTGCGGGGTGGGGTGCGCGGTCGGCCCGTCTTCGGCTCCGCCGATTCTGTCTCCCGTTCTGTCTTCCGTTCTGTCCTCCGCCCGCGCACCGCGCGTACCGGCCGACCGGGAAGCCGGGACCCGGTCGGCCGGGAAGCCGGGACCCGGCGGGGCTCGAGCGCCGCCGGCGGCTTTGCCGCGTCCTAGACTTGGGCGTTGCCCGTCCTCAACCCCCGCCCGAGAGGCCCGAACCACCCCATGAAGCTGGTCTTCGCCGGTACCCCCGAGGTCGCCGTTCCCGCTCTGGACGCTCTGCTCGCCTCCGGGCGGCACGAGGTGGCCGCCGTCGTCACGCGGCCCGACGCGCCGGCCGGGCGCGGGCGCCGGCTGGTCGCGTCGCCCGTCGCCGAGCGGGCGGAGGAGGCCGGGATCGAGGTGCTGAAGCCCGTCAGGCCGAAGGACCCGGAGTTCCTGGAGCGGCTGCGGGAGATCGGTCCTGACTGCTGCCCGGTCGTCGCCTACGGGGCGCTGCTGCCCAGGGTCGCCCTCGACGTCCCCGCCCACGGCTGGGTCAACCTGCACTTCTCGCTGCTGCCCGCCTGGCGCGGGGCCGCGCCCGTGCAGCACGCCATCATGGCCGGGGACGAGATCACGGGGGCGTCCACCTTCCTGATCGAGGAAGGGCTCGACTCCGGGCCGGTCTACGGGACGGTGACCGAGGAGATCCGGCCCACCGACACCAGCGGCGACCTGCTGACCCGGCTCGCCTTCGCCGGCGCCGGGCTGCTCGCGGCGACCATGGACGGGATCGAGGACGGCACCCTGAAGGCCGTGCCGCAGCCCGCGGAGGGCATCAGCCTCGCGCCGAAGGTCAACGTCGAGGACGCCCGCGTCGACTGGAACGCCCCGGCCCTGCGCGTCGACCGGGTGGTGCGCGGCTGCACCCCGGCCCCCGGCGCTTGGACGACCTTCCGCGGGGAGCGGCTCAAGCTGATCCAGGTCGCGCCCGTGCCCGAGCGCACGGACCTCACCCCCGGGCAGCCGCACGTCGGCAAGAACAACGTGTACGTCGGCACCGGTTCGTACGCCGTCGAGCTGCTCTGGGTGCAGGCGCAGGGCAAGAAGCCGATGAGGGCGGCGGACTGGGCGCGCGGTGTCCGGGTGGCCGACGGGGAGCGTCTGGGGGACTGACGCCCCGCGGACGGGCACCGGCGGGGGATGTCCGGGGGACCGGCCTCCCCGGCCGGGCCCCGGGGGCGACGGCGTAGGCTGGACAGCGCATCTCACCTCACACCCGGAGCACCTTTTTCGTGAGCGACCAGCCCCGTCGTCCCCGCAAGCCCTACCGCCGGCCCCAGAAGGACCCCGTGCGGATCCTCGCGTTCGAGGCCCTGCGGGCCGTGGACGAGCGGGACGCGTACGCCAACCTCGTCCTGCCGCCGCTGCTGCGCAAGGCGCGGGATAAGGGCGACTTCGACGCCCGGGACGCGGCGCTCGCGACCGAGCTGGTGTACGGGACGCTCCGGCACCAGGGGACGTACGACGCGGTCGTCGCCGCCTGTGTCGACCGGCCGCTCGGCGAGGTCGACCCGCCCGTGCTCGACGTGCTGAGCCTCGGGGCGCACCAGCTGCTCGGGACGCGGATCCCGACGCACGCCGCGGTGTCCGCCACCGTCGAGCTGGCCCGGGTCGTGCTCGGCGACGGGCGCGCCAAGTTCGTCAACGCCGTGCTGCGCAAGGTCGCGCAGGACGATCTCGACGGGTGGCTGGAGCGGGTCGCCCCGCCCTACGACGACGACCCCGAGGACCACCTCGCCGTCGTCCACTCGCACCCCCGCTGGATCGTCTCCGCGCTGTGGGACTCCCTCGGCGGCGGGCGCGCCGGCATCGAGGAGCTGCTGCGCGCCGACAACGAGCGCCCCGAGGTGACCCTGGTCGCCCGGCCCGGCCGGGCCACGACCGACGAACTGCTCGCCGAGGACGCCGCCGTGCCGGGCCGCTGGTCGCCGTACGCCGTGCGGCTGGCCGAGGGCGGCGAGCCGGGCGGCATCACGGCCGTCCGGGAAGGCCGGGCGGGCGTGCAGGACGAGGGCAGTCAGCTCGTCGCCCTGGCGCTCGCCAACGCGCCCCTGGAGGGACCCGACCGGCGCTGGCTGGACGGGTGCGCCGGACCCGGCGGGAAGGCGGCGCTGCTCGGCGCGCTCGCGGCCGGGCGGGGCGCCGTGCTGCTCGCCTCCGAGAAGCAGCCGCACCGGGCCGGTCTGGTGGCCAAGGCGCTGGACGGCAACCCGGGGCCCTATCAGGTGATCACCGCCGACGGGACGCGGCCGGCGTGGCGGCCCGGCAGCTTCGACCGGGTACTGGTGGACGTGCCGTGCACCGGGCTCGGGGCCCTGCGGCGGCGCCCCGAGGCGCGCTGGCGGCGCCGGCCGGAGGACCTGGACGGGTTCGCGCCGCTGCAGCGCGGGCTGCTGCGCACCGCGCTGGAGTCGGTGCGGGTCGGCGGGGTCGTCGGCTACGCCACCTGCTCGCCGCACCTCGCCGAGACCCGGGCGGTCGTCGCCGACCTCCTCAAGCAGGTCCCGGAGACCGAGCTGATCGACGCCCGGCCGCTGCTGCCCGGCGTACCGGACCTGGGCGAGGGACCCGACGTCCAGCTGTGGCCGCACCTGCACGGGACCGACGCGATGTACCTGGCGCTCATCCGCCGGACCGGCTGATCCCGGGGCGGACCGTCCCCCGGCGCGCCTCGCCCCTTGGCGCCTAGCTCCTTGCGGTTGTCCGCGGGACCGGCTGATCCCGGCGCGGACCGTCCCCCGGCGCGCGTTGCCCCTCGGCGCCTCGCCCCTCGCGGTCGGCCGCGGGGCCCGCCGGGGCCCCGGCCCCCCCGGTGCGGCGCCGGCGCGCCGCCCGCCCCCCCGGGCGGGCGGGGGGGGGCCCCCCGGGCGGCGGGGGCCCCGGGGGGGGGCGCCCCCCCCCCCGGGGGGGGGGCGCCCCCGGGCCCCCCCCCCCCGGGGGGGCGGCGGGGGCCCGGGCGGCCCCCGCGCACGACCGTTTCCGGCGCCTTCGCGCCGCCGTCCCCGCGGGCCGGCCGGTGCGGTCACCGCAGGCCGGCCGGGCGGTCACCGCACCTTCGGGCCGACGTCCGGGAACAAGGGCCGTGACCAGGACCGGGCGGACGGCGAGGGTGTCCAGCGGGACGCCCGGGGCCACCGCGAAGCCGGCCGCGGCGACCGGGCCGAGGCCGCGGGCGGAGTCCCTCTCGGCGGCCGGCGGCACCAGCATGCCCAGGACGACGGCGGCGCCGGAGGCGAGCACGGCCGGGCCCGCGCGGTGCGGCGCCGGGGCCGTCGCCTCGTGCCGGTCCCCGGGGCGGCGCGGCTCCTCCGGTGGCGGGCGACCGGCAGCAGGGCGTGGTCCGTGCCCGCGCCGAAGACGAGGACCGTGAGGACGCCCGCGCTCCGGCCGTCGACCGTCGGGCCCCGCGCCCGGCCGGCAGGTGGATCAGGGCCCGGGCGGCGAACGGCGCGCGGAACCACCGCCACCGGCGGGACCGGCAGCAGGGTCGTACTGCGGTGGGGGAGCAGCGGCATCACCACCACGACGGCCGTCGCGGAGAACAGCGGCGTGGAGCCGAATGCCCTCGGAGCCCTCCGCGAAGTCCGCGGAGGTGCCGCCCGGCCCCGTGACGTGCACGGCCGGCCCGTCGGCGCCCCCGCCCACGTCGCCCCGGACGGCGTCGACCGCGGGCGCGATCCGCTCCCGGCCCCGCTCGTCCCTCGTGACCGGCGCGAACACCCGCGCCGCGCGCGGACCGGCCGGCCGGTCGACGACCGGGCCCCGGATCTCCGCGCCGCGGACCCCGTGGTCGCGCAGCCGCCCGGGCTCCGCCACGTCCCCGGCGGTCCGCGCCCGGCCCCGCTCCGCCGGACCGCCGTCCCGGGCGCGGACGACGGCCGCCGGGATCCGCCCGGGCCGGAAGTCCCCGGATATCTCCAGGACTTGGGCGGACTCCGCCGACCCGGCGGCCGGGACGCCGCGTCGCTGTCCTGCGCGCCGGTCGGCTTCCGCGCGCACGGCACCGCGGGGAACGGCACCACCAGCCACAGCACCGCCGCCACCCCCTGCCCCGCCGCCCGCAGACGAGACGACCGACACCGCGTCCCCCCTCCTGAGGACCTCCGCACCGACGCCCTGAAAGGGCGCGGGGAACTGCGCGACCAGCCACGTACGGCCCGCAGCCGCAGCGAACGGACAACCTCCGGCCCCCTACCGCTCAAGCCCGGCGCAGCGCATACGCTTGGGGCATGGCCGCGCAGATCAACCCCAGCATCCTGTCCGCCGACTTCGCCCGCCTCGCGGACGAGGCCAAGGCGGTCGAGGGAGCCGACTGGCTCCACGTCGACGTGATGGACAACCATTTCGTCCCCAACCTCACGCTCGGCGTGCCGGTCGTGGAGTCGCTGGCCCGTGCGACGGACACCCCGCTGGACTGCCACCTGATGATCGAGGCCCCCGACCGGTGGGCGCCCCAGTACGTGGAAGCGGGGGCCGGTTCGGTCACCTTCCACGTGGAGGCCGCCGCCGCGCCGGTCCGGCTCGCCCGGGAGATCCGCGCCAAGGGCGCCCGCGCCTCGATGGCGCTGAAGCCCGCCACTCCCATCGAGCCGTACGAGGACCTGCTCCCCGAGCTCGACATGCTGCTGGTCATGACGGTCGAACCGGGCTTCGGGGGACAGGCCTTCCTCGACATCATGCTCCCGAAGATCCGCCGCACCCGCGAGCTGATCAGCAAGCACGGTCTGGAGCTGTGGCTCCAGGTCGACGGCGGAGTCTCGGCCTCCACCATCGAGCGGTGCGCCGAGGCCGGAGCCGACGTCTTCGTGGCCGGATCCGCCGTCTACGGCGCCTCCGACCCGGCCGAGGCGGTCCGTGCACTGCGCACCCAGGCGGACGCCGCGACGGCCCGGGCCTCCTGGGCGTGCGACCACTGAGCCACCAGAACGTGAACGGCTCCCATCAGGGCTGATCGACGGCGCCGGATCTGCGAGGATGAACGGCGAATCCAGAGTGTGAACAGTAGTGAGGAGATCGCCGTGTCGGGTATGTCGGCGGGCCGGTCAGCCATGCGGATGGGACCCGCTGAGCTGGTCCAGGCGGCGGCCATGGCCCGCCGCTTCTACCTCGAGGGCAAGTCCAAGATCCAGATCGCCGAGGAGTTCGGCGTCAGCCGCTTCAAGGTGGCCCGGGTCCTGGAGACCGCCCTCGAACGGGACCTCGTGCGCATCGAGATCCGTGTCCCGGCCGAGCTGGACGCCGAGCGCTCCGACGCGCTGCGCGCCCGCTACGGCCTCAGGCACGCCGTCGTGGTGGAGTCCCCGGCCGAGGCCGAGGAGACACCCGACCCCGAGAACCTGGGAGAGGTGGCCGCCGACCTGCTCGGCGAACTGGTCAACGAGGGCGACGTGCTGGGCCTGGCCTGGGGCCGCTCCACCATCCACATGGCGGCGGCGCTGGACAAGCTGCCGCCGTGCACGGTGGTGCAGCTGACCGGCGTGTACGACGCCGGGACCGCCGAGCGCGGCTCGGTGGAGGCCGTGCGCCGCGCCGCCCAGGTGTCGGGCGGCGACGCCCACCCCATCTACGCGCCGATGCTGCTGCCCGACGAGGCCACCGCGGCGGCGCTGCGCCACCAGACGGGCATCGCCCGGGCCTTCGAGTACTTCGACAAGGTCACGGTCGCCTGCGTCTCCATCGGCTCGTGGGAGCCGGGCATCTCGACGGTGCACGACATGCTCAGCGACGAGGAGCGCGCGCACTACGCCTCCCTCGGTGTCGCCGCCGAGATGTCCGCGCACCTCTTCGACGCCGAGGGCCGCCGGGTCGGCCGGGACCTGGGGGAGCGCTGCATCACGGTCAAGGCCGACCAGCTGCGCCGCATCCCGGAGGTCGTCGCGATCGCCGGCGGACAGCGCAAGGGCCCCGCGATCGACGCGGTGCTGCGCTCCGGGCTCGTCACCAGCCTGGTGACGGACACCTCGGCCGCGGACTACCTGATGACGGCGGGGCCGGCGCCCAGGCCGGCGCTCAACCGGGCCGACCCGGACGGGATCTGACGGATGGTCAGGGGAACGGACGGGGTGACCGGCGACCCGGCGGGCCGGATCGTGGTCACCCTGGACCTCGGCGGGGTCACGGACCGGGCGGGCCTGATGGACCGCTGCGCCCGGACCCTGGCCCTGCCCGAGTGGTTCGGCCGCAACTGGGACGCCCTGGCCGACTGCCTCTCCGACCCCGCCTTCTGGCCCGAGGGGTCCGAGGACCGGGGACTGCTGGTCGTCGTCCGGGGCTGGCGGGCGTACGCCGAGGCGCGGCCCGACGAGTGGCAGGTCGCGGAGGAGGTGTTCGCCGAGGCGACCGACCGCGGCCCGGGGCTCTTCGTCACCCTCGGCCCCGGGGAAACCGCTCTTGGAGGTTCCTCCGAACAGGCCCCTGACCAGCCTGGATGATCCGCTGGGGGTCATGCGGTCCCCCGGCATGGGAGAATGAAGTACGTGCTCTTTCCCCCTGGCTGACCTGTCCGGGGGCCACCTCTGATCGACTGGGATGTGCAGCACGTGCGTTTCCTCAATGACATCCAGCCTGCCTACGACCTGACGTACGACGACGTCTTCATGGTGCCGAGCCGCTCCGCGGTCGGTTCGCGTCAGGGCGTGGACCTCGGCTCGCCGGACGGCACGGGCACCACCATCCCGCTCGTCGTCGCCAACATGACCGCCATCGCCGGGCGCCGCATGGCTGAGACGGTGGCCCGCCGCGGCGGCCTCGTGGTCATCCCGCAGGACATCCCGATCGAGGTCGTCAAGGACGTCGTCTCCTGGGTCAAGAGCCGCCACCTGGTGCTCGACACCCCGATCGTGCTGGCCCCCCACCAGACCGTCGCCGACGCCCTCTCCCTGCTGCCCAAGCGCGCGCACAACGCCGGTGTCGTCGTCGACGAGAACCAGCGGCCGGTCGGCGTGGTCACCGACTCCGACCTGTCCGGCGTGGACCGCTTCACGCAGCTGCTGGAGGTCATGTCCCGCGACCTGCTGCTCATCGACGCGGACATGGACCCGCGCCAGGCCTTCCACACCCTGGACCACGCCAACCGCCGCTACGCGCCCGCGGTCCACCAGGACGGCACGCTCGCCGGCATCCTGACCCGCAAGGGCGCGCTGCGCGCCACGCTGTACACGCCGGCCACCGACGCCCGGGGGCGGCTGCGCATCGCCGCGGCCGTCGGCATCAACGGCGACGTCGCCGGCAAGGCCCAGCAGCTGCTGGAGGCCGGCGTCGACACGCTCGTCATCGACACCGCGCACGGCCACCAGGAGTCGATGCTCAGCGCCCTGAAGCTGGTGCGCGACCTCGACCCGCAGGTGCCCCTCGTCGCGGGCAACGTGGTCGCCGCGGCGGGCGTGCGCGACCTGATCGAGGCGGGCGCCGACATCGTCAAGGTCGGCGTCGGCCCCGGCGCCATGTGCACCACCCGCATGATGACCGGCGTCGGCCGGCCGCAGTTCTCCGCCGTCCTGGAGTGCGCCGCCGAGGCGAAGAAGTACGGCAAGCACGTGTGGGCCGACGGCGGGGTCCGCCACCCCCGTGACGTGGCGATGGCCCTCGCGGCCGGCGCCTCCAACGTGATGATCGGCTCCTGGTTCGCCGGGACCTACGAGTCCCCGGGCGACCTCCAGCACGACGCCCAGGGGCGGCCGTACAAGGAGTCCTTCGGCATGGCGTCCGCGCGTGCGGTGCGCAACCGCACCTCGGAGGAGTCGGCGTACGACCGGGCCCGCAAGGCCCTGTTCGAGGAGGGCATCTCCACCTCCCGGATGTTCCTCGACCCGGCCCGCCCGGGCGTCGAGGACCTGATCGACTCGATCATCGCGGGCGTCCGCTCCTCGTGCACCTACGCCGGTGCGGCCTCCCTGGAGGAGTTCGCCGAGAAGGCCGTCGTCGGCATCCAGAGCGCCGCCGGCTACGCGGAGGGCAAGCCGCTGCACGCCAGCTGGACCTGATCCCGCCCCTCTCGCGTACGGCCCCCGGCGAAAACCGGGGGCCGTCGCCGTGTCCGCGCGCCGCCGTCGCCGGACACGGTGACCACCGTCTGCCGGGCCGCCGACGTGGCGCTGCCCGGCCGCTTCCCCGGCTCCGGCACGGCCCCGGCTCCCCGCTCGCCGGTTCGCCTGCCAGGAGGCCGGGCGGAGCGCGTGCCCTGTCGCCCGGCGGGACGCGCGGCCCGTCGGCCACGCCGAGGCCCACCGGGGCGGCCGCGCGGCCCGCGAGGCCCGGCTCCCCGCCCGCCCCGAGACCAACGCCCTCGCCGTCCGGCCCGCGAGGCCGCGCTCGCGCGGCATCGGCAGCGCCCTGATCCGCCGGGCGGAGGACCTGGCCCGCGGCCGCACGGCCGCCGGCCTCGCGTGGCGGCGGACAACCCGCGGGCGGCCCGGCCGCACGCGCGGCCCGGATACCGCCCGTTCGCCGCCCGCCTCGACCGCCGGTCCCACGAGGACCCCGCCGGTCCCACGAGGACCCCGCCGGACGCACGCACGGGGCCGTCGCGGCATGCGCCTTCCTCGTCCGGGAACCGGCCTGATCAGGCCCCCGCGCAACGGTCGAAAGCCCTCGCGCAACGAACACCCGCCGTGCCGCGAGGAACGCAACGATCTTGCGGAGACGCGCAAGGTTGCTGCATTACGGGGGCAACGCCCCGCTCGTAGGGTTCTGCGCTGTACGTGGCGTGGCGAGGACCCCGCTCGGTGGGTCCCGGCTGTGCGCCGGATCGCCGCCGGTCCCCGCCGACACCGACCGGCAGCGATGAAGGAGCCGCGCGTGCTCGACCAAGGCGCACCCCCGCAGGACAGCAGTCAGACAAGCCCGGCAGCCGCCGGCCTCGCCGCGCGTCTCATGCGGCGCAAGCCCGTGGAACGCCTGGTCGCGGAGGGCGGCCAGGGCGAGGGCGGGTCCCTGCGGCGCTCGCTCGGGCTGTGGCAGCTGACCATGATCAGCATCGGGGCCACCCTCGGCACCGGCATCTTCGTGGTGCTCGGCGACGCCGTCCCGGAGGCCGGCCCCGCGGTCACCCTGGCCTTCGTGATCGCCGGCCTCACGGCCCTGTTCTCGGCCCTGTCGTACGCCGAACTCGCGGGCAGCATCCCGGTCGCCGGCTCCTCCTACTCGTACGCGTACGCAACGATGGGCGAGCTG
Source organism: Streptomyces sp. NPDC085946 (assembly GCF_044540485.1). Classification (NCBI taxonomy): domain Bacteria; kingdom Bacillati; phylum Actinomycetota; class Actinomycetes; order Kitasatosporales; family Streptomycetaceae; genus Streptomyces; species Streptomyces sp. NPDC085946. The sequence goes on along the minus strand of NZ_JBITSF010000003.1, from coordinate 106,376 downwards.
GTCGCCTGGGTGTGCGGCTGGTGCCTGGTGCTGGAGTACGGCGTGTCGGTGGCCGCCGTCGCCGTCGGCTGGGGCGAGTACCTCAACGAGCTGCTCGACGGCACGATCGGGGTCACCGTCCCCGCGGCCCTGTCGTCGGCGCCCGGCGAGGGCGGCATCGTCAACCTGCCCGCCCTGATCGTCGTCCTGCTGGCGATGGTGTTCCTGCTCGGCGGCGTCCGGGAGTCCGCCCGCGCCAACACGATCATGGTCGCCGTGAAGATAGCCGCCCTGGTGCTGTTCTGCGCCGTCGGCTTCACCGGCTTCCGGTCCGGCAACTACGCCGACTTCATGCCGCTCGGCATGGCCGGGGTCAGCGCGGCCGGCGCCACGCTGTTCTTCTCCTACATCGGCTTCGACGCCGCCTCCACCGCCGGTGAGGAGGCCAAGGACCCGAAGAAGGACCTGCCGCGCGCGATCATGCTCTCGCTGATCATCGTGACCGCGCTGTACGTGCTCGTCGCGGGCGTCGCCGTCGGCGCCTGGCACTGGACGAAGTTCGAGGGCTCCGACGCCTCCCTCGCCGCGATCATGAACGACGTCAGCGGCCAGGGCTTCTGGGGCACCCTGCTCGCGCTCGGCGCGGTCATCTCCATCGCCAGCGTGGTCCTCACCGTGCTCTACGGCCAGACCCGCATCCTGTTCGCGATGTCCCGCGACGGCCTGGTGCCCAAGGCGCTCGGCAAGGTCGACGAGAAGACCGGCGCGCCCCGCCTCAACACGGTGATCGTCTCCCTGTTCTGCGGCGTGCTCGCCGCGCTGATCCCGCTGGGCAAGCTCGTCGACGCCACCAGCATCGGCACGCTGTTCGCCTTCGCCCTGGTCAACATCGCGGTCGTCGTGCTGCGCTACCGCCGGCCGGAGCTGGAGCGCACCTTCAAGGTGCCGTTCGGACCGGTGCTGCCGGTGCTCGGCTTCCTGTTCTGCGCCTACAACATGTTCAGCCTCGACACCGTGACCTGGCAGGTCTTCGGGTTCTGGATGGCCGCCGGTCTCGTGTTCTACTTCGTGTACGGCTACCGCCGCTCCCGACTCGCACCATCTGAGAAGTGATCACCCGACCGTGCTGAACGATCTCGACGAACGCATCGTGCACGCCCTCGCCGAGGACGCCCGCCGCTCCTACGCGGACATCGGCCAGCTCGTCGGCCTCTCCGCGCCCGCCGTGAAACGGCGCGTGGACCGGCTGCGGGCCACCGGGGCCATCACCGGGTTCACCGTCCGCGTGGACCCGGCGGCGCTCGGCTGGGAGACCGAGGGGTTCGTCGAGATCTACTGCCGGCGCAACACCTCCCCGGAGACCATCCAGCGGGGCCTGGAGCGCTACCAGGAGGTCGTGGCCGCGTCCACCGTCACCGGGGACGCGGACGCGGTCGCCCAGGTCTTCGCCTCCGACATGCGTCACTTCGAACGGGTCCTGGAGCGGATCGCCGGGGAGCCGTTCGTGGAGCGGACCAAGTCCGTGCTCGTCCTGTCGCCGCTGCTGCGGCGCTTCTCGTCGGGGTCGCCCACGTAATCCCCGGGCGCCGCGCCGCCCGCCCGGTCTAGCATCGGTGCCATGACCTGGCGACATTGATCCCGCAGCCGTGCCTCGTCCCGAGGGCCGCCTCGGACGCCGTACCCCCGGCGTCCGATCCGTCCCTGCGGGAAGGCCTCATGACATCCTCACCCACGCGTGTGCCGGCCACCGGTGTCCGGCGGCTGACGGCCACGCTGTACGGCTACGCGTTCCTCCACGACCTCGTCCTGCTGTACCCGGTGTACGCGCTGCTGTTCGCCGACACCGGTCTGTCGGTCGGGCAGATCTCCACCCTGTTCGCGCTGTGGTCGGTCACCGGCCTGGTGCTGGAGGTGCCCTCCGGTGCCTGGGCCGACGCCGTCTCCCGCCGCCTGCTGCTGGGGCTCGGCCCGCTGCTCACCGCCGCCGCCTTCGCCCTGTGGGTGTGCGTCCCGTCGTACGGGGCGTTCGCGCTCGGCTTCGTGCTGTGGGGCGCGGGCGAGGCCCTCGTCTCCGGCGCCCAGGAGGCGCTGGTCTACGACGAACTCGACCGGCTCGGCGCGGCCGGCCGGTACGCCCGCGTCACGGGCCGGGCCCGGGCGGCGGGTCTGCTCGGCGTGCTGGCGGCGATGGGACTCGCCGGGCCGGTGCTGGACCTCGGCGGCTACCCGGCCGTGGGCGCCGCGAGCGTGCTGGCCTGTCTGCTGGCCGCCGCGGCGGCGACCCGGTTCCCCGAGCACCGCGCGCCGGGCGCCGGGGGCGACGGCTGGACCGCCACCCTGCGGGGCGGCCTCGCCCGGGTCCGCGACGACCGCTCCGTGCGCGGCGCGCTGCTGCTCGTCCCCGCGGTGACCGCCGTCTGGGGCACGCTCGACGAGTACACCCCGCTGCTGGTGCGGGAGACCGGCGTGCGCGACGAGCACGTGCCGTACCTGCTCCTGCTGGTCTGGGCGGGCGCCACGGCCGGCGGCCTGCTCGCCGGGCCGGGCGAGCGCCTGGCCGCGGGCGGACCGGCGGCCCTGCTCGCGGGCTCGGCGCTGGCCCTGGCGGCGGGCGCCGCGACCGGCACCCCCGCCGGGCTGGCGCTCGTGGCGCTCGCCTTCGGCGGCTTCCAGCTGGCCACCGTGCTGGCCGACGCCCGCCTCCAGCACCGCATCGACGAGGCCGGCCGGGCGACGCTCACCTCGGTGGCGGGCCTGGGCACCGGCCTGGCGACGGTCGTCGTGTACGGCGCGTACGGCGTCGTCGGCTCGGTGAGCACCCACGGCACGGCGTTCGTGTGGGGTGCGGTGCCCTACCTGGTGACGGCGCTGCTGCTCGGCGTGCGGGCGCGGGCCGGCCGGCACACCGGTGGGCGCGCGGCGCCGCGCTGACCTGGCGTGCCGCTCCGGCTCCCGCGGCGGCGACCGGGTCCCCGGCGTCCCTCCCGGGGCCCTCCCCGTCCGTCCGCCAGGCGCCGCGCGGGCCCGCCGGACGGCGCGCAACGAATCGCCGCGCAGGGCCCGGCGGACGCAATGATCCGCTCACCCGTGCGCAACGGCTCCTCCTTGTCCGGCCGAGCCCGCCGACCGTACCGTCTATCTGACCCCCGAAACCCCGCGTCCCGGTGAGGAACACGCATGCGCACCGCCCTGCTCCAGAGCTCCGGCCGGCCCGGCTCGACCGTCGAGAACCTCAAGGTCCTCGACGAGGCCGCGGGCCGCGCCGCCGCCGCGGGCGCGGGGCTGCTCGCCGCTCCGGAGATGTTCCTGACCGGGTACGCGATCGGCGACGACATCGCCCGGCTCGCCGAGCCCGCCGACGGCGACGCCGCCGACGCGGTCGCCGAGACCGCCGCACGGCACGGCATCGCGATCGCCTACGGCTACCCGGAGCGCGACGGCGGAACGGTGTACAACTCCGCCCAGCTGATCTCCGCCGACGGCACCCGCCTGGCCAACTACCGCAAGACGCACCTGTTCGGCTGCTTCGAGCGCGACCACTTCACGCCGGGCGACCGGCAGGTCGTGCAGGCCGAGCTGGACGGTCTGCGGATCGGCCTGATGATCTGCTACGACGTCGAGTTCCCGGAGAACGTGCGCGCCCACGCCCTGGCCGGCACGGACCTGCTGCTGGTGCCGACCGCGCAGATGCACCCGTTCCAGTTCGTCGCCGAGTCCGTGGTGCCGGTGCGGGCCTTCGAGAACCAGATGTACGTCGCGTACGTCAACCGGGTCGGCGCGGAGGGCGAGTTCGAGTTCGTCGGCCTGTCGACCCTGGCCGGGCCCGACGGCGTCGCGCGCACCCGGGCCGGGCGCGCCGAGGAACTCGTCCTCGCCGACGCCGACCCCGTCTTCCTCGCCGCGTCCCGCGAGGCCAACCCGTACCTGCGGGACCGCCGCCCCGGCCTGTACGGGTCCCTGGTCTGACCCTCCCCGCTCTTCCCCCGCAAGCATTCCGCGCAAGGAGTCCGTACCCCATGACGTCCACGGTGCCCAACGCCGTCGAGCACGCCGACGAGCAGCAGCCGCCGATCACCATGTTCGGCCCGGACTTCCCGTACGCGTACGACGACTTCCTCGCCCACCCGGCCGGTCTCGGCCAGGTCCCCGCGACCGAGCACGGCACCGAGGTCGCGATCATCGGCGGCGGTCTGTCCGGCATCGTCGCCGCGTACGAGCTGATGAAGATGGGCCTCAGGCCCGTCGTGTACGAGGCCGACCGGATCGGCGGCCGGCTGCGCACGGTCGGCTTCGAGGGCTGCGACCCCTCGCTCACCGCCGAGATGGGCGCCATGCGCTTCCCGCCGTCCTCCACGGCGCTGCAGCACTACATCGACCTGGTCGGCCTGGAGACCAGGCCGTTCCCCAACCCGCTCGCGGAGGCCACGCCCTCGACGGTCGTCGACCTCAAGGGCGAGAGCCACTACGCCGAGACCATCGACGACCTGCCCCAGGTCTACCGGGACGTCGCCGAGGCGTGGAACAAGTGCCTGGAGGAGGGCGCCGACTTCTCCGACATGAACCGCGCGATGCGCGAGCGGGACGTGCCGCGCATCCGCGAGATCTGGGCGAAGCTCGTCGAGAAGCTCGACAACCAGACCTTCTACGGCTTCCTCTGCGACTCCGAGGCGTTCAAGTCCTTCCGGCACCGCGAGATCTTCGGCCAGGTCGGCTTCGGCACCGGCGGCTGGGACACCGACTTCCCGAACTCCATCCTGGAGATCCTGCGGGTCGTCTACACCGAGGCCGACGACCACCACCGCGGCATCGTCGGCGGCTCCCAGCAGCTGCCGCTGCGCCTGTGGGAGCGCGAGCCGGAGAAGATCGTGCACTGGCCGTACGGGACCTCCCTGAAGTCCCTGCACGTCGACGGCGAGCCGCGCCCGGCCGTGACCCGGCTGCACCGCACCGCGGGCAACCGGATCACCGTGACGGACGCGAACGGCGACATCCGCACCTACAAGGCGGCGATCTTCACCGCCCAGTCCTGGATGCTGCTGTCCAAGATCGCCTGCGACGACTCGCTCTTCCCGATCGACCACTGGACGGCGATCGAGCGCACCCACTACATGGAGTCCTCCAAGCTCTTCGTGCCCGTGGACCGGCCGTTCTGGCTGGACAAGGACGAGGAGACCGGCCGGGACGTCATGTCGATGACGCTCACCGACCGCATGACCCGCGGCACCTACCTGCTGGACGACGGCCCCGACAAGCCCGCCGTCATCTGCCTGTCCTACACCTGGTGCGACGACAGCCTGAAGTGGCTGCCGCTGTCCGCGAACGAGCGGATGGAGGTCATGCTGAAGTCGCTCGGCGAGATCTATCCCAAGGTCGACATCCGCAAGCACATCATCGGCAGCCCGGTGACCGTCTCCTGGGAGAACGAGCCCTACTTCATGGGCGCGTTCAAGGCCAACCTGCCGGGCCACTACCGCTACCAGCGGCGCCTGTTCACGCACTTCATGCAGGACCGGCTGCCCGAGGACAAGCGCGGCATCTTCCTCGCCGGCGACGACATCTCCTGGACGGCCGGCTGGGCCGAGGGCGCCGTGCAGACCGCGCTGAACGCCGTCTGGGGCGTCATGCACCACTTCGGCGGCGGGACCGACGCGTCCAACCCGGGCCCGGGCGACGTCTACGACGAGATCGCCCCGGTCGAACTTCCCGAGGACTGAGACCGGTCCACGCCCCGGCCACGGCCGCGCCCCCTCACGGGGCGCGGCCGTCGCCGTTCCAGGAGGGCAGCGGGGTGAGCAGCATGCGCCCGGCGAAGCCCACCGCCGCGTCCAGCCGTTCGGTGAACTCCCCGGCCACCTCCGGCAGTCCGCGCAGCGCCCACAGCGCGCGGGCCGCCGTCCAGGCGGCGTCCCGGGCCCGCTCCAGGCTCCACGCGCCGAGCAGGTGCGTCAGCGGATCGGCGATCTGCAGGAGGTCGGGGCCCGGCATCAGATCCTCGCGGACACGCTCCTCCAGCGCGACGAGGAGATCGCCCACGCGGTCGAACTCGTCCTCCACGTCGGCCGGTTCGCAGTGGACCGTACGACAGGTGTCCACGACGGCGAGCGCGAGGTCGTGGCCGATGTGCGCGTTGATGCCCGCCAGCGCGAACTGCAGCGGCCGTACGCCGGGATGGCGGCGGAGCTGCGCCAGCGGCCGCCAGCAGGCCGGCGGACGCCCCCCGCCGGCCGCCGCGTCGACGGCGGCCAGGTAGCGCTCGGCGAACCGCACGTCCAGCGTGATCGCCGCCCGCGCGTCCGCGAAGCGACCCGCGTCGACGCTCCGGTCCACCGCCTCGGTGACGGTGAGGTAGACGCGGTTGAACACCGCCAGCCCGTCCCGGGCCGGCAGGGCCGCGTCGAGGGCGCGCATCCGGCGGACGACGGCGTCGACGGGCGTGCTCGCCGGGTCGGCGAGGGTGCTGATCTGTTCGCATTGCGCCATGGGGGCAGAGTCGCAGCTTTAGGCTGGGGCGCGTACCGGCGGGTCCGGCGCTTCCCCGGAAAGGGGGAACGGGCCCGCCGCGGGGGAGCGTGCGCCGCGGGGGAGCGGCCACCCGACGAGGGGGGAACACAGCGTGGCAGGCCAACGTGCCCGGCGGCTGGCCGCCCGCCGGGCCGAGCGCAGGCGCGCCGCCCGGCGCGGCGTGATGGTGGCCGCGGCGTCGGTGGTGGTCGCGGTGGGCACCGCGGCCGGCGTGATGTCCGCGTACGACGACGGGCGCGCCCCGGACCGGGCCGGGCCCGAGGTGACCGCGTCGCCGCGCCTGGCGCCGCTGCCCGCGGTGCCGTCGGCGTCCCCGCCGGCGTCCCCGTCGGCCACCGCGTCCGCCGCCCCGCCCACGGCCACGCCGGCCCGGCGGACGGCGAGCGCCCCGCCCGCGCCGGCCGGGACCGCGACGGGGCAGCGCGAGCGGCGCGGGCCCGCCACCGCCACCCGGCTCTACCGGCACCCCGACTCCAACGTGCTCGACTGGGTTCGGTCGAACCCCGGCGACCCGCGCCGGGCGGTCATCGAGTCCCGCATCGCCGACCAGCCGGCCGCGGTGTGGTTCGCCGACTTCACGCCCGGCACCATCACCTCCCGGGTCCGCGCGGTCACCTCGGGCGCCGCCGCGCAGGGCCGGGTCCCGGTCGTCGTGCCGTACGCGATCCCGGACCGCGACTGCGGCGGGCACTCCGAGGGCGGGGCGCCGGACCTGGCGGCGTACGACGCCTGGATCGACCGGTTCGCCGCGGGGCTCGGCTCCGGCGAGGTGGTGGTGATCCTGGAGCCGGACGCGGTCGCGCAGTCCGGGTGCCTCCCCGCCGGCCCGCGGGCCGAGCGCTTCGCCTCGCTGGCCCGCGCCGGGCGGGTCCTGAAGGACGCCAACCCCCGGGCGCGGGTCTACTTCGACGCGGGCCACTCCGGCTGGCACCCGCCCGCCGAGCAGGCGGCGCTGCTGCGGCAGGCCGGCGCCGCCTCGGCCGACTCCTCCGACGGCGTCTTCAGCAACGTCTCCAACTTCCACGCCACCGACGACGAGATCGCCTACGACCGCCGGGTCCTCGACGCCCTCGGCGGACCGCGGGGCCTCGGCGCGGTGATCGACACCAGCCGCAACGGCAACGGCGCCCCGCCCGACGGCGAGTGGTGCGACCCGGCGGGCCGCGCCCTGGGCCGCACCCCGACCCTGAGCACCGGCGAGGACCGGATCGACGGCTACCTGTGGGTGAAGCTGCCCGGGGAGTCGGACGGCTGCAAGGGCGCGCCGGGCACCTTCACGCCGTCGTACGCCTACGACCTGGCCCGCTGAGCCGTCACGGCCGCGTGCGCCGCTCCGGCTCGTCGTAGGAGCTGGTGCCCTCGTCCAGCAGGGGCTCCTGTGTCTTGAGGTGGGCGGGCGCGAAGGCGCGCAGTGCGTGGTAGCCGGTGATGACGACCACGGTGCCCAGCGCGATGCCGCTCAGCGAGAAGGTGTCGGTGAACTCCATGGTGACGTTGCCGACGCCGATGATGATGCCCGCCGCGGCCGGCACCAGGTTGAGCGGGTTGCGCAGGTCCACCTCGGCGTTGATCCAGATCTGCGCGCCGAGCAGGCCGATCATGCCGTACAGGATGACGGTGATGCCGCCGAGCACCCCGCCGGGGATCGCGGCCACGACCGCGCCGAACTTCGGGCACAGGCCGAACAGCAGCGCGAAACCGGCGGCCGCCCAGTACGCGGCCGTCGAGTAGACCCGGGTCGCGGCCATCACGCCGATGTTCTCGGAGTACGTGGTGGTGGGCGGGCCGCCGACCGCCGTGGAGAGCACCGAGCCGACGCCGTCGGCCGAGATCGCCGTGCCCAGCTTGTCGTCCAGGTCGTCGCCGGTCATCTCGCCGACCGCCTTGACGTGCCCGGCGTTCTCGGCGACCAGCGCGATGACGACCGGCAGCGCGACCAGGACCGCCGACCACTCGAAGGACGGGCCGTGCAGCGTCGGCAGCCCGATCCAGTCGGCCTGGCCGACCGCGGAGAGGTCCAGCCGCCAGTGGTCGGTGACCTTGCCGCTGCCGTCCGCCGAGTGGATCTTCCCGAAGGCCAGGTCGAAGACCCAGGAGACGGCGTACCCGAAGACCAGTCCCAGGAAGATCGCGATCCGCGACCAGAAACCGCGCAGGCAGACCACCGCCAGACCGGTGAACAGCATCACCAGCAGGGCCGTCCACTGGTCCTGCGGCCAGTACGTCGACGCGGTCACCGGCGCCAGGTTGAAGCCGATCAGCATCACCACCGCGCCGGTCACGACCGGCGGCATCGCGGCGTGGATGATCCGCGCCCCGAACCGCTGCACGGCCAGCCCGACGAGGAACAGCGCGACACCGACGACGAGGACCGCGCCGGTCACGGTGGCGCTGGTGCCGCCCTGGGCGCGGATCACCGCCGCCACCCCGACGAACGACAGCGAGCAGCCCAGGTAGCTGGGCACCCGGCCGCGGGTGGCGAGCAGGAAGACGACGGTGGCGACGCCCGACATCATGATCGCGAGGTTCGGGTCCAGGCCCATCAGGACCGGGGCGACGAACGACGCCCCGAACATGGCCACCACGTGCTGGGCGCCGAGCCCGGCCGTGCGGGGCCACGAGAGCCGTTCGTCGGGGCGGACCACCGCGCCGGGGGCCGGGGTGCGTCCGTCGCCGTGCAGTGTCCAGCGGACGCCGAGATCCATGGGGTGTCGCTTTCGTCGTGCGGGCAGCTCGTCCGGACCATTGTCGGGGCAGCCGGGGCGTGCTTCGCACACGTGAGCGTCCGCTCAGGCCATCGGCCTAGGATGGGCGCGCCGCGCTTCGATGTACGCGGCACCCAGTCCGTACGTCCCAGGAGTACCGCCCGTGACCGCCGAAGCCCCGATCGCCCCCGCCCTGTCGTACGGCCGGCTGATCCCCGTCACCGTCCACTTCGACGACCTGGACGCGCTCGGGCTGCTGCACAACGCCCGCTACCCGCTGATGGTCGAGCGGGCCTGGACCGCGCTGTGGCAGGAGCACGGCTTCCGCTTCGAGGGCGACTGGGCGGCGGCCGGCGACGCCTGCAACGCGGTCAGGGAACTGCGGATCAGCTACGAGGCGCCGGTGACCCGGCCGGGCGCGTACGCCGTCCACCTGTGGCTGGACCGCCTCGGCACGACCGGGCTGACGTACGGCTTCCGCTTCTGCTCGGCGGACGGCGCCACCACCTACGCCCAGGGCACCCGGGTGCTGGTCCGGCTGGACGCCGACACGCTGCGCCCGGCGCCCTGGAGCGAGGCGTTCAGGGCCGTGGGCCGGGAACTGCTGCGTCCGGCCGGCTGAGCTTCGCCCGCTCGCGCTCGCCGGGGCGCAGCACGCCCGCGAACGCCGCCACCCCGCAGGACAGCACCGTCACCAGCACGAACGACACCATCAGGCTGGTCGCCTGGGCCAGCAGGCCGATCGCGCTCGGCGCGACGAGCCCCGAGGTGTAGGTGATGGTCGCGACCCCGGCGATGGCCAGACTGGGGTTGGAGCCGCTGCGGCCCGCCGCCGCGAAGCACAGCGGCACGACCACCGCGATGCCCAGCCCCATCAGCGCGAACCCGCCCATCGCCACGGCCGGCTGCGGCGCGACGACGATCAGCACGCCGCCCAGGACGGCGAGGACACCGCTCGCCCGGACCGTGCGCACGGCCCCGTAGCGGTCCACCACCCTGTCCCCGGCGATCCGGGCGACGGCCATGGTGAGGGTGAAGGCGGTGGTGCAGGCCGCCGCCAGACCGGCGGACGCCTCCAGCCGGTCGCGCAGGTAGACCGCCGACCAGTCCAGGCTCGCGCCCTCCGCGAACACCGCGCAGAACCCGATCGCGCCGATGAGCAGCGCCGAGCGGGGCGGCAGCGCGAACTGCGGCGGCGGGTCCTCGTCCTCGGCGGGCTGGAGGTCGAGCACCCAGGCGCACGCGACCGTGCCGAGCACCGTGAGCACGGCCGCGGCCAGCGCGTGGTGCAGCCGGGCGTCCACGCCCAGGTGGGCGGCGAGGGTGCCGGCCGCCGAGCCGATCAGGGCGCCCGCGCTCCACATGCCGTGCAGCCCGGACATGATCGACCGGCCGAGGCGGTTCTCGACCTCCACGCCGAGCGCGTTCATCGCCACGTCCGCCATCCCGGCCGTGGCGCCGTAGACGAACAGGGCCAGGCAGAGGGTGAGCAGGTTGGGGGAGAGGGACGGCAGGACGAGCGCGAGCGTCCACAGCGCCATCAGGCCGCGCAGCGCGGTGCGGGCGCCGAACCGGTGGCTGACGCTGCCCGCCAGCGGCATGGCGACGGAGGCGCCGAGCGCGGGGAAGGCCAGCGCCAGACCGAGCTGGCCCGCGCTCACCCCCGCGTGGTCCTGGATCCACGGCACCCGGGTCGCGAACGAGCCGGTGACGGCACCGTGCACGGCGAAGACGGCCGCCACGGCGTACCGGGCGCGCCTCACCTGGCGTTGCTCGTGGACCACTGCGCTCATTCTCCCGCCCTTCCTGGACTCCGCTTCCGTCGCGGCGCACCGCCGCCGTAAACTATCAGGAACCCTGCCTGATAGATAGAGGACGACGGGGCGCCCCTCGCTCCCCGCCGATCTGGAAGGATCCCGGCATGCCCGCATCCCCGAGCACCGCCCGGGTCATCAACGACCGGCTCGCCCTGCGCCTGCTCGTGCAGCAGGGCCCGTTGACGGCGGGGCAGCTCAAGCAGCTCACCGGCCTGTCCCGGCCCTCCGTCGCCGACCTCGTCGAGCGCCTCACCGCGTCCGGCCTGATCGCCGTGGTGGGGGAGTCCGGGGAGCAGCGCCGCGGCCCGAACGCGAAGCTCTACGGCATCGTCGCCGACCGCGCCCACCTCGCCGCGCTGGACGTGCGCACCCAGAGCGTCGCCGTGGTCGTCTCCGACCTCGTCGGCCGGGTGCTGGGGGAGGCCGCCGTGCCCATCGACGGCGGCCGCGGGACGGGCCCCGCCGTCGAGCAGGCGGTCGCCCTGGTCGAGCGGGTGGTGAAGGAGGCGGGCGCCGACCGGCTGCACACCGTCGGCATCGGCGCGCCCGGCCTGATCGACCCGGCCACCGGCGAGCTGCGCGTCTCCAGCGGGCTGCCCCAGTGGCACCGCCGCCTGGTGGCCGCCCTCCAGGAGCGGCTGCCCGAGGCCCGGGTCAGCGTGGAGAACGAGACCAACCTCGCGGCCCTGGCGGAGCAGCGGGACGGCGCCGCCCGGGACCGGGACACGTTCGTGCTGCTGTGGCTGGGCCACGGCACCGGCGCGGCCGTGGTGCTCGACGGGGCCCTGCGGCGCGGCGCCTCCGGCGGCACGGGCGAGATCGGCTTCCTGCCGGTGCCCGGCACGGGCGCGCTGCCGTCGGCGACGGACTGCGCGGGCGGCCTCCACTCCCTGGTGGGGCCGGCGGCGGTCGCCGAGCTCGCCCGGGAGCACGGGGTGACGGCGGACGCGGGCGAGCCGTCCGCGGCGGGGCTCGTGCGGGCGGCCGCGGAAGACGAGGCGGGGAGCGCGGCTTCGGCGGTTCCGTCGGCCGGGTCCGCCGGGGCGGGGCCGGACGCCTCCCCCGCGCCGCCGTCCGCCGCCCCGCCCGGCGCCCGCGCGGCCTCCCGGTTCCTCGACGCCCTGGCCGACCGCGTCGCCGTGGGCGTCGCCTCGGTGGTCGCGGTCCTGGACCCCGGGTGCGTGGTGCTGGGCGGCGAGGTCGGGCAGGCGGGCGGGGAGCGGCTCGCCGCCCGGGTGCGGGAACGCGTCGCCCGCATGTCGCCGCTGCCCACCGAGGTGCGGCCCGGCGCCCTCGGCGGCGGCGCCGTCCTGCGCGGCGCCCTGCTGACCGCGCGCGACCGCGCGCAGGACGAGCTGTTCGCGCCGCCGGAGCGCTAGCGCGGCCGCCGGGGCGGCTGGAAGGCCCGACGGCGGGCAAGGGCCGTCGTCACCGCCGCCGGGCCGTCTGTGGGGTGCGGCAGGGAGGTCGAACGCTGTGGCGGTGCCGGACCGGGCCGACCCTAAGAGGACTAGACCAGAGCGTCAATAGGTATGGACCAATCGCTTCGGCCCCGCAACCCCCGCGTCCCGCCCGGCCGTTGCGGAAGCGGCCCTCGCTCGGTGAGGACCGCGGCACGCTCTGTGAGGCAGCCCACATCAGTCACCCGTATGGATGTCGATCGGGCGTGGCAAACTGGCCGTGTACCAGTAGCAGCGCACTCCGGGGTCGGTGAAAGTCCGAACCGGCGGTTACAGTCCGCGACCCGGTCGCCTCCAGCGGCCGGTTGACCAGGTGAAATTCCTGGACCGACGGTTAAAGTCCGGATGGGAGGCAGTGCGCGGCGGGCGGGCATACGTGCGCGCCGCCGTACCGGTCCGTCCACGCGACGGACTCCGTCCGGCGTCGTTCCCGGTGTCCTCGCCCGTACCTTCTGTCGTCATCGACAGCCCCGGAGTCCGTGCCCGAGAGGCAGGAGGACCCGGGAAGTGTTCACCGGAATCGTCGAAGAGCTGGGCGAGGTCACGGCCGTCGAGACCCTCGACGACGCCTGTCGCTTCCGGCTGCGGGGCCCCGTCGTCACCCAGGGCGCGAAGCACGGCGACTCCATCGCCGTCAACGGCGTCTGCCTCACCGTCGTCGAACACGAGGGCGACGAATTCACCGCCGACGTCATGGCCGAGACCCTCCGCCGCTCCAGCCTGGGCGCCCTCGCCGTCGGCTCCCGCGTCAACCTCGAACGCCCCACGGCCGTGGGCGAGCGCCTCGGCGGGCACATCGTGCAGGGACACGTCGACGGCACCGGGGAGATCCTGGCGCGCACCCCCTCCGAGCACTGGGAGATCGTGAAGATCTCCCTGCCGGCGGACCTCTCGCGCTACGTCGTCGAGAAGGGCTCCATCACCGTCGACGGCATCAGCCTCACCGTCGTCGACGCCGCCCGCGACCACTTCACGGTCAGCCTCATCCCGACCACCCTCGCCCTGACCACGCTCGGCCACAAGCAGCCCGGCGACCCGGTCAACCTCGAGGTGGACGTCATCGCCAAGTACGTCGAGCGGATGCTCGGCGACCGCACCGCTGCCGAGGGGGCGACCCGGTGAACTGGCTGAACTCCGAGGCCTTCACCCTGTTCGGCCAGCACATCCTCTGGTCGGACATGGTCGGCAACCTCTTCGGACTGGCGGCCCTCGCCCTCGGCTGGCGGCGCTCCCTGTGGACCTGGCCGGTGCAGTTCCTCGCCGGTCTCATCCTCTTCGCGGCCTTCTTCGGCCACCTGACCGGCAGCGCCGGCAAGCAGGTCGTCGTCATGGTCGTCGCGCTGTACGGCTGGTGGCAGTGGAACCGCCGCAAGGGACGGACCGAGGACGGCCAGATCGCCGTCCGGTTCGCCACCTGGCGCGAGCGCGCGGTCATGACCGCCGCGGCCGCCGCCGGCACGGTCGCCGTCGCCCTGCTCTTCAAGGCCTACCCGACCCTGTCCTGGGACCCCTGGCCCGACGCCTACATCTTCGTCGGCACGATCGTCGCGATGTACGCCCAGGCCCGCGGCATGGTCGAGTTCTGGTTCGCCTGGCTGCTCGTCGACCTCGTCGGCGTCCCCCTCAACTTCGCCAACGGCTACGCCTTCTCCGGCTTCGTCTACGTCATCTACGGCGCGCTCGTCCTGTGGGGCCTGCGCGACTGGTGGCTGCGCTCCCGCAAGGCCTCGCAGCCCGTCCCGGAAGGAGCGCCCGCATGACCGCGGCAACCGTCCTGTACAGCGCCGACGGCTACGAGGACCTCGCCCTCGACCCCGTCGAGCAGGCCATCGCCGACATCGCGGCCGGCCGGCCGGTCGTGGTCGTCGACGACGAGGACCGGGAGAACGAGGGCGACCTCGTCATCGCCGCCGAGAAGGCGACCCCCGAGATCATCGCGTTCATGATGAGCGAGTGCCGCGGCCTGATCTGCGCCCCGATGGAGGGCGACGAACTGGACCGGCTGCGACTGCCGCAGATGGTCGAGGACAACACCGAGTCGATGAAGACCGCCTTCACCGTCTCCGTGGACGCCTCCGCCGAGCACGGCGTGACCACCGGCATCTCGGCCGCCGACCGCGCCACCACGCTCCAACTGCTCGCGAGCGGCACCGCCGAGCCGTCCGACCTGGTCCGCCCCGGCCACGTCTTCCCGCTGCGCTCCCGGCCCGGCGGCGTGCTCGTGCGCAACGGCCACACCGAGGCCGCCGTCGACCTCGCCCGCCTCGCCGGGCTGCGCCCCGCCGGCGCCATCGTCGAGATCGCCGGCGAGGACGGCCGCATGCTCCGCCTGCCCGAGCTCGTCCCCTTCGCCCGCAAGCACGGCCTGACGATCATCTCCATCGAGGACCTGATCGCCTACCGGCGCTCCGCCGAGCCCACCGTCCGCCGCGAGGCCGAGGTCCGCCTGCCCACCGCCCACGGCACCTTCACGGCGTACGGCTACCGCTCCACCGTCGACGGCGTCGAGCACGTCGCCCTGGTGCACGGCGAGATCGGCGACGGCACGGACGTCCTGGTCCGGGTCCACTCCGAGTGCCTCACCGGCGACGTCTTCGGCTCCGCGCGCTGCGACTGCGGCCCCCAGCTGGACGCCTCCCTGGCCCGCGTCCAGTCCGAGGGCCGGGGAGTGGTGGTCTACCTGCGCGGCCACGAGGGACGCGGCATCGGCCTGATGTCCAAGCTGCGCGCCTACGAGCTCCAGGAGCGCGGCCGCGACACCCTGGACGCCAACCTCGAACTCGGTCTGCCCGCCGACGCCCGCGACTACGGCGCCGGGGCGCAGATCCTCGCCGACCTGGGCGTGCGCAGCGCGCGCGTGCTGACCAACAACCCCGACAAGACCGACGCGCTCGCCCGGCACGGCATCGAGGTCACCGGCCGCGAGCCGATGCCCGTCACCGCGGGCGAGCACAACCTCCGCTACCTGCGCACCAAGCGGGACCGGATGGGCCACGACCTGCCCTGGCTGGACACGCCGACCGTGCCCGCCTGCGGCAACCAGTAGAAGAACCGGGCAAGAGAGCACCGAGGAGAGACGTGAGCGGCAAGGGCGCACCCGAACTGACCGTACGCAACGTGGGGGACCTCAGGGTCGCCGTCGTCGCGGCGCAGTGGCACGAGAAGGTGATGAACGGCCTGGTGGACGGCGCCCTGCGCGCCCTGCACGACCTCGGCATCGACGAGCCGACCCTGCTGCGGGTCCCCGGCAGCTGGGAGCTCCCGGTCGTCGCCAAGGTGCTCGCGGGCCGCGGCTACGACGCGATCGTCGCCCTCGGCGTCGTCATCCGCGGCGGCACCCCCCACTTCGACTTCGTGTGCCAGGGCGTCACCCAGGGCCTCACCCAGGTGTCCGTCGACACCGGCGTCCCGGTCGGCTTCGGCGTGCTCACCTGCGACACCGAGGAGCAGGCCCTGGACCGGGCCGGCCTGGACGGCTCCAGCGAGGACAAGGGCCACGAGGCGGTGACGGCGGCGGTCGCCACGGCGGCCACGCTGCGCTCGGTATCCGAACCCTGGCGCTGAGGAACCCCCCGCACCGCGTAGGGTGGGACCACCATGTCCAAGAAGACGTTCGAGGAGCTCTTCACCGAGCTCCAGCAGAAGGCCGCCCACGGGGACCCCGCCACCTCCCGCACCGCCGAGCTGGTGGGCAAGGGCGTCCACGCCATCGGCAAGAAGGTCGTCGAAGAGGCCGCCGAGGTCTGGATGGCCGCCGAGTACGAGGGCAAGGAGGCGGCTGCCGAGGAGATCTCGCAGCTGCTGTACCACGTTCAGGTGATGATGGTCGCGCGCGGGATCTCCCTGGACGACGTCTACGCCCACCTGTGAACCGCACCCGTTCCCGTCCGACACCACGCAAAGGAAGCCG
This sequence comes from Streptomyces sp. NPDC085946, assembly GCF_044540485.1. NCBI lineage: Bacteria > Bacillati > Actinomycetota > Actinomycetes > Kitasatosporales > Streptomycetaceae > Streptomyces > Streptomyces sp. NPDC085946. The sequence goes on along the minus strand of NZ_JBITSF010000003.1, from coordinate 89,983 downwards.
ACCCCATGCTGCGCATCGCCGTCCCCAACAAGGGTTCCCTGTCCGGCCCTGCGGCGGAGATGCTGCATGAGGCCGGCTACCAGCAGCGCCGCGAGTCCAAGGAGCTGCGGATCGTCGACCCGGACAACGAGGTCGAGTTCTTCTACCTCCGCCCCCGCGACATCGCGATCTACGTCGCCTCCGGCCGGCTCGACATCGGCATCACCGGCCGCGACCTGCTCGTCGACTCCGGCGCCAACGCCGAGGAGATCCTGCCCCTCGGCTTCGCCCGCTCCACCTTCCGCTACGCCACCAAGCCCGGCACCGTCACCGACCTGGCGGACCTGAGCGGCAAGACGGTCGCCACCTCCTACGAGGGCATCGTCGCCAAGCACCTCGCCGACCACGGCATCGACGCCTCCGTCGTCCACCTCGACGGCGCCGTCGAGACGGCCGTCCAGCTCGGCGTCGCCGAGGTCATCGCGGACGTCGTCGAGACCGGCACCTCCCTGCGCAACGCGGGCCTGGAGGTCGTCGGCGAGCCGATCATGAAGTCCGAGGCCGTCGTCGTCCGCCGCACCGGCTCCGACGGCGAGGAGCCCAAGGTGCAGCAGTTCCTGCGCCGCCTCCAGGGCGTCCTGGTCGCCCGGACCTACGTGATGATGGACTACGACTGCCGCGTGGAGCAGCTGGAGAAGGCCGTCGCGCTGACCCCCGGCCTGGAGTCCCCGACCGTCTCCCCGCTGCACAACGAGGGCTGGGTCGCCGTCCGCGCCATGGTCCCGGCCAAGGAGGCACAGCGGATCATGGACGACCTGTACGACATCGGTGCCCGGGCCATCCTGACGACGGCCATCCACGCCTGCCGTCTCTGAGCCGGGAAAGCCGTACCGCGATGTCCGATCTGCCTGACCTGCCCGTCACCTTCCGGCCGGGCCGCACCCGTGCGGTCCTGCTCACCGCGGCCGTCGCCCTCTTCGTGGTCATCACGGCCGTCGCGATGCTGCTGAAGCAGCTCGGCCCCGGCGAGCGCCTCAGCTTCGTCTTCACGGCCGCCCTGCTGGCCGGCGTGCTGTGCCTGCTGGCCCGGCCGAAGGTCGCGGCCGACGAGGCCGGGGTGACCGTCGTCAACCTCACCAACAAGCGCCGCCTGGAGTGGGCCGAGATCCTCCGGGTCAACCTCCGTCCGGGCGACCCGTGGGTCTTCCTCGACCTCAGCGACGGCACCAGCCTGCCGGCCCTCGGCATCCAGCCGGGCATCGCCAAGCAGCGCGCCGTCGCCGACGCCCGCGCCCTGCGCGCCCTCGTCGAGGACCGCGCCACCCGCGACCCCGGGACGCCCCGGGGCTGACTCGGGGACTCCTCCGGGCGGTCCACCCTGCCGCAGCGGGCGCTGTCTTGATTAATCTGGTGGCGGAGACGCGATCGTCGCGTCTCCGCCCCTGTTGCCCCGCCCGGTGCACAGGGGTTCCTGCTACCCGAGGAGTGACCCCCTCCGGCGATGGACGGATCGTCCTGCAGTACCTGCGCCGCCCCCTGCCGACATAGCGCGGACCGCGTACACGCGTCCTGCGCACCTGCCGAGGCGGCGGCATCATGACCACCCCCCTGCTGCTCCTGGCAGCCGCTCTCCTGCTCATCCTCGCCAACGGCTTCTTCGTCGCCGCCGAGTTCGGCCTGGTGACGGTCGAGCGGGCGGACGCCGAGCGGGCCGCCGCCGACGGAGACCGACGGGCCCACCGGGTCGTCGAGTCCCTGAAGGAGCTGTCCTTCCAGCTCTCCGGCACCCAGCTCGGCATCACCCTCACCTCCCTGGTCGTCGGCATGCTCGCCGAACCGGCCCTGGCCGGGCTGCTGCACGGGCCGTTCACCGCGGTCGGCATCCCCGGCGGAGCCGTCTCCGGTGTCACGGTCGTCGTCGGCATGCTGCTGGCCTCCGCCGTGCAGATGGTGATCGGCGAGCTCGTGCCCAAGAACTGGGCCGTGTCCCGGCCCCTGCAGGTCGCGCGCTTCGTCGCCGGCCCGCAGCACGTCTTCGCACGGCTCTTCCGCCCGGTGATCGCCGCGCTCAACGCGGTCGCCAACCGCCTCGTGCGCGCCCTGGGCATCGAACCCACCGAGGAGCTGGCCTCCGCCCGCACCCCCGGCGAGCTCGTCTCCCTGGCCCGCCACTCCGCGCAGGCCGGCGCCCTCGAACAGGACACCGCGGACCTCTTCGTCCGCACCCTGTCCCTGGGCGAGCTCACCGCGCAGCACGTCATGACCCCCCGGGTGAAGGTCAGCGCCCTGCACTCCTCGGCCACCGCCGAGGACGTCGTCAACCTGACCCGCGCCACCGGCCTGTCCCGCTTCCCCGTCTACCGGGAGAAGATCGACGAGATCGTCGGCATGGTCCACCTCAAGGACGCCCTCGCGGTCCCGGCACCGGAGCGGCTGCGCACCCCGGCCGGCCGGATCGCCCGCCCGGCGCTGCTCGTCCCCGAGACGCTGCCCGTGCGGCCGCTGCTCGCCCGCCTGCGCAGCGAGCAGCCCATCGCGGTCGTCGTCGACGAGTACGGCGGCACGGCCGGCGTGGTCACGCTGGAGGACATCGTCGAGGAGATCGTCGGCGAGGTCCGCGACGAGCACGACGGACACGACGTGCCCGAGCTCGCCGCCGCCCCGCCCGAGGACGGCGCCCCCGCCTGGGACGCCGACGGCAGCTGCCGCGTCGACTCGCTGCGGCGCATCGGCCTCCAGGTGCCCGACGGCCCCTACGAGACCGTCGCCGGTCTGGTCGCCGACCTGCTCGGCCGCATCCCGGCCGTCGGCGACCGGGCCGAACTGCCCGGCTGGCGGCTGTCGGTGCGCCGGGTCGGCCACTACCGCGCCGAGCGCGTCCGCCTGGTCAGAACCGCCCCGCCGCCCGTGGCGGAGGCCGCCGCCGCTGCCGTGGAGGCCGCCCGATGAGCGTGCTCCAACTCGTCTTCGCCGCGCTCCTGGTGCTCGCCAACGGCTTCTTCGTCGGCGCCGAGTTCGCCCTCGTCTCCGTACGCCGCAGCCAGATCGAACCGCTCGGCACCGCCCGCGCCCGGCAGGTCCTGTACGGCCTGGAGCGGCTGCCGCAGATGATGGCCGCGGCCCAGTTCGGCATCACCGTCTGCTCGCTGACCCTGGGCGCGGTCGCCGAGCCGACGGTCGCGCACCTGCTGGAGCCGGTCTTCGAGTGGATCCACCTGCCGCACGGCATGATCCACCCGCTGACCTACGTGATCGCGCTGGCCGCCGTGGTCTTCTGCCACCTCGTCATCGGGGAGATGGTCCCGAAGAACCTGGCGATGGCGGCCCCGGAGAAGGCCGCCCTGTGGCTCAGCCCGGGCCTGGTCTGGTTCGCCCGCCTGTGCCGGCCGATCACCGTCGCCCTCGGCGCCTGCGCCCAGGCGATCCTGCGCCTCTTCCACGTCGAGCCCAAGGACGAGGTCGAGGCCGTCTTCACCAGCGAACAGCTCAACCGGCTGGTGGAGGACTCCGGCCAGGCCGGCCTCCTCGACCCGGAGGAGGCCGAGCGCCTGGAGGACGCCCTGGAGCTGGGCTCCCGCCCGGTGACGGACGTGCTGCTGCGGCGCGAGTCCCTGGTGACGGTCAGCCCGTCGGTCACCCCGGGCCGCATCGTGGAGCTCACGGCCCGCACCGGGTACTCCCGCTTCCCGGTCGCCGCGCAGAACGGCGCCTTCATGGGCTACCTGCACGTGAAGGACGTCCTCGACCTGGAGGACTCCGACCGGGCGGTGCCGCAGCAGCTGTGGCGGCCGATGACCACGCTCCGGTCCGAGCTGCCGCTCGACGACGCCCTGACGGTGATGCGCCGGGCCGCCACGCACCTGGCCCAGGTCGCCGACGCCTCCGGGCGGATCCTCGGGCTGGTCGCGCTGGAGGACGTGCTGGAACTGCTGGTCGGGGAGGTGAAGGACCCGGCGCACCGGGAGGCCGTCGAGGCGAGGGTGGCCGAACCGCGGGTCAGCGGCACGCCCGAGCAGGCGCTGGCCACCTAGCCGGACCGGCCGCCGGACGGCACGGGCGCCCGCGGGACCCGCCGGTCACATGGCCGACGGGTCCCGGGGGCCCCGCCCCGACAGCACCTCCCCGTACGCCTGCATCAGGTCCGGCAGCCGCAGCGTCGCCAGGTCGTCCCGGGTCAGCGCCCCGGGGTAAGCGGACAGCCGCAGGTCCCGGTAGGCGCAGCTCTTCTCGTACAGGGTGCGCAGGAACCGCCCGTTGCCGAGTTCGTCGATCCACCCCTGGTCGACGACGTGCCCGGCGATGGACCGCAGCTCGTCCAGGGCCTCCTCGTCCCAGACGTCGCCGTTCTCGGCGGCGAGGACCTTGCCGATCTCGGTGAGTTCCTGGGGGCGGTAGGACGGGAAGTCGACGCGGGTGGTGAAGCGCGAGGACAGCCCCGGGTTGGCGGTCAGCAGGCGGTCCATGCCCTCGGGGTAGCCGGCCAGGATCACCACGAGGTGGTCGCGGTTGTCCTCCGCCCGCTTCAGCAGCACCTGGAGGGCCTCGTCGCCGTAGGCGTCGCCCTTGCCGTAGCCGGAGTTGGAGAGGGCGTAGGCCTCGTCGACGAAGAGGACCCCGCCCAGCGCGGAGTCGATGAGCTCGTTGGCCTTCACGGCCGTCTGCCCGAGGTACTCGCCGACCAGGTCGGCCCGCTGGGCCTCCACCAGGTGGTCGCCGCCGAGCAGACCGAGGGCGTAGAAGACCCGGCCCAGGATGCGGGCGACCGTGGTCTTGCCGGTGCCGGACGGGCCGGAGAAGACGAAGTGCCGCTTGGGCGGCTGCACCGGCAGCCCCTGCCCGGCCCGCAGCCGGGCCATGTTCAGCTGCGCCGACAAAGCCCTGACCTGCCGTTTCACCGGTTCCAGGCCCACCATCCGCTCCAGCTCGGCGAGCGCCTGCTCCAGTAAGGCGGGATCGGTGGGCCCGGTGGGCAGCGACGGGACGGGCGTGCCGGCCTTCTCGCGGTACGCCGGGCCGGTCATCGACGGCGGGGGAGCGGACGGCGGCGGCTCGCAGGCGGACAGCCTCAGGTCGCGCTCCTCGGTGCCGAAGATCGGGTCGAGGGCGTCGGGGCCGTCCCCGGCGTCCTGGCCGGCGCCGGTCAGCGTGATCGCGGCGAGGTCGGCGGAGTCGTCGTACTCGTCCCCCTCGGCGATCGCCGCGAGCCGGGCCGAGGTGTCCATGAAGGCCGGGTCGACGCGGTGCACCGCCCGGTACAGGGGGAGCGCGGCGGCGCTGCGGCCGGTGCCCTCGCGGGCCCGGGCCAGCCAGTAGCGCAGCTCCTTGCGCTGCGGCTGCTCGCTGCGGCACCGCATCAGGGCGGCGGACAGCAGCGGCTCGGCCTGCCCGTACATCTCCAGGCGGACCCGGGCCATGCCGCCGAACAGGCCCGCCTCGATGCCGAGCAGCGGATCGTCGAGGAGCGGGTCGGTGTGGCGGACCAGCCGCTCCCAGTCCTTGACCAGGTAGGCGCGGCAGGCGTGCAGGAAGCGGACCTGCGGGTCGGTGTCGACCGGGGGCAGTCCGGCGAGCGCCCGGTCCAGCTCCGGGACGTGGCGGCCGTCCAGCCAGTGGGAGGCGTGCGCGAGCAGCAGGTCGCGGGGGCTCTCCAGCACGGGCTGCACCCACCAGCCCAGCCAGTACCAGGAGTTGAGCGTGCGGCGGTGGCGGGCGCGCTGCTCGCCGAAGCGGTCCCGGTGCCGGAACATCCGCAGCAGCGCGGTCGTGGTGTCGACGCGCAGGGCGTGCAGCCCGAGCCAGGCGTCGGCCATCCCGGGGTCCATGCGCACGGCGGCCCGGAACTCCTCCTCCGCCTGCGGGTAGCCGCCCATGGTGTAGGCGTCCACGCCCCGCAGCCAGGCGAGGTCGGCGGGGGCCTGCGGGCCCTGCGTGCCGAAGTCCATCACGTCCCCCACAAACCGTGCCCCCGTCGGTGTGCCGCCGGGCCGTCACCCGCCGGCTGCCTTGGTCGAACCGCTGTGCCGCGGACCGGAGTTGCAAGGTGCGCGCAGCAGCTGTCCGTAGGTCGCACCGAGGGCATCGTACCCGCGGGGGCGTCGCCCCCGTAGGGTGCCGCCGGGGCCGTCCGGCGAGGTGGGAGCACAGGGGGCGCACAGCGCACGGTGACCGAGGGTGAGTGCCCGGCGCCCGCGGGCGCCGGGAAAACCGGACGCGGGCAGAACGAAGCCCCCGGTCACGGGGGAACAACCGGGGGCTTCGCGTCGGTCGGCGGCCCCACAGGGCCGCACATTGAGAACGTAAGACCTGTACGGCCCCCCGGTCAAGCCGAGTTGGAGACTCCGGAAAGTTGAAAGACAGGCCTCTTCACACGTTCAGCACATTGCCGATGGCCCCTCACCCAGAGTGAGCGGCGGGACCGGACACAGCCGTCCCACCAGGCCCGTCGGACACCTCGTATCCCTCGGAACTCTGCCGTACCAGCAGGTCGGCGAACGGCCGCGAGGGGTCCGCCGCGAAGTGCCGCCGCTCCGCCGGGACCCAGCCGTCCCAGAACTCCCGCTGCTCCTCGCCGTCCCGCGACCGACCCCGCGCCCAGGCCTCCTCGCACGGCAGCTCCATCCACAGCAGCAGCGCCAGACGGGGGCGCAGCGCCCGGCGGCCCGCGCCGACCCCCTCGACGAGGACCACGGGGGCGGGCGGCAGCGGACGCGGCGGGCCGAAGCGGCGGGCCCGCCAGTCGTAGGGCGTGTAGTGCGCGGTCTCGCCGCGGCCGAGCGGTTCGACCACCTGGCGCAGCAGCCGCCCGGTCCAGCCGAACAGCTCGTCGTGGCAGGCGATGTCGTCGAGGTGCAGCACGGGCGCGCCGTCCAGCTCGGCCGCCAGCCGCCCGGCGAACGTCGACTTCCCCGAGCCCGCGTGCCCGTCGACGCCGATCAGGCGCACGGGCCCGCAGGAGGGCGGGAGGCGGCGGATCCGGGAGGCGAGGGCGTGGATGGCGGTTCCTGGGAGGTGCGGAGGGGCGGGTGCCGTGCCCCGCACTCTAACGGCGGTGCACGCGCGCGTGCCATGCCGCCCGGCGGACGGTGCCACGGGCCGCCGCCCGGAGCGGTGCCACTGGTCGACGCCAATATTGGTGGCCGCGGCACGCGCCGAGGTGCTGGCCAGCCCTTCCCGGCTGTGCTCATATGTGGCGCACATCCGTGCAACCGGCCGTGCACCTGGACCCGCCCGACTCCGACACCTGGGGGTCTTCCGCCCATGAGCAGAGCCGAACAGCCGTCCCGCAGGACCGTCCTGGCGGCCGCGGTCGCCGCCGCCGTCGCGGGCGGCGCGGGCCCCGCGTCCGCCGCCCCCGCGTCCGCCGCCCCCGCCGGCGGCGCCGCGGGCCCCGGCCGGACCCCGGTCCGCCCCGCCGCCGACCCGGCCCGCACCGTCGACAACCGCGCCTGGACGACGTACGCCGACTGGCTCGGCGGGACGGCGCAGGGCACGCGCGCCGTCGCCGGCCTCCGTCCCGGCGTCGTCATCGACACCCCCGAGGGCACCACCGACTACACCGACCCGCACTCCGGCCGCACCGCCTCCTGGGAGTACGCGCGGTGGACCTCTCCGGTCCACCGGTTCGCCGTGCCCGCGACCGAGGTGATCGCCTCCTGGAACGCCCGCACCCCGGCCGGCACCTGGCTCCAGGTCGACCTCCGGGCCACCTACTCCGACGGCACCGCCTCGCCCTGGTACGTGATGGGCCGCTGGGCCGCCGGCGACCAGGACATCCGGCGGACCTCGGTCGACGACCAGGGCGACGGCAGGAGCACGGTCTGGACGGACACCCTCGCCGTCGACGCCCCGGGATCGGGGCTGCGCGTCGTCGCCTGCCGGCTGCGGCTGACCCTGTACCGCAGGCCGGGCGGCGGGGCCACGCCGACCGTGTGGCGGCTGGGCGCGATGGGCTCCGACGTCCCCGACCGCTTCACCGTCCCCGCCTCCGAGCCCGGCCCGGCCGGGGAGCTGACCGTCCCGCGCTACTCGCAGGAGATCCACAAGGGCCAGTACCCCGAGTACGACAACGGCGGCGAGGCCTGGTGCAGCCCGACCTCCTCGCAGATGGTCGTCGAGTACTGGGGCGGCCGGCTCACCCCGCAGCAGCTCGCCTGGGTGGACCCGTCGTACGCCGACCCGCAGGTGTGCCACGCGGCCCGGTACACCTACGACCACCAGTACGCCGGCTGCGGCAACTGGCCGTTCAACGCCGCCTACGCGGCCACCTTCCCGGACCTGCGGGGCGTGGTCACCCGGCTCGGCTCCCTCACCGACCTGGAGACGCTGATCGGGGCCGGCATCCCGGCCATCACCTCCCAGTCCTTCGTGAAGGGGGAGCTGACCGGGGCGGGGTACGGCACCGCGGGGCACCTGATGACGGTGATCGGCTTCACCGCCGACGGCGACGTGATCGCCAACGACCCCGCCTCGCCCACCAACGACGCGGTGCGGCGGGTGTACCGCCGCCGTGAGTTCGAGAACATCTGGCTCAGGACCAAGCGGTACAACGCGAAGGGCCAGGTCAAAAGCGGTACGGGAGGCATCTGTTACATCATCTTCCCCGTGAAGTCAGCACCGAGTCAGCAGCGCGCTCTACGCGCGCTCGGCATCCGCTGATCCGACGTCGTCTCTACGGCCGCGGCGCCCGCGCTCCGCCGTGACCCCGAGAGACCTGTGCCCCATCAGGCAGGCCGCGGCGGTCGCGGGGGACACCGTTACTCAAGGTCACGGCGGAGCGGCCTCACGAAGCTCCCGGACTAGCAGCTTGCACACGAGAAAAGGAACGCGTGCCCGAATGACTCGGCGTCTCCGGTGATCGGTGAATTCCCTGGGCCGATCATCGGAAAGAGCGGAATGGGAGAGAGGGCAGGGGAGCGCTCCACACGTCCAAGACGTGTGATGACGCCCGATGTCTGGGCGCGTGAGTTCGAAGCCGTTCGAGAGCCCGTCGATGCTCGTTGCGGGACGGGAGACGGCTACTGTCAACGAAAGGACACTTTTCCGTCACTCGCTGCCGTTCCTGTCGGTACCCTTCGCTATGGTCTTCTCGGATTGTTCAAAAGCGCACCATCTCAGGGCGGGCCATGGCAGACGAGTGGAAGTTCGAAGTACCTACGACGGGCAGCAAGCACCTCCCGCCGGACGCCCGGTACATGGAGGCGCTGAGCAGCCAGGGGTACAGCTTCGAAGTCGCCATCGCGGACCTGGTCGACAACTCGATCGACGCAGGCGCGAAGGACGTGGTGATCCACTTCCTGCGGGAAGACGATCGACTGGTCAGCCTGCTGATCATCGATGACGGCAAGGGCATGACCGAGGAGGAGCTGGACGTCGCGATGACGGTCGGTGGTCGTCGGAACTACGACGTCCAGGCGCTCGGCATGTTCGGCACGGGACTGAAGTCCGCTTCCCTCAGCCATGCCTCTTCGGTCACCGTGGTAAGCAAGACGCGCCGGACGCGTGCCGTCGGCCGGCGGTGGCTGATGGAACGGGCCGTGACGGGCTTCCAGTGCGACATCGTCGCGTCCGACTACGCGCAGTTGCTCATCGACCGTTACGCCGGCCGCCCCATCGTCTGGCAGGGAACCGTCATCCGGTGGGATGGAGTCAAGAACTTCCCCCAGTACGGCGGAGGCGGCCAGACGGACCGCTATCTGCACCGCACGATCAACAAGCTCGGCCTTCACCTCGGCCTGCACCTGCACCGCTTCCTGGAACGCGACGACTTCAACATCACGATCGCGGTGGAGGACGTCACCACGGGCACGGAGTACATGAACTTCGGGGTCGAGCCGTTGAACCCCTTCGCGTACCCCGTCACCGGCCACCCCGACTACCCGCGTTCCTTCGTCGCCGAGGTGCCATCGATCGGGCCGGTCCGCTTCGAGGCGCACATCTGGCCGCCGAAGTCCACGCTCGACGAGTACAAGGCCGTCGGATCGGTCACGGACCGCCAGGGCTTCTACTTCTACCGTCACAACCGCCTGGTTCAGGCAGGTGGTTGGAACAACTTCCGGCAGCCGGATCAGCACCTCGCTCTCGCCCGGGTCGTCGTCGACCTCCCCGAGGATTCGGGAAAGGTCTTCCGGCTCAGCGTGAAGAAGGACGGCGTCGAGATGTCCCCCGAGGTCGTCGCCGCCCTCGAACACGCTCGGAACGAGGACGGACGCTCCTTCACGCATTACGTGACGGATGCCGACACCGTCTACCGCGAGGCCCGCAAGAAGTCGGGAACCACGCGCAAGCCGGTGATCGGCCCCGGCAAGGGTGTCGACCCCTCCGTGCGCGAGACCATCGAGGACGAGCTGCCTCTGATTCCGGCGGAGGATCCGATCTCGATCCGCTGGCAGAAGCTCGACAACAGTGTCTTCTTCGAGGTGGACCGCGAGGAGCGCGCGATCCACCTGAACCAGCACTACCGGGCGGCGATCCTGGGAGGGCGGAGAGGCGGACTCAACGACGCGCCGGTCCTCAAGTCCCTCATGTACCTGCTGCTCCACCAGGTCTTCGAGAAGGAATACAGCGGCCCTCGGGAGAAGGACAACCTCCAACTGTGGCAGTCCGTGCTGGTGTCCGCCGCGCGAGCGGAACTGGAACGGATGACCGACGACGATTGACAGGCGGCGCCTCCCGAGCCGTACCGGCCGACCGCCGAGGCATCGGCCGGCGGCAACGTGGACCGGCTCGAACCGCCCGCGGTCTTTCCCTGCTCCGACCGACCTCCTTTCACCGACTTCTTCGATCGATGAGGATCCTCGAATGACCGACTCCGACCAGCTCAGGCTCGAACTGCACAGCGCCGCCCTGGCGGACATGAGCGGCAGCAAGCCCAAGAGACTGGTACGCGCCCTGGAGTATCAGGCGGAGGATCTGCCTCCCGAGGCCGAACGCCACACCACCGAGGAGGACTTCCGGGATGCCCTGCGCTCCGCTCACCCTATCGACCGGCTCGTCGAGCTGTGGCGCAAGCAGCTCACACGGTGGGACTATGCGGAGAAACCGGTCTGGTCCACATCCGATGCCCGCACGGACGAGCGCCGCGCGGACGTCCACCGCCTGCTCGCTCTCCAACAGGAGACCAGCAAGCTGCTCGACGAGCTGATCCCGGTCGCCAAGGCCGCTGCCCCGGTCGTCATCAGTGACGAGTTCACGCCCTGGTACACCCCACAGTCCCAGCAGGGACGCCAGTGGTACTGGCCCGCCTATCGCAGCCTTCTCGTGGGGAAAGGCTGGCCCGAACGTGCGGTGGCCGGGCTCGACATCGCCACCGACCGCGTGGTGGAACGTCTGGCCGACCCGACCAGGCCGGAGGCATATCAGTCGAAAGGGCTGGTGGTCGGTTACGTCCAGTCGGGCAAGACGGCCAACTTCACGGGCGTCATAGCCAAAGCGGTGGATGCCGGCTACCGCCTCGTCATCGTCCTCGGCGGCACGCTCAACATGTTGCGGGGACAGACCCAACGACGGCTCGACATGGAGCTCGTCGGCCGGGAGAACATCCTGCGCGGCGCGAGCGAGTACGAGTCGGACTACGCCGACGACCCGGCGTGGAACAAGGGGAAGTTCCTCACCTTCGGAGGCCTCCCCTCGGCGCTGGGAGCCTTCGACATCGTCCGCATGACCACCAGGGACCACGACTACAAGAGCCTGCTCCAGGGGATCGTCGCCCTGGAGTTCGAAAAGCAGGAGCCCGCGCTCCCGCTCTACGACCCGCGGAACCTGCACCGCTCCTCGGCGCGCCTCATGGTCGTCAAGAAGAACAAGACGGTGCTGACCAAGCTGGTCAAGGACCTCAGAAAGATCAAGACGCCGCTGTCGGAAATTCCGGTCCTGATTGTCGACGACGAGTCCGATGAGGCTTCGGTGAACACCTCCAAACTGGAGAAGTCGGACAGCGAGCGGACCGCGATCAACCAGAAGATCTCCGAACTGCTGAAGATGCTGCCGCGCGCCCAGTACGTCGGCTACACGGCCACGCCGTTCGCGAACGTCTTCGTGGATCCCAGCGACGCCCAGGACATCTTCCCGAGGGACTTCATCATCTCGCTCCCGCGTCCCGACGGTTACATGGGCGCCCGGGACTTCCACGACCTGGACTCTGTCGTCCCGCCGGAGGAGCGGACCTTCGCCAACTCCAACGAGAAGGCCCACGTCCGCGACATCGTGGTGCAGGATGAAGACGACGACACCTGTCTCCAGCGCGCCATGGACATGTTCGTCCTCACGGCCGCCGTGAAGCTCTACCGCGAGGACAAGGGCGGCCTCGGCGAGCGCTTCTTCCAGCACCACACCATGCTGATCCACGAATCCGTACGGATCGATGCCCAGCGCGAACTGCTGGGCAGGGTCACGCAGCTGTGGTGGAACTCCGGGTACATGGGCGCGAGGGGGCATGAGCGGCTGCGGGAACTGTTCGAGACCGACATCGCCCCGGTCTCCGCGGTACGCGCCGACGGACACGCCGTTCCCGTCTCCTACGAGGAACTCCTTCCGTACATCGGACCCGCCGCCATGCGCATCGGCGGTGACGACCAGCCGATCATCGTGGTCAACGGGGACAAGGACATCGAGACCGGTGAGGCGGATTTCGACAAGCGATCGATCTGGAAGATCCTTATCGGTGGCCAGAAGCTCTCCCGCGGTTTCACCGTCGAAGGTCTGACCGTCTCCTACTTCCGCCGCCGCGCCGGCAACGCCTCGACCCTCATGCAGATGGGCCGCTGGTTCGGCTTCCGGGAGGGATACCGCGACCTCGTGCGGCTCTGTCTCGGGCGCGAGGAGACGGTGGGCAAGAAGGAGATCGACCTGTACGAGGCCTTCGAGGCCATCTGCCTGGACGAGGAGAGCTTCCGCTCCGAACTGGAGCAGTACTCCGTCGTGATCGACGGTCTACCCCAGATCACTCCCGCCCAGGTGCCGCCTCTGGTCTCGCAGCACCTGCCCTGGCTCAAGCCGACGAGCCCCAACAAGATGTACAACGCCCGGCTGGTGGAGGTGCGCTCGCCCGGCCAGTGGCAGGAGCCGACCGCCTATCCGATCAAAGCCGTGGATCTGCAGCACAACACCACGCTGTGGACTCCCGTTCTGGAGGCGCTGTCCACTGCCTCCACCACCTTCGCGTACCGCTTCGAGGAGGAAGGGGTCATCCACCGGTTCGAGGCCTTCACCGGTCGTCTCTCGGCAGCCGAGTTCCTCGGTCTCGTCGAGAACCTCAAGTGGTACGCCCCGTCGCAGTTCGATCCTCACCGCACCTACCTTCAGGAGATCACCAACACAGTCCCGGCGCAGGTCGACGACTGGGTCGTTCTGGCACCGCAGCTCACAGGGCGCGGCAAACAGGACGTGGTCATCGGGAGCGAGGGGCGCTCTTACTCCTGGTTCGCCCGCGACCGTCGTCGTGGCCCCCTGTTCGGTGCGATCAGCGACCGCAAGCACCGCGCGGTTCCGCTGCGTATCGCGGGTGCCCTGACCGGCTCGGGGGATCAGGCGACGGAGCAACTCGTCGGCGACCGGCGCGGTGTGGTCGTGCTGTATCCGATCATCGAGTCCGCTCACCGTGCGGAGCTCGGCACGGACGGGCGCATCGACCCTGGCAAGCTGGTGCTCGCCTTCTCCTTCGTGGCGCCGTCCTCCGCGCGAAGCGGCGACGGCCGGGTCGTCCGCTTCACCACCATCGACTCCTCGAAGAAGGGCTCGCCGATCATCGACGCGAGCGACGCCGATCGTTCCTGAGGCTTCGCAAGCCCTGCCGTATGGCGGTGGCACGCCGGCTCGTTCCGGCGTGCCACCGCGAGATTCGACCTCGAGCCCATCGCGATGAATCGGAGAACATGACCACTCCCGGAACGGAACTTCTGCGGTCGCTGGATGTCTGCTCGGGTGCGGGAGGCCTGGCACTCGGCCTGGAACAAGCCGGCTTCCAGCCCGTCCTGTTGCTCGACAACCGGAAGGTCGCCTGCGAGACCCTGCGTCTCAACCGCCCCACCTGGGATGTCCTCGAAGAGGACCTGCTGGACTTCGATCCGTACGAGCACCAGCAGACCTACGACGTCGACCTCCTCTCCGCAGGGCTGCCGCGGGTGAAGGCGACGGCCGCAGTGGCCCGCCGGGAGCGCGACACCGAGCTCAAGCTGCTGGAAGCCACGATCATGCTCCTCCATGGGGTGCAGCCCCGTGCGTTCCTCCTGGAGAACGTCCCCGATCTCGTCATCAAGGACGAGCACGCGCCGATCCGCGAGTTCGTCCACGCGGAGCTGGAGCACCTCGGCTACCGATACCGCTGGTTCGTCATGAACGCCGCCGACTTCGGCGTCCCTCAGAACAGGAGACAAGGCATCCTCGTCGCGTTCAAAGGCGATGCCATGGACGCTTTCACCCCGCCCGCACCGACCGCCGACCGTCACACGACGGTGGGGGAGTCCCTGGTCGACTCCATGGCCTCGCGCGGTTGGCCGGGTGCCCGGGCCTGGGCCGCGCAGGCCAACCAGCCGGCTCCGACGATCGTCGGTGGCTCCTGGGACCGGGGCGGGGCCGACTTGGGCCCCACCCGTACAAAGGAAGTCTGGGCTCGCATGGGGGTGGACGGGGGGACCGTGGCCGACGACGTTCCTGGCCCCGATTTCCACTGGGACCCGTCCCTGGGCAGGACGGGCATGATGCCCCTCACCGTCGCCCAAGCGGCGCGCGTTCAGGGCTTCCCGGACGACTGGTGCTTCGCAGGCCGGAAGACGGCTCAGTATCGGCAGGTGGGCCATGCCTGCCCTCCGCCGGTGGGACGCGCCTTGGGACGGGCTGTGGCTGCCGCACTGCGATCATGATCGGTGGTGGGAGCCGGTGACCGGACGGACTTCAAGCCGGCTAAACTTCAACCCCATGACGAGCACAGAACCTCACCCGTCCCAACCAGGGCAGATTCGCGTTATGGACCTGTTTGCCGGGGCAGGTGGGTTCTCTGCCGGTTTCGCCATGTATCGACCGATTCGGGGAAAGAACCCGTTCGTCTCCGTGGCAGCGGTCGAGTTCGACCCGGCAGCCGCTTCCACCTATGCTGCGAATTTCGGTGCCGCGCACGTTCATGCAGGTGACATTGCGAACTTCGATTCGACGCCCTTCAAGGGGCAGGTCGACGTGATCTTGGGAGGGCCGCCCTGTCAAGGGTTTTCCGGTCTCGGCAATGAGGATCCCGATGATCCGCGCAATGAGTTGTGGCGAGAATACGTGAACATCGTTGCCAAGGTCCATCCAAAAATTTTTGTGATCGAGAACGTCGACCGTTTCCTGAGGTCGGGGCAGTACCGGGAGTTGGAAGCCGCATCGCGGCAACCCGGCCACCCACTGCACGACTACAGAGTGGTCACCAAGGTCCTCAATGCGGCCGACTATGGGGTGCCGCAGGCCCGGCGTCGTGTCATTGTCATCTGTACTCACAAGGACTTCGGTGATCCTTTGCGGCACCCTGTTCCCACGCATGACAGGCGTGGCTACGAACCGTCGGAGGAAGATCCTCAGGGCCTGCTCTTCCCCGCCCTTTCCGGCAGGGAGGGGGGGAAGCCGCGTTGGGTCCCGGTCTCGCAAATCTTTGAGAAGTCGGCCAAGAAGGTCCTGTGGGATCAAATGCCCGAGCCGCAGGACGAGGAGTCCTACATTCCGGGAATTCCCGGTTTTTATCGAACTGGTGACCTTCATTTCGGGCGCAACCCTGAACCTTTGTCTCGTGCGCGGTACATGGCGATTCCTGAGAACGGAAACCGCAACGACCTGCGCGGTAAATATTTCAAGATGGACAAGGGTGGAAATATTTGGTTGTCGACCGATGAAGAGTATGATCGGGTTGACGGAGTTCCGGTTTACCTGTCCACCGAGAGCTGGGACAAGCACAACAAGGGGTCCGGCGATGTCATGGGGCGATTGCGTAAGAGCGACCCCTCGGTGACTATTCGTACCGAGTTCTACAAACCGGAGAAAGGGCGATACCTTCACCCGGAAGAGAATCGCCCCATCACCCACTACGAAGCCGCTTTGATCCAAGGGTTTCCCGAGGGTTTCAAGTGGTATGGATCGAAAATTCAGATCGCCCGCCAAATCGGCAACGCGGTACCGACGGGCCTCGCCGTGAAGCTTGCCGAGGCCATCCACACCTTCCTGTCCGGTCGGTCCTGAAAATATCCGGAAGCTGCCCCTTATGGAGCGGCGACCTCCTTGACGAGGCTCACTCCCGGTGCGGGGGCGTCCTCGGGGAAAGCGTTCTTTTTCGTGCGTTTGCGGACCGGCGCCTCGATCAAGAGGCTCTCGAAGAGGGGCAGCAGTGCATTCACTGCCTGCGGACTCACCGAGCCGTCGTCAGGGCCTTCCGGCAGCCGTTCCCACGGAACGGCTGCGCTGTACTCGGCCTCGGAGATCCAGTCCTGCAGGGCATCGATGTCGGGACCGGAGTCGGGGGCCAGCACGTCGTACACGAGAGTGCTGCCGGCGGCGTTCACCGCGGAGGACAGCGCGTTGACGTGATCGCCCGGGCGAGGCATGCCCGCGCTGATCAGCCGCTCGAGTACCTTCAAGATCGCCTGAGCGGTCGGTCTGTGATCGATGACGTCCAGGCGCAGGGTGGTGTTGAACACGTCCTGGACACGGCATGCGGTCTCGACGGGGCCGTAGTCGGGCCCGTCTCGGAGGAGCTCCGCGGCCCACCACAGCCTGGCGAACGCCTGGGTGTAGTGAGGACCGCTGAAACGTGAGGTGGCGGCGGTGCCCGGGCTGTTCGTGGTATCGGTGCCCTTGTGCCGCCACACCACGTAGTCCGGGGCCACAATCATGGCGAGGAAGTTCCACAGACGGCTGTCCGCCGCCTCGGCCCGTGTCATGCGCAAGGTGGCGTGCAGACGCGGTGCCAGCCAGCCGTCCGCCGCGGTCCGCCCGCCGTCGAAGCGCCGCATCGCCTCTTCGAGGAGTTCCCGCACGGGGCCCGTGCGCCACCGGACGGCACTCTCGTCCAGGGAAGTGGACGCACGCCTGAGCGCCACCTGTGGCGGATTCTCCTGACCGGCCTGCATGCCTCGGCTCAGGTGCTTGGTGACGGCGGTGTCGGGCAGCAGACCGAGTACGGCCGGCAGGTCGGGGGGGCTCACACGGCTCATCGGGTTCCGCTCCTTTCGGCGCGGTCGACGGAGCGCACCGCATTGGTCAGCTTCTTGACGATCTGACTTCGGCGTCCTGCGGCGTATTGCACGCTCGTCTGGAGTTCGGCCCAGCCGAAGCCCTTGGTCCGGCGCTCGTTGATGTCGTAAAGGGCGTCGGTGAGCTGCCGTCCGGGGAGGACGTCGGGGAGCATCATCCGCAGTACGGATTCGCGCCAGCCGGTGGGCAAGATCGGAGTGCCGTCCTCGTCCACATCGAGGTCGCTGACCGCCGTGTGGAACATGGCGGTCCACGCGTCCTGGGCTATTTGACTTGCCGTCACCTCACGCAGCAGCTTCTCGGCCGCGCTGCCGCCCGAACCGCCGAGGACCTCCATCAGCCCTTCCACCGCCGTGGTGTTGAGGTAGACGGTGGGGGCGTCCCCGGTGGTCTCGACGATCCACGAGGACTCCTTGAAAGGCCGAAGCCACTCGTGGGGACCCTCCCGGAAGTCGACCTCCACGATGTCGATCTCGCGCTGACGCACGGGCTTGGTGGCCTTGAGGTCCATGTACCAGTCCTGAGCCGCCGAGCCGATGACACGTCCCGCGACACCGTCGACCGTGGCGACGACGACCAGGCCCAGAGCGGCCCGGCTCAGATGACAGGCGCGGTTCAGATCGATGCTGCCGTGCAGGTTGCCGTCGGCGCCTGGGGTGAGTCGGGCGGTGGCACGTGCGTTCGTCGCCTTCTCCGACAGGACCGCCAGACAGACGACGTCCGACCACGGCCCTTCGGCGAGTTCCCGATCGGGTAGCGAGGCCTTCAGGCGCAAGCCGGCCTGATCCCAGCGTTCACGGCCCGACTGGTGCAGGGCGACCGTCCGCTCGGGCTTGGAAATTCTGGAGTACGGAAGCTCGGCACCGTCCACGGTGACGGAGACGACCTCGAGCTCGACATCCCCGAACAGGGTCGGATAGGGGAACACAGGCTTCACGACATACTCCCACGGGCCTTCTGGATGTCCACGACGAGCCGGGCGAAGCCGCTTCTCACGGGATGGGTGGACGGGTCGGTGACGCCTGTGAAAACGGCCGTCCGAACCCTGGGATCGATCACGAGGTTGCCTTGTTCCACCCGACAGTTGTCGGAAGCGGTGAGCACGGCCCAGTCGACCGCGGGGCGGCCCCCGGACCGTACGTCGAACTTGGCGACCGGAGTGAGCATCCAGGGATCCTCAGAGTTCGGCAGTTTGAGGCCGACGGTGACGTGCCATGCACCGGTGTCCTCGACATGGGCCTTGAGACTGTTGACCACGGGGAAACCCTGGGCGCGACGCGGAGCAGCCGTGCCGCCGTCCAGCCTCAACAGCTCGCGCAGAACCGCGGGACCTCCGCTCCGCGCGGTCTCCCGCCGGCCGACGAGGTTTCGGACGGCCTTGTCGATCTCGGCGCGGAATTCCTTGAGGCGGGTGAGGGCACCACGCTCGTAGAGGGAGGTCAACTCCTCCGTACGGTCCCACCGGTCGTGCTCGGGAGGCTCGGAGGCCCGCAGGAACGCCTCGGCGAGGTCGACGTCCTCTCCGTTCCGTTCGGTGGCGTACCCGGCGAGCAACACGGCCTGGAACGGTGCGGTACCCAGAGGAAGTTCCCGGGGACGGTGTTCGGTGATGGTCATGCGGTTGCCGCGCATGCACACGACGCGGCTGTGGCGCTCGTCGGTATCGGCCGCCGGGGTGAGCAGCAGGACGGCGAGGTGCTCGCGTCCCCTGTCGCGGGGGCGTCCCCTGCCCTTCAGCGGGGTGACGACGAGGGGTATGTCCGCGCGGGCGACCTGGTCACCGGAAGTGAGCTCGGGGACGGTCTCGCCGTCGAGGTACGCCTGAAGGGCGCGGCTCAACGCGGGGTGGTGGGAGTGCGGGTCGACGCGCTCCTCGGGAATGAGCACATGCCCGTTGCGCAGTGTGGTGACGCGTGCTTCGAGCAGCGCGTCCGCGCTCCGCCCGCCGATCATCGCGGCCCAGAAGCCGTCCGCCAGGGAACGGACGAGCTTGTCGTGCATCTCCTGAAGCGTTTCGGCGTCGCCGGAGGCGTCGTGGGCGCCGACGATGAGGAACGAGGTTCCGGGATCGGGGCGGGGCCGTTCGAGATGCAGGTCGCGGACGGTCTGTTCGTCGGCCCACCACGAGCGGGAGACGTCCTTGTGCTCAGGGTCGGTGTCGGGCTCGCCGAACCAGGCCGGGCCGGCGAACGCACGGCCGTCGAGCTGGTGCCAGGGGAGGTCGAGACGGCCGATCACCCGGCGCTCGGTCCGCCCCTCGTGCGGCTCGGAGAGGGTGGAGCTGATCAGCACCAGGCCGAAGCGACTGGTGGCCCAAAGCGTGGCCTTGCCGAGCCCGTAGGAACCGCCGGCGCGACCGCCGGACTGCTTGTGGCTGTCGAGCTGCCGACGCACCACGGCGGCGAAGCGGCCGTCCTGGTACTCGGGACCGGTGAGGCCCGCCGCGTTGTAGTCGTCGACCCGCAGCAACAGCAGAGTCCTGCTCTCCTCCAGGTCGTCCAGCGCTGCCCGGAGGCTGCGCGAGACCTTCTGCTTCGCCGACGAGGCCCGGTCGTAGTGAGGCCGCAACTTGTCCCAGCACAGGGAGCGCAGGAAGGAGTCGAGGTACTCGCCGCTCAACTCGTGCAGGGTGTATCGGACCCGGACGGGATTCTTCGGATCGTGACGCTCGTCGAGGGAGTTCTGGGTGGCCTCGCGGGCGAGCACGGAGAGATCGGCGTCGAAGGCGAAGGCCGCCGCGTTCCCGTACTCACGCCCGCCGTCGGCGTGTGCGGGGCGGTGGTGCCACTGGATGGGCAGGTCCACCTGCACGTCCGTGGTGCGGTTGTGTACGGCTGCCGGATCGGTGCCGAACACCTCGGCAAGGGCACGCTTCGTCTCCTCCCGCGGCTCCGCCCTGCCCGTGATCCAGGCGGAGACCGCCGCCCTGGTGAGGCCGAGCCGTTCGGCGAGTTCGGCCTGCTTCATACCCGTGCGCTGGAGTTGCCTCCCGAGCCAAGGCCCGAACTCCTCCCCCCGCTGCGTTGCCATCGGCGTCCTCCCTCGTCCCGGCGCTACCTGTCGTATGCATCGAACAACCTAGCACCTCTGTTTGACGAGTCGACATGCGTCAAATATCGATATACAATGCATATTTGACGGTGTCTTTGCGGCACGGACCCGATGATCGCGGGTCGTAACCGGGATGAGGAAGGTCGCGAGCTCCAACTGGACAGCCCAAGGGCTTGGTTGTAGGGTTCGCTCACTTGTGGAAGCGTCCGATCCGTAACGGTTGGGGAGACCGGGGTCGAACGCGCTCGTTGTTCCGATTCACTGCGTTGCGGGGGGTTCACTCGTGTATTCATTTATCTTTGCCGTGCCCGGCGCGCACGCGTAACTACCGCACGCGAGGTATTCCTCGCAACCCGTCCGAGTCGGCAGAGCCGGACCGGTCGTATCGGTCGCGATCTTCGACATCCGTCACCACTTTCCGACCCGCCTGTCCCGGGCGTGGTCTCGAACCCCCCACGGTTCCCGCATTCAAAATCCTGGTTTCCGCCGAGGAGCGAACCGTCCCTTGAACATGCCCTTGGACACCCCTGTCTTGAAGAAGGTCTCCGAGCTTTCCGAACTCGCCCTGCGCACCTACCGTGTGAACCCCGGGCTCGTCGAAGAACACGCCAACGGCGAGCGCCGCATCACCCAGGGCGGTTACGGCGACCGGCAGCTCTTCGAGCTGGTACAGAACGCGGCCGACGAGCTGCAGTCGGAGCCCGGCGGACGCATACAGGTCGTTCTCACCGACGACCACCTGTACTGCGCCAACGAGGGCACACCGGTCACTCCCGCCGGTGCGGGGACCATCCTGCACATGGGAGTGTCGCGAAAGCGCGGCGGGCAGATCGGCCGCTTCGGCGTCGGCGTGAAGTCCGTCCTGTCGGTCACCCGCACCCCCCAGTTCTTCGGCGCCTCGGGGTCGTTCGGCTTCGACGCCGACTGGTCCGCGAGCGAGATCCTGAAGGCGGTGAACGAGGGACGCACCGATCGCGGCGAGCCCTCGCTCGACAAGCTCGGGGACACCCCGGTCCTTCGCCTCGCGCGCCCGTTGGACGCCGACCGGGAGCGGGCCGCCGACCCCATCCTCCACGAGCTGCTGTCCTGGGCGACCACGGTTGTGCGTCTGCCGCTGATCAAGGGTGCGGCGGTCCGTCTGGGCCAGGACATCCACCAGCCGTCCAAGGGACGCGGGGACGGGGAGAAGCAGGAATTCCCCCGTCTCTTCCAGCTGTTCTCCCACCACGTGGGCACGGTGCACCTTGAGGACCGGCGCCGGATGCCGTACGTGCGCCGTGAGATCACCGTCGAGCACCAAGGCGTGCACCACGCCATTCACGAGTCGCGGAACGGGGCCAAGTCCACGGAGGTGCGGTACCGGGTCTTCACCCTGCCGCACCAGGTCACCGACGCGTCCCGCGACAGCGCGGGCGAGCTGCACGACCGGGTGACCATCGACGTGTCCTGGGCGGTGCCCGAGTACACGATCGGCGAGCGGGGGACTCACCTGGTACCTGGCGAGCGCGGGACGTTCTGGTCCTTCTTCCCGACCAAGTACCCCACCACCCTCAGCGGTGCGCTCAACGCCGCGTGGAAGACCAATGAGGACCGGCAGAACCTCCTCGACGGCAGCGACCTCAACAAGGAACTCCTGAGGGTGGCGGCCGGGCTCGTCGTCGGCTCGCTGGAAGACCTCGTCGTTCCGGAGGACCCGGCCGCCTACCTGCCGCTGTTGCCGGGCCGTACGCGCGAGTCGCCCAACTGGGCCTGCGAGTATTTGACGGCGCAGGTGTGGAAGCGGGCCGCCGTCAATCCGTCCCTGCCCGACCAGGAAGGCGTCCTACAGCTTCCCAAGGACCTGCGCATCCACCCGTCCAAGATGTGCTCACAGGCCATGGAGCTGTGGCGGTCCCACTCCGGTCGTCCCACGAACTGGGTGCACCACTCGGTGGAGGCCGATCGCAACCGGCGCGGCAAGGTGAACCACATTCTCGAAGCGGCCGGGATCAAGGAGGAGACCGCCGACATCCGATCCTGGCTCGAGGCGCTGGTTGAGGACGGCACCGCCGAGGCGTCGGCCGCCGCGATCCGGTTGCTCTCGCATCTCCTGGAACACGAGCTCACCTCGGGTGACGCGGACCTTCGGAAGGACGTCGAGGAGGCGCGCAAGGCGCGCATCGTGCTCACCGAGAGCCACGGCTTCGTCGCCCCCGTCGCGGGCCGCGTCTACCGCCGAACCGACGAGGACGGATTGCGCGACGATCTGGTCTATGTCGATCCGAAGGTCTCCGAGGACCCGACAATGCTGCATCACCTGGAGCGGATCGGCGTTCACAACGCCGATGCCCAGGGGCGCTTCCAAAGCGTCCTGGACCAGGGTTTCAGGGGCTACACCGATCGGTCGTGGACTCGCTTCTGGGAGCTGCTGCGCAGCGCAGGCGGAAGTCAGCGAATGGCCGACATCAAGGGCAGGGTCGAGGATTTCCCTGCGACCGTCCACGTCAGGACCGTGGCGGGGGAATTCCGTCCACTCAAGGACTGTCTGCTGCCCGGACCGGTCATCCCGGGCGACGGCTCCCGGGACTCGGCGATGGCGGTGGATCCCCGCTTCCACGCGGACGACATCCTCACTCTCCGCGAGCTCGGCATGACCGATCGCCCGAAGCACGGTTACAGGCCCGAGGCGGAGGACTGGTTTCCCGCTTACCACCAGGCCATGCACGAGGCCTACTGCGAAGGGCTCGATGTCAAGGCTCACCGAATCCAGCTCCACACGTTGAAGCTTGAAGGCGCGCCCGTCGCCGGCCCTCTGCGTCTGTTCACCCAACTCTCCGACGAGGGAAGGGCCGCCTTCCTCGCCGAGCTTCCCGATGAGGGACTCGTGGAAAGCTGGACCCGGCAGATCGGCCGCAGCGCCGGCACGCGCGAGGCCGTGACATCGCCTATTCGCTGGTTGCTGCGCAAGTACGGATGGGTCAGGACCTCCAAAGGGCTCACCCGACTCCGTGACGCGGTCGGTCCCCAGCTGAAGGCGTACACCAACGTCCTTCCAGTGGCTGAGCTGAGCGCCGGGAAGGCCCAGCGCCTCGGTCTGCCCACGACGGTCGACGAGGTAAAGCCCGAGCGGTGGAGTGAGCTGCTGGAGCTGGCAAAGGCTGGCGAGAACGACGCGTTCGTCGGCAGCACCTACGCACTGCTGATACGGGTGGGCTTCGACTTCTCCGAGGAAGCCACCGTCCGCTGCCGCGTCGGCGACCGCTGGGAAATGCGTCCCGACAGCGAGGTGGCCGTCGCCGTGTCGAAGGAGGAGTACGGGGAGCTCGTACGCGAATGCCACCCGGCACTGCTCGTCGACTCCCCCAAGGACCACGAGCAGGCCGAACTCATGATCAAAGAGTGGGGGATGAGCCGTGTCTCCGAGGTGATCGAAAAACGGGTCCGGTCCGTTTTCAGCAGTCCCGCGGTGCCGCTCGTGGACGAGTACCCACCGCTGCGCCAGCGTCTCGGTACCAAGGTGCACGGGCATTTCCTGCAGCGGTGCAGCGAGTTGGAGGAGATCGTCCGTACGCCTTCCGGAAGCCGTACGGAGCCGTTGAAGAGCGCTCGGCAGGAGACCACCGTCCTCGTCCTCGACACCGCATCCTCCGAGGACGCGCTGATCGCCGCCGACCGCGAGTTCGGCTGGGGCTTGGGGATCGGCGGCTGCCGTCAACTGCTGGAAATCCACCGGAAGCAGCAGGAGGACCGTGCCTACCGAGCCCGCCTTGATGAAATCCGCAACGGTGCCAGCGTGATCGACAAGATCTCTCTGCTGATCTCCGAGGAGAACCTCAAGAAGGAACTGCCGACCGGTCTCTACGACAGCGAGGTCGCCGAGAGCGGAAAGAGGCCCAGCGCACGCCGTCTCGCCGAGATGGCCTACAACGCCCATGGAGAAGGCATTCTGCGTGTCCACGCCAAGGACATCGCCGCAGAATACCACGACGCGCCGCGCACCTTCGACGGCAGTGGCCCCGCGCTGCGATTCGTCACCAACCTGGGCTTCCCCGACTCCTTCGCCGGTGCGCGAGTGCCGTCGCCCCCGGAGCGCGAGGAGGCGAAGGGTCCCACCCGGTTCCCGGCCCTGCACGACTACCAGGAGAAGCTGGCCTCGAAGCTCACCGCCCTGCTCCAGAAGGACACGCCGCAGCGGGGCATGCTCAGCCTGCCGACGGGCGCCGGCAAGACTCGCGTGACGGCCGAGGGCGTGATCCGCTGGATCCGCCGGTCCGGCGCTCCGAACGGCCCGATCCTGTGGATCGCCCAGACCGAGGAACTGTGCGAGCAGGCCGTGCAGAGCTGGAAGTTCGTGTGGGAGAAGGTCGGCGCCGACCAGCCCCTGGTCATCGACCGGTTCTGGAGCAAGAACTCCGCGACCCCCGTGACCGGTCGGCCGCACCTCGTCGTCGCCACGGATGCCAAGCTGCGCCTGCACCTAGGTACCGATGCCTACGCCTGGTTGCGCAGGGCCTCCCTGGTCCTGGTCGACGAGGCGCACGTCGCCATCTCGCCCCTGTACACCGAAATCCTGGAGCACCTGGGACTCACGCACCGGGAAACCACCCGGCACCTGGTCGGACTTACTGCGACGCCCTTCCGCAACGACGCCGAGCTGACCCGCCGCCTGGTCCAGCGCTTCGGCGACCGACGCCTCGACGAAGGGATCTTCGAGGGAGAACCGATCACCAGGCTCCAGGAACTCGGTGTGCTCTCCCGTGTCGAGCACCGGCAGCTGGCAGGCGCGAAGATGTACCTGAACGCCGACGAACTGCGCACCATCGAGCAGTTCAACGGCTTCCTCCCCAAGGGCGCCGAGCAGCGTCTGGCCGACAACCAGGAACGCAACCAGGTGCTGATCGAGGAGATCGCGGCTGTGTCCGAGAAGGGCCCCGCCCTGGTCTTCGCCACGTCCGTCCAGCACGCGAAGTTCCTGGCCGCGAAGTTGGGTGATCGTGGTGTCCGGGCCGCAGCCATCGACTCCGCCACGCCCACGGCCGAACGGAGCAAGCGGGTGGAAGCCTTCCGCAAGGGCGAGATCCGCGTCATCACCAACTATGGCGTTTTGACCCAGGGCTTCGACGCCCCGGCCACGTACGCCGTGGTCATCGCTCGGCCCGTCTACAGCGCCAACAACTACCAGCAGATGATCGGGCGCGGCCTGCGCGGCCCTCTGAACGGCGGCAAGGCCGTCTGCCTGATCCTCGACGTCGGCGACAACATCGTGAACTTCAAGAAGGACCTCGCCTTCACCGAGTTCGAGCACCTATGGAAGAAGGGACAGCGGTGACGATCACCCCTGTGGTGGGGCACATGCTCACCCCGGCCCAGCAGCTCGTCGTCGACCAGCCCTGGGACGCCAGGACGCTGGTCACGGCGGGCGCCGGTGCCGGCAAGACCACCACGCTCACCCACCGTCTGGAAGCCCTCACCGGCCGGGAGGAGTTGGAGGCCGCCGAGATCCTGATGCTCAGCTTCTCCCGTGCGGCAGTGCGTGAGCTGCGCCAACGTATCGACAGGCACGCCAGGATCGCACGGCGGGTGCGGGCCCAGACCTTCGACTCGTGGGCCGCCGCCCTCCTGCACCAGGCGTACCCCGACCGGGACCTCTCGGACACGACCTTCGACCAACGCATCGAAATGGCGACCGACGCCGTGGACCAGGGCGCGGTGGAGGCGACCGAGCAGGGCGTCCCCGCCCACGTGATCATCGACGAGGTGCAGGACCTCGTCGGAGTCCGCCGGGAGATGACCGAGGCGCTTCTCGACCGGTTCAAGGACAACTGCGGCTTCACCGTCGTCGGTGATGCGGCACAGGCCGTGTACGGGTTCCAGGTGTCCGATCCCGAACAGCGCTCGGGCGAGACCAACCGGTTCTTCGACTGGGTGCGCGCCTCGTTCGGGGAGGACCTGGTCGAGGTTGTCCTCGATCACAACTTCCGTGCTCGCACACCGGAAGCCCGAGTCGCCCTGCCGTACGGTGCCCGCATCCAGTCCCTTCCCACGGCCCCGGACGAGGCCGCCGAAGAGGCGGAACGGATTCACGCCGATCTGCGCGCCGAGCTTCTGTCGGCTCCGGAGTTCGGCGACTTCGAGGACACCTTTGTCCGGGATTCGCTGCGGGACTTCGACGGCACCACGGCCATCCTCTGCCGCGACAACGGCCAGGTGCTGCACCTGTCGGAGAAGCTGCACGCGGCGGGCGTGGAACACCGGTTGCAGCGCTCGCCGAAGGAGCGCCCGGCCCACGCGTGGCTCGCGGGACTGATATCGGCCACCGAGGCCGTGTCCTTCACCGAGGACCGTTTCGCGGAACTCGTGGCGAACCTGGACCTGACCGAGGGCACCACCGCAGCACAGGCGTGGCGGTCCCTCCGCCGGGCCGCGGCCGGCCCGCGCAACACGTTGAACATCGAAAAGCTGCACCAGGCCATCGCGCAGGGAAGCCTCCCGGACGAGATCACCGCCGCCCCGAACCATCCGCTTGTGCTGTCCACCGTCCACCGTGCCAAGGGCCTGGAGTTCGACCGCGTCCTGATCGTCGAGCCGGAGCCGCTGGTGGCCCCGCGGGCGCGCGGCAGGCAGCGGGACTACGACCCCGCCGCGGAGGTACGGCTGCTGTACGTCGCCATGACCCGCCCCCGTGACGACATCTTCCGCCTCGCCCGACCGAACACCTGGTACCTGCGGAAGCACACGTCAGTCGACCGCTGGTACATCGGGGGACGCGAGAAATACAAACGCGATGGTATCGAAGCGCGGGACCAGGACGTCTGCCACGAGTTTCCGGCCGGTGTGCGGGAACCAGAGGCCGACCCTGTGCAGACACAGCGCTATCTGGCCGAAGTCGTGCGGCCGAACGACCCGGTGGAACTGCGCCGACTCCACGACCTCCCGATGGACTCCGAGCAGGCACCGCCGTACGGCATCTTCCACAACGGGCGATCGATCGGTGAGGTGTCGGAACGCTTCCGCAAAGACCTGTGGCGCCTTCTGAAGATCAGCCGTACCTGGGAGGTCAACCTGCCGTTCCGGATCATTGGCCTGCGCGTCGAAGGACTGGAAACGGTGGCGGGAACCACCGCCGTCACCGAACGCGCGAAACTGGGCACTTCAGGTGTGTGGCTGGCGCCGCGCCTGTCGGGCCTGGGCCGCTTCGACCGACGCCGTGAAAAGACCGCATCGGAAGGACTCACCCACTCGTGAGCGAATCCCCCTACGAAGCGCACTACGCGCTGCGCGGCGAACTGCGCGCCGAGCTGAAGGCCGATCTCCTCGGTCCCCAGGGAGGGAACCACGAGACCCTGGCCAGTGATGCCCCCGTCACGGCGTACCCGATCGGTGTGCTGTTCCCGCAACCTTCTGACAAGGCCGCCGAAAAGGCCGCCGCCACGGAGGCCGGCGAGATCGACGGAGTGGACGTGCCCGCGGCGGTCGTCACCGGCGACAGCGGCGAGGAGGGCGGCACCGACCTCGGCGTGGCACTGGCCAACCGCCGCAAACCCTCGTCGATGGGAATGACCTTCGCCGTCGATCCGGCGATGGCACCGACGATCACGGCCACCGTCACCGCCGCCACCTACGTCCCCGAGGACGAGAACGGCCTGCCCGTGGAGCCCCGCCGCAGCGAGGCCCGCAGCACCGAGAAGCAGCGCGAGCGCTGGCGGCGCGTACCCGTGACCTGCAAATCGGTCCCGATCGACGTGACGACCCCGGGCAATCACACCCCGACGCCGCTGTGTCCCGGACTCGAACTCCGGGTTCTGGTGCGCCGCCCCGCTGCCCCCCACGGCACGGTCACGGTGACGGCCACTCTGGTCAACACCCACAAGGTGGGGGAGTGGGACCTCCAGGACGCGTACTGCTTCTTCCAACCCGAACTGGCGCTCTCCGGGCCCGCGGGGACCGAGCCCTTCGTCGAGCGGCCCGCCCCGCTTGGCGCGGTCGACAGCGAGCAGGCCCTCAGTCGGCTCCTTCACCGCCACGCGCCCTACTTCGCCACCGGACACGGCTGTTCCGTCGCATGGGAGTGGAACCCTCCGGCGATCAGAACGCCCATGCCGGAGCGGGCGGTCGTCTCCTCCCTGCGCACCGAGTTCGTACCGACGCACGAGGTGCTGCTGACCGACTCCAACCCGGACATCGACGACCGGGCGCTGACCATGCGAGGGCTGGCCGAACGCCCGGCCGTCGAGATTCGCGCGGCCCTGAACGGTCTCCTGGTCGAGTACGGGAAGTGGATCGACGCGCGGGCCGAAGAGGCTGCCGGACTGGCCGGAACCGAGCACGAGGCCGCGGCCAAGCAGCAGGTGGAACTGTGCAGGCAGGCCCTGCGCCGCATGCGCCGTGGAGTGGAGCTGCTCGGGGACGGGAAACGACCGGAGATTCTGGAGGCGTTCCGGTTCGCCAACCGGGCCATGGCTCAGCAGCGTGCCCGTACCGTCTGGATCAAGAACGGGCGCCGGGGAACCCCCGATCCCGCCATCGGCAGATGGAGGCCCTTCCAGATCGCCTTCATGCTGCTTTGCCTGGAAGGCATCGTCGACCCGAACCACAGGGACCGTGACATCGCCGACCTGTTGTGGTTCCCCACCGGTGGCGGAAAGACGGAGGCCTACCTCGGTCTCATCGCCTTCACCACCTTCCTGCGGCGCCTGCGCGACGGGGTGCGTGGCGGTGGCGTGACGGTCCTCATGCGGTACACGCTGAGGCTGCTCACGCTCCAGCAGTTCGAGCGTGCCGCCGCGCTGATCTGTGCCATGGAGACCGTCCGCGCCGAGCACAAGGGCCGGCTGGGCGCCGAGCCCGTCTCCATCGGCATGTGGGTAGGCGCCTCGGCGACTCCCAACAATCTGGAGCGAGCCGAGGCACAGCTGGACAAGCTGCGCAGCACCCCCAAGAAGTCACTCCAGAAGGAGAACCCGGTACAGCTCCACACCTGCCCCTGGTGTGGTGAGCCCCTCGACGCACGCAACTACCGAGTGCAGCACGAGTCGCGATGCATGATGGTGCACTGTCCGAATTCCGCATGCGACTTCCACACCGGCACGGGACTTCCTGTGCACCTGGTCGACGAGGCCGTGTACGACGCCCACCCGACCCTGGTGATCGCCACGGTCGACAAGTTCGCCTCCCTGCCCTGGCGCCCGGAAACGGCAGCCCTGTTCAACCGTGACGAGCCGGACGGGCCACGTCCGCCCGAGCTGATCGTCCAGGACGAGCTGCACCTGATATCCGGCCCCCTCGGCACGCTGACGGGCCTGTACGAGACCGCGGTCGACGTCCTCGCCGACCGTCCCAAGGTCGTCGCCTCGACCGCCACCATTCGGCGCGCATCCGAGCAGGGAAGGGCGCTGTTCGACCGCGAAGTGGCCCAGTTCCCGCCGGCCGGCCTGGACTCCCGCGACTCCTGGTTCGCCGTCGAAACCCCCCGGGAAGCCAAGGCGTCACGCCGGTACGTCGGCCTGCTCACCCCCAGCACCAGCCAGGCCACTCTCCTCGTCCGCACCTATGCGGCACTGTTGCACGCGGCGGCCCGCGCGGAGGCCGACCCGACGGTGAGGGACGCGTACTGGACCCTGGTCGGCTACTTCAACAGCCTGCGTCTGCTGTCGGCGGCCGAACTCCAGGTCTTGGACGACGTGCAGGATCGCCTCGAACACCTCGCCACGCGAGACGGCCGACAGGAAGCCCGCAAGGCGACCAACCTCATCGAACTCAGCAGCCGTGCCGACTCCAGCGAGATCCCGCGCCGCCTCAAGCAACTGGAACGCGCGCTTCCCGGCTCCGATACGTTGGACGTGCTGCTGGCCACGAACATGATCTCCGTGGGTGTGGACATCGACCGTCTCGGTCTGATGGCCGTCATGGGCCAGCCCCAGACCACGGCCGAGTACATCCAGGCGACCAGCCGAGTCGGCCGCCGCCATCCCGGGTTGGTCGCGGTCATGCTGAACTCGGCCCGTTCCCGTGACCGCTCGCACTACGAGAACTTCCCGGGCTTCCACTCCGCGCTCTACCGCGAGGTGGAATCCACCAGTGTCACTCCGTTCTCGGCCCGCTCCCGTGACCGAGGACTGCACGCTGTGCTCGTCGGTCTCACCCGCATCCTCGTACCTGCAGCATGCCCCAACGAATCCGCCGCGGAAATCGAGGGCTTCACCGACGACATCAACCGGATCGTGCGTCCGCGCGTTCTGGCGCGTGTGAAGTCCGTGGACGACGACGAGCGTGAGGCCACGGCGCGTGCCTTCGACGAGGTCGTCGAGTGGTGGCGGGACGAGGCAGCCGACAAACCGAACCTCGTGTACAGGGCCAGGCGCGGCTCCAAGACCCCCGCACTGCTCAGCGGCTTCGACGACGACGATCCCGAAGCCGGGATGGCCACGCTGTGGAGTCTGCGTGATGTCGATGCCGAGTCCACCCTCTTCCTGGAGCGCTGACCATGACCCCTTCGCCCCCTAGTATTCGCCGCCGTCGTGGCGCAGGCACACCCACCCCGAGGAACACCCGCAAGCTGGGCACGGCGCGTCGGTCCCAACTCGTGACCACGTACGGCGTGGGCGCGATGATCGCGGTCGACAACGAGTCCTTCATCGTCTCGGGCCTGGACTCCTGGAACGTCTCCGAGGCACCGGAGATCTTCGAGCACCGACTGGCGCGCATTCTCAAGGTGAGGTCCTTCCGTCTTCCGCCGGCGCCCGATTCGGACCGGGCCACCGACGGGGTACGCGTCCACCGCTTCCCGGACAAGTACTCCTGCCCCTCTTGCAACAGCCTCCAGTCGTTCCAGCGCTTCAACTGCCCGCCGGGGAAGGCACGATGCGGTGACTGCGAGGAGGATCTCGTCCCGTCCCGCTTCGTACTGGCCTGTCCGCACGGCCACATCGACGACTTCCCCTACTGGAAGTGGGTCCACCGGGGCAGCGCAGCGGCCAGCGGCCGGTGTGGCGGTGAACTCAAGCTCCGCACCAACGGAGACACGGCCTCCTTGCGCTCTGTGATCATCAGTTGCAGTTGCGGCGTGCCGGAGGTCTCCATGGAGGGGGCCTTCCGCAGCCGTTCCCTCAGAGAGCTGGGCATTCGATGCGAGGGTAAACGGCCTTGGCTCAAGGACGCTCCGGTGGAGCACTGCGATCGGCAGCCACGAGCGATGCAGCGAGGTTCCTCCTCCGTATGGCACCCGGTTGTGCGGTCGGCCCTGTCCATCCCGCCGTGGGGCGAAGGGCTTCACGCCATCGTGGAGCGCCACAACCTGTTCGGAGCGTCCGAGGGCTACATCCGGGAGTTCTTCGAGCGGAAAAAGAACGTTCTGCAGGGCACCGGCCACACCGTCGATGAAGTGGTCCGTCTGGTCCAGGCGATAGAGGAGGAAGACGTCCGGTCCGCCGAGGACGACGTGCCCGTGGGCCAGGCGCACAACGCGCTGCGGCAGCAGGAGTACGAGCGTCTGGTCCATGGCAACCCGGAGCGGTACGGCGCGGAGTTGCAGGAGTTCGTCTGCGAGGCGCCCAAGGAAGACACGGGCGCTGTTCGTGCAATGGGCATCGACACCACCATGCTGGTGAAGCGACTGCGTGAGGTGCGTGCTCTGGAGAGCTTCACCAGGGGCGAAGCTCCCTCGGACGCCGATACGGACAGGCGTCGAGCACCGTTGACACTGGCCCGAGGGATCGACTGGCTCCCCGCCATGGAAGTAAGCGGCGAAGGTGTCTTCCTCCGCCTCGACCGCCGCCGGGTCGAGGAGTGGGAGGAGACTCACCCCGAGGTGGTCGACCGCAGCGAGCTCATTCGTGCCAACCACCTCGCCCTCCTGCGCGAGCGCGCCGGCGACGCGACGGCGGAGTTGCCGAAATCCCCGGTCACGCCGAGGTTTCTGCTCCTGCACACCCTCGCCCATGTGTTGATCAACGAGTGGAGTCTGGGCGGCGGCTATCCTGCCGCGGCTCTTCGCGAGCGCATCTACTCCGACGGGAAGATGGCAGGGGTGCTGATCTACACGGCCACCAGCGATTCGGCCGGTAGCCTCGGCGGAATCGTGGTCCAGGGGGAACCGGATCGACTCCTGCAGACCCTGCGCTCGGCACTACGGCGCGCGGCGTGGTGCTCGAACGATCCCCTGTGCATGGAATCCGAGGCCGGCGGTGTGGACAGCATGAACCTGGCTGCCTGTCATGCCTGTGTGCTTCTACCCGAAACGAGTTGCGAGAACAACAACTGCTTCTTGGACCGTGCCCTGCTGGTGGGCACGCCCAGTGAAGAGGTGCGGGGCTTCTTCACCGTGCCGGAGTAGGCTCGAAGCCGCCATCGGGACGGTCGGCACTTCGCGGAGCGCCGACCGTTCCGACGCACCTCAGGTTTTAATCCCGCCGCGATGTCGGCTTGCCACCAGCGCGGCGATCCTCTCCGCGGCATCCGCCTGATCCTCGTGCTCCCGCACCCGCACCGCCATCCCCCCGGCCTCCGCCAGGCGGGCGTCGGTGTCCAGGTCGCGAGTGCGATTGCCTTCGATCTTGCGGCGCCAGAACTCGGCGTTGTTCTTGAGTCAAGTCGCTTGCTCCGGGCACCCGTGCCAGAAACAGCCGTCCACGAACACCGCGACGCGGGCAGCACCGAACACCACGTCGGCCTCGCGCCGTACGCCCTTCACAGGCCGCCGATGGACCCGGTACCTCAAGCCGGAAGCATGCAGGACTCGCCGCAGCGCCAGTTCCCCCTCGGTGTTGCGGCTCCGCTGCCGGCTCATCCGAGCCCGGGTTTTCGCGGTCGTCTCCAAGCGCCTCACACGCCCATTCTGCCGACTCGTACCGACATCGCAGGCCTCACCGGTACCAGGTGGCACACTGCCCGCGTGATCAGGGAACCGGCGGAAGTGACGATCGACGAGCACGGTCGGGTGGAGATTCCCATGGGGGTTCTGGCCGAGGCCGGGCTTGGCCCCGGCAGCGCCGTCTTCCGTACAGCAACGTAGACGGTCACATTGTGCTACGACGCCAAGAGGATGCGCTGCGTGATCTTCTTGAGAGAGGATCGCTGTAGGTGCGGAGTACCACGCCTGTGGTTCTCGGCTGGAGCACCGGTGAGCCTTGCCCTCCCACGGCGCACTGTGGCTATAGGTGTGAAAAGGGCCGGTGGAGCACTGTGCCTCCCGTTCCTCCTTCTCGACTTTTCCCGCATCGAGGACGGTGGAAATCAAAGAGTCGTTGATTCCTGTCCCGCGAAGATTGCTTCGACTATCCGACGGCAGTGTGCTCCCGTCTTGGGTGAGGTGACCGTAGCGGTCCACCGTGACCTTGATGGTGCTATGGCCCATCCACCGGGAAACCTTGTGAATGAACGCTTCTCATCCTGTGATTCGCGGGTTACGGCTGCTGACGGCCGGGAGCCGCGACGCGGCAGGGATTCTAGTCGTTTCGGCTGGTGATCTCACTCGCCAGCATCTCGACACAGGAGTCCTGTTGGTCCCGTATCGAGCCATGCTCGACGTCCCGCACGAGGTCGTTGAGCACGTTTCCTGGCTGATCTACGACCGAAGGTGTGAGCTGAACTCCCGTCGGCGCAGGTTGGACTGCTTCCGGCAGGCTCTGCTGTTCCTGGTGCACTTTTGCGCAAGAACGAGACTCTGACCCAGGGCGCCGCGGGGTTCGGTGTTTCCACCGCCACCGCCACCGCTGGCCGGTACGTGAGTGAGACGGTCGACAGCCTCGCCGAGCGCGTCCCAAGCCTGCACGAGGCCCTGCTCGAGCTGCCACCGGAGGGGTTCGTCATCACCGACGGCACCTTGATCGCCACCGACCGTATCGCGGCGGACGACCCGTACTACTTGATGAAGCACCGCCGTGACGGAATGAACGTGCAGCTCATGGCCGCTCCGAACGGAACACCCCTGTGGCTCTCCCATGCGCTGCCCGGCCGCCCCCACGACCTGACCGCACCCCGCGCACACGGTGTGATCCAGGCCTGCCTGTCACGTCAGCTCCTCGTTCTGGCCGACCGCGCCTACGAGGGAGCCGGCGCCACCGTCCGCACTTCCTACTACCGTCACCACGAGCTTCCCAAGCACTACCAGCAGTACAACCGGGATCACGCCCGGCTGCGAGCACCGGGCGAACTCCCCTTCGCCCGTCTCAAGCAATGGCGGATTCTCCGCAAGGCCCAGTGCAGCACCAACCGCATCGGGCGCACGGTCACTGGCATTCACGCCATCGAAATCGCCTGGCGCGCAGGATGAGAAGCGTTCACTGAGCCTTTTCCGACCTGCCGCTTGGGCTGGTCAGAAGCCCGGGGCCAAACTGCGGCCGCAGCCGGACCAGACTCCTGAGCAGCGGTCTCCTACTCTTGAGATCGGGCCCTGGCCGCCTCCAGGCGGCGATCAGCAGCTCACTCCAGTCAGGTTGGAAGGCTCACTGACAGCTCGACCCGACCAGGCAATTTGAGCCGATGCTCCGCACGGCCTTCGCAGCCGGTCGTGGAACTCGGCTACCAGGTGGCCGGTCCGCCAGCGGCGGAAGAAGGCGTAGATCCATTCTCACGGCGGGAAATTGGCCAGCATCGTCTGCCACTTGATGCCGTTCTCGACCAGATAGCGGATCGCATCGAGCATTTTCCGGTGGTAGTAGCTCTCTGGCTGCCCGCCCCGGCCTTCCAGCTATCCCGGCGCCAGCAGCAGGTTCCGGACCGCCACCCACTCGGTGCCCGTTATATCCGAGGGGTGCGTCGGTTCCCTGTGCGGCCGGTCCGCGGCGTTTCCGGACCGGTGCGCGCGGCAGTCCCACGGTGGGGCAACCGAATTGGACTCGCCGACCGTCCGTACGGAAGGTTGCGACACAGGGCCTTCTGGCGTTCGAGGGACTTCAGTGACCCCGAGCTGGACAGGAGGCCCTGCCTTCAGGACTGCACCGGCCGAAGGTCTCCCAGCTGAATCCCCATACTCGAACCAATGCTCACCATGATCGATAGAGCAACGGTTTCTGAGGTAGGGGTGTCAGCACAGGATGCGCCGTCCAGCTTTTGCTAATTCGGAGGCGAGCGGTCGCTTGCATACTGCGCACCGCCGCCCTCCTGGGGGTGCTGGGAGCTGTGCCGGGCGGCTATCCGCTGTTGGGCGTGGTGTAGCTGGCGCACGTAACAGGCTTCGCTCCCCTTGGGTTATGCGGCTTCCTGTCGCACCTTCTGCTGTGAGTCGTGCAGCGACTTCCGCATCCCCTCCGGCAGGGCGGCGCCATGGGTGTAGACCGAGTGCGGCCAGGGGCAGGCGATGCCTGTCCAGTTCGTCCTGTGGACAGGGCGGATGGTGCAGGGCGAAGACCGTCAGGTCTTCTGGCTCCCACTACCGGTGCCGCGGATGTGGGGGCGGCCGAAGGCCGTACCGACCTGGCCACCGGAGGGGGCGTAGAGCCAGATGGGCAGGCCCTCGCGGAAGGCGACATGTGGGACGTGCAGATCTGGCCGCCAGAACCACACGTTCCGGATCCCGACACGGGCGTAATCGTGATGCCGACGACGCCAGGCGCCGTCGGCATCATTTCCTGTTGTGCTTCCAACGCGATGCGTGTTCCGTCGTGGAGTCGTACGGCCACGTCCGCGCGCCGGTTGTGGCTGGGGGCATTGCTCCAGATGTAAGGCCGTGACGGTGGGGAGGCCACGTGCCCAGCGGGCCAGGGTGTGCTTGGCGGTGAGGTGCCAGACTGTCTCGGGATGGTGACCGCCGGCCGGGGCTTTCCCAGGCGGATGTGCGAAGTGCGGCGGACCCTTCCGCCCGGGCGTCCGCGGACCATCAACGGCATCCGGGTTCCCATGGGGGCCTCAAATCCGTGGAAGCAGTAGAAGCACACCAGAGTGCTGTATCCATGGGCCTTCCAATACTCCATCGACTGCTCGGAGACACGCACCTCGCGCCCGGTTCCCAGGTCAAGTTCGACCACCAGCAAGTCGTCCTGCACGCTGCCCCTTCCTGCTGTCTCACCAGCATTCGATACAAGAGCAGTTGCGGTCAGAGTGCATCGAGCCTGTCTGCTGCTGTGGTCCGGTGTGGTGCGCTGGTAAGGGGGGAAATCCAGTCGTAGGGGAGGGCGTCAGACTGTGGAATGTGTGTTGCTCACGTCGTTGTACGGCACTTACGCTCCATATTCCGGATTCGGCGGGGGAAAGCGCAATTGCTGGCCGATGAGGAAACTAGAGATGGCTTCCTTGGTGTGGTTGTCGTAGACCCGGGAGACGGGTTTTCCGAGGAACTCGGCCAGGGCGGCAACATCCTAGAGCGACTCGGTCATGACGCCTCCGGATGATTTGATCATCTCGTGAGGATGAAGGTATGGAGGAGCGGCCGCGCCAAAGGCGTTGTCCGTCCCTATGGCAACGGTCACTCTCTGTGAAGGTTAGCCGTCTGGGTGTGGAAGTGTGGTGTGAGTTGGGTTGGGGAGTAAGAGTCAGCACCGAACCGGCACGGCGGGCCCGAGCGGACCGGGGTGGACGGCAGTGGGAGTCGGCACGAGGCTGGTGTAGACCCGTTCGCAGGGGAGGGGGCCACGCCCTTGAGCTGTCCGTTTGCCGTGAGGAGCCGTTTCTGGTAAGGGCTGCTGTAGCAGTTCGAGAACATCTGGCTCAGGACCAAGCGGTACAACGCCTCCGGAAAGGTCGCCTCCGGCACGGGCGGCGTCTGCTACCTGTACTTCCCGGCGCGGCCGACCGCAGGTCAGCGGGCGGCGCTCGCCGCGGTGGGCGTGCGCTGAACCGCCCGGCGCGGGGTCCCGGCGCGGCCGGGGCCCCGCGGCGTGTGACCAACGTCTCTGCCCCACTCGGCCTCCGGGGGTGGCAAGGTGGATGACCGACCGGGGGAACCACCGCACTACCGAGAATCAGCGAGACGCCATGACCGCGAACTCACTCACCGCCGCCCGCGTCCGTACCGGCGGTCCCAAGGACGACGGCCCGGAGCTCCTCGAACACGCCATGGGCTGGGTCCTCGTCGTGGTCGTCGCGATGCTCGTGACCCAGCTCGGACTGCTGTGACCTGACCCACGTTCCGACCTGCCATACTGCGGAGGTCCCACCCCCCGCAGCAGACCAGGGCAGAAATTGAATATCAGTCAGCAACCTGCCGCCCGTCCCAGAGCGCGCGGCACGGAGCGCTCGGTGGCGCGCCGTGCCGAACTGATCGCCATCGGGCGGCGGTTGTTCGCCGACAGGTCCTACGACGCGCTCTCGATGGACGACATCGCCCGGCAGGCCCACGTCGCCAAAGGGCTGATCTACTACTACTTCCAGTCCAAGCGCGGCTACTACCTGGCCATCGTCCAGGACTCCGTCGCCGACCTGGTCGCCTTCGCCGCGAGCGGCCTCGAACTCCCGCCGGCCCAGCGGGTCAACCGCGCCATCGAGGGCTACCTGCGCTACGCCGAGCACAACCAGGCGGCCTTCCGCACGATCGTCAGCGGCGGCGTCGGCTTCGACACCGAGGTGCACGCCATCCGGGACGGGGTGCGCGAGGCGATCGTCGACACCCTCGCCGAAGGGGCGTACGGCCGCAGCGAGATCGCGCCGCTGGCCCGGATGGGCCTGCTGGCCTGGGTGTGCAGCGTGGAGGGCGCCACCCTGGCCTGGATCGACCGCCCCGAGCTGCCCCGCGCGGTCATGTGCGAGCTGTTCGTGAGGACGCTCGGCGGCGCGCTGCGCGCCATCGAGGAACTGGAGCCCTCCCACCCGGCGCCGGAGCCCGCCCGCCGGGGCGCGTGAGAAAGGGGCGGCGGCCGGTTCCCCGGACCACCGCCCCCTGTTCCCGGCCTAGTTGATCGCCTTGATCAGCTCACCGTTGGCGGTGTCGCCGCTCAGCTCCCAGAAGAACGTGCCGCCCAGCCCCTGCTGGTTCTTGTACGTCATCTTGGTCGCGATGGTCGCCGGGGTGTCGTAACTCCACCAGTCGCTCCCGCACTTGGCGTACGCCGTGCCGGCCACGGTGCCGGTGGGCGGGCACTTGGCCTTGAGCACCTTGTAGTCGTCGATGCCCTGCTCGTAGGTGCCCGCCGCGGGGCCGGTCGCGGTGCCGCCGGGGGCGCTCTGGGTGACGCCGGTCCAGCCGCGGCCGTAGAAGCCGATGCCGAGCAGCAGCTTGGCGGCGGGGATGCCGAGGCCCTTGAGCTTGGCGATGGTCGCCGAGGTGTGGGTGTCGGCCTTCGGGATGCCGGCGTACGAGGTCAGCGGCGAGTGGGGGGCCGTCGGGCCGGCGGCGTCCCAGGCGCCGAAGTAGTCGTACGTCATCGGGTTGTACCAGTCGACGTACTGCGCGGCGCCCGCGTAGTCCGCCGCGTCGATCTTGCCGCCCGCGGTGGCGTCGGCGGTGATGGCGGCCGTGACGAGG
Source organism: Streptomyces sp. NPDC085946 (assembly GCF_044540485.1). NCBI lineage: Bacteria > Bacillati > Actinomycetota > Actinomycetes > Kitasatosporales > Streptomycetaceae > Streptomyces > Streptomyces sp. NPDC085946. The sequence continues at coordinate 51,372 of NZ_JBITSF010000003.1, read as the reverse complement.
TTGCCGGAGCCGAACTTCGCGCGCAGCGCCTGCATCAGGTTCCCGAACGCCGCCCGGCCGCTGGTGTCGCAGGTGGCGCCGCAGGCGTTGGGGTACTCCCAGTCGATGTCGATGCCGTCGAAGACGTCGGCCCACTTGCTGTTCTCGACCAGGTCGTAGCAGGACTGGGCGAAGGCGGCCGGGTTCTTCGCGGCCTCGCCGAAGCCGCCCGACCAGGTCCAGCCGCCGAAGGACCACAGGACCTTGATGTTCGGGTGCAGCTTCTTCAGCTTGCGCAGCTGGTTGAAGTTGCCGCGCAGCGGCTGGTCCCAGGTGTCGGCGACGCCGTCCACCGACTCGGCGGCGGTGTAGGCGCGGTCGGTGGCCGCGTAGGCGTCGCCCATCGCGCACTTGCCGCCGGTGACGTTGCCGAAGGCGTAGTTGATGTGCGTCAGCCTGGCCGCCGAGCCCGAGGTCCTGATGTTCTTGACGTGGTACTTGCGGTCGTAGGTGCCCCATTCGGTGAAGTAGCCGAGGACCTTGGAGCCGGCGGCCTCCCGGGCCGGGGGCGCGGCGGCCGCGGTCGTGGCGCCCGCGCCGGCCAGCAGGCCGGCGCCGAGGACGGCGCAGCACACGGTGGACACGAGCGCCCGGAAACGGCGGGCGCGGGGACGGTGGGGGGTGGGCATCCGGTGTCTCCTCGTGGGGGAGGCGAGCGCGCGCCCATTGGCATGAACGCGGTAATTCGGTGGAGCGAAACAGTAGGAGGACTAGACCAGTTGGTCAATGGTGCGGACCAACGCCGCCTCCGGGAGGGGGCGGGGCTTTCTTGAAGTAAGCGGTCGTTAACTGATGACTCGCTGCGTCCGATCGGGCATACTCACAGCGCACAGCCGCTGGTCAGCAGCTTCCGAGACCCGGAAGTGCGAGCATCGGCGAGGCACCGATACGACCCGGCGGAGCCGCCCCCACCAACGGGCCGCACCGTCAGCGCCCGAACAGGGAGGAGAGCGTCGCCATGCCCGACCGCGCCCCGCAGCCGGTGGACCGGCAACTGCCCACGGACGAGGCCCGGGACCTGATCTCGCTCGTCCGTGACATCGCGCAGCGAGAGATCGCTCCGAAGGCGGCCGAGGAGGAGGACGCCGGACGCTTCCCGCGCGAGGTCTTCACCCTGCTCTCCGAATCCGGCCTCCTCGGCCTCCCCTACGACGCCGAGTACGGCGGCGGCGACCAGCCCTACGAGGTCTACCTCCAGGTCCTGGAGGAGCTCGCCGCGGCCCGCCTCACCGTCGGCCTCGGCGTCAGCGTCCACACCCTGGCCTCCTACGCGCTCGCCGCCCACGGCACCAAGGAGCAGCAGGTCGAGCACCTGCCCGCGATGCTGGGCGGCGGCCTGCTCGGCGCGTACTGCCTGTCCGAGCCGCACTCCGGCTCCGACGCGGCGGCGCTGCGCACCAAGGCGGTGCGGGACGGCGACGGCTGGGTGATCACCGGGACCAAGGCCTGGATCACCCACGGCGGCATCGCCGACTTCTACACGGTCATGGCGCGCACCGGCGAGGAGGGCCCGCGCGGGATCACCGCCTTCCTGGTGCCCGGCGACGCGCCGGGCGTGAGCGGCGCGGCCCCCGAGAAGAAGATGGGCATGAAGGGCTCGCCCACCGCGCAGGTCCACTTCGACGGGGTCCGGGTCGGCGACGAGCGGCGCATCGGAGAGGAGGGCCAGGGCTTCGCGATCGCACTGGCCGCCCTGGACTCCGGGCGGCTCGGCATCGCGGCGTGCGCGATCGGACTCGCCCAGGCGGCCCTGGACGAGGCGCTGCGGTACGCCACCGAGCGCCGGCAGTTCGGCCGGGCGATCGTCGACTTCCAGGGGCTGCGCTTCATGCTCGCCGACATGGCGACGCAGATCGAGGCCGGCCGCGCGCTGTACCTCGCGGCGGCGCGGCGGCGCGACGCGGGCCTGCCGTTCGCCCGGCAGGCGGCCATGGCGAAGCTGCACTGCACCGACACGGCGATGAAGGTCACCACCGACGCCGTCCAGATCCTCGGCGGCTACGGCTACACCGCGGACTTCCCGGTCGAGCGCTACATGCGGGAGGCCAAGGTGCTGCAGATCGTCGAGGGCACCAACCAGATCCAGCGCATGGTCATCGCCCGCCACCTCGCGGGTCCGGAGGCACGCTGAACCGGCCGAGTCCCCGCCAGGGTGCCGTCAGCCGCGTCCACTCCGGGTCGTGCCGGCCGGGCAGGGTGCGGCCGCGGTCGGCCCACGTCCGCATCAGAGCGCTGTAGATCGGCGGATCCGGAACGCGCGGCGGCGCGGGCGGAACCGATTCTGCGGATGCCGGGACGACCAGGCGGCGCCGGTCCCCGGCCGTGGAACGGGTGGGGCTCATACCAGGGCAACGCCGGACGGGGCGGGCAGGTCACCGGCCGGCGGAATCGGCCGTGCGTTCACGCGGCGTCCCACCGACGCCGGCCGTCCCCGACTCGCCCGTCGGGCACGGCACTTGACCTCGTCCCGGACTGACCGCACCGCCCGCACCACGGCGGCTCGCGGCCACGGTGCGGGACGGGCACGAGCCCGCGGCGGGGCGCAGGGCGGACGGCCGCCCGCCGTCATGCGGCAGGGCGGACGACGGCGTTCTGCGCCGTGGTGCGGGAGGGCTGCGGAAGGGGCGCGGGCGGCGGTTCCGCGCTCAGGCGGCGTGGCGCCGCATCACCGGGACCCTGATGGGGCGCGAGCCCGGGCCGCCGACGTGCGAGAAAGGCTGGGTCCGCCAGTCCAGTCCCTGCGGGAGCGTCAGCAGCAGGGCGGTGTCCTGCTCCTGCGGCTGGAAGGACTCGTCCGCAGGCCGGGCCTCGGAGGCGTTGCGGCCGGTGCCGCGGCAGACCGTGAGCCCGAAGGGGTTCCACGGCGAGGCGCACAGCGCGTGCTCCGGGAGGACTTCCTCGTCCGCCAGCAGGGCGATGGGCTGCGCGCAGTCCGGGCAGATCACCCGGTACATCTCGAAGGTGTCGTACGCGTCGAACTCGTCGGTGTCCCCGTCGTCGAAGGCGTCGGGTTCGACGCCCTCCGGCTCGGGCTCGACGACCGGCTGCTGGCGCTTGGGTGCGAAACGACCAGGGCGCTTAAGACTCTGCATGGGATTCTCCCCCTCGGGCTGGGCCGTGAAGGCACTGCGGCCTCGACCACAGCAAGCACTTCCCGCCACCCCCGGGCGGTAATCACGAGAACATCACGGAGACCGTTCGAGTGGTGTGGCGTTCGTCACATGCCGCCCGCAGGTGCCCGTCGGCGGGTGTAGGCCCCCGGGGGCGCACGCCGGCGCGGCCACCTCACCGGCCGGAGACGACCCGGGCCGCCGAGGTATCCGAGGAGATCACCGGCCCTGTAGGTTCTTGCGCCATGGAGGAGCTGGACCGACAGATCGTGCAGCTGCTCGTCAAGGACGGGCGGATGAGCTACACCGACCTGGGCAAGGCCACGGGCCTGTCCACGTCGGCCGTGCACCAGCGGGTGCGCCGGCTGGAGCAGCGCGGCGTCATCCGCGGCTACGCCGCGGTCGTCGACCCGGAGGCCGTCGGCCTGCCCCTGACCGCCTTCATCTCGGTCAAGCCGTTCGACCCCAGCGCCCCCGACGACATCGCGGACCGGCTCGCCGGCGTCCCCGAGATCGAGGCCTGCCACAGCGTGGCGGGCGACGAGAACTACATCCTCAAGGTGCGCGTGGCCACCCCGCACGAACTGGAGGAACTGCTCTCCCGGCTGCGGTCGCTGGCGGGCGTCTCGACGCGGACCACGGTGGTGCTGTCGACGCCCTACGAGGCCCGGCCGCCGCGCATCTGACCCGGGCCGGCGGACCTGGCTGCGGGCCGGCCGGGGCCAGGCGCGAAACTGTCCGTCATGAGTGAACGCACCGCCCCGCCGAAAACCGTCCTGCTCCGCCGCGGAGAGGTCCACAGCCCCGCCGACCCGTTCGCGACCGCGATGGTCGTCGAGCGCGGCCAGGTCGCCTGGGTCGGCTCCGAGGGCGCCGCCGACGCCTTCGCGGACGGCGTCGACGAGGTCGTCGACCTGGACGGGGCACTGGTCACCCCCGCGTTCACCGACGCGCACGTCCACACCACGGCCACCGGGCTCGCGCTCACCGGCCTCGACCTGTCCGGCGCCCCCACCCTGGAGGCCGCCCTCGCACGCGTCCGCGACTTCGCCGCCGCCCGCCCCGGCGACCGTGTCCTGCTCGGGCACGGCTGGGACGCCTCCCGCTGGCCCGGCGGCCGTCCGCCGACGCGCGCCGAACTCGACGAGGCCACCGGCGGACGCCCCCTCTACCTCAGCCGGATCGACGTCCACTCCGCCGTCGTGACCACCGCCCTGCTCGACCTGGTGCCCGGCGACACCGGCCGCGGCGACGCCCCGCTGACCGGCGACGCCCACCACGCCGTGCGCGCCGCCGCGCTGGGAGCGATCACCCCCGCGCAGCGCGCCGAGGCCCAGCGCGCCGCGCTCGCGCACGCCGCGTCCCTCGGCATCGGCACCCTCCACGAGTGCGCCGGACCCGAGATCTCCTCCGAGGACGACTTCACCGGCCTGCTGCGGCTCGCCGCCGAGGAACCCGGCCCGCGGGTGGTCGGCTACTGGGCCGAGCAGAACGTCGGCAAGGCCCGCGAACTCGGCGCGCTCGGCGCGGCGGGCGACCTCTTCGTCGACGGCGCCCTCGGCTCGCACACCGCCTGCCTGCACCAGCCGTACGCCGACGCCGGCCACACCGGCACCGCCTACCTGGACGCCGCCGCCGTCGCGGCCCACGTCGCCGCCTGCACCGAGGCGGGCCTCCAGGCGGGCTTCCATGCCATCGGCGACGCCGCCGTCACCACCGTCGTCGAGGGCGTGCGCGCCGCCGCCGAGCGGCTCGGACCGGCCCGGATCCGCGCCGCCCGCCACCGCGTCGAGCACGCCGAGATGCTCACCCCCGAGACCGTCGCCGCCTTCGCCGAACTCGGGCTGACCGCCTCCGTCCAGCCCGCCTTCGACGCACTGTGGGGCGGCGAGGACGGCATGTACGCCCAGCGCCTCGGCGCCGAACGGGCCCGCGCCCTCAACCCGTTCGCGGCCCTGCTGCGCGCCGGCGTGCCGCTCGCGTTCGGCTCCGACAGCCCCGTCACCCCCCTCGACCCGTGGGGCACGGTCCGCGCCGCCGCCTTCCACCGCACCCCCGAGCACCGCGTCTCCGTCCGCGCCGCGTTCACGGCGCACACGCGCGGCGGCTGGCGGGCGGCCGGCCGCGACGACGCGGGCGTCCTGGTCCCGGGCGCGCCCGCCGACTACGCCGTCTGGCGCACCGGAGCCCTGGTGGTCCAGGCCCCCGACGACCGGGTCGCCCGCTGGTCGACCGACCCCCGCTCCGGCACCCCGGGGCTGCCCGACCTCACCCCCGGCGCCGACCTGCCGGTATGCCTGCGCACGGTGGTCGGCGGGCGGACGGTCTTCGTACGGCCGGGCGAGTGATCTACGGGAGCGGCGGGGCGGCGGTCACCCGCTGGACCCCCGTGGCACGACCTGCGTATCCTCCGCCCTGACCTGGCCTTTGACCGTGAACGCCCAGGTCAAAGGGCTGTTGACAGGCTGCGGCGGAAGGCCGGTAGGTTCGGCGCGTCCACCACCGGACGTCCGACCGGGGGACATCCGCGCACGCGTCGCGGCGCCGCTGGGCCAGGGACGGTGTGCCGCACCGGGCACCGCCGCCACTGGGAGCCGGGCTCGGCCCGGCGCCGGGCCGGGGGACCGCTCCGGCCGGCCGGGAGGTGTGACCCGGGTGGGGCCCGGGCGCTCAGTAGACAACGGCTTTCGGTCGATCCGCAGCCAGCGGACCCCAGGTCGGCCCGAAGGGCGCCGGGCCCCCATCCGCCGTACGACCGGCCCGGCGGGCCGTACGGCGGGTCCCGGGGCTCCCCGCACGTCCTGGCCGGCATCTTCCCGTCCCGGGGAACCGACACCGCCGTACGCACGTCCTGTCACGTCGGTGCAGGCCGGGGCCACTATGGTGGGACCCTGCGTACGGACATGAAGGGGCAGCAGTGAACGACGGCGACGGGACCCTCGCGGCAGGGGCCCAGCAGAGGACGTTCGGTCCGCTCGGCAGCGCTCTGGTGATCATCCCGACCTACAACGAGGCGGAGAACATCAAGGGCATCGTCGGCCGGGTGCGCAAGGCCGTCCCCGAGGCGCACGTGCTGGTGGCCGACGACAACAGCCCCGACGGCACCGGCAAGCTCGCCGACGAGCTGGTCGCCCAGGACGACCACGTCCACGTGCTGCACCGCAAGGGCAAGGAGGGACTGGGCGCCGCCTACCTCGCCGGCTTCCGCTGGGGCCTGGAACACGGCTACGGCGTGCTGGTCGAGATGGACGCCGACGGCTCCCACCAGCCCGAGGAACTGCCCCGCCTGCTCACCGCGCTCAAGGGCGCCGACCTGGTGCTCGGCTCCCGCTGGGTGCCCGGCGGGCGGGTCGTGAACTGGCCCCGCTCCCGCGAGGTCATCTCCCGCGGCGGCAGCCTGTACTCCCGCCTCGCCCTCGACCTGCCGCTGCGCGACATCACCGGCGGGTACCGCGCCTTCCGCCGCGAGACCCTGGAGGGCCTCGGCCTCGACGAGGTCGCCTCCCAGGGCTACTGCTTCCAGGTCGACCTCGCGCGCCGCGCGATCAAGGCCGGCTACCACGTCGTCGAGGTGCCCATCACCTTCGTCGAGCGTGAGCACGGCGACTCCAAGATGAGCCGCGACATCCTCGTCGAGGCGCTGTGGCGGGTCACCGCCTGGGGCGTGGAGGAGCGGGTCGGCAAGGTGCTGGGCCGCGACGGGAAACCGGCGCCGAAGGCCTAGCCGCCCGCGGCCGCCCCGGCCGCACGGCGCCGCCCGGCCGGGGGCCTTATCCCGAACTGAGGAGGGTCCGGGCACACTGGGGGCATGACGACTGGTGTTCAGACCCCCAGCCACCCGGCCCGGCCCCGGCGCTCCCGGCTGCGCACGTTCCTGCCGCTGGGCGTCGCCGCGTGGCTCGTGCTGGAGATCTGGCTGCTCACCCTGGTCGCCGGCGCGTCGAACGGACTGGTGGTCGTCCTGCTCCTGATCGCGGGCCTCGTCCTCGGCTCCCTCGTGATCAAGAGGGCCGGGCGCCGGGCCTTCCGGAACCTGACCGAGACGCTGCAACAGCAGCAGAGCGGCACGGCGCCCGCCGGGCCCCGCCCCGACAGCGAGGGCAACGGGCTGATGATGCTGGGCGGCCTGCTGCTGATGATCCCCGGCCTGCTCTCGGACGCGGCGGGTCTGCTCCTGCTGCTGCCCCCCGTCCAGAAGGCGGTGAGCCGCTCCGCGCAGCGCTCCTTCGACCGCCGCCTGCGCGCGGCCGGTCCCGGGACGCTGGGCGACGCCTTCCGGCAGGCCCGGATGCACCACCCCGACGGCAAGGTCGTCCAGGGCGAGGTCGTCCGGGACGAGCCGGGCGACGCCCCGCGGGAGCAGCGTCCGCCGCTGACTCGCTGACCCGCTGACCCGCGCCCCTCCCGGACGCACGAACGCGGGCGCCGTACGTGATGTCTCACGTACGGCGCCCGCGATCTCGTAGGTGCGGTGCTTGTCCGCCCAGGCCCCGTGGGGGTTACGCCGACTTGCGGCTGTCCCGGGGGTGAACGGCGATGTTCATCGCCCCGGAGCGCAGAACCGCCAGGCGCTCCTCGAGGACCTCTTCGAGTTCCTCACGGGTGCGCCGCTCCATCAGCATGTCCCAATGCGTACGCGCGGGCTTGGCCTTCTTCTCCTCCGGGCCGTCGCCGTCCACGAGGAGTGCCTGGGCCCCGCAGACCTTGCACTCCCACTCCGGCGGGATCTCCGCCTCGACCGAGAAGGGCATCTCGAAGCGGTGCCCCTTCTCGCATGCGTACTCCACGGCCTGGCGCGGAGCCAGGTCGATGCCGCGGTCCGTCTCGTAGCTGGTCACCACGAGGCGCGTGCCGCGAAGAGCTCGCTCACTCATGAATCGTGCCTCCCGGGCTTGTCGCCCACAGGACAGGTGTCGCTGTCGTCGTCATCCGGTCAACGTCCGGTCGGCGGTAAAGATTCCCGTTCCGAGTCCCGTTCCGGGTCATGCGTCGCCGTCGTAGCCGCCCTTGTTGTACCCACCTGCGCCCGGTTTGTCACATCTGCTAGCACATGTGACCCAGCGTTTCGGCATCTTTGACGCGCAGTAACGGTACGCCTGGCAGGCCAAACGCGTACACTACAGCCCTTTCGCGCCGAGTGCTAAATCCTTTCGGGGACCGGGTTGCCCGCGTCGGAGATCGCACGCCGCACCGGGACCCGGGCCAGCAGGGCGAAGCCGATGACGAAGAAGCCCACCAGGGAGACGATCGCGTCCCGGTAGCTGCCGGTCAGCTGGTAGGTGAGGCCGAACAGCAGGGGCCGAGCCAGCTCATGCCGCGGTCGCTCACCTCGTAGGCGGAGAAGTACTCGGCCTCCTTGCCGGGCGGTACGAGGTGGGAGAACAGGGACCGGGACAGGGCCTGGCTGCCGCCGAGGACCAGGCCGATCCCGGCGGCCAGGGCGAAGAACCACCCGGGCGCCCCGGCCGGCAGGAAGTAGCCGGCCGCCAGGATCACCGTCCACGCCGCCAGCGACCCCAGGATCGTGCGCTTGGCCCCGTACCTGCGGGCCAGCCGGCCCAGCGCCAGGGCGCCCGCCACCGCCAGGACCTGCACCAGCAGGACGGCCCCGATCAGGGTGGACTGGCCGAGGCCCAGCTCCTTCGAGCCGTAGACGGAGGCCTGGGAGATCACCGTCTGGATGCCGTCGTTGTAGACCAGGTAGGCCAGCAGGAAGGCGAGGGTCAGCGGGTGGCGGCGCATGTCGCGCACGGTGGCCGCGAGCTGCCGGAAGCCGGGCAGGGCCGCCTCCCGCGCGGGGGCGCGGCGGTCGCGCAGCCGGCGCAGCGGGATCAGCGCGAAGGCGCCCCACCACAGACCCGCCGACGCCAGGCAGACGCGGACCGCCGTGCCCTCGGAGAGGCCGAAGCTCTCGTGCCCGGTGTAGAGGACCAGGTTCACGACCAGGACCAGGGAGCCCGCCGCGTAGCCGAACGCCCAGCCCCGGGAGGAGACCGCGTCACGCTGTTCGGGCGGGGCGATCTGCGGCAGGTAGGAGTTGTAGAGCATCATCGCCACCGACTGCGCGGCGTTCGCGACGACGAGGAGTGCCCCGCCGAGCAGGTAGCGGTCCCCGCCGAGGAAGAACATGCCCGCCGTGGCGGCGGCCCCGGTGTAGGCGGCGGCCGCGAGGAGGGGCTTCTTGCGGCCGGTCCGGTCGGCCGCCGCCCCCACCAGGGGCATCACCAGCACGGCCAGGACCACCGACAGGGAGACCGCGTACGCGAAGAAGGACCCGGCGCGCACGGGGACGCCCAGGGGGTGCACGAACCCGTCCGGGTCCGCCGTCGACTCGGCGACCGAGGTCAGATAGGGGCCCAGGAACACGGTGAGCACGCTCGTCGAGTAGACCGAGCAGGCCCAGTCGTAGAAGTACCAGCCGCGCTGCTCGCGTCTGAGTGCGGCGGCCTCGTCGGCCGGCGGTGTCCGCACGGTGTCGGTGCCCACCCGTGCCCTCGCTTCCCCGTGAACGCACGAAGGCCGGGTCGCGGGGCCTCAGACCCAGACGCCGCGGTCCTCCATGACCTCGCGCAACGTGTCGATGTGATCGGTCATGATGCCATCCACGCCCAGGTCCAGGAGCCGGTGCATGCGGGCCGGATCGTTGACCGTCCACACGTGCACGTGCAGCCCGCGCGCGTGCGCGGCGCGGACGAAGCGGTGGTCCACCACCCGGATGCCCGACTGCGCCTCCGGCACCTGTGCCGCCACGGCGGAACGGCGCACCGCGGCCGGCAGCCCCCACGAGCGCAGCCGCAGGTTGAGCACGCCCCGCGTGCCGTACGAGGTCGCCAGGCGCGGCCCCGCCAGCCGCTGGGCGCGCACCACGCGCGCCTCGGAGAAGGAGCCGAGGCAGATCCGGTCCCAGGAGCCGGTGCGCCCGACCAGGTCCAGGAAGGGCAGCAACGCCGGCTCCGCCTTGACGTCGACGTTCCAGCGCACGTCGGGGAAGGTCTCCAGGAGCTCCTCGAAGAGGGGCACCGGTTCCCGGCCCGCCACGCGCGCGCGGCGCACCTCCTGCCAGGGCAGGTCGGCGATCCGGCCCGTGCCGTCGGTCACGCGGTCCAGCGTCGCGTCGTGGAACGCCACCAGCCTGCCGTCCCGCGTGGCGTGGACGTCGGTCTCCATGTACCGGTAGCCCGCCTCGGCCGCGCGGCGGAACTGCCGCACGGTGTTCTCCAGGCCGTCCGCGGTCCCGCCCCGGTGGGCGAAGGCGAGGGGGCCGGGGTGGTCGAGGTAGGGATGGCGTATCCGCGGGGTCACGGACGCAGTATCGCCCCTCGCGGTCGACCGGCGGCAACGACCTCGCTGCCGCCGGATGTCGCGGGGACGGCGAACACACGCAGGAACAGCTGGGCGAGCGGGCCGATCGTCAGCGCGTACAGCAGGGTGCCGGCGCCGATGGTGCCGCCGAGGGCGAAGCCGGACGCCACCACGGCCACTTCGACGGCCGTCCGCATCAGCCGGATCGAGCGGCCGGTGCGGCGGTGCAGTCCCGTCATCAGCCCGTCCCGCGGCCCGGGACCGAACCGCGCCGCGATGTACAGGCCGGTGGCCACGCCGTTGAGCACGATGCCGGTCAGGAGGAGGGGCACGCGCACGGGCAGCGAGTGCGCGGCGGGCACCGCGGCGAGCGTGGCGTCCATCGCGAGGCCGACGACGAACACGTTGGAGACCGTGCCGAGGCCCGGCCGCTGGCGCAGCGGGATCCACAGCAGCAGGACCACCGCGCCCACGGCGATGGAGACGACCCCGATCGTCAGGCCGGTCCGCTCGGCCAGTCCCTGGTGCAGCACCCCCCAGGGCTCCAGCCCCAGGCCCGCCTCCACCAGGAGGGCCGAACTCGCCCCGTAGAGCGCCAGCCCGGCGTACAGCTGGATCAGTCGTCGGACGAGGTGTCCCCGCGTGGACAAGAGGTGCCCCCAGTGGTCGCAGTGGCCTGACGCATGACACCCTGTGGCTTGGAGGAAGACGTCATCCATGGCCAATTCGTGGAAGGTGGACTGATTTCCATGGCGCAGTGGACTTCGGCCGTGGGTGCGGCGCAGCTCGCCCGGCTGCTCACCTCGCAGCAGGACCGTCCGGCGGGGCCGGGCACGCGCCGGCCGCCCGCCTACCGGGCGCTCGCCGACGGCATCCGGCTGCTGGTGCTGGAGGGGCGGGTGCCGGTGGCCGCCCGGCTGCCCGCCGAGCGCGAGCTCGCCCTGTCGCTGTCGGTCAGCCGCACCACCGTCGCCGCCGCCTACGAGGCGCTGCGCACCGAGGGGTTCCTGGAGTCGCGGCGCGGCGCGGGCAGCTGGACGGCCGTGCCCGCCGGCAATCCGCTGCCGGCGCGCGGCCTGGAGCCGCTGCCGCCCGAGGCCCTCGGCTCGATGATCGACCTCGGCTGCGCCGCGCTGCCCGCGCCCGAGCCCTGGCTGACCCGGGCCGTGCGGGGCGCCCTGGAGGAGCTGCCCCCCTACGCCCACACCCACGGCGACTATCCGGCCGGGCTGCCCGCGCTGCGCGCGATGATCGCCGAGCGCTACGCCGCCCGCGGGATCCCGACCATGCCCGAGCAGATCATGGTGACGACCGGGGCGATGGGCGCGATCGACGCGATCTGCCACCTGTTCGCGGGGCGCGGCGAGCGCATCGCCGTGGAGTCGCCCTCGTACGCCAACATCCTCCAGCTGATGCGGGAGGCCGGGGCCCGGCTGGTGCCCGTCGCGATGGCCGAGGGCCTGGCGGGCTGGGACATGGACCGCTGGCGGCAGGTGCTGCGCGACTCGGCGCCCCGGCTGGCCTACGTCGTCGCCGACTTCCACAACCCGACCGGCGCGCTCGCCGACGAGGACCAGCGGCGGCGGCTGGTGGACGCGGCGCGCTCCGCCGGGACGGTGCTGGTCGCCGACGAGACGATGAGCGAGCTGTGGCTGGACGCGGACGTGGAGATGCCGCGGCCGGTGTGCTCCTTCGACCCGGCCGGGTCCACGGTGATCACGGTCGGGTCGGCGAGCAAGGCGTTCTGGGCCGGGATGCGCATCGGCTGGGTGCGGGCGGCCCCCGACGTGATCCGCAGCCTGGTCGCGGCGCGCGCCTACGCCGACCTGGGCACGCCCGTGCTGGAGCAGTTGGCCGTGCACTGGCTGTTCGGCACGGGCGGCTGGGAGCAGGCCGTGGAGGTGCGGCGGGCGCAGGCCCGGGAGAACCGGGACGCCCTGGTGGCGGCGGTGCGGCGGGAGCTGCCCGGGTGGGAGTTCGAGGTGCCCGGGGGCGGGCTCACGCTCTGGGTGCGGACGGGGGGCCTCTCGGGGTCACGGCTGGCCGAGGCGGGGGAGCGGGTGGGCGTGCGCGTCCCGTCCGGGCCGCGCTTCGGGGTCGACGGGGCGTTCGAGGGGTACGTGCGGCTGCCGTTCACCGTGGGGGGCGCGGTGGCCGAGGAGGCCGCCGTACGGCTGGCGGCGGCGGCACGGCTGGTGGAGATCGGTGGGGCCGGGGGTGTGGAGGCGCCGCGCACGTTCGTGGCGTGAGGGACTGCGGGGACCGCAGCCGGGACTGACCGCCCCGTCTGCCCCCGCCTGCCCCCGCTTGCCCCGCCTGTTCCGGCGGGAGGCGGTGGGGCAGGCGGGTCGGGTCGTCCCGGTGACCCGGGACCCGGTGACCACCGCTCGGTGGTGCCGGGACCGGGCTGGGTCTCGGCGGGACCTGGCTGTGCTGCGGCAGGCACTACCGCCGTGGTGTGGGCGGGCGCCGCCACGGCGTCGGTGGGGGAGGTGGGTCGGGCCGTTCCGGTCATGGCGGTCCTGGCGGTCACCGCTCGGTGATGCCGGGACTGGGCTGGGCCCCGGTGGGGACCGGTTGCCCCTCGGCGGGACCCGGTTGTGCTGCGGCAGGCACTGCCGCCGTGGTGTGGGCGGGCGCCGCCACGGTGTCGGTATAGGGGAGGTGGGTCGGGCCTTCCGGTTACCAGGGTCCCGGCGGTCACCGCTCGGCTTCGGCGGGCACGGCCACGGCCTCGGCGGGGACCGCGTTCGCCTCGGCGAGGGCCGCGTGCACCTGGGCGGGGGCCGCCTTCGCCTCGGACGGTACGGGCTTGATCTCGACGGCCACCGGCTCGGACCCGGAGGGGACGGGGTTGACGTCGGGCGGCCCCGGCCTGGCCCCGACGGCCGCCGCGTCGGCCTCCGGCGGCACCAGCGCGACTTCGGCGGCCACCGGCTCGGAGTCGGAGGGCAGCGGCTCGACTTCGAGAGCCACGGGCTCGAGCGCGGACGCCACCGGTCCGGACCGGGACGGCACGGGCTCGACCTCACCGGCCACCCGTTCGGCCGGTACGCGCCCGGCTTCGCCGCAGGCCACCGGTGCGGCCCCCGACGGCCCCGGCTCGGCCTCAAGCGTCACCGGCTCCGCCACGGACGGCACCAGCAGCTCCCCTTCGGTCGGCGCCTGCTTCACCTCGAGCGTCACCGGCTCCGCCGCGGACGGCACCAGCTCCGCTTCGGTCGGTGCCGGCTTCACCTCGACCGCCACCGGCTTCACCGTGACGGGCAACGCCTTGGACTCGATGCGCACCGCCTTCACCCTGGCGGTCGCCGCCTTCGCCCCGGCGGCGACCGGCTCCCTCTCCAGGGAGACCGGCCCGGGTACGGGCAGGGGTTCGCCCGCGGGGACGGGTTCCGTTCCGGTGGGCTCGGACGGGGTGCCCGTCGCGGCGTCCGCGGGGGTGGTACGCGGCGGCAGGAGGTCCAGCACGGCCTGCCGGTGGGCCGCGCCGGTCGCGTCGTCGTAGGGGTCGGGAGTGGCCGGGACCTGGAGGCGGTGGACCTGGCCCGTGCCGAGGCGGGCGTAGCCGCGGCCCGGCGGGACGGCGTCGACGGGCGTGGTGTGCGGGGGCGCGCCGAGGGCCGTCTCCAGCTGCCGGGCGGTGGCCGGGCCGAGCACGACCCGCGCGCGCGTGTGCTGGCGCACCGCGTCGCTCAGGGCGTCGAGGCCGTCCAGCTGGTCGGCGACGACCACCGTGACGTTGGCCGGGCGGCCGTGCCGCAGCGGGACCTGGAGCAGGGACTGCGGGTCCCTGCGGCCGTCGGCGGCGGCCAGGTGGGTGAAGGCGCTCGGACGGTCCAGCAGGATCCACAGAGGGCGCCTGGTGTCGGCCGGCGGGGGGTGGCCGGCCTGGTGGGCGCGGTTGACGGCGATCAGGCGGCGCTCCGTCTCGTGCGCCGCCCACTCCAGGCTGGCCAGCGCACCGGTCAGCCCGCACTCCACGGCCAGGACGCCGTCCCGGCCGATCAGGCAGGCGTACTCGCCGGTGCCGCCGCCGTCGACGATGACGACGTCGCCGTGGCGCAGCGCCTGGAGGGCGATGGACCGCAGCAGGGTCGAGGTGCCGCTGCCGGGCTGGCCGAGGGCGAGCAGGTGGGGCTCGGTCGACCGGATGCCCGTGCGCCAGACGACCGGGGGGACGTCGCGCCGCTCCACGCCGTGGGTGAGGGGGAGCGTGCGCTGGACCCGGGTGGGGTCGGTGAAGCCGAGGACCACTTCTCCGGGAGCCGTGACGAAGCGCTGGGCGGCGATGTCGACGGGCAGGGGCGCGAGGACGTCGAGCGTGAGCTCGTTGCCCTCCTCGTCCCAGACGAAGTGGTACTCGCGGCCCCGGCCGGACTTCGCGGCGAGCAGGTGCTCGATCCGGGCGCGGGCCCCGGCCTCGCCGTCCGGGAAGTACGCCGGGTAGCTGACGGCCAAGTGGGTGATCCGGCCGGCGCCGTCGAACTCGTAGGCGGGGAAGGCCTTCTCCCACTCGCCGCCGTGCGCGTACAGGGGCGACGGGTCCTCGGCGGTGGAGAAGTGCGGGACGAGGGCCTCGTACAGCGCCTTCAGGCGCTGGATCTGCGACTCGTCGGGCCCCTCCGGGACCGGCGGGGTGCGGTCCCGGCCCTGCCAGGCCGCGGCCGCCATCAGGGTGATGACGGCCAGCAGAGGGCCGTACGGCACCAGGGCCACCGCCAGGATCACCGAGGCCACCATGAACAGCAGCGCACCGCGCTTGTCCTTGGGGGTGTCGGCCACCTTGCGCCGCCCGGCCGAGGCCAGCCGGCGCAGACCACGGGTGATCGTGATCAGTGGGTGGAGGACGTCGGTGGCGCTGTCGGCCGCCGTCCGGGCCAGCTCCTTGCTCCGGGCGAGCTGTGCGCCGCCGTTGCTCAGAATGCGGGGGAGGGGGCGCCGGGCCACTGCTGCCTCCTGGGAGTGCGTACGGGCGGGTGGGGCGTCAGGAGGGGACTCAGAACTTGATGCCGCCGAGGAGGCTCGCCAGGCTCTCGCCGCCGGCCTTGATGCTCGGCGCGATGGCCGTGCTCGCCAGGTAGAAGCCGAACAGGGCCGAGACGACGGCATGGGAGGCCTTGAGGCCGTCCTTGCGCAAGAAGAGGAAGACGATGATGCCGAGCAGGACGACACCTGAGATGGACAGGATCATGGGGTTCTCCTGGTTCGCGGGGGACAGTCACCATGAGTACTTCCAGGATCACAGCATGTATCCATACGATAAAAGGTGCAAATGGTGGAAATTCGGAAGTTTTCCCACCAATGGCGGGGCGGTGCTTGACCCGGCCGGGCCGCGCGCTTGCGTGCGGTCCCGTCTGCGGTGATCTTTACCTCGGGCACATCGGGTCATGTGCCGCGCGAGCCAGTACCCTGGCGATTCACCCGTACGGCCGCGCCGCTCGCGGCCGTACGCCCTGATTCCCCGACATACGCAGTGAGAGGTGGTCCGGCCGATGACTGAAGCCCCCGACCCCGAGGTCGTGGAGCTGGCGACCAAGATCTTCGATCTGGCCCGGCGCGGGCAGACCGAGGAACTCGTGGCCTACGTCGACGCCGGGGTTCCGGCCAACCTCACCAACGACCGCGGCGACTGTCTCGTCATGCTCGCCGCCTACCACGGCCACGCCGGCACGGTCCGGGCGCTGCTCGCCCGCGGCGCCGACGTCGACCGGGTCAACGACCGGGGCCAGACCCCGCTCGCCGGCGCCGTCTTCAAGGGCGAGACGGAGGTGGTCAGGGCGCTCCTGGAAGGCGGCGCCGACCCGGCCGCGGGCACCCCGTCGGCCGTCGACACCGCCCGGATGTTCGCCCGGACCGAGGTCCTCGAACTCTTCGGCGAGCACTGATCCGAGCGCGCTGACCTGTAAGAACACCACCAACGGGGGAGGCGGTACCAGGCCGCCGAAATATCGGTCGCGGCAGGTCGGAGTGCCGGGTCATCATGACGTCGTGGTTCACGGACGTGATGGCTGGGCAGGTGATGCCGCACCGCGCGGGCCGTGCTGCGGCCCGCATGGGCCACCGACGAGAGGCAGAGGAAGATGGTCTACAGCAAGCAGGAAACGGCGGGCGCCCCGACGTGTTGTCACGCGGCCAGGTAGTGCACGTCCCCGGTTGCGTCGACGCTTGATGTGAGGCTGTTTCCCATGTTCGATCCGGTCATAGCGCCCAGCGGTACGCTGCTCGGCCTGCTCCAGAGGGGCCGCGGCGACGGCACACTCCACGCGCTCACCGCCCCCCGCGCCGAGGCGCTCGCGGCGCTGAACCACTGTGTGCTGCGCGACCCCCGCCACGACTGGCAGGTCGAGAACCGCTCCCTCTACTACGCCCGCCTGTACCTCGATCTGCACGGCGAACTCGACGCGATCGAGGCCCACCTCTTCGACTCCGAGGACGTCCTCGACACCGACGAGACGCGCACCGGGCTCGCCCTGGCCGTCCTCGGCCACCTCGCCTCCTACGGCAGGCGGGACGCGCTCCACCTGCTGCGCAGGTACGCCGCCCACGGCTCGAACTGGGCCTGGGCCCTGGACGAACTCGCCCTGCGGGACGACGACGCGGGACTGCGGTCCCTGGCCGCGCCCGTCCTCGCGCGGTTCGCCACCGACGCCGAGGGCGAGGCCGAGCTGGCCGCCGCCGTCCGCGACGCCTTCGAGCCCCGGCCCTGGCGGTTGTGGGCCGACGACCCCCGCGCGTCCATCGCCACGCGCGTGCGCGCCGCCCAGGAAGCCGGCTGCTTCGACCGATGGCAGCGGCAGATGCGGTCCACCGGACCCCGCCCGGGCTGGAGCGTGCAGGCCGTCTTCGACTGGGCCCAGCAGGGCCTCGAACGCGGCACCGCCCTGCACGTCCCGGCCGCCCGCTGCCTCGGCGCCGTGGCCGGACCCGAGGACCGGCCCGCCATCGTCCGGGCCGCCCGGGACGGCACCGAGGGAGCCCGGTGCACCGCCCTGCGCTACCTCGCCGACAGCAACGACCCCGACGCCCTCGACCTGATCGAGGCGGCCGTGGCCACCGGCCCGGCGGCCGTCACCGACGCCGCCGTCGACGCCTTCGAACGCATGCGCAGCGTCGCCGCCGTCGACCGGGCGCGCGGCTGGGCCCGCCGGCCCGACGCCCTGGGCGCCGCCGCCGGACGCGTGCTCGCCTGCCGGGGCGGGACCCGCGACCGGGACCTCGTCCTCGCCGCCCTGCGCGAAGCCGTACGGGGGGAGGGCCCCGACGCCCCGACCCTGTGGACCCTCGTCGACGGCACCGGGCGGCTCGGCATCGCCTGCGCCGCCCCCGTCCTGCGCCATGTCTACCGGGAGACCGCCTCCTCCCATCTGCGCGGCCGGGCCGCCCGCGCCTTGGCCGCCACCGACCCCTCCTTCCCCGCCGGCTTCGCCGTCGAGTGCCTGTGGGACTGCGAGGAGACCACCCGCGAACTGGCCGCCCGCCACGCCGAGACCGGCGACACCCGCGTCGTCGAACGCCTGCGCCGGCTCGCCGCCGACCCGGCCGAGGAGGCCGAGGTGCAGACCGCCGTGCGCAGCCGGATCGGTCCGGAGGGGACCGCCGTCTGACTGCCGGTCCGGGGACAGCGGCGGTGCGCGGCCGTCCGGCCTCCGTTCCCGGGACAGCGGCGGTGTCGCGGCACCGGCGGGTGAACGAGCGATGACCCGCGGGTCAGGCGGGCGTGGACACCGCCTGACCCGCGCGGGTGCGGAGCGCAACGCTCATGGGACGTTCCTCGGCCGGAAAGATCGACGTTGACGTGGCCACGTCGCACCCGGCGACAACACCGGTATGCGTGTCGTCATCGTCACCGAATCCTTCCCCCCTGATGTGAACGGCGTGGCCCACTGCGCGCTCCAGACCGCCCGGCACCTCGTCGACCGCGGTCACGTCCCCGTCGTCGTCGCCCCGGCCCCGTCGCCGGGCACCCCGTCCGGCGCCGTCGCGCCCTGCCCCGTCGTCCACGTCCCCTCCCTCCCGCTCCCCGGCTACCCCCAGGTGCGCGTCGCCCTCCCCAGCCGGCGCGTGGCCGCGGCGCTCGCCGAGCACCGCGCCGACGTCGTCCACCTGGCCAGCCCCTTCGTCCTCGGCGTCCGCGGGATGGCGGCCGCCGCCCGGCTCGGCGTGCCCGCCGTGGCCGTGTACCAGACCGACCTGGCCGGATATGCCCGCACCTACATGGGCGCGGGCGAGGCCGCGGCCTGGCGGCGGATCCGCTCGGTGCACGCCGCCGCCGACCTCACCCTGGCCCCGTCCGGCGCGGCCCTGCGCGACCTGGAGGCGCACGGGGTGCCCCGGGTCAGGCTGTGGCCGCGCGGCGTGGACACCGACCGGTTCCGGCCCGGCCACCGCGACGAGGCCCTGCGCCGCGACCTCGCGCCGGACGGCGAGCTGATCGTCGGCTACGTCGGCCGGCTCGCCCCCGAGAAGCAGGTCGAACTCCTGGCCGGGGTGTGCGGCCTGGCGGGCGTCCGCGTCGTGGTCGTCGGCGACGGGCCCAGCCGGCCCGGCCTGGAGCAGGAGCTGCCCGGCGCGGTGTTCCTCGGGCGCCGGACCGGCGACGACCTGGCGCGGATCTTCGCCTCGCTCGACGTCTTCGTCCACACCGGGCCGTTCGAGACCTTCTGCCAGACCGTGCAGGAGGCCATGGCCAGCGGTGTGCCGGTCGTCGCGCCCGCCGCGGGCGGTCCGCTGGACCTGGTTGCCCACGGCCGCAGCGGGCTGCTGGTGCCGCCGCGCGACGCGGCCGCCGTACGGGACGCGGTCGCGGCACTGGCCGCCGCCCCGGAGCTGCGCGCCGCGTTCGGCACCGCCGCCCGCGCCCTGGTCGAAGGGCGCACCTGGGCGGCCGTCGGGGACCAGCTCATCGGGCACTACGCGGATGTGCTCGCCGGGCGGGAGGCGGTGGTGGCGGCATGAGCGCCGGGAGGGTCCACGGCACGGGGGGTGACGGCGTGAGCGCCGGGACGAGCCCGGGCGCGCGAGGCGGCGGCGTGGCCGGAGGGCCGGCCGGACCGGGTGCGGCCGGCGCGGCGCCGCCCCCGGATCGCGGCGGGGCGGGAAGCGCCCCGCGGACGGACGGCGGGGGCCGGGGCGGCGGCGCCCCGCGGGCGGGTCGCGGGGCCGGCGGGGACGCGCTGCGGATCGTGCGGCTCGCCAACTTCGTCGCGCCCGCGTCCGGCGGTCTGCGCACCGCCCTGCGCGAGCTCGGCAAGGGCTACCGGGCGGCCGGGCACCACCCCGTCCTCGTCGTCCCCGGCGAGCGGGCGAGCGACCGGGAGACCGAGCAGGGCCGGATCGTCACCCTGCCCGGACCGCTGCTGCCCGGCACCGGCGGCTACCGGGTGCTCACCGACAAGCGCGGGGTGGCCCGGCTCCTCGACGAGCTGGCGCCCGACCGCCTGGAGGTCTCCGACCGCACCACCCTGCGCTGGACCGGCAAGTGGGCGCGGCGGGCCCGCGTCCCGGCCGTGATGGTCTCCCACGAGACCGCCGACGGCGTGCTGCGCACCTGGGGCCTGCCGGAGGGAGCGGCCCGGCGGGCCGCCGACGCGCTCAACGTCCGTACGGCCCGCACGTACGCGCGGGTCGTCTGCACCACCGAGTTCGCCGAACGGGAGTTCGTCCGCATCGGGGCCCGCAACGTCGTCCGGGCACCCCTCGGGGTCGACCTGGCGGAGCGGCACCCGGCGCTGCGCGATCCCGCGCTGCGCGCCCGGCACGCGCGCGAGGACGAGACGCTGCTCGTGCTGTGCTCCCGCCTCTCCGTGGAGAAGCGGCCCGGTACGGCGCTGGACGCCCTGGAGGCGCTGCGGCGGCGCGGCCGGCCGGCGGTCCTGGTGGTGGCCGGCGACGGGCCGCTGCGCGCACGGCTCGAACAGCGGGCACGGCAGCGGCGCCTGCCCGTCGCTTTCCTCGGGCACGTCTCGGACCGCGGCCTGCTCGGCGCGCTCCAGGCGTCCGCGGACGTGTGCCTGGCGCCGGGACCCGCCGAGACGTTCGGGCTCGCCGCGCTGGAGGCGATGGCGTGCGGCACGCCCGTGGTGGCGAGCGCGTCCTCCGCGCTGCCCGAGGTGATCGGCGAGGCGGGCGCCGTCGCGGCGGACCACGGCGAGGCCTTCGCGGACGCCGTCGAACTGCTGACGGAACGCCGGGAGGCGGACCGGCGGGAGGCGGCCCGCGCGCGTGCCGCGTGCTTCGGGTGGGACACGGCGGTCGCCGCGTTCCTCGCCGCCCACGACGCGACGGTCTCGCCGCGTCCGTCCGTGGCCGGGGGCGTGGCATGAGGCCGGCGCGCTTCGTCGCCCTCGGCGACTCGCTGACGGAGGGCGTGGGCGACCCCGTCGGCGGCGGACGGCGCGGCTGGGCCGCGCTGCTCGCCGCCGGGCTCGCCGAGGGCCCCGTCGACTTCCGCAACCTCGCCGTCAGCGGGGCGCAGACGCGCGACGTGCTGGAGCGGCAGCTGCCCGCCGCGCTGGCCCTGCGGCCCGACCTGGTGTCCGTCGTCGTCGGCGTCAACGACACCCTGCGCAGCACCTTCGACATCCACGCCGTGGCCGCCCGGCTCGACACGGTCTACGGAGCCTGCGCCGGGCGGGGCGCGGCCCTGCTCACGGCGTGCCTGCCCGACCCGGGCGCGGTGCTCGGGCTGCCGGACGCCCTGGCCCGCCCGCTGGCCCGGCGGCAGCGGGCGGTGAACACGGTCGTCCACGCCCTGTCCGACCGCCACGGCGCCCTGCACCTGCATGCGTGCGGGGGCGACTGGGTCTCCGACCGCGCCCTGTGGAGCGCGGACCGGCTGCATCCCGGCGAACGGGGGCACCGGCAACTGGCCGTGCGCTGCCACGCGCTGCTGGCGGAACACGGCCTGGCGACGGGGCCCGCGCCCTCGGCCGAGCCCGAGTTCCCCGCTCCCACCAGGGCGGCGCGCCTGCGCCTGCTGGCCACGGCGGGCACCGGCTGGGTGGCCCGGCGCTGCACCGACCTGCTGCCGCAGCTCCTGGTGCTCGCCGCCGACGAGCTGCGGCACCGGGCGCGGGGCACCGGCGCCCGGCTCGACCTGCGGTCGTCGGCCGCGGCGTCGGCGGCGCTGGCCGCGCTGTCCGCGGGGGAGCGACGGCCGGCCGCCGCACCGGCCGAGTCCGCGGCGGTGACGTACGGCTGAGTGCGCGGGTGCGTCCGGGGCGGTGGTGCGGGGCGTGTCGCCGCCGCTCCGTCCGCGGCCGTGACGCACACCCGGCCGCCGGGGGGTCAGCGGCGGCGCACCGCCACGAACCGCACCGGTGTGCCCGGCACGGCCTGTGCCGCGGCCGCGAGGTCGGCCGCGCGGACCACCGCGATCACCGGGTAGCCGCCGGTGGTCGGATGGTCGGCGAGGAACACCACGGGCAGGCCGTCGGGCGGGACCTGGACCGCGCCGAGGACCATGCCCTCGCTGGGCAGTTCGTCCGGCCGGGCCCGCTCCAGGGCGGGCCCGGCCGTGCGCAGTCCGATGCGGTTGCTGGCGGAGGACACCTGGTACGCGCGCGAGGTGAAGGTGCGCACGGCCTGAGCCGTGAACCAGTCGTCGCGCGGGCCGAGCGTGACCCGCAGGACGAGCTCGGCCGGGGGCGCGGGCTGCGGGGCGGTGTCCACGCGCGCGCGGGGGACGCGCGGGGCGCCCAGCGGCAGGACGGCGCCGTCCGTGAGCGGCGGCGGTCCCAGGCCCGACAGCAGGTCGGTCGAGCGGCTGCCGAGCACCGGCTCGACGACGACGCCCCCGGAGACGGCCAGGTAGCCGCGCACGCCGGCGGTGGCCGGTCCCACGTCCAGCAGCGCCCCGGCGGGCACGTGCACCGGCGCGCCCCAGGCGGCCGGGCGTCCGTCCACCGTCACCCGGCACGGGGCGCCGGTGACCGCGACGGTGACCGCCGAACGGGGCCGCACCGCGCACCCGTCGAGGGTCGTCTCCAGGACGGCCGCCTCCGGCCGGTTGCCGACCAGCCGGTTGGCCAGGGCCGCCGCCGGCCCGTCCAGGGCCCCGGAGCGGGGCACGCCGAGGTGGGCGTGCCCGGGGCGGCCCCGGTCCTGCACGGTGGTCAGGGCACCGGCGCGTACGACGGCGAGCGCGCGGTCCGTCACGACGCCTCCGCCCCGACCGGGACGAAGCGCACGCGCGTGCCGGGCGACAGCAGCGCGGCCGGCACGCGCGCGGGGTCCCACAGCACGGCGTCCGTCGTCCCGATCAGCTGCCAGCCGCCCGGCGACGAGCGCGGGTACACCCCCGTGTACGGGCCCGCCAGCCCCACCGACCCGGCCGGGACGGCCGTGCGCGGCGTGGCCCGGCGCGGGACGTCGTAGCGGGGCGGCAGGCCGGTGAGGTAGCCGAAGCCGGGCGCGAACCCGCAGAACGCGACGCGGAACTCGGTGGCCGCGTGGACGGCGGCGACCTCCCGCTCGGACACGCCCCAGTGCGCGGCGACGTCCGCCAGGTCCGGGCCGTCGTAGCGCACCGGGATCTCCACCACCTCGCGCGCGGGAGGGGGCGCGGGAGGAACGTCGGCGGCGGTCAGTTCCCGGGCGAGGCCGGCCGGGTCGTCGAGGCCGTCGAGGAGGACCGTGCGGGCCGCGGGCACGATCTCGCGGACCGCCGGCGCCCCCCGCTCCCGGCGCCGCAGCAGCTCCGCGTGCAGCGCCTGCGCCTCGTCGCCCGAGGAGACCTCCACGAGCAGGGCGTCCTCGCCGACGCGCAGGACTCTCACGCGAAGGCCTCCACCCGGACCCCGGAGGCCTCCAGGCGCTCCCTGACCCGGCGGGCCAGGTCCACCGCCCCGGGCGTGTCGCCGTGCAGGCACAGCGACCGCGCGCGGACCTCGATGCGCGCCCCCGTGCGGGAGACGACCTCGCCGGTGCGGGCCAGTGCCACCGAACGCTCCACGACGGTCTCCGGATCGGTGATCACGGCACCCTCCCGGGAGCGCGGCACCAGGGTGCCCGCGTCGGTGTACGCCCGGTCCGCGAACGCCTCGGGTACCACCGGCAGCCCGGCCTTCCCGGCCAGGTCCAGCAGGCGCGAGCCGGGCAGGCCGAGCACGGGCGGCGCGGCCCCGGCCAGGAGCACGCCGTCGACCACCGCGCCGGCCTGCTCCTCGTCGTGCACGACCCGGTTGTAGAGCGCGCCGTGCGGCTTGACGTACGCCACGCGCGTGCCCGCGGCGCGGGCGAAGACCTCCAGGGCGCCGATCTGGTACGCCACCTCGGCCGCCAGCTCGTCGGGCGGCACGTCCATCGCGCGCCGCCCGAACCCGGCCAGGTCCCGGTAGGAGACCTGGGCGCCGATCCGCACCCCGCGCTCGGCCGCCAGCGCGCACACCCGCCGCATGGTGACCGCGTCCCCGGCGTGGAAGCCGCAGGCCACGTTGGCGCTGGTGACGACGGACAGCAGGCCCTCGTCGTCGGTCAGGCGCCAGCGGCCGAACCCCTCGCCGAGGTCGGCGTTCAGATCGATGGAGGTCATGCTTCCAGTGTCTCCTTCCCGGACCGCGCGCGACCGCCGGTCCGTCAGACCACGCGGTACTGCTCGTCGCGGGCGTCGGTCAGGAACATGCCGCCCGGCGCGTGGGTGAGGGCGAACGGCGGGCGGGAGGCCGTCACGGCGGCCTGCGGGGTCACTCCGCACGCCCAGAAGACCGGGATGTCGTCCGGTTCCAGGTCCACCGGGTCGCCGAAGTCGGGGCGGCCGAGGTCGCCGATGCCGAGCCACGCCGGGTCGCCGCAGTGCACGGGGCTGCCGTGCACCGCGGGCAGCAGGCCGGTCTCCCGGATCGCCGCCGCCAGGTGCTGCGGCGGCACCGGGCGCATGGACACCACCAGCGGCCCGTGCAGCCGTCCCGCCGGCCTGCACCGCCGGCCGGTGACGTACATCGGGACGTTGCGGCCCTGCTCGACGTGGCGGACGGGGACACCGGCCGCGGACAGCGCCGCCTCGAAGGTGAAGCTGCACCCGATCAGGAACGACACCAGGTCCTCGCGCCAGTACGCGCGCGCGTCCGTCGGTTCGTCCACCAGCTCGCCGTCCACCCACACCCGGTAGCGCGGCAGGTCGGTGCGCAGGTCCGCGCCCTCGGCGAGGACGGTCCGCCAGGACCCGGCGTCGGTGACGTCCAGGACCGGGCAGGGCTTGGGGTTGCGCTGGCAGAACAGCAGCACGTCGTACGCCCAGTCGGCGGGCACCGCGATCAGGTTGGCCTGGGTGTGGCCGGCCGCGACCCCGGCGGTGGGGCCGGTCAGCCCCGCCCGGAACCGGGCGCGGGCCGTCCGCGGGCTCCACGCGTGCGCGCGGGGGTCGACGGCCGTCACGGGACGGTCCTGCGCGGAGGCGCCGGTCATGTCAGTTCCTTCCCGCGCGTCTCCGGCAGCCCCAGCAGGGCCAGCGCCGCCAGGCCGTAGCCGAGCGCGCCGAAGACCAGCGCGCCGCCCACGCCCCAGCCGTCCGCCAGGAAGCCGACCGTGGTGGGGAAGACGGCGCCCACCGCGCGTCCGGTGTTGTACGTGAAGCCCTGCCCGGTGCCGCGCACCGCCGTCGGGTACAGCTCGCTCAGGTAGGACCCGAAGCCGCTGAAGATCGCCGACATGCAGAACCCGAGCGGGAAGCCGAGCACCAGCAGCAGCCCGTTGGCGCCGCTCGGGATGTTCGCGTACGCCAGGATGCACAGCGCCGACAGCAGGGCGAACAGCCAGATGTTGCGCCGGCGGCCGAGCCGGTCGGTGAGGTAGCCGCCGGTCAGGTAGCCGAGGAACGCCCCGGAGATCAGGAACGTCAGGTAGCCGCCGGTGCCGACCACGGACAGGTCGCGCTCGGTCTTCAGGTACGTCGGCACCCAGGTGGCGAGCGTGTAGTAGCCGCCCTGGACGCCGGTGGAGAGCAGCACCGCGAAGGCCGTGGTGCGCAGCAGGCCGGGCTTGAAGATCGCCGTGAACGAGCCCCGGCCGGCGCTGCGCTCCCGCGCGGCGACCGCCTCCGGCGCGTCGTGGACGCTGCGCCGCACCCACACCACCAGCAGGGCGGGCAGGGCGCCGGTCCAGAACATGATGCGCCAGGCCAGGTCGTGGTCCACCAGGGAGAAGACCAGCGTGTACACGATCACGGCCAGCGCCCAGCCGACGGCCCACGAGCTCTGGATCGCGCCGAGGGTGCGGCCGCGGTGCCGGGCACCGGCGTACTCGGCGACCAGGATGGCGCCCACCGCCCACTCGCCGCCGAAGCCCAGGCCCTGCAGGGCGCGGAAGACCAGCAGCGTCTCGTAGTCGGGCGCGAAACCGCAGGCCACCGTGAAGACGGCGTAGGTGATCACGGTCAGCAGCAGCGCCTTGACCCGGCCGACGCGGTCCGCCAGGACGCCCGCGAGGGCGCCGCCGACCGCGGAGACCACCAGGGTGACGGTCGTGAACAGGCCGGTCTGGCCGCTGTCCAGGCCGAAGTACGCGGCCAGCGCGACCATGCCGAGCGGCAGGGTGAAGTAGTCGTAGGAGTCCAGGGCGTAGCCGCCGAACGCGCCGGCGAAGGCACGGCGGCCGCGCGGCCCCAGGGCGCGCAGCCAGCCCAACGGGCCGTCGTCGGACCGCTGTTCATCCGCGTCCGGGTGTGTGCCGCCGGTCAGGGCCGGTGAGGGAGGGGTCGTGCTCATGGGCACCTCGCAGGAGAGGACGGAGGGTGCTTCAGACGTGAGCCAACGCAGAAGAACGTAGAGGATCGTTCAACGATCCTTCAATACCCCCGTTGTCTCGTCCTCCCGGCTGCGCTTGAATTCCGGGCATGGCAGAGCAGTTGACGGACCTGGCCGACGACCGCGCGCTCCTCGGGCGCACCAGCACCGCCGAGCGGGTCTCGGACATCCTCAGGAGCCGCATCGCCGACGGGTACTTCCCGCCCGGGACCCGGCTGTCCGAGGACAGCATCGGCGGGGCCCTCGGCGTCTCCCGCAACACGCTGCGCGAGGCGTTCCGGCTGCTCACGCACGAGCGCCTGCTGGTCCACGAGCTCAACCGCGGCGTCTTCGTGCGGATGCTGGCCGTCGAGGACGTCGAGGACATCTACCGCACCCGCAAGCTCGTGGAGTGCGCCGTGGTCCGCGGCCTCGGCGAACCGCCGTACGGGCTCGACGCCCTCGCGGCGGCCGTCGGACAGGGCCGGCGGGCGGCGCGCGAAGGTGACTGGAAAGCGGTGGGTACGGCCAACATCCACTTCCACCGGGAACTGGTCGCCCTGGCCGGCAGCGCGCGCACCGACGAGCTGATGCGCAGCGTCTTCGCCGAACTGCGCCTCGCCTTCCACGTCGTGGACGAGCCCCGCCCGCTGCACGAACCCTACATAACGCGCAACGCGGACATCTTCGAAGCCCTGCGGGCCGGGGACCGGGCCACGGCCGAGCGGCTGCTCGCCCGTTACCTCGACGACTCCCTGGAACGGGTCGTCGAGGTGTACCGGCGGCAGGTCGGGGAGGAGGGCCGGCGGTCCTGACCCCGGGGCGCGGCCGGGAGGTCCGGCGCTCCTGAGCGGGCGGCGCGGCGGCCGTGGCCCGGGAGCCCGTCTGTGCCGTTTGGGCCGATGTCAGACCGAGGACCTAGTCTGTGCACCGTGACTTCGCCTGCATCGACGGACAGCGTTCCGCCCCAGCTCAGCGCGGGGCCGCGCCCCGCCCCGGGGCCGGCCGCCGACGAAGGGCTGGCGCGGCGGCTGCGCGCGCTCGCCTGCACCGCGCCGCTGCACGATCTCGACGCCCGCAAGGCCAACCTCGCCGGCGAGTACACGGTGTACGGCATGGCGGAGATCGCCCTCGCGGCGATCGACCTCGTCACCCTCAACATGGACTTCGACACCGGCGCCGACCACGAGCAGATCGTCGCCCGCCTGATCCCGCGCATCGCCGCCCAGGCCCCGCGGCGGCCCGCCGCCGAGCACGAGCGGGTGGCCCGCTGGGTCCTGGAGAACCTGATCAACGTCGGCAGCGTCGACCGCGGCTTCCGCGCGGTGTACGGCACGTTCGCGCCGGACGGCACCTACGTGCGCCGCGACTACGACTTCAAGCTGATCGAGGAGGTCCCCGGCCCCGGCGGCACGGTCTACCTCCGCACCACCGACGAGGCGGTCAACGTCCTCGTCGGCGCCCTCGACACCGACGTCACCAGCGCGCAGATCGCCGCCGAGGTCAAGCTGGAGGTGCTCATCAGCCGCGGCCGGCTCGCCGACGCCCAGCTCGCGGCGGAGCAGGCCCGCTACCGGACCGTGCAGTACTCCGAGACCCTGCGCAAGGCCCTGGAGACGACCCGGCGCAACGTGCGCGCGGTGGACTGGCTCAACGCCGTGCCCGACATGATCGCCGAGGCCCTCGACCACGTCGCCGACCGCTACCGCCACGAGAACGCGATCCTGACCAACATCCGCAAGGCCCGCGACGAGACCGAGGAGCCCGAGCACAAGCGCCGCGCGGCCGAACTGGTCGACATCGTCAAGGACTGCATCCGCCGCCACACGCAGCTGCAGTCCCGCCTGCTGGAGGCCGGACCGCTGTTCCGCGCCGAGCAGGACCGGCAGG
The DNA here is from genome assembly GCF_044540485.1 of Streptomyces sp. NPDC085946. Lineage (NCBI taxonomy): Bacteria > Bacillati > Actinomycetota > Actinomycetes > Kitasatosporales > Streptomycetaceae > Streptomyces > Streptomyces sp. NPDC085946. The sequence goes on along the minus strand of NZ_JBITSF010000003.1, from coordinate 23,309 downwards.
CCTTCGCCACCCCCCCGTCCACGGCCGGGATCGACCTGTACGGCCAGCTCGTCGCGCCCGTCCTGCCGCTGCCCATGGAACAGGCGGTCCGGGTCACCGACGCGTTCTTCGCGCGCGGCACCGGGCTGCGCACCCCGGTGTCCGTCCGGGTCGGCGACCTCGTCGACATCCTGCTGACCCCGCCCGTCGAGCGGGAGCACCTGGGCGCCGAGATGCCGGAGCCCGACCTCATCGCCACCCCGGACGACAGCCGGTTCAGCGAGGAGCAGCTGGCCGCCGCCATGGAGCTGCTCGACCTGCCGGCGGACGCGCCCCGGCGGCTGTCCGGACTGCTGGCGCAGGCCCGCCGGACCGACCCCGACCTGCCCTACCTGGTGGCCCTGCTGGCCATCCACGCGGCCAGCCCGCCGGTGGGGACGGCCTACCGGCAGGGCGAGGAGAAGCTGCTGTTCGCCGTGGACGACGGGACGGAGCTCGACGACCCCGAGTTCGGCGGCGCCGACCTCATCGTCGGGACCGCCCTGCTGGACGCGGCCGGGATGGCGGCGGACAGGACGGAAGCAGCATGAACGAGCACCACCGCGACAAGGAGCACCGACCGTGAGCGAGCACGTCGAGTGGAGCGAGCCGGAGGCGCCCGCCGCGGCGGCGTCCGCCGCCGTCACCCCCGCCGACGCCGCCGACGCGGCGCGGCTCGTCGCCTTCGGGCTGCAGCCCAAACTGCAGCCCGCCCGCGACCAGGAGTACGCGGACCTGCTGCGCCGGTACCGCGAGGACCCGCCGTTCGCCCGGCTCGCCGACGCCGTGGCGACGGGACTCGGACTGATCGTGCTGGAGGTCTCCCCGCGCGCGGGCATGGCCGTGACCGCCGCCGAGGACTCCGTCTTCGCCGTCCGCATGGGGGACTACGCGCGTCGTACGGCCACCGACTCCGGCGACCGGTTCCTGCACGGCCTCGCCCATCTCGCCGTCGCCGCCATGGCGTTCCCGCGCCCCGAGGACCTCGCCGACGACGGCTACATAGGACGCGTCACCGTCAACGGCGTCGACTCCTTCGTCCGGCAGGCCTGCCACCGCCTGGAGGAGCGGGCCGCCGAGCAGGGCGAGAACACCGACCCGGTCACCGACGCGCCCGGCCTGGAGGCCGCCTGGCGGATCTGGGCCAGACGCAGCGCGACCGGCGCCACCAAGGACGCGCGCCGCCCGGCGGGGTCGACCACCGGCATCGTCGCCAAGGCCGTCGCCTTCCTCACCGACTCCGGGTTCCTGCAGCGCACCGGCGACGACCACGGCGGCACGTACCGCACGACGGCCCGCTACCAGCTCCAGGTGCGCGACATGGCCGGCAGCGCCGCGATGGCCGAGCTGCTGGAACTGGGCGTCGTCCCGGTCACCGACGGCACGCCGACCCTGCTGCCCGCCGAGGACGGCGACGACCTGGACCTGGTGGCCGACGCGGGCCTCCCGTTCCACGCCCCCTGACCTCCCCTTTCCCCGAACCGCCCCTGTCTTCCGAAGACTTACGAGAGTCCGCCATGTACGAGCTGTCCCGGGTCCGCCTCTACTCCATCGGTCCCGCCGGTGCGCGCTACGCCGACACCGTGCTGGACCTGCGGGGCGTGGGCGAGCCGGTGCCCGACCCCGCGCCGACGCAGGCGGAGTTCTTCGAGGAGGAGCCCGTCGGGCCGCCGCGCCGCCCCGCGCCCGCCGGCGTGCTGTTCCTGGAGAACGGCGGCGGCAAGTCGGTGCTGCTCAAGCTGATCTTCTCCGTGATGCTGCCCGGCCACCGCAACACCCTGGGCGGCGCCAGCTCCGGCGTGCTGCGCAAGTTCCTGCTCGCCGACGACTGCGGTCACGTGGCCCTGGAGTGGCAGCACGTGCAGACCGGCGAGTGCGTCGTCGTCGGCAAGGTCAGCGAGTGGCGCGGGCGGCAGGTCTCCAGCGACCCGCGCAAGTTCGCCGAGGCCTGGTACTCCTTCCGGCCCGGCCCGGGCCTCAGCCTGGACGGCCTGCCCGTCGCCGAGTCCACCTCCGTACGGCCGCCCGCCGAGGGCCAGTCGGGCGCGCGCGGCCGGCGCCGCACCATGAAGGGCTTCCGCGACGCCCTCACCGAGGCCGGCAAGACCTACCCGCACCTGGAGGTGCACTGGGAGGAGATCCACGAACGCTGGACCGACCACCTCGGCGACCTCGGACTCGACCCCGAACTCTTCCGCTACCAGCGGGAGATGAACGCCGACGAGGGCGAGGCCGCCGGCCTGTTCGCGGTCAAGAAGGACTCCGACTTCACCGACCTGCTGCTGCGCGCCGTCACCGACACCCGTGACACCGACGGACTCGCCGACCTGGTCGGCGGCTTCGGCAACAAGCTGGGCCGGCGCGCCGAGCTGATCGCCGAACGGGACTTCACGGCCGGGTCCGTGGACCTGCTGGGCCGCATCGTCGAAGCCGCCGGCGCCCGCACCCGCGCGCGTGACGTCCACACCGCGGCCGAGCGCCGCACCCGGACCCTGGCGCGCAGGCTCACCGCGCGGGGCGTCCGCGAACGCGCCCGGGCCGCCGACCTGGCACAGCGGGTCACCGCCGCCGCGTACGCCGTCACCCACGCCGAGGCGGCACGCGAGCGCAGCGCCCTGGTCTCCGCCGAACTCGCCTACCGCCACGCCTCCCTGGCGCTCACCGCGGCCGAGAAGGCCGCCGCCGCGCAGAAGCGCGAGCTCGCCGACGCGCGCACGCTGCACGCCGCCTGGCAGGCCGCCGAGGCCGTGCTGCGCCACCGCGCCGCCGCCGACCGGGTCGCGCGCGTGTCCGCCGCCATCCAGGAAGCCGAACGCGACGCGGCCCCGGCCCTCGCCGCCCGCGCCAGGGCCGCCGTCGACCTGGTCCGCGCCCTGCACGCGGCCGCCGACAACGCGGAGAACCTCGCCAACGAGGAGGAGGAGCGCTCCGCCGCCCTCCAGCAGGCCGGCGACGCCGCCCACCGGGACTCCACCGCCGCCGCCACCGAGGCGCAGCGCGCCCGCAGCGAGATCGGGCACCTGCGCCAGCGCCTGGCCGAGGTCGAGCAGGAGACCGCCGAGGCGGTGCGCGCCGGCTGGCTCGACGACAGCGCGCCCGACGCGGACCCGGCCCGCGCGGCCCTCGCCGCCAGCGACGCCGAGAAGACGGCGGTCGCGGCCTGGGACTCCGCCCGCGAGGCGGCCCGCCGGGCCACCGAGCACGCCCGCGAGGCGGCCGCCGCGGAGACCCGCGCCGAGCTGACCGCCGCCCGGGCCGCCGACGCGGCCACCGCCGCCGAGCGGTCCTACGAGGGGGAGCGGCGCACCGCCGAGGCACTGGCGGCGGAGGAACGGCTGGCGGAGGTGCTGAGCCTGCCGGCCGCCCGGACGGGACGGACCGCGGTGCCCGGGCCGCGGACGGGATCCGACACCGCCTCCGGCGGCGCGGCGGCCGACGGGGACCGCGCCGGCGGACCGGGCAAGGGCACCCCGCGCCCCTCCGCCGACGGCCCCCTGACCGCCGAGGAACTGGACCGCTTCGCCGACGACCTGCGCGGCCTGCTCGACGACGCCGTCGCCTCCGCCGAACGGCAGCTGTTCGACCTGCGCACGGCCGCCGCCGACGACGCCCGGATCCTCGGCGCCCTCGGCGACGGCGGCCTCCTGCCGCCCGGCCCCGACGTCCTGGCCACCGTCGAGTACCTCGGCGAGCACGGCATCCCCGCACTGCCCGGCTGGCGCTACCTCGCCCAGGCCGTCGACCCCGCCGACCACGCGCGCGTGCTGGCCGCCCGGCCCGAACTCGTCGACGGCGTGATCATCACCGACCCCGACTCCCACGCCCGCGCCCGCCAGGCCCTCGGCGACGCCGCGCTGCTGCCCCGTTCCGCCGTCGCCGTCGGCACGGCCGCGGCCCTGCTCGCCCCCACCCCCGCCCCGGACGCGGACACCGGGGACGTCTTCCTCGTGCCGCCGAACCCGGCCATGCACGACGAGCACGCCGCCGACGAGGAGCGGCAGGCGCTGCGCGCCCGGGCCGCCGAGCGGGACGAGGAGATCCGCGCGCTCGCCGCCCGGCTCGGCAAGGACCGGGAGCTGGCGGCCCGGCTCGCCTCCTGGCGCACCGGCTGCCCCGCCGGCCGACTCGCCGAGCTGGCCCGCGCGGCGGAGGAGGCCCGCGCGTTCGCCGAGGAGGCCGAGGCGGAGCTCGCCGAGGCGCGCACCGTCCGCGCCGAGGCCGACGAGGCAGCCGCCGAGGCCGTCCGGGTGCGGGACGAGCGGCAGGAGGCCGCGCAGAAGGCGCGCCGCGCCGCCGACGCCCTCGCCGGACTCGCCTTCCGGCTGCGCGAGCGGGCCGGCTGGCAGGCCCGGCTGCGCGAGCTCGCCGACGAGGCGACCGAGGCCGAGGCCCGCGCCCAGGCCTGCCTGGAACGCGCCCGCGCGGCCGACGAGGACCGCCGCGCCACCCAGCGCGCCGCCGACGACGCCCGCCGCACCGCGCGGGCGCTGCGCGCCGAGCGCGCCGAGATCGCCGGCGCCCCCGACGACGTCCCGCAGGACGGCGCGGCGGCCCCGCAGGCGTCCCTGCCCGCCCTGCGCGAGGCCTACCGGGCCGCCTCCCAGGTGTACGAGAAGGTCGGCGTCGGCGCCGACCTGCGCGCCGAGCAGGCCCGCGCCGAGAGCGACGAGAGCGCGGCGCGCGCCGAGCTGGACCGGCTCAGCAACAAGGTCCGCACCCGGGCCGAGCAGCTGCTGGAGTCGCCCGACGGCTCCGACGGGCCCTCCCGGCAGGCGGCCGCCGCGCGCGCCGAGGAGCTGGTGCAGCTCCTGGAGACCCGGATGTCCACCGCGAGCGAGCAGCTCGGGCGGCTGCGCAGCGACGCCGAGCGCCTCGCCCCCAAGGACGGCGACGCGCACACCGAGCTGCCCGAGGACCTGGTGCCGCGCGACGCCGAGCACGCGCAGGCACTGCTGCGCACGGCGACGGCCGAACTGGCCGCGCGCACCGAGGCGCTGGACCGGTCCCGGGAGGCCCACGCCGAGCTGCTCGACGCCCACCGCGCCGCCGAGGACGCGGCGGCCGGCTTCGACGAGATCGCCGCGATGCTCCGCGACCTGCTGCGCGAGCACACCCCCGACGAGGAGCAGGAGGAGCCCGAGCCGTACCCGGGCAGCCTGGAGGAGGCCCGCCAGTCGGCCGCGGAGGCCCGCCGCTCCCTGCGCGGCTGCGCCGCCGACCTGTCCGCCGCCGAGGCCGCCGTGCGCGAGGCCAGTGACGTCCTCGTGCGGCACGCCAACTCCACGCGCTACGAGCAGGTCCGCACCCCGGCCCGGCAGCAGATCCGCGAACTGCCCGCCTCCGCGCTGCCCGAGCACGCCCAGAAGTGGGCGGACGCCTTCGCGCCCCGGCTGCGGGTCCTCACCGACGAGCTGGAGCAGCTGGAGCGCAACCGCGACTCGATCGTGGACCGGCTCAGGGGGCTCGTCGAGTCGGCCCTCGCCACGCTCCGGTCCGCCCAGCGCCTCTCCCGCCTGCCGGAAGGGCTCGGCGAGTGGTCGGGGCAGGAGTTCCTGCGCATCCGGTTCGAGGAGCCCGACCAGGCCACCCTCACCGAGCGGCTCGGCGAGGTCGTCGACGAGGCGACCCGCGCCGCCGTCAGGAAGAACTCCGACCTGCGGCGCGACGGCATGTCCCTGCTGCTGCGCGGTGTCGCCGCGGCCCTCCAGCCCAAGGGCGTCGCCGTCGAGATCCTCAAGCCGGACGCCGTGCTGCGCGCCGAGCGGGTCCCCGTCGGCCAGATGGGCGACGTCTTCTCCGGCGGGCAGCTGCTCACCGCGGCCATCGCCCTGTACTGCACGATGGCCGCGCTGCGCTCCAACGACCGGGGCCGCGACCGGCACCGCCACGCCGGTACGCTCTTCCTCGACAACCCGATCGGCCGCGCCAACGCCACCTACCTGCTGGAGCTCCAGCGGGCCGTGGCCGACGCGCTCGGTGTGCAACTGCTGTACACCACCGGCCTGTTCGACACGACGGCCCTCGCCGAGTTCCCCCTGGTGATCCGGCTGCGCAACGACGCCGACCTCAGGGCCGGGCTGAAGTACATCCGCGTGGAGGAGCACCTGCGGCCGGGCCTGCCCCAGCAGACCGGGGCCGAGGAGGCGGTGCACAGCGAGATCACGGCGACGCGCATGTACAAGCGTCCGGCGCCGGGGAGTACGCCACAGCTCACCAGGTGACGGAAGGACGCGGGAGGGGACGGCTGCTGGGCCGGGCGGTCCCTCCGGCCCCCCGGCCGTCGCCTCGTGACGGGTCCGGCCCGGTCCGGCCCGATTCGGCCCGGCCCGAGCCGTCCGGAGCGGTCAGGAGTGCGACAGCTGCCCCGCACCGCCCCGGCGCCGTATGCGCTCCTGCGTCCGCTCGGCGGTCCGGGCCCGCCGGCGGGCCCGGCGCCGCTCGCGCCGCAGGGCCCGCGCGGTGCTGCTGGGCGTGGACACCACACCGTTGCGCTGGTTCCAGACCTGGCGCGTCACCCACACGTCGAGGGCTCCCCAGGTGGCCACCACCGTGCTGACCACACTGCTGATCACCATGGGGAAGGCCAGCCAGGACCCGGCCATGGTGCACAGGAAGGCCACCATGGCCTGAAGCAGGGTCACGGCGATGATGAGGCCCGCGCGCACGGCCGCGGCCCGCACCGGATCCGGCAGCCGGCGCCGACGCGCCGGTTCCTCGATCCACAACGGCCGGTAGGAGGGCTGTTCACCGGCGCGACCGTCCTGGTCCGCGCCACGCGCTCCGGCGGCGCCCTGCCGGGCGGCCCTGTCCGTCCGGTCCGCCACCGGGGTCCCCCGGTGGCGGACCGGACGCCCGGCCGCCGCTCCGGCCCCGTACGCCACGGGCTCCCCGCTCGCCCCTTCCTCGACCCCGGCCGCCCGAACCGCCGTCGCCCCGGCACCCCGGGCATCCCGCGCAAGCCCGCGCCCGTCCGCCGTCCCGCCTCCGGCCGCCGGCAGGCCGCGGTCCAGCGCCTCGGCGCCCCGCCGGTCCGTCTCCCGTACCGCTTCGCCGTCCTCGGGCGCCCTGTGCCGCTCCGCCGTGCCCATCACCGTGTCACTCCCCACCGCCAGCAGACCATCGGCCCGGTCCGAAGACCCGGTTCTCCACTGGCTGCCCGGCTTGCGCTGCTTTACGCCGCCCGGGTGCGGCACACGGCTCCTGTGACCGATTCCGCCCCCGCTTCCCACGGGCAAGGACGAACGGACCGTCAGGAAGATTCCCAGGAGGGAAAAAATTCGGCCAACCGGTACGCCGGACCGGGGTGGCCGGGCGGTGCGACCCCCACCGGATCGCGGGAGGCAATCTCCCGCAATGCCCGGACAACTCCCCCCGCCGGTCCGCCGGTACGGACGTTCAGGTTCCGGACAGCCCTTCGAGTTAGCTGTGCGTCGGTAGTAGGCTCGCGCCGTTTGTTGACGCACATGCGTACCCCCTGTCGTCCGGGGGGCCGAGCTGGGGGAGGCCATGCGCTTTCGCGGGAAGTCCATCCGCCGGAAGATCGTGGCGCTTCTCCTCGTGCCGCTGGTGTCCCTGGCCGGCATCTGGGCCTTCGCCACGGTGCTGACGGGGCGTGAGGTGGCCGAGCTCTGGCACGTGACGTCCGTGGTGGAGAAGGTCGGTTACCCCGTGGAGGACACCGTCCGCGCGTTGCAGCAGGAACGCCGCCAGACGCTCGTCTACCTCGCCGACCCCCGGGCCTCGGACGCCCGGTCCGCGCTGCGCGCCACCCGGACCGCCACCGACGGCGCGATCGCCGAGATCGTGGCGAACGAGAAGAGCGCCGACGTCCGCGACAAGATGGACGAGGACGACGGGGAGCACCTCACCGCGGCCCTGGACGCCCTGCGGGGCATCGACGAACTGCGCCGCAGCGTCGAGGACGGCTCCGTCACCCGGGCCCAGGCCCTCGACCTGTACAACCGCCTCGTCGACCCCTGCTACGTCCTGCTCGCCTCCCTCGACGGCGTCGACAGCGTCGAGATGGACAAGCAGAACCGCGCCCTCGTCAACCTGGCCCGCGCCCGCGAACTGCTCGCCCGCGAGGACGCCCTGCTCGGTTCCGCCCTCGTGGTGGGCGAACTCACCCGCGCGGAGGTCCGGGACGTCTCCTACCTCGTCGCCCAGCGCACGCTGCTGTACGACGTCAGCCTGCCGGTCCTGCCCGCGGCGGAACGCGAGCGCTACACCCGCTTCTGGAAGGGCGCCACCACCGCCCCCCTGCGCTCGGAGGAACAGGCCGTCATCGCCTCCGTCGGCTCCGAACCCCCGCGCACGGTGACCGCGCGGAGCTGGGACGCCGCCGCCGAGAGCGTGCTCGGCGACCTGCTGACCCTCAACGACCAGGCGAACGACCGCTATCAGGACCGGGTCCGCCCGGTCGCCATGTCCGTCGTCACCAAGGCCGTCGTCGCCGGTCTGCTCGGCCTGCTGGCCGTGCTGTTCTCCCTCTTCCTGTCCGTGCGCGTCGGCCGCTCCCTCATCCGCGACCTGCGGCAGCTGCGCCTGGAGGCCCACGAGGCGTCCGGCGTGCGCCTGCCCGGCGTGATGCGCCGCCTCTCGGCCGGCGAACAGGTCGACGTCGAGACCGAAGTGCCGCGCCTGGAGTACGACAAGAACGAGATCGGCGAGGTCGGCCAGGCCCTCAACACCCTGCAGCGGGCCGCCGTCGAAGCCGCCGTCAAACAGGCCGAACTGCGCGCCGGCGTCTCCGAGGTCTTCGTCAACCTCGCCCGGCGCAGCCAGGTCCTCCTCCACAAGCAGCTCACCCTGCTCGACGCCATGGAACGCCGGACCGAGGACACCGAGGAACTCGCCGACCTGTTCCGCCTGGACCACCTGACCACCCGCATGCGCCGGCACGCCGAGGGCCTCGTGATCCTCTCCGGCGCCGCGCCCTCCCGGCAGTGGCGCAAACCCGTCCAGCTCATGGACGTCGTACGCGCCGCCGTCGCCGAGGTCGAGGACTACGAGCGCATCGAGGTCCGCCGCCTGCCGCGCATGGCCGTCGCCGGACCCGCGGTCGCCGACCTCACCCACCTCGTGGCCGAACTGCTGGAGAACGCCACGGTGTTCTCGCCGCCGCACACGGCCGTGCAGGTGCTGGGCGAGCGCGTCGCCAACGGCTTCACGCTGGAGATCCACGACCGCGGCCTCGGCATGACGGCCGAGGCGCTGCTGGACGCCAACCTCCGGCTCGCCGAGACACCGGAGTTCGAGCTCACCGACACCGACCGGCTCGGCCTGTTCGTCGTCAGCCGCCTCGCCCAGCGGCAGAACGTCCGGGTCTCCCTGCAGCCCTCCCCGTACGGCGGCACCACCGCCGTGGTCTTCCTCCCCGACGCGCTGCTCACCGACGACGTCCCGGACACCAACGGGGTCGGCTTCCGCCTCGACCGCCCCCGGCGCGCCGGGGAGAGCAGGCCGGCGGACGGCCGCCGCGCCGCGCTCTCGCAGGTGCCCGTCGCCCTGCCCGCCTCCCTGCTGGACGGCCCGGTCGAACTGGAGGCCCCGGTCGACCTGGACGCCCTCGCCGACGACTTCCCCGGCGCCCTGGACGACGAGGACGGCGGCCGCGGCCTGTTCGGCCCCCGCCGCCGCACCGAGGACGGGGTACCGGACCACCGCCGCGAGCCCCGCCGGCCGGCGTCCGGCACCGGAGCGGACGGGGCCGGCCAGGAGGACGGGGCACCGGTCCCGCTGCCCCGCCGCCGTGCCCCCAAGCTGGTCAGCTCGCACGGCCGCCCGGTCACCGGACAGCGCGGCCCCCGGCGCGGCAGGACCGGCGAGGACGCCGTGGCCGGGACCGGCCGGGCCCAGGACGGGCCGGAACCGCAGGCCGCGCCTGCCCTGCCGGCCCGCCGGAACGCGGAGTCCGCGCGCGGCCGCACCGAGGACCGTTCCGGGACGGAGTCCGCGCCGTCGCCGTCCGCTCGGCGCCGCGGCGAGGGACCCGGCGGCCGGGGCGGATCCGGGCCGGAGCCCGCGTCCCCGCTGCCGGTGCGCCGGCGCGCCGGGGAGGCCCCGGCCGGCCGGGCGCCGGGCGGACCGGAACCGTACGAGCCGTCCGCGCCCGCCTCCTTCCGTAACACTGGTCCGGTGGGCCGGGACGGCGGCGCCGGGCAGCGGCCCGAGGTCCCGGCGGGACCGGGCCGGACGGACGGCGACGGTTCGGAGGCCGCCCTCCCCGGGGGCCCGCACCGCCCGGCGGCCGCGTCGAGCGGCCCCGGCGAGCCCGGGCAGGAGCAGTCCTCCGGCAGCTCACCGCTGCCCCGGCGCGTCCGCCAGGCCAACCTGGCCCCGCAGCTCAAGCGCCTCCCCGCGCCGCGCACCGGCGACCGGGCCGGGCCCGAGGAGCGGGACGCCGAGGAAGTACGCAGCCGCATGGCCTCGCTCCAGCGCGGCTGGCAGCGCGGCCGCGCGGAGAACGCCGCGGGCGACGACGCCCACAGCGGCACGGCACCACAGGGAACGACAAAGGGGGACGGTCGATGACCGCACCGAAGGCGACCGGCCACACCGAGACCGGGAAGGGCGAGCTGAACTGGCTCCTCGACGAGCTGGTGGACCGCGTCGCGAGCATCCGCAAGGCCCTCGTGCTCTCCGGGGACGGCCTGCCCACCGGGGTGTCCAGGGACCTGACGCGGGAGGACAGCGAGCACCTGGCCGCCGTGGCCTCCGGGTTCCACAGCCTCGCCAAGGGCGTCGGACGCCACTTCGAGGCCGGCAGCGTCCGGCAGACGGTCGTGGAACTCGAGGACGCCTTCCTGTTCGTGACGGCCGCGGGCGACGGCAGCTGCCTGGCCGTCCTGTCGGACGCCGACTCCGACGTCGGCCAGGTCGCCTACGAGATGACCCTTCTCGTGAAGCGGGTCGGTGTGCATCTGGGCACGGCCCCGCGCACCGGTCTGCCCCAGGGCGGGTAGTGGGATGGCATGAGCGCTGACGGTCAGGGAAGAAGCCACTGGTTCGACGACGAGGCCGGGCCGGTCGTCCGTCCGTACGCCATGACGCGCGGCCGCACCACCAGTGCGGGCCAGCACCGCCTCGACCTGATCGCGGTGGTCGTCACGGAACCGCACGCGGACGATCCGGAGGCGGACCCCACGCTCGCGCCGGAGCACGTGGACATCGTCGAACTGTGCCGCGACACCCCGCAGTCGGTCGCCGAGCTCGCCGCCGAACTCGACCTGCCGATCGGAGTGGTACGGGTCCTCGTCGGGGACCTCGTGGACGCCGAGTGGGTCCACGTGAACCGGCCCGTACCACCGGCCGAACTGCCGGACGAGAGTATTCTGCGCGACGTGATCAACGGCCTGCGCGCACTGTGAGCGGTGCGAACCCGGGGAGCGCGGCCGGTGTTCGCGGCTCGGCACCGACACCATCACCGGCGGCGGGGGCTGCTGCCCGCCGCCGCCCGACCCCCCATCGAAGCAGGAGAAGAGACCGATGATCTTCGGGCGTTCTGAGCGCGGCAAGCCCCCGGTCGAGCCGGTCACGCTCAAGATCCTGGTGGCCGGCGGCTTCGGCGTGGGCAAGACCACGCTCGTCGGCGCGGTCAGCGAGATCAGGCCGCTGCGCACCGAGGAACTGCTCACCGAGGCCGGGCGCCCGGTCGACGACCTCCGCGGGGTGGAGGGCAAGCGGACCACCACCGTGGCCATGGACTTCGGCCGCATCACCCTGCGCGAGGACCTGGTGCTGTACCTCTTCGGCACACCCGGTCAGGAGCGGTTCTGGTTCATGTGGGACGAGCTCTCCGAAGGCGCGCTCGGTGCCGTCGTCCTCGCCGACACCCGCCGGCTGGAGGACTCCTTCGCCGCCGTCGACTACTTCGAGCGCCGCTCCATACCCTTCCTCGTCGCCGTCAACCGCTTCGACGGAGCGTCCCGCCACCCGGCGGAGGACGTCCGCCGGGCCCTCGACCTCGACCCCGGCGTCCCGCTCGTGATGTGCGACGCCCGCGACCGCGAGTCGGTCAAGGAGGTCCTCATCGGCGTCGTCCGCCACGCCATGACCTACACCGCGGACCGCCGCCGCGCGGTCACGACCTGACCCGCGCGCGTACGGTCCCCCGCACCCCGCCCGCCCCGCGCGTGTACGGTCCCCGCACTCCGCCCGCCCTGCGCGCGTACGGCCCCCGCGCCTCGCCCGCCCGCGCGCGTACGACCCGCTCCGGCCGGCGACCACCCGCACGCGCGCGTACGGCCCGCCCCGCCCGGCGCCGTGACGAGCGTGCCGTCCGCGGCCGCGTCCCCCGTGGGGAAGGACTCGCCGCGGCGGACCCCGCGCGGCGCAGTCCCGGACGACACCGAAAGACGCGGTGATGCCGACCGGCACGGGAAGCGTCCACCCGCGCCCGGGGGCCGTCGAGGCCGCCGACCGCAACGGTCGCGGAAGCGCCGGGACACGGCCGGACACGGGCCCGCCCCGCAGCCGGACACCGGCCCGCCCCGCGACCGGTGCCCCGTGCCGGACCCGCCCACCCGGGCTTCCCCCGGTCCTCGGGCGCCGGACGGCAGGGCCACGAAGGCGGGGGCCGCACGCCCGCCTCCGCGCCGGACTCACCCCGCCCCCGGCTCCACCACCGCGTATCCGGCGGGCGCCGCCATCCCCTCGGTCCCACGGCGGACCTCGTACCCGGGCACGCCCGCCCGCCCCAGCACCCAACTCGCCCCGCGCAGGGCCTTGGCCGCCTTCTTCAGGGGCGCCAGGCAGGCGGCCGCCTCCCGGTGGTCCGGCACGCTGCCCGGCCCGCACACCACCGTGGCCAGCGACACCGTGACCGGCCGCCCGCCCGCCGACCAGGGCACGTCCAGCACCGCGGCGGCCGGCGGATCCAGCCGCTCCGGATCGCTCAGCACCAGGAAGTCGTCCCCGCCGATGTGCCCGACCCGCGTGCCGCCGGACGCGGCCCGCTGCAGCGCGCGCCCCACCGCCCGGATCAGCTCGTCGCCCGCCGCGAACCCCGCACCGTCGTTGACCTGCTTGAAGTGGTCGATGTCCAGCCAGCTCAGCGCGAAGGACCGCCCCTGCGCGATCCGGCGGTTCACCTCGCCGGTGATCGCGTCCGAGCCGGGCAGCCGCGTCAGCGGATTGAGCCCGGCCGCCTCCTCCACCCGGCTCTCGGCGAGCGCCCGTACGAGGTCCGCCAGCCGCACGACGCCCACGCACCGCCCGTACGCGTCGACCACGGCCACGTCGTCCGAGGTCCGGTCCCTGCCGCCGACCGCCACCACGTCCAGCACCTCCCAGGCGGTGGCGCCGACCCCCACCGTCCGCGGCGCGTCCCCGAGCTTGGCGGCGGGCCGGTCGGCGTACAGGGCGTGCCCGTAGCGCCCCGACATCGACAGCAGGAACCGGGACCGGTGCACCGACCGGACCGGCACCCCGGCCGCGTCCACGAGCAGCACCCCGGACACGTCCGGCGACCCGGTCAGCAGGTCGCGGACCTGCGCCGCGGACGCGGTGGCCGGCAGCAGCGCGGCGGGCCGCACGAACTCCCGCACCGACGGCCCGGACCGGGGCGTGACCGCCACACCGGGCTCCCGGGGCGGAACGTACACGTCCGCCGCGGGCAGCCGGGCCGGCGGCGCGAACAGCTCGCCCTGCGCCAGTTGCGCACCGGCGGACACCGCGGCCGCGCACTGCCCTTCCGTCTCCACGCCCTCCACCGACAGCAGCGCGCCCAGCTCGTCGCAGAGCGCCCGCATCGCGCGGATGGCCGGGCGCCGCGCCAGCAGCGAGGCGTCCAGCTTCACCAGGTCGGGGGAGAGGTCGGTGAGCAGCCGCAGGGGCAGGTCGCCGTCCCCGACGCCGTCCGCGCAGATCCGGAAGCCCTGGCCGCGCAGCACGGCCACCGCCTCCAGCAGGGACCGCTGCGGCACGTGCGTCCACGGCGGACCGATGTCGATCGTCACCTCCCAGGGCAGCCGCCCCGCCTGGCGGACGGCGTCGTGCAGCGACGGCAGCCCGCCCAGGTCGGCGAGGGTGCCCGCGAACACGTTGACGTACAGCGGCAGCAGCGTCTCCACGCCCACCGCCGCGCGGACCGCCGACACCGCCAGGCGGACGTCCAGCCCGGGATCGCGCCGGGCCTCGGCCAGCAGGTCGCCGGTCTCCGCGCGCGCGAGTATCTCCAGCCCTGCCATCCCGCCGGTCGTCAGGTTGACCACCGGCTGGAAGGCGAAACGGGGAGTGTCCGTCCAGGAGCGCACGGGAGCATGATGGCTCCGCGGGCGTGCGCCGAATCCCAGTTCACGAAGCGTTCACGCAGCATTCCGGGGCGATCACACAGCGTACGGACCCCTGGTCCGCGCGGGTGTGCGACCGGCGGAAACGCGTGCGGGCGGCGGGCGCCATCCGTGGCACCTCCGCGCGACGCGCCCCCCGAACAGGCGTCCCCCTCGTGATCGGATACGCTCCGCCGCGTGTCCGAAACTCAGCACTCGGCCCCCAACTCCGCGCCGGGTTCCCACTGTTCGAGCTGCGGCGCACCCTACGGGGAGGGCGTCACCGGCTGGCCCCGCACCTGCCCGGCGTGCGGCACCACCGCCTACCGCAACCCGCTGCCCGTGGCGGTCGCCCTCCAGCCCGTGTACGACACTGAGGGCACCGCCCTGGTCGTCATCACGCGGACCGTCGCCCCCGCGCGCGGCGGCGTCGCCCTGCCCGGCGGCTTCGTCGACGACCGCGAGGACTGGCGGCAGGCCGTCGTCCGCGAGCTCGAGGAGGAGACCGGCATCGTCGCGGCGAGCCGCGACGTCCGGCTCGCCGACGCCATGAGCTCGCCCGACGGGCACCTGCTGCTGTTCGGGCTCCTCCCGGAACGGCCGGCGCAGGACCTGCCGCGGTCCCAGGCCACGCACGAGACCGAGGGCTGGCACCTGCTGCGCCGCCCGGAGGAACTCGCCTTCCCCCTGCACACCCTGGCCGTGCGGGCCTTCTTCGAGGGCCGCTACGTCTGAACCCGGTCCTCCCGCAGCCCGCGGACGCGCACCGGACGGGCGGGCCGGCCGCCCCCGCCCCCGTCCTCACGCTCGACGACGACCCGCCGGCCCTCCCAGCCCACGCCGTACCGCTCGACCTCCGGCTCGTCCCACCCGTCGCCCGCGTCCCGCACGACGAGCCCGCCCCCGGTCCGTCCCCGGGCGGGCGCCCACACCTCCAGCTCCAGCCCGCCGTCCTCGCCGCGCACGGGCAGCACGGCCCCCGCGCGCGCGAACACCGGGATCCGGCCCAGGGGCGCGTCCACGATCACCCGGGCCGGCCCCTCGTACGCCCGCCCGGTCGCCGTGTCGTACCAGCGCCCGCGCGGCAGCGGCACGGCACGCCGGTCCGCGCCCGGGTCGAGCACCGGCGCGACCAGCAGGCAGTCACCCAGCAGGAAGGCGTCCTCGCAGTCGCGCAGCGCCCGATCCTCCGGAGCCGACCACCACAGCGGCCGCACGTACGGCGCCCCGGTGCGCCGGGCCAGATGCGCCAGCGTCACGAAGTACGGCAGCAGCCGGCGCCGCTCGGCCAGCGCCGCGCGCGCGTGCTCCAGCACCTCCGCCCCGAACTCCCAGGGCTCCCCGCGCCCGGCCCGCGGGCTCGCGTGCGTGCGGAACAGCGGCAGATAGGCGCCCAGCTGGAACCACCGCAGGTACAGCTCGGGCGACGGGTCCCCGCCGGAGCCGCCGACGTCCGGCCCCGAGTACGGGACCCCGCACAGCCCCAGCCCGAGCACCAGCGCCAGCGACGCCCGCAGCCCCGGCCAGCCCGCCGCCGCGCCGCCCGACCACGTCCCCCCGTAGCGCTGCACGCCGGCCCACCCGGACCGGGAGAACACGAACGGCCGCTCCCCGGGCGCCAGCTCCCGCAGCCCCTCGTAACCGGCCCGGGCCATGCACAGCGCGTACACGTTGTGCGCCTCGCGGTGGTCACCGCCCCGGCCCTCCAGGCGGTGCCGGGCCGAGCGCGGCAGCGTCGGCTCCCCGAAGGCCGCGAACGACGTGGGCTCGTCCATGTCGTGCCGGACACCCGAGAACCCCTGCGCGAGCCGCTCCGCGTACAGACCGCCCCACCACGCGCGCACCCGCGCGTCCGTGAAGTCCGGGAAGACCGCCTCCCCGGGCCGCACCACCCCCCGCACCACACGCCCCGAGGCGTCCCGCACGAAGACGTCCCCGGCGGTGCCGCTGTCGTACACGGCGTCGCCCGGCGCCGCCCCGACCGCCGGACCGACGACGGACACCAGCCGGATGCCGTCCCGGCGCAGCTCCTCGGCGAGCACCGGCAGCTTCGGGAACCGATCGGTGTCCACGGTGAACACCCGGTGCCCGTCGAAGTGGTCGGTGTCCAGGTGGACGGCGTCGAGCGGCAGGTCGTGCTCCAGGTAGCCCGAGACGACCCGCCGCACCTCCTGCTCGCTGCCGAAGTCCTCCCGCGCGTGGTGGTGGCCCAGCGCCCACGCGGGCGGCAGCGCGGGCGCCCCGGTGAGCGAGGCCCAGACGTGCAGCACGCGCGCGGGAGTGCCCACGACCACCCAGCAGCGCAGCGGACCGCCCGCCATCCGCAGCTCGCTCGTCCCGGCCCGGTCGTGCCCGGAGCCCGCGCCCTCCTCGCCCTCCCGCAGCGTCACGGTGCCGTCCCACGAGTTGTCGTGGAACACCAGGTGCGTGCCCGCGTCGGCCACCACCGTCTGCACCGGCATCGTGAGGTACAGCGGGTCGTCACCGGGGGAGAAGGCACGGCCGGGATCGGTGTTCCACAGCCGGTACGTCCCGTTCCGCAGCCGGGGACCCGAAGCCCGTCCCCCCAGCCCGAAGAACCGCGCGTCCGCGGCCACCTCCGACCGCTGCATCCAGCGCGCCGCGCCCCCGCCGACCGGCTCCCACCAGCGCGGCGGCAGATCCCGGCGCAGGCACACGCCCCCCGGCGTGCACACCTGGACCTCGCCGTGCCGCGAGACGCCGACCGTCACCCGTTCGGCCACCACCCGCCAGCCGCCGTTCTTGTCCGGCTCCAGCACGGCCCGCGGATCCGGTTCAGGGCACCGGTCCGCCAGCGCGTACGACGGCTCCGGAGCGGCCCCGTCCCACCCCCAGAAGACGGCCCCGTTCACGGCGACGAAGATCCGCAGCTCCGAGCGGTCGAACCGGAGGACGCCGCCCCCCGGCCCGGGCTCCACCTCCCGCACGGCCCCGGGCACCCGCGCGCGCTCGGCCCCCCGCGGCGGCAGCCCGGCGGCGTCGGCCCGCCTCCTGCGCCACGCGGCCCGTACGGTACGCATCCCCTGCGCCGCCCCCACCACCCCTACCGCCCTCACCGAACGCACCAGGTCACGACCGTCCATGCTGCTCACCCTGCCATCGACCGGTCCGCACGGAGGCCTCGTTCAACTGCCGTTCACCCGTGCCCCGGCCACATCTTCACGACACGGACTATGTGGGGGACTCCCTGGTGCGGGAGACGATCACATGGCATCGTCCGTGTCAGCCGCGTCACGCGCACACCCAGCCCGTGCGCGGAGGACGCACACGACGCGCACAGTCCGGGAGCCGCCCCATGTCGACCGTGAACCCGCAGCCGCTCTGGCAGCCAGATCCGCAGCGCATCGCCCAGGCGCAGATCACCAGGTTCCAGGCCTGGGCCGCCGAGCACCACGGCGCCCCCGCCGAAGGCGGCTACCCGGCCCTGCACCGCTGGTCCGTCGACGAACCGGACGCCTTCTGGAAGGCCGTCACCGAGTGGTTCGACGTCCGCTTCTCGACCCCTTGGACGCGCGTGCTGGGCGAGCGCGCCATGCCGGGAGCCCAGTGGTTCCCCGGGGCGACCCTGAACTACGCCGAGCACGCCCTGCGCGCGGCGGCCACCCGCCCGGACGACCCGGCCCTCCTGCACGTCGACGAGACCCACGAGCCGCGCCCCGTCACCTGGGCGGAACTGCGCCGCCAGGTCGGCTCCCTCGCCGCCGAGCTGCGGGCCCTCGGCGTCCGCCCCGGGGACCGCGTCAGCGGTTACCTCCCGAACGTCCCGCAGGCCGTCGTCGCCCTGCTGGCCACGGCGGCCGTGGGCGGCGTGTGGACGTCCTGCGCGCCCGACTTCGGCGCCCGCAGCGTCCTGGACCGCTTCCAGCAGGTCGAGCCCGTCGTCCTGTTCACCGTCGACGGCTACCGCTACGGCGGCAAGGAGCACGACCGCCGCGACACCGTCGCCGAGCTCCGCCGCGACCTGCCCACCCTGCGCGCCGTCGTCCACATCCCGCTCCTAGGCACCCCGGCCCCCGAGGGCGCCCTGGAGTGGTCGGCCCTCACGGCCGCGGACACGGAACCCGACTTCGAGCAGGTGCCCTTCGACCACCCCCTGTGGGTGCTCTACTCCTCCGGCACCACCGGCCTGCCCAAGGCCATCGTCCAGTCCCAGGGCGGCATCCTGGTCGAACACCTCAAGCAGCTCGGCCTGCACTGCGACCTCGGCCCGGACGACCGCTTCTTCTGGTACACGTCCACCGGCTGGATGATGTGGAACTTCCTCGTCTCCGGCCTGCTCACCGGCACGACGATCGTCCTCTACGACGGCAGCCCCGGCTACCCGGACACCGGCGCCCAGTGGCGCGTCGCCGAACGCACCGGAGCCACCCTCTACGGCACCTCCGCGGCCTACGTCATGGCCTGCCGCAAGGCCGGCGTCCACCCCGCCCGCGACTTCGACCTCTCCGCCGTGCGCTGCGTCGCCACCACCGGCTCCCCCCTGCCCCCCGACGGCTTCCGCTGGCTGCACGACGAGGTCCGCGCCGACCTGTGGATCGCCTCCGTCAGCGGCGGCACGGACGTGTGCTCCTGCTTCGCGGGAGCCGTACCGACCCTCCCCGTGTACGTGGGCGAACTCCAGGCCCCCTGCCTCGGCACCGACCTGCAGTCCTGGGACCCGAGCGGCGAGCCCCTGGTCGACGAGGTCGGCGAACTCGTCGTCACCAACCCGATGCCCTCGATGCCCGTCCACTTCTGGAACGACCCCGACGGCAGCCGCTACCACGACAGCTACTTCGACACCTACCCCGGCGTGTGGCGGCACGGCGACTGGATCACCGTCACCTCCCGCGGATCCGTCGTCATCCACGGACGCTCCGACTCCACCCTCAACCGCCAGGGCGTCCGCATGGGATCGGCCGACATCTACGAGGCCGTCGAACGCCTCCCCGAGATCAGGGAATCGCTCGTCATCGGCATCGAGCAGCCCGACGGCGGCTACTGGATGCCCCTGTTCGTCCACCTCGCCCCGGGCGCCGTCCTGGACGAGGCGCTGCTGGCCCGCATCAAGCGGACCATCCGCGAGCAGCTGTCACCGCGCCACGTCCCCGACGAGATCATCGAGGTCCCCGGCGTCCCCCACACCCTCACCGGCAAGCGCATCGAGGTCCCGGTCAAGCGCCTCCTCCAGGGCACCCCGCTGGAGAAGGCGGTCAACCCGGGCTCCATCGACGACCTCGACCTGCTCCGCTTCTACGAGGACCTGGCCCGCAAGCGCGCCTGACGACGCCGCGGAGCCCCGACGCCGGCGCCGGACCCGGGAGGTGAAGCCCGGGTCCGGCGCGCGCCCGCCCCCAGCGCGACCACTGGAAGCGCGACGCCGTTGTCAGTGCCGCCGGTTACTGTGAGTGAGCATTGATCGACTGCGCACAGGGGGAAACATGGCGCACACCGACGACCTGACCATGCGACGCGTCCTGCGCCGCGAAATCGCCGGCACCATCGGCCTGCTCACCGACGAGCACGACTTCCACGCCATGCGGCGCTACCGCACCTTCACCTTCGACGACCACGCCACCTACCTCCGGCAGGTCGAGAACCTCCTCAAGACCCGCGCCTCCCGGGGCGGCCACACCACGGTCGCCCTCTTCGACCCGGAGGACTACGCACAGTTCTGCGAGGACGCGGGCCTCGACCCCGACAGCCCGTCGAGCCGCACCCGCTTCACCGCGGAACTCGCGGCGACCGGCCCCACCCTCCCCTACGAGGGCCAGCCCCTGTCCGACCTCCTCCCGGCCCTCGTCGACGAAGCCGTCCGCCGGGCCACCTGGGAGTACGCCTCCACCCTCCTGGCCCGCCTCGGCACCTGCGCCACCTGCGAGGAGGACCTCGGCCGGGCCGCCTTCACCCGCGCCTCCGACCTCCTCGTCCGCATCCTCGACACCGCCCCGCCCGGCAACCGCCACCTCGTCTGCAGCGTCTCCGGACCGCAGGACACCCTGCTCGCCGTCCTGCACGCCGACGACAGCGACGGCATCACGGAACTGGACGAGACCGAAGCCCTCGAATTCACGACGGTCCTGGCCCTCGGCCTCGCCACCGGCAGCCCCGGCGGCCTCGTCATGCGGACCACCGCCCCCGGCACCGCGGACCGCGTCTACGGCTGGCGCCTGCGCGCCTTCGGCCTGACCCCGCTCACGGCGGGCGAGGTCTTCGACGCCTACTGCACCGACGCCGAGTCCGGCGACCTCGTCTCCCCGGAATCCGGCGTCGACTACTGCGCACCCCCCGACCTCGGCGAGGACGAACCGGCACCGGGGCACCACCACTGACAGAGGAAAGGGGCGCTCCACCTGGGTGGAGCGCCCCTCTCAGGACGACCGTCGGCCGGGGTTGGGCCGGCCGAGTCCGCTACTCGCCCGACAGCACCGCCTGGGCGGCGCCGCGCGCGTCCTCCGCGCTGTCGGCCGCCCGAGCCGCCGCCGCGGCCCGCTCGCACTGCGCCAGCGTGTACTTCGCCAGCGTCGCCCGCACGTAGGGGATCGACGCCGCACCCATGGAGAGGGAGGTGACGCCCAGACCGATCAGCACACACGCCAGCAGCGGGTCGGACGCGGCCTCACCGCAGACACCACAGCTCTTGCCCTCGGCCCTCGCCGCCTCGGCGGACAGCGCCACCAGGTCCAGCAGCGCCGGCTGCCACGGATCCTGCAGCCGGGACACCGCACCCACCTGCCGGTCGGCGGCGAAGGTGTACTGCGCGAGGTCGTTCGTCCCCAGCGACAGGAACTCGACCTCCTGCAGGACGGCGCGCGCCCGCAGCGCGGCCGACGGGATCTCGACCATCGCGCCGAACTTCGCCCGCAGCCCCGCCGCACGGCAGGCGTCCGCGAAGGCCTTCGCGTCGGCCCGGTCCGCCACCATCGGGGCCATGACCTCCAGGTGGACCGGCAGCCCCTCCGCCGCCCGGGCGAGCGCCGTCAGCTGGGTCCGCAGCACCTCGGGATGGTCGAGCAGCGTCCGCAGCCCCCGCACGCCCAGCGCCGGGTTCGGCTCGTCGGCCGGCGTGAGGAAGTCCAGCGGCTTGTCCGCGCCCGCGTCCAGCACCCGCACGACGACACGTCCCTCGGGGAACGCCTCGAGCACCTGCCGGTAGGCCTCGACCTGCTTCTCCTCGGACGGCGCCTTCTTGTTGTCGTCCAGGAACAGGAACTCGGTGCGGAACAGCCCGACGCCCTCGGCCCCGGCCTCGACGGCGGCCGCCACGTCCGCCGGGCCACCGATGTTGGCGAGCAGCGGCACCTTGTGCCCGTCGGCCGTGGCACCCGGTCCGGTCGAGGCGGCCAGCGCCGCCTTGCGCTCCGCGGCCGCGGCCCGCAGCTGGGCCTTCTTCTCCTCGCTCGGGCTGACGAAGATCTCACCGGAGCTGCCGTCGACGGCGATCACCGTGCCCTCGGCGAGCTCCCCGGCACCGGGCAGCGCCACGACGGCCGGCACACCGAGCGCCCGCGCCAGGATCGCACTGTGGCTGGTCGGACCGCCCTCCTCGGTGACGAAGCCGAGGACCAGCGTCGGGTCGAGCAGCGCCGTGTCGGCCGGCGCGAGATCCCGGGCGACGAGCACGTACGGCTCGTCGCTGTCCGGGACCCCCGGCATCGGCACCCCGAGCAGACGAGCGACGATACGGTTCCGCACGTCGTCCAGGTCCGCCACACGGCCGGCGAGGTACTCCCCGGCACCCGCCAGCAGCTCCCGGTACGCGGCGAACGCGTCGTACACCGCGCGCTCGGCCGTGCTGCCGACGGCGATCCGCCGGTCCACGTCGGCCATCAGCTCCGGGTCCTGGGCCATCATGGCCTGCGCCTCGAGCACCGCCTGGGCTTCGCCGCCCGCCAGGTTGCCGCGCGCCGTCAGGTCGGCCGCCACGGCTTCGACGGCCTTGCGGGCGCGCCCCTGCTCGCGCTCCGCCTCCTCCGCCGGGATCTGCTTGGCGGGCGGTTCGAGCACCGCCGTCCCCATGTGCCGAACCTCGCCGATCGCCACACCGTGGCTGACGCCGACGCCTCGCAGCGTTGTCTCCATCTCACCGTCTCCGCTAGTGCGCGGGCCCCGCCGCGCGTTGGTGGTCGTACCAGCCGTCCTGTGACGGCAGTGCTCACTTCCAGAGGAAGAGGCTGTCGCCGGCCTTCACGTCGCCGTCCTCACGAAGCTCGGAGAGGGCCTCGGCCGTGGCCTCCAGTGCCACGACCGGACACACCGGCGACTTCCCGGCGGCCTCCACGGCGACCGGGTTCCAGCGCACGATGCCCTGACCCCGTACGACGGTGTCGCCCTTGTTCACGAGCAGCTCGAAGCCCTCGCCGTTGAGCTGCACGGTGTCGATGCCGAGGTGAGTGAGCACGCCGTGCCCCTCGGCGTCCACGACGACGAACGCGTGCGGGTGCAGGGAGACGATGACTCCGTCCACGGGAGCGATGGCCTCACCCGGCTCGCGCACGGGGTCGATCGCTGTGCCCGGGCCGACCATGGCCCCGGAGAAGACCGGATCCGGCACGGCGGCCAGTCCGATGGCGCGTCCTGCGAGCGGGGACGTCACGGTGGTCATGGGAAGCCTCCCAGGGGTGGAGATGTGTAGGGGCCGTCACTGCCTGTCCCGGACGAAGCACTGTTCAGCAGCGTATGTCACAGGTAGGACGGGTTCCGCACGATAGCTGCCGATGAGAGGTCTAGACCACCCTTCCCACGGATTTGCACCGACTCCACGGCCCCGTGTACAGTCGTACTCCTGCACGGGGCTGAGCGACGCCATCAGACGTCCTGGCCCGGCAGCAACCCAACTTGCCAGATCCTATCTCGGGGTCTCCTCCTGCATGTCTGCGGGACGGTGGTCGGAGAGACGGAAAAACACTGGTAGAGTTGAGAACAGCGAAGGGAAGCGCCCGGAGGAAAGCCCGCGAGGGTGAGTACGAAGGAAGCGTCCGTTCCTTGAGAACTCAACAGCGTGCCAAAAGTCAACGCCAG